>JBGUSK010000054.1:0-24445 GCA_045132495.1 Christensenellales bacterium | reverse complement strand
GGACGGTGCAGACGCAGGCAGCCGCATGACGCCTTCAATGGCGTTGTCCAAGAGATTGCCCAACAGCATACAGAAATCCTGCTCCGGGATGGGCAGCGGTTCAAGCGGATATTCCACAAATTCAAATGCGATTCCCACATTGTCCATGACTGCATATTTTGCTTTGAGGATAGCATCTACTGCCATATTGCCGGTGAGGAATGTTCGTTCCTCCTGACGTTCTTTCAGCAAGCCGCGAATATGCTGCATTTGTTCTTCACTAAATGTACCAGCGGACAGAATTTCCTCTGCGGCTGCAACCCGGTGCCGCAAATCATGCTGCTCCGCCAGCATTTTCTTGTAAATGCTTTTCAGCTCGTCCTGATGTTCACTGATAAGCTGTGCTGTTTGTGCCGCCAATTCAGATTGCTTTTGCTTTTGAGCAACAGATGTCATTCGTTCATAAAGAATCATGGTGAGAATCATTAGAATGAAAGAGCAAACGGTTCCGACCAGCAATGCACTTTGATCGATTTCAGACAATCTTGCTGTAAAAAAGCATTCATTAATGACGAAATTCAAAAGCAGCATTAAGAGGAAGATGATCATTTCTGTTTTGGCAATGATGGACTTAACTTTGTTGATTCTTGCTGCAATATTCAACACCACCGTCAATGCGGCATTACCAACGAAGTTGTAAATAATCATCGTTTCCTGTGAAGCTGAAAGTACGCTTCCATTGATGCCGATCTGAATCTCAAATAGGCTGCTCACAAGTGTCAACGTACCCATAAACAAAAACCCATCCAGTACTACCCATAGCGCACAGGTCAGGAATTTATCCCGTGATGTCAATTTGATATAGACGAGTGGAATTAGAAACATCAGGCTATCAGAAAGAGGAAGATGCAGATATTGGATAGATAAAAGATAGAGAACCATTAGTAAGACGCTGCAAATCTCATAATGAAACGAATGCGTGCGTTGTACGAACTGCTTTTTTAGGCAGTAAATAAAGATGCTGCCTTGATAGGTACTCATCACTAAATCAGATATGGTCATCAGCATCTCTTTGACCTCCAAGGTAGTAAAGGCGGAACTGCTTCATCAACTGTGGCTGATACATCCGGCCAATCTGCACCTGCGTACCGTCTGCCATCGTCAGGTTTGTGTTGGTTATATGCCGGATATACATCAGATTGACGATGAGGCTGCGATGGCATTGAACAAACAAGTGGACAGGCAGCTTTTTGCGAATGGTATCCAATGGGAGTTTCAGCTTATAAATCTGTTCACTATCAGTTGTTTTAATCATGCAGTAATGCCCGGAAACCTCCGCATAGAGAATAGACTGCACTGGTAGTCGCAATACCTGGGTGGGCAATTCGATCATGACACATTCCCTATGCTGGAGTTCCCATCGCCGCCAGAGGATATCCATACATTCAGCAATGGCACGTTCGGATACTGGCTTGCGAAGATATCGCAGGGCATTGACGACATAGCCCTCCTCCGCATATTCACCATAGCTGGTGATAAATACAATGGGAATATATTCATTGTTACTGTGAATCTCTTTAGCAACTGCCAAACCACTTAGTTCCCCTGGAACCTGAATATCCAGGAACACAACATCTATCTGTAATCCATGCTCCCATGCATCCAGAAGGTCTTCGGTAGAGGTGAATGTATGAACAACAATACCATTAGAATGGCCATTCTTCTGTGCCCACTGCATAACCTTTTGCTCAATGGAAGTAAGGAACATTCTTTCGTCATCACATATAATCACATTCAAAACACTTGTCTCCTTCCGTTAGTTTCTTAATAAAGTGTAGCATATTCTGTCCTATTTGTCTATGCAATAGAATTGGCTGTGGAGAGTTTTATCTGCTTAAAAGTATAGAATGTTCTTTCTTTTTTTCCTTCGACAAGCGTTTCAGGAACATTCTCGACCTTTTGGTGCAGGAAATTTTCTTTCCCACAATTAAATGATAAAATAATGTTGGAGGTGATAAGTATGGATAAGAAAACCATGCTGAAAAAGTTGTTTGCTCGTTATGCAGACTTGGGAGCGTACAGCGCAAGTGCTCGTGGATGCCATGAGCCGACTGTCCCGGAAATCCTTGCCCGCAAATCTAATGTTGTTTCTAACAACCGCAAGCAGGCAACGAGCAAGTAAAAAGAAGCAGATGAGTCCACTTGCATAGACTCATCTGCTTCTTTGATTTGATGTACCACATGGAATGGTATCGATATATGCTTGTACAATATGGAGCAATTGCCTACGTGCACCCGGAGACAAACCTTCCAGTGAAATAGTTTCACTCGACTCTCTGCCAAGCAGAAAATCCGTTGTAACATGAAACAGATCAGCAAGCGCACATACATTTTTCGCATCTGGGTAGCAGTTTCCGCTTTCCCAGTTTTTTATTGTTGTGATATGAACACTGAGCTTTTGAGAAAGGTCCTTCTGTGTCATCGCGTTTTGCTTGCGCAAGCTGCACAGCACTGCGCCAATAGTTCCATTGTGCACGCTCACCACCTCCCCGTATATGATATGCTAAAGAGAGAAGAATGTCGTGAACTTATAGGTCTAATAAATTGAACCGTCTGGAGTGTACTGAGCGTTTTTTAGGAACATATTGCCGCTTTTTGCGCCTTTCGTATCAACGCAGATACTTTCTTTGCTATACTTACAGTGTCGTTGGTACTGCGACGCAAAAGCTGCTCTGAATGTGAATGGAATCTTTTTCCGGAGTAAGATTTATCATCACAAGATACACAGGGGGGGTGATGGCACGATGTGCTGGAAGATACAACTGCTGTAATGAGAGGCCGGCTGACTGACTTGTCTTCGGACGTTTCAGTCCTTGGAGGAATTGGTCAAGCCCTTGCTCTCTCATTCTAACAGCTTAGGCAACGAAATGCCCTATGCCTGTGTTTCACTCACAAAACAAGGGGCAAGTATTATAGTAACAGGAGGAAATTTCCATGAAGAAGATTATCGCTTTGGTTTCGGTTCTGGTGTTGTGCATGGCTTGCGTTAGCACGGCGTTTGCAACTGTCACCGAATTCGAGTACGACATCGTAGCAGGCAAGGATGGATACGGCCCTTCCTCAATTTACACCAAGAGCCGCGGAGGTTCCTATGCCCTGTTTACGCTCAACACCTACACGCTCAATGGTTCATCTATAACTGGAGCGGTTGCGGTTCACCTGTGGAATCGTCAGTTGGCCAAGCAGGTGACTTACCGGCCGGAAGTAAGCACGGGCAACACCATTACGCTATCGTATCGGACACGCCCCACAACCTCACAGACCTTGAAGCCGGTCACCTACAAAACGGATACCACTCATTATTCCCAGCTTGTAACAATCACTGGCAGTTTTGACCCGTGATGCACGCTTTGGGCAATAGGGATGCCGGGGATGCGTTAATCGCATCTCTGGCATTCTCCCTTTGTTCGCCCGCCATATGCAATAGCTATGCGGTGAAAGTCCACTACAAGCTTGGTAGTAGGAAGTGTTAGCCAAAGGCAAAGGTGTTCTCCGCGAAGGGAAATCTGAAGGAAGCCGGAGGCAAAGTTCTGAGTCGACGAACAGAAATCGTATAAAAAGGCGGAGCAGAGCGTACGAGACTGCAAGGGAAGTCGAAGTCCCATACTACCCGGACTCTGTAACGTAAATGCGGCATCTACATGGAACGAAGGCTATTGCACCTTAAGCGGGGAGAACTGTGGGGAACGCGTAGAAATGCGTAACCCACATCGAAAGGTTCGGCTGAGCCCACAGAAGTCAGTCTGAGCCATAGTTCCGGAGAAGTCGGTAAAAGTCGACAGAGGGAAGGGCTTGACGGTTGCTGGTTATGCAGCATGGTAAAGCAGCGGACACCTTGAAAGCAGTTGCTCGGTGAGAGGATATCTGCCGGAGGATAAGTAAGTGACCGAAGATAAGGTAAAATCGCCGAGTACTCTTATGTCTAGCCAAACATGATGTCCATGCCAGTAGCTGAACCGCCGCTTGCGGGCCCGCATGAGCGGTGGTGTGGGAGGACGGGGGAAGCCACTCCTTTCTACCTGATTCACAAGCGTACAAGTATCGATGATCTGTTTGCAGAAAGGACAAAAATGAAACTAATAAAAGAGATTCTCATCACAGCAATATGTCTTTGCCTAACCCTCCCCACCCTCGCGGAGGAGGACAACTTCTGGACGGAGGGCACGCTGAACTACAACGGGCACCCTGTAACCATCCATGCCATTGTCAACGACACTTTGCCGGAACAGTTTCTGCAAATCAAGCTAAAAGGCAAGAAAATCAGCAAAGCCACCCTCATGGAAGCACTGAGTCATCACTTCACGCTGGCAGAAGGCTTTGGCACAGGAGAAAACTATGAAACCGTGGATGATTTCTACATCAGAGCATGCGCGCCCAAGTGCAATATGCTTGGTGCATATATGTCTAAACTAATCATCAACCGCAGCATTGAGGAGTACTATCCTGTCGAAGCCCCTGATCTATCCACGGTTTACGAACAATGTGTTGCTTTTCTTGAAGAGCTGGGATACAAAGCTGCAGAAAACGTGGGTTATGTGACCCACTACTCCTTTGAACCCGACAAAAATCAGGGCTCAGGAGGAGACTGCATTGTTGCATTGCTTCCCTACGAAATTGCAGGCTTAACCACAGAGTACAAAAGTCAGATTGCCAATCGCTCCAGCTTGCAGGCGAAAGGAAAGTCAGGCTCACACATCATGGACTATCCATGGGCGGAATTCACCTTTAACAGCGATCTTCATCTGGTGAAAATGAAAATGTCGACCTATGAAATCGCTTCTTCGTCACCACTAAGCGGAACTCCCATTCCCTGGCAGCAGGCGGCCAAGAAAGTGCTGGAGTATATCATGCTCGATGAAATTGATAACATACAAACTGGCCTGCTCAAGTCAGCGTTTGGAGCGTTGATGGACGACCCCGACTATAGCGAGGAGGATTTCTGGGAGGATTACACGGTGCGCATCACCCGGGTTTTACCCATGTGGATGCCCAACTGGTCGAATGTGTGCATTCCCGGGTGGTGCATCCAATGCGAACTATACAATGAAAAAACGGGGCGCTTCTACGCGCCCAGCTACTGTGTGGACATCTTCACCGGTGAGCTGGCCGCGTACCAGGCGAAGTAAACATTTCTAAATTTCATCCACGAAGGAGGCATAATGTTCATGAAAAACCTTTGGAAGATCACCTTGCTTTCCCTGCTTCTCTGCCTGCCACTCGGCATGGCGCAGGCGGAGTCCCTTTACATTTCCGGCTTCTACGGCGGCCATATGATTCAGGAATATCAGCAGGAAAACCCTGAGGTGGAAGTGACGGTGGGTTACGAGTACTTCGACTCCGTGGAGGAACTCGTCAACGCTATGCTCTTCCAGGAGACGAGCTTCGACATCATGACCCTGTGGACAGGCAACCAGGACATTGATATGCTCATGGAAAAAGGCTACTGCCCCGCGCTGGAAACTTCGGACATCATCGCAGAAAAGATTGGACAGATGTACGACACCATTCAGGACGCTGTGACCATGGACGGCCACCTCTACGCTGTGCCCCTGCAGGTCTGGTGTACGGAACTGGCCTATGACCCACAGTTGCTGGAGGAAATGGGGCTGGATGTGCCGAGCAGCTTCGCTGATATGGCGGAGATCATCAATGGCTGGGAAAACTATCCCCCGGAGATCAGCGAAGACTATCTGCCGGTGCAGTACATTGAGGACTATCCCAGCTGGTTCCTGATGCGCGCCACGGAACACTACATCGACACCCTATCCGCCCGGGGAGAGCAGCTATCCTTCGACACACCCGTCTATCGCGAGCTGATGGCGCTGCAATCCACCATCACCGACGCCCTGAACGACAACCCGGGATGGGAAGATCTGCCCGCGCCTTTTGTCTCCGGTGTGGACATTACCAGCAGTCCCGGCCTGCATCTGGTGCCCATCGAGATGGACGGCGAGATCATCTACCGAGGACAGATGATTGTGGCCATCATCAACCCCTACTCTGAACATAAGGAGGAGGCCGTGGCCTTCCTGGAGTGGGCGGTGCAGCACTATTCTAACGTGGAGAAGCTCTACCTCTTCCCCGGTGAAAGCGAGCCTGTGGAGAACAGCTGGTACGCCACAGAAATCGCCGCGTGGACGAAAACGCACGATGCGCTGTTAAACAAGCTGGAGGCCTGCGAGGAATCGGTACGCCGCGTCGTGCAGGATGAGCTGGATATCCACGAGGCCACGCTGGCCATGATTGAGGCCGATCGCTACGCAGTCTCCTCCGAGGACATCGCGGTCTGGGAGGCGGTCATGCCACATATGGCGTTCATCCCGCCCACGGTGTTCGACCTGTACAGCGATACGTTCTACACGTTGGAGTTCCGCTACCTGGACGGCGAGCTGTCCATGGAGCAGTTCATCACCGAGATGGAGCGCGTGGCCACGATGATTCGTATGGAGAACGGGGAGTAACAGCATCACCCACCGAATCTTTTTCATAGTATGGGTAAAAAACTTTGACCATAATGGATAGATGAACATAACTGTTAAATAGCTTTAATGGAAGCTGGGAAAGCTGTATGTTTAGAAAAGGAAGGGTGTTCCTTTTGTTCCTCCTGCCGGGTCTGCTCCTGCTGCTGATTTTCTACGTCATTCCCCTGTTCAGCGGCATTTTCTACAGCGTGACCGACGGCAGCAAGGCGAACGCATTCGTGGGGCTGAAAAACTATGAATCCCTCTGGCAAAACAAGATGTTCCAGCTTGGACTGAAAAACACGCTGGAATTATCCGTCATCAGCGCGCCGATTTTGTGGGTTGCGTCCTTCTTTCTGGCGTTGCTCCTGCAATCCATCAGCCCGCGCGGCGGATTCTTCCGTTCCTCCGCGCTGCTGCCGTACCTCGCGCCGTCCTCCGCCATGCTGCTGGTGTGGCTCGTTCTCTTTGACTACGGCGGGCCCCTGAACCGTGTGGCGGACGCGCTGGGATTGCAGCGCGTCATGTGGCTGGAAAGCGATGCGCTGCGCGTTCCTATCATTGTCATGTTCATCTGGAAAAATCTCGGCTTCTGCATGGTGATCTTCCTGGCGGCCTTGCAGACGGTCCCACAGTCCCTGTATGAGTACGCCACGCTGGAAGGCGGCGGCTTCTTCGTCAAGGCGTTCCGGGTGGCCCTGCCCCATATTCTGCCCACGGCGTTTTTAGTGTTCGTGCTGGCCTGGATCAACACCTTCAAGATTTTCAAGGAGGTGTACATCATCGCCGGGTCCTACCCGGACCGCTCGGTGTACACCCTCCAACATTACATGAACAATATGTTCTCCCGCCTCGATTATCAGATGGTCACCGCCGCTGCGTATTCCTTTGCGGTTATCGTGCTGGTGCTCTTTGCCATGCTGTTCCTGTTGCAGCGGCGGGCCGCGCAGTAAGGAGGAGCATATGAAAAAAAGGCATATCCTCCTCCGGCTGATCCTGACCTTGCTGGCGCTGCTGATTCTGCTGCCCCTGGTGCTGACGGCGGTGTACTCCTTCTGCGCACCGACGGAAATCAAGGCGTTCATGCAGACCCGGAACCAGTACGGCACAGCCCTCATGGAGCTGAAACTGCGCCCGAACCTCTTCTCCCTGGATCAATACTGGCGCGTCCTCATTCAGGACACCAGCCTCCTGCGCTACTACTTCAACAGCATCGGCTACACGGCGGCGACGCTGCTGGGGCAGATCGTTATCATCCCCATGCTGGCCTACGCCCTGTCCCGGTTTGAATTTCGCGGACGGGACGTGATTTCCTTCGCCGTCATCGTGCTCCTGCTGCTCCCCTTCCAGGTGACCATGGTGCCCACGGTGCTGACCCTGCGCCGCCTGGGCCTGATGGACACCATGTGGGCCATCATCCTGCCCTCGCTGACGTCGCCCTTCTATGTGTTCCTGCTGCGGCAGAGCATGCTGGGCATCCCCGGCGAGCTGTTCGAGGCCGCGCAGATCGACGGCGCAGGACCTGCGCGGTGCTATGTCCACATCGCCCTGCCGGTTTCCCGCGCCATGATCGGCGCGGCGGTGGCGCTGTCCTTCGCGGACTGCTGGAACATGGTGGAGCAGCCGCTGGTGTTCCTGCCCAATCGAACCGATTTGCACCCGCTGTCGGTGGTGTTCAACCAGCTTTCGCAGGAAAGCACCGGCGTGGAGTTCGCGGGCGCGGTGCTGTACCTGCTGCCCGCGCTGCTGATTTACCTGTTTTTCCAGGACGACATCATGACGGGCATTGCGCTATCGGAGATGAAATGATGAAAACAAAAGTATTGAAAGGATTCGCGGCACTGCTGGCTTTGTTGATCGTCTGCTTCTTCTTTTCTGGCACCATCCGAACGCTGACCACCGCGAAGGTCATGCTGGTTACGCCGCGACAGAGGCGGCTGACGGAAAACATTTCCCTGACAGGGATGCTGCACTTTTCAGAAACTGAGGATATCACCCTCGCTTTGCCGGACGGAACAGCCTTGACCGTCACCAAAGTCCATGTGATTCCCGGTATGGCAGTTAAGGCAGGCGATGTTCTCTTTGAAACATCCTTTTCCGGCGTGGAGGTATTGATTGCCGTTCAGGAGCAGTTGTATTCCTCCGCACAGGAGGAATGGCTGGCGCTGAAGCGTCAGCATGCTACTCTTCGCATGCAGCGAACCGATGAAAACTGGCTGGCGGCTTACGACGCGCTGGTCGCTGCTTATGACAAGCTGCACGATGCGGAAATCACGCTTTCTGTGGCGACCGGCCTTCAGGGCGATACGAGCGAAGCACAGGCGGTCTATGACGCGGCACAGCAGGAAGTCACGGAAGCGTTGGCCCTTATGGACAAGGCGGATCGTCTGGGAATCACAGAAGAAGCCTACAGCTACACCATGACACGCCGGGAGCTGGAAGCACAGATGGAAGCTGCGACTGCGGAAATCATCCGCCTCCAGACGCTGGAACAAAGTACCCGGCAGATTGTCGCCACTCATGATGGGTATGTCGTTGATGTCAACATTACAGTCGGGCAGTCCTGGGACGGTGTGCCCCCTGCGATCACCCTCAGCGCTGAGGGTTCGGATATGCTGCTGATCGCCGACACGTCCGGCACCTCCCGCAGCATTTCGGCGGGCGCAAGCGTCACCGTCAGCGGACGGTTTGGGACGTCCGTCAAAACCACCGTGACCGATGCGGGCTATGACAGCCGGGGCAATCCCGTCGTCACCGTTTCCCTGAGCGCCAAGGATGTGGCCACGCTCGACACCGTGTCCTGCCTGATGAGACAGGGTGCGTCCATGCAAATCGGCTACACTTCGGCCCAGACCAGCTACCTGCTGCCCGCCAGCGCCGTGCGGGGCAGCGGCAGCAGCCGCAGCGTATACGTTGTGAAGGAGTCGCAAAATGCCTTCGGCCAGACCATCCTGACGATTGAGGAACATAAGGTCACGGTGCTGGACGAAGCCGGCGATACGGTATCCGTCAGCGGTATCTATGACAATGTGCAGGTCGCCTACATGGAGGACCGCGCCATTGCCCCCGGCTCGGAAGTGATGCCCTATGAGTAAGAAATTCGGGATTATCCTGCTGATTTTTGGGCTGTGCCTGATGCTGCCAGGGTGCATCCTGCTCAGCCAGACGGCGGATTTGTGCCAATATGTGCTGCCTGCGGGCAATCTGGCGGAAACCTACCCACAGGCGGAAAAGGCGGCGGCGGAGCTGGCGGAAATTGCTGCATCCGTCACCATTTCCGCCAGAAAGCAGGGGCTTTCCCTCAGTGGCGAACGGGATGAGATCGGCGTGACGCTCTACGCGGTGGACGCGGCTTACCCGGAGGTCTGCCACGAGACGCTAAAGCAGGGGCGGTACATCAGCCCCGGCGATGTGGAGCAGCAGCGGCACGTCCTGGTCATTGATGAAACCGCTGCCTACGCCCTGTTCAGCGGCGGCGATGCCCTGGGCAAAACGCTGCATTTGGCGGGCGCAGGCTGGGAGATCGTCGGCGTGGTGGGCGGCAAAGCGCGATTCGGGGAGACGGACGAAAGCGCGGCGTATGTGCCCATCACCGCCGCCCTCGCGCTGGAGATGGACACGCTGGAAATCCGCGTGCTTGGCGCGAAACAGGCGATTCTGGCGGAGACGGCCCTGCGCCAGCGGTGCGCGGGCGGCAGCTTTCACGACCTGGCCAGGGAGAAATACGCCGCCGCCATGCCTCTGCGGTGGTGCGCCATCGTAACCGCGCTGCTGCTGGCGGTCTGGCTGCTCCGGCGGACGCTGCGCTTGGGCAAAGCCGTCCTCACCGCCGCCCAGGCGCGCCTGAAAACGCGATACCTCCGGGACATGCTGCCCTGGCTGGCCGGGCAAACCGCGCTGCTGCTCCTGCTGGGCGCGGCGGCAGCGGGCGCCACCGTCACCGCCATGAAGCTCCTGACTGCCCCGGCTCTGGTCTTCACCGACTGGATTCCCGAAAATCCGGTCAGCGTTTCGTCCTACATCACCCGCTTCTGGGCGATCCACCAGGACAGCGCGGCGGCGATGCAGCTCCTGACCCGCGAAAAAAGCGTCATCCAGCTGGCGGCGTGGCTCATCCGATGGGGAATGCTCGCCGTCCTGGGCGGTGCTTTCCTGACAAAACAGAATGGGAGAAAATCAACATGAAGAAGCTCTTTATCCTTTGCCTGGCGCTGATGCTGGCAATGATGCCTGCAGGATTGGCCTTGGCGGAATCCATCCTAATTTACGGCACAGTGGTTTGTACCCAGCCCCAGCCGATTGTCAGCTCTGCATACGGTGTGATTGAGCAGATCAACTGTGCTGTTGGCGATCATGTTTCTGCCGGAGACGTCATTGCAACCGTCTCCACACATAAGGTCTACGCATCCACAGATGGCACAGTTTACCTCTTTGGTGAGCCGGGAGAGGAAGTCGAGGACATTGTGGAAGAATACGGCGCTGTCGCCTACATCGACCCGGCAAACCGGTACACCATGACCGCCACGGCGAAGAACGCGAACAATGGCACCGTCCGCGTAATCCCCGGCGAAACCGTTTACCTTCGCTGTTACAAGGACAACACCCACAAGGGAATCGGCATGGTGGTCAAGGTGAAGGACGGCAAGTACACGGTCAAGGTAACGGAGGGGACCTTTCTGAAGGGAGAATCGGTGTCCGTCTACCGCGAGCAGGATTACAGCTATTCTTCCTACATCGGGCGCGACACGATGCAAACAATTGACATGATTGCCAGCACAGGCAACGGGGTTCTGGTCAGATTCCATGTCACGAACGGTACGCAGGTCAGCAAAGGCGAACTACTGTACGAGACAGTCAGTGGCTTATTTGCACCTGGCCGCACAAATCACGAGAGCGTTGATGCTCCCGCAGACGGCATCATTGCTGCGCTTCATGTAGCTATCGGTGATGAGCTTGCGACGGAGACAGCCGATGCGGCAGGGGCTGCATCTTCAGATGGGCAGACCACCCAGACGGCGCAGAGCACCGCAGTTGCCGCTCCCGTTCAGATTGCAGAGCTTTACCCGGATGACGCACTTCGCGTTGTAGCCTATGCGCCGGAAAGTGTCCTGTACAGCATCCAAGTGGGCGACACGGTGTATGTTTCCTGCCAGTATATCGAGAACATGGGCGAGCCGGGATCCGGCACGGTGGAGAAGATCTCCCGGATTCCCTCTGCGGAGGAGAACAGCATTGAAGCCCAATACGCTGTGTATATCCGGCTTTCTGATGTGGGCAGCTTCTACTATGGTATGAATGTGGTGGTGGCTACGGTGGCGAACTGAAAACGCTCTATTCATGGCTCCATTGCTCAGGATATTCAGCGAGCATTTTCAAGCCGCTTACGAAATCAACGAAGTGAGCAGCGTAAACAGCTCGTACAGCGTTTCCACTTGCAACAACAGGGATTCTGTGCTACAATAAAGCTGGAAAGGAGGCGATGCCAGATGAATCAGGAAACACCTGCCGGACACGCCGTTTCTGTTGTGAATGATGCAGCTGCCTACGACGCAGCGGTCAAGCACCTACTGGCACACAAACCGTTTCTTGCCCGCATCATGAAGGAATGTCTGCTCGAATATCGGGATTGCTCCATTGAGGACATCATGAACCACTACATCGAAGGCACGCCTTCTGTCGCCAGCGTGGGCGTTCATGTGGATGAAACCAATCCCCGCATCCGGGGCGGAAACACGGAGGACAAGACCGTAACAGAGGGTACGGTTTTCTATGACATTCGGTTCAATGCGCTGGCTCCAAAAGATGACGATGTGATCGGAATTATCGTAAACGTTGAAGCGCAGAACAAATCGAATCCGGGCTATTCTCTGTTGAAACGGGCAATCTACTATTGCAGCCGCCTGATTTCTGCGCAGAAGAACGTGGAGTTCACGGGTTCGGACTATGACGGCATCCAGAAGGTATATTCGATTTGGATTTGTTCCAGCGTGCCTGAAGGAGAGCAATCGACCATCACAGCATATTCTATGAGGGAACAGCAGTTGGTCGGCCATGTTGTCAAGAACCCGGAGGAATATGATCTGCTGTCCGTCATTATGATTCGCCTGGGGGATGTTCCTCAGAATCAGGATGGCAGCATCAACGAAGCGGAGCTTGACCAGAATGTGATTGGGATGCTGGAGATTCTGCTGAAGGGCGACTTTTCCGCCGAACAGCGCAAGGGCATCCTTGAAAATCACTATGGAATTGAAATGACCGAACAAATCGAGGAGGAGGTTGGTCATATGTGCAATCTGAGCCAGGGTGTTATGGAACGCGGCATGGAAAAAGGACTTCTTCAAGGCACGATAGCCATGCTGAAGAAAGCGATGGAGAAGAACGGCTGGACGCTTGAACAGGCTATGAGCTTTTTTGACCTCCCAATCAGCGAAAAGGACACCTATGCTGCCGTTCTAAACTGAGCACACACAATTGCATCTTGAACGCATCCGACAGGCACATTGCCATCGGGTGTGTTTCTTTTTGCAAAAAACAGAAAGATGAAAGTCGAAATCGAAGTAAAAAGTCCTTGACAAGTTGTTT
This sequence comes from Christensenellales bacterium, assembly GCA_045132495.1. Taxonomy (GTDB): domain Bacteria; phylum Bacillota; class Clostridia; order Christensenellales; family Aristaeellaceae; genus UBA11524. The sequence goes on along the minus strand of JBGUSK010000054.1, from coordinate 11,363 downwards.
TAGGCAAAACGGCCAAGAGTATTCTGATCTCCTGCGGCGCTCGCCTCGCAGTCTTTGACATAGAGGAGCTGCGTGAGATCACCAGCTACGATGAGTTGGAGCTGGACACCCTTGGCGATGAGAAAACGGCGCTCTTTCTGATTATGTCCGATACGGACGCTTCCTTCAATTTCCTGATCAGCATGATCTATTCCCAGTTATTCAACTTATTGTGCGAGAAAGCCGACGATGTATATGGCGGCAGACTCCCTGTTCACGTTCGATGTCTGATTGATGAGTGCGCGAACATCGGACAAATCCCAAACCTCGAAAAGCTGGTGGCTACGATCCGCAGCCGCGAGATCTCTGCCTGCCTCGTTTTGCAGGCGCAGTCACAGCTTAAAGCGATCTATAAGGACAACGCGGACACGATTATTGGCAATATGGACAGCCTGATCTTCTTGGGCGGCAAAGAAAAGTCCACCCTGAAAGAAATGGCTGAAACTCTGGGCAAGGAAACAATCGATACGTTCAACACGGGGGAATCTCGTGGTCGTGAAGTATCGCACAGTCTGAATTATCAAAAGCTCGGCAAGGAGCTGATGTCAGTGGACGAACTGGCAGTTATGGACGGAGGTATGTGCATCCTGCAGCTACGCGGTGTACGACCTTTCCTGAGCCGCAAGTATGACATCACCAAGCATCCGAATTATCGTTATCTGTCGGATGCCGACCCTCGTAATGCCTTCAACATTGAGAGATACCTGTCCACACGTCTCAAACTCAAGGCATCCGATACTTATGAGACTTTTGAAGCCAAGGTGGGAGAAGAAGATGAGATTGATCCTGATGCTCCTCTTGACCCTGCCGCTATATATGGCGGCTGATCCCCACTTTGAAAGGAACTATTCACCCATGAACAAGACTCTCAAGACCACGCTTATGCTGGTCAATATCACCGAAAACCTGATCCATGTTTCCCACCAGCTCATGGAAAGCAGTCGCCTGTTCACTTCTGGCAAGGCAAGCCTGGCCATCGATGTGCATGAGAATGCGCTCGAAGAGCTGGGCCCGTGCATGGAGCTGCTCAAGAGTGTGATTAACACGCTCAACACCCCCGATGCTTGCGGCTCTGAAGAAGCGGATGAAGTTACTGCAGATGCGGCTGATATCGAGAACGAGGACTTCGTGCCTGAGCTTGATCCCAGCCTGAGTCCCCAAACCTGTGCGGCATTCCGGCACATGATGGAGCTGACCGACATGGCCATCACCCGTGAGCATCTCAGCCGTTTCGCAGCTATCAGCGGTATGCAGTGTACCGCTGATCAGATGCATGCTCAGTCCGAGGGCATCTGGGATGATGCCTTTGACGCCATGTGCGACTATGTCGCCATGTGCCATGACGATGCTATCGCCAGCATCAATATGGAGAAGTAATCTCCACCCATATCACCTACCAGCCGTCTGAACAAGGCGGCTGTTTTCTATTCCACTCTTATCTTATTTATGTTATTTATCGGAGGTACCCCTATCCATGGAATTCTTCAAGGCTGCAATTTCTGCACTTCAGACTCTCGTTATTGCTCTGGGCGCTGGTCTCGGCATCTGGGGCGTTATCAACCTCCTGGAGGGCTACGGCAATGACAATCCCGGTGCCAAGTCTCAGGGTATGAAGCAGTTGATGGCCGGTGGCGGCGTCGCCCTGATCGGCATCACCCTCGTTCCCATGCTCTCCACGCTTTTCGGATAATACCCGATCTTATCAACCACGGCCCCTCCCGTCCCAGCGGGAGGGGCTTCTGTAAAGGAGGAGAAGCTCCTTGAACTTTATCTGGGAAAAGATCACCGAATGGCTGAAAAACCTGCTTGTCGGCGGCATTATCAGTAACCTCACCGGCATGTTCGACTCCATCAACGACCAGGTCGCTGACGTCGCTGCTGTCGTAGGCGCAACACCGCAGGGCTGGAATGCCAGCGTTTTCAACATGGTCAAAAGCCTGTCTGAAAACGTCATCATCCCCATTGCAGGATTGATTCTGACCTTCGTGATGACATATGAGCTGATCCAGATGATCATCGAACGCAACAATATGGCGGAGTTCGAGACCTTCAACTTTTTCAAGTGGATCATGAAGACTTTCTGCGCTGTCATGATTGTCACCAACACCTGGAACATCGTTATGGGCATATTTGAAGTCGCTCAGACTGTGGTGAACAACGCAGCCGGCGTCATCATCGCCGATACAGCTATCGACCTTGAATCCGTCATCACGAATATCGAAGATCGCCTGATGGAAATGGACGTCGGCACATTGTTCGGCCTGTGGTTCCAAACCATGCTGATCTCCATTGTTAGCTGGGCGCTGACGATCTGTATCTTTGTGGTCGTGTATGGCCGCATGATTGAGATCTATATGGTCACTTCCGTTGCGCCGATCCCCCTGGCGACCATGGTGAACCGCGAAGCCGGGCAGATGGGTCAGAACTATCTCAGATCGCTTTTTGCCCTGGGATTTCAGGCCTTCCTCATCATCCTGTGCGTCGCCATCTACGCTGTACTGCTGCAGACGGTGGCTGTCAGCGGCGATATCATCAGCGCCATCTGGACTTGTGTGGGCTACACCGTACTCCTTTGCTTCACGCTCTTCAAGACAAGCAGTCTGAGCAAGAGTGTCTTCAATGCCCACTAATCTGTAAAGGAGGCTACACATGGCCTACGTTACTGTACCCAAAGACCTCTCGAAGGTCAAATCCAAATTCATTCTCAACCTTACCAAGCGTCAGGTTGTTTGCTTCGGCGGCGGTGCGCTGATCGGTGTGCCGCTGTTTTTCCTCACCAAGGGCGTGATCGGCAACACTCCTGCCGCCATGCTCATGATGATCGCCATGCTGCCCCTGTTTCTCTTCGGCGTTTATGAAAAGAATGGGATGCCGCTGGAAAAACTCCTGAGTCATATCGTGAAGACACAGTTTATCCGCCCCAAGCAGCGACCGTATCAGACCGACAACTTCTATGCTGCCATTGCGCAGCAAATCCAGATTGACAAGGAGGTCAGACGGATTGTCCGCTGCAAAGACCCCGACTCCCCGGCATAAACCCAGACTGACCCGCGCTGAACGCAAGCAGCTCGCCGAGATTTCATCCCGTGCAAGACGAGATAAGAAAGTCCCGCATACTGCACAGGATACGATCCCTTATCAACGCATGTGGCCAGACGGTATCTGCCGGGTGACTGATACCTACTATACCCGTACCATCCAGTATCAGGACATCAACTACCAGCTTGCAATGAATGAGGATAAGACCTCGATCTTTGACGGCTGGTGCGATTTCCTGAATTACTTCGACCCTTCCATCCGCTTTCAGTTCAGTTTTCTGAATCTGAGCACCAAAGCAGAATCCTTTGAGGACAGCATCCGCATTCCCGCAGCTGACGATGCCTTCAACGCGATCCGCACGGAATATGAAACCATGCTGCTGGACCAGCTCGCCAAGGGCAACAACGGCCTGACAAAGACCAAGTACATCACCTTTGGCATCGAAGCTGATGGCATCAAAACGGCCAAGGCGCGCCTGAACCGTATTGAGCTTGATATTCTGACCAATTTCAAGAAACTCGGCGTCCGTGCAGAGTCTTTGGACGGCAGAGCTCGACTGGAGCTGATGCACCGCATCTTCCACATGGATTCCCCTGACCGTTTTATGTTCGACTGGAACTGGCTTCCTTCCAGTGGGCTGTCCACCAAGGACTTCATCGCCCCCAGCTCCTTTGAGTTCCGGAACAGCCGCATCTTCTCCATGGGCAAAAAGGTCGGTTCTGTATCGTTCCTGCAGATTCTCGCACCCGAACTGAACGACCGTATCTTTGAGAACTCCGACTTCATTATCATGCTTAACCAGGGTGGTGGCGACAGGCAAATCCTTGCCAAGCAGCTCAATATCAGCCCTCATCAGCTGTCCTATGTTACCCAGTCAGGCGCAGGTGAAGGTCTGCTGTTCTACGGCAATGTGATCCTGCCCTTCGTTGACCACTTCCCCAAGGATACTCTGCTCTACCGTTTGATGACCACCAAGCTGGAAGAAGTAAATCACAAGGAGGAACCCGCATGAATCTCATCTATGTTATCCTCGTCCTGCTGATCATTCCCGTCCTGTTCTTCACCGGCATCCTTTGTATCGCTGCATCGGATGCCGACCACATGGCTGAAATCCAGTACCAGCGTTGGCTCGCCGAACACGGCGATGCGTAAGGAGGTAAACCATGAGAAAACCCGACGTCCGTGCTGCTCCTGCACCCCGACTCCGATTTACGCAGGAGGAGCTGAATACCCCTGAGCTGAAAAAGCCCCTGCGCAAGGCACAAAAGGCTGCTGACAAGCGTGATGCTGCGAGAGCAAAGCTGCCCCAGCAGAAGAAGCTGGTACGGCAGGTTTCAGCTGATCCCACTACAGGAAAGCTGTCCACTCGCCTGACATTTGAAAGCACAACCAAACCGCCCTCCAAGCTGCATCATGGAATGTCCGATGTCACCTCTGCGGAAATACATCAGATCATTCAAAACAGCAATGAAGACAGCAACGTATCAGTCAGTGCAGCTGATGCCGGAATCCGGTCTGTTGAAGCCACGAACAGAGCTGTTGCTCATGTCAGGCAAACCAGCCAACTCCGTGATCACCGCCGTGCTGACAATGCAGAGCGGCAGCTTGACAAAGCCAATGTTCGTGCTCTGCAAGCCAAAGCAGCACATGAGAAGCCGTCCACTGGCTCTAATCCGCAGTCGCGTCAGCAGCAGAAGCGTTCTGTCAAGAAAAGCTACTATGCTTCGCGTAAAGGTTCTGCAGGTAAGACTGCCAACTCTACCCGAAAGACTGCTGGTAAAGCATCGGACAAGCTCGGCGAACTGATGACCAGTCTGCCCAAGAATAAGCATGTATGGCTGATCGCAGCTCTGGCAGCCTTGCTGATGGTGATCATGAGTACGGTATCAGCCTGTGCGCCACTCGTCCAGACCATCGTTAATGTCAACGCCATCGGCACTTACCCGGCAACAGAAGATGACATCAAAGCCACAGAGCGCGCTTATAGAAACATGGAGCGCGAATTGCAGAGGGAGATCGACCAATTCGAGCGCCGTCACCCGGAGTACGATGAGTATCGGTACGATGTGGACGACATCTGGCATGATCCCCATGTACTGATTGCCATCATCAGCGCCCGGTTCAACGGCAACGAATGGACGCTTGAAGACGCCTACCCGGTTCTTGAAACCTACTTCGCGCTGCAATATGATTTTGATACGGAGGTTCGCAATGTGACTCGCTATCGGGATGGCGAACCATACACCTACTCCATCTGTACTGTTACGCTGGTCAACAAGAACCTCTCGCATCAGCCGGTGTACTCCATGAGCCGGAGACAGCTGGGCCTGTACGCCATGTATATGTCCACCCTGGGCAATATGCCCGATATCTTCTCTGGCAATCCGTATGCGTCTGAGCTGAAGGAACCCGTGATCTACGATGTTCCCCAGGCATATCTGGACGCTGATCCCAACTTCGCCCTGCTGATCACTGAAGCCACCAAATATGTTGGCTACCCATATGTGTGGGGCGGTGACAGTCCCGAAACCTCCTTCGACTGTTCAGGATTCCTGTCCTACATCTACACAGTCACCGGTGTACGGAATACCGGCAGACTTGGGGCAACCGGCCTGTATCATGCGTGTGAGCCAGTCGCTCCGGAGGATGCACGTCCTGGTGACATGGTGTTCTTTGAAGGCACAATGGGAGGCGACGTCAGCGGCATTACCCACTGCGGACTATATGTCGGCGACGGCATGATGATTCACTGCGGCAATCCCATCGGATATGCCGACCTCAACGATTCCTACTGGCGCACCCACTTCCACAGCTTTGGTCGCGCCTACTGAACATTCCCAACCGGGGAGCTTTGCAGCAGCAAGGCTCCCTTTTCCTATCTCACAACAAACAGGAGGCAAAACAATCAAGTCGATGTACTGTTCTTCCATCGTTGCATTCTGTTTCATGTGATACCTCCTCATATGCATAGACGCTAAAGAGGATGCATGCCCTCCCGGGTTTTACTCGAATACATGTGAATGCGATATGTATTGCAACTCTCTAAACAGCAAAATTATACCCTAAACGATTGTAATGTGCAAGGTCACATAGCCACTAAAGAGCATCCCTAATACTTTTCCGTTTCCATGTACACCGTAGTCATCTTTATTGAGTGCCATATTGATCAGTCCCTCTATACACCGATAAGATACTAAACTGTATCAATCGCTGACATAATCGGACACTCTACGATCTTGACAACGGCATTACTTTGTAATACAATGATTCCGCGCTGTGGTCATGCCTCCTTGCAGCGTACCAGACCCAAAGGGTTCAAAGGCGACAGTAGAGAACATTTTTGAGGAGGCGATGTGTAGTATGAAGAACACTGCAAACAAGGTTTGGGCAATGGTTAAGAACATCAGAGTCACTGTAACTGGTAAGATCAAGCTGGGATTCATCGAGATCGCTGTCGCTCCTCTGAATACTTGCAGGCTCGTTAGAGCCTGTTTTTTCTTTGTCATGGTTTTTGAACTCCATCTACTACATTCAGCCAGCCTCTTTCAGCACACTTGTAAAACTCCGCAGCAAACTTGAAAAACCAGAGTAGTACATATATAATGTAAGTGTAGCGTCTTTCCTACCCTACATACCTATTGGAGGTTATCATGAAACGGCTTCTGTGCATCGTATTGGCTTTTGTGTTACTCCCAGTGGTTTCCCTCGCTGAGCTGGAAATGGATGTGGCAAAGAATTATATCACATTCCCTGGTCTTGACGAGATGAAGGGCTACTTCCGCTCTTCCTCCAAGTGGACAATCATCCACCGCGATAATCTGGATGAACACATGTCATTTCTTGTGGGCCGTGGCGAGTCTGAGGAAGATATCCGCGCCCGTTTTGCTGAAGACACGCTCCTCTGGGAAGCGTATTTTGAAGGCTTCCCGGATGATGCCTGTATTCGCATGGAGCGATTCGTAAATGAAACGAGCCGTGAAGTGTGGCATCTTCGTCACCTGTCTTCCAGTGAACGTAAAGAGTTGCTTGCGTTGGCGAACGATGGACAGCTGCTGGAGAAGTACGACACCTTCTCTGCAAAATACGGCGGCAGCGGCGGAGCAGCCTATATTGACTGCGGCTTCACAACTATTCCTCCTGCTGCCCATGAGTCTGGCAGAATGTACATCCGATACATAAATGGTCAGGAATATGTGATGACCTATGTTGTGCGCGATCGCATGGCTGGACGGAGCAGTCTGCGCACGAAGCGTGAGAATGAGTACATCACCGGCTATTCTCCTTTCAACACGCTGAATTTCGGTGTGAAGCTCCAGCCACAGCTGACCTCTTTTGAACTGGACGAAGCATTCCCCCTGCAAGCCGATCTGGGTGATGTGACTATCAAGGGAACAATCACCAAGGGAGGCAAACTGCAGGTCACGCTCGATGGTCAGGAGATCACCACCAAGGTGACAAGCAGTGGCGCATTCACAGTTACCCTGCCGCTGACGGAAGCTGGCGATCATGAGGTTGTATTCACCGCTACCCACAGCAAGTATACAGATCGCACCGAAACCTTCACCGTCAATGCCAGTGCGCTGCGTACTCCGCTGACCATCACTTCGCAGCCGGAGGAATATGCGCTGGCTGGCGATCAGATCATCGCCGGTACGAGTGATCCGGGGGCAGAGATCGTCCTTCGGCTGGATGACCGTGAAGCCGTTACACTGATCGCCGATGAAACCGGTGCCTTCACGCACACCTATGAAGTGATGGATGACCAGGTGCATCTGCTCTATATTTCAGCCGCTGCACCCGGCAAGGACATCAGCATCGTTGAGATTCCCTTCATCACCGAATACGAAACCTTCAAGGACGGCACAAAGGCGTTCGAGAAGAACCTGACAGAGCATACCATTGCAGAACTGGCGGAGAATCCAGACGCCTACCACGGCGAACGGGTCAAGATCAGCGTCCGGGTCAAGGAAGTGACCTTCACTGAGGAAGGCTTGGGCATCCTCTGTACTTACAATCCACCCAAGGGTTCCAAACACGCAAAGACGCCTCTGTACCTGACGCTGTACGGCTACGGCCAAGATCAGATACAGCCCAACATGACCATCACTATCTACGGCACAGTAAATGGCCAGCACGAAGTAGACGGCGAACAGCGGCTGGAGATTCTGGTGCAGTACGGAACATACCTCAAATAAGTGAGAAGAGTGACAATGGCAAGGAGCTGCAGTATGCCGAATGCTACTGCGGCTCCTTTTTCGCTATGAAAAAGGTTCTTACCAGTCTATTTTGCCATGTGTAAGGTGCAGTATTTGCAGGAAAGCAGCACTCCAAATCGTTCTATTATTGGGAAAAGCGTGATACTCATCAAGTCGAATCAAAGCGTACTTGACAGTATCACTCCACATCAGATACAATGTGACCATGGATGATGCTGCAAATCACATTTCCTGATAGCGCACATTTCATTGATTATGAAAGGCAAAACATATGAAGAAGCTCATGAAATTCCTCAAGTGGTTGTTGATACTTGGGTTGGCAGCCGGTCTCTTCGTTGCTGGCATCAATGGCTGGATGATCCACAGCACAAAGGACGCCATATTCTCACTGGATGAAGCAGATCAACTCACCGGCGATTGTATCCTGGTGCTGGGCTGCGGCATACGCAGCGATGGTAAGCCCAGCCACATGCTGCAGGACAGGCTGGATGTGGCGATTGCGGCCTATCAGATGGGGCTAGCCCCCAAGCTGCTCATGAGCGGCGACCATGGCCGTGAACACTACGACGAAGTCAACGCCATGAAGGACTACGCCATTTCCAAGGGTGTTCCTTCCGAGGATATCTTCATGGATCACGCCGGGTTTTCCACCTATGAGAGTATGCACCGTGCGCGAGACATCTTTCAGTGTGAGCGCATCATCATTGTTACGCAGAATTACCATCTGTACAGAGCGATTCATAATGCGCGGGCTTTCGGGATGGAGGCTGCAGGCATCCCCTCCGATCTGCGAAGTTACGCACGACAGACCTACTTCGATATCCGCGAAGCAGCTGCACGGGTCAAGGACTGGGCGTGGTGCATCGTGAAGGTTCCCCCCACCTATCTGGGCGAAGCGATCCCCATCTTCGGAGACGGAGACGTCACCAATGACCGATGAAAATGCTACAGTATCATTGATTTTGGAGGTACTATGATAAACAGGAATGAGAAATCCCGATTCTTTGTTTCGATGGGCATTGCCGTGGTTGCTGTCGTGATGCTGCTGATCCTTCGGCTGACGCTGGTTGCTCGGTTCGATGTACTGATGTACATTGGCGACGCCGCTGCTGTGCTGCTGGTGCTTACCTGCATTCTCAGCGAAATCGCTGTCAGACGTTCGCCGCTGAATGGTAAGAATCTCTCTGTTCAGGAGAAGCATGATGTTGTGATGCAAGCGCGGGAGCGTATCCGCGAAAGCGCAGACTCTGCTCGAAAGCAGCTCTATCGCCGCCACGACGCATTGACCCGCCAGATGGTGCTTGTTGGGGCGCTGGGAATCCTCTCTGTGCTGGGGCATGTATGGATTATTGGAGCTGTTCTGGGCTTCATCGCCCTGACTATGGTTCTCCAGTTGTCCTTTGATGATCTTGAAGAATTCAATGTCGGCTATGTCGTAGAAAGCGGCAATTACCCGAAGCTGATGCAGCTGATCCGCAACTGTGCAGATCGAAATGGCGTACGCGAACCTGTCAAGCTGGCTATCATCGCTGGTGACAATGCCGCCATTGGACGATACCACAACTGTATCGGTTTGATGATCAGCGCGCCGATCATGTCCATGATGACAGCCTCCGAGCTTACTCAGATGCTGAATCATGAGTTTGCTCACGTGGCACAGGATGATAAGCGTATTCAAGCTGTGATTACCCGCGCACGTCATCTGGATGAAATGTGGACGCCCAATGAAAAGGTCGCCTTCCTCCTTTCACTCCCCTTCCGCCATGTGATGGTGGAGTTCATGACAGAGTATCAGTTCTGGCGTCAATTGGGCAACGAGGTCATTGAGCGGCATGCGGATCAGGCTGCGGCTGAAGATGCTCAGGCCATGGCCAGTACGCTGGCAAAACTGTATATGCATGCTGAGTTCCAGGCCGAGAAGAGCGCTTATGACTATGTACCGCTCTATGCCCAGCAGGAGTTCCCCAGGCACTACTTCACTGATCTGATGCAGGAATTCCGGGAAAAGACAAAGGAGCGCGAATCCGCATGGCGTGAACGGATGGCCAGCGAGATTCAGAGCCGCAGCGCCACGCACCCGGTTGCCCGAGAGCGTATCAAGGCGCTGGGCGTCAAGGCCTTCACCATCCAGTTCCCTGACGAAACTGATCCTCTTCATGAGGAGCGTTTGCGCTATATCGCTGAAGCTGAAAAAATGCTTTGGGATGAGGCGCACGAGTCCTTCAAGGAGGAACGGGAAGAGCTTTATCTGACTCCCATGGAAATCATTCAGGAATGGGAGAAAGCAGGAAGACCCATCGGCGAAGACGGCGGCGCTTCGGTGATCTCAGCGCTCAATAAGCTGGGCCGCATCGAAGAGAAGCTGGCCTTGTGCCGCAGCCTGATCGAAACCTACGCTGAGACGCCGTGGGTGATCGGCGTCGCTCTCTTCCACGCCGGCATTACGCTGTGTGAACGCGGTGACAAGGAAGGCCTTGCGCTTCTCTATCAGGCGATGGACGTCAATCACAACGCTATCGACGATGGTATTGAAACTGTGGGCAGTGCCTGCTGCCGCTTTGGTTGGGCAGATGATCTGGAAGTTTATCGTGCGCGCGCAACCGAATACATTCAGCGTAAAGAGGATCGCGACGATGACTGCACCCTGAATCCGCATGACAACCTCAGCGCCAACGAGATGCCGGAGGATGTGCTGGCAGGCATTGTTGATTTCATCCGTTCCCACAATGCAAACCATGCAGTCGAAGCCGCCTACATTGTCAGAAAAACGGTCACTCCTGGTAACTACGTCTATTTTGTGATCCTTGATGACAAGGCCGAGGGCGACGCAGAAGATTTTCAGGCCGTGGCAGAGCAACTGTTCAGCTTCCTGGATGCCCACCCCACGGGCTGGCAGTTTGCACTGGAATACGATAGTTTACCGGCGCTCGACATCGCCAGGAAAGTTCCTGGAAGTGAAGTCTATAGGGATGGCGACTGATACTCATTTAGTATTATCTCTTGAGCCAGTAAAAACAGAAGCAGCGTTTGTCCAACACCGGACAAGCGCTGCTTTTTCATCGAGAACCC
>JBGUSK010000053.1:0-54287 GCA_045132495.1 Christensenellales bacterium | reverse complement strand
GCTGCTCCCTGCACCGAGGAAGCCTTCCTGAGCCAGTTCATCGGCAAGAAGGGCCCCTTCGAAGGCGTTGAAGTGGTTTCCGGCGCGACCTTCACCTCCAATGCGGTGATCAATGCGGTGAACTCCATGTTCCCGACCCAGGATATGTCTGTGACCGGCGAGGAGCTGCCCATTGCGGAAGCTCCCGCCGCTGCTGAAATGACTGCCTCCGCGAAGGGTCTGCTGTCCGATGTGAAGGTGACCATCACCCTGAACGAGGATGGCGCCATCGCGACGATGGCTGTAGACGCTTCCGGCGAGACTGCTGCGATCGCTGCTCCCTGCACCGAGGAAGCCTTCCTGAGCCAGTTCATCGGCAAGAAGGGCCCCTTCGAAGGCGTTGAAGTGGTTTCCGGCGCGACCTTCACCTCCAATGCGGTGATCAATGCGGTCAACAGTCTGTTTGTTGCAGAGTAATTCCTACATAAATATAAGCAGCCCTGCTCCATGCATCTGGAGCAGGGCTGCTTTTTGCGGATCAGCCGTTGATGGTTTCTTCGGGTTTGGGCTCGTCCTCCGCGTCCGCAGGGGCCTCGGGCTCCTCGGTGCGGTAGATGACATCGGGGGTGACGGGTTCGTCCACGGCGGGTTCGTCCACGACGGGAGCTTCCACTTCGGGGATTTTGACCTCGGAGATTTCGGCCTCAGGGGTCTCGACCACGGGGGCTTCCTCCTTCTTGTTCAGCTCCTGGACGGCCTCCTTGATCTTTTCGCCGGCTTCCTTGGCCTTCTGCTTCATCTCATCGACGGTGTCCTGATTTTCCTCGATGATCTTCGCACCTTTGCGCACCAGGGTCTTTACGGCCTTGCTGCCAGCCTCCAGGATGACAGCAGCTGCGCCCACGCCGAAATATCCGATATCCTTCAGGATGTTCTTCAGATCGCTCATTTTGATTGCCTCCTTCAAGCATGTGTGTCAGGTATATCTTGCCTTGCTGACGGGATCAGTATACCTCTTCGCAGCCGCAGTATCAAGGAAAGTTTCATTAAAATATGAAGAGAAGCCGTTAAGAATCAAAACCGCATGGCCGCTTCGGCGACCAGTTCCTCCAGGAGCGCGGCGCGGCCCTCGGCGGTGGGCGGGACGGGCATCCACAGCTGCGTGTCCTCCGGGGTGAGCGCGCGAAGCAGCTCCTCCGCGTCATCATCGGCGGCAACGATCACCGGCCGGGCGCTGAGCAGCACACTCACCACCGCCTCCCGGAAGGCAGTGCAGGTCAGCATTTGGGCGGTCAGGCCGCCGAGGAGGATGGGGGTGTGCGCGGTGGGGGCGCGCAGCAGGTTCGGCGCGGCGATCTCATCCAGCACCCGGGGGACGATGGCCCAGTCGCCCGTGCGCAGGCGGATGCGGCAGGGAACGTCATTATCCATGGGTGCAGCGGGGGGCATGAGCAGGTGCAGGGTCTCGCCGCGCAGGCCGCCGCCCACGGAGAAGGGCGTCAGGCGATACCCCGCCGGACGGACGTTCAGCGCGGTGAACAGGCGGTCAGCCAGGTCGGGTGCATGGGCGCCGGTCAGATAAAGCTGCTGCATAGATACCTCCATCATCATATGCGGAATGAACGAAGCTGTATACAGCTATTGTACCGGGGAAAAGCGGGCTTGTCAATGCAGGAAATGGCACTTTGGGCCGCGGCGGAAGTGTGAAGACCGGCTGAAAATGCTTGATTGAATCAAAAAGAATGTGTTAATGAATGTAAAAACACCGGGAACGACAGCGATCAACCTTGACACGGTAATTATTTTGTAATAGAATGTATCCAGATGCCCCTTGCCCTTTTTGGGGAAGGGGACTGTTGGAATGGACCAACAGGCAGCCTTGCTCCAGCTTTGGGGCGAAGATATGAGGTGACCAGGATGATGCATGTGTGGAAAAGGCTGATGGCGGCAATGCTGGCGCTGATGCTGCTCCTGCCCGCGCTGTGCGCAGCGGCGGAGGAAGCTGAAGTCGTGTATGGCGTGTGCCTTGGCGGATCTGAGGGCGGCACGGTCAAAGTGCGCAAGCAGCCCGGCGGCAATTCCGTTTGGTTTGAGATCCCCAAGGGCCATGTGGCTGAGATCCTTGGCGAGACGACCAAGGACGGGGTGGACTGGTATAAGATTAACACGCCCCATCCCACGCCCAACGGCCGCACTTACATCGGCTATATTAAATCGGAGTTCTTCCGTCCCCTGACGGCGGCGGAACAGGAGGATTATCTGGGAGAGGAGGATGGCTCCGACGGAGATGCCGTCGAGGTCATCAAGCCCTCCACGGATGATGCGCTTGATGATACGGAGCATGTGGAATACTCCGGCATTGAGGTGACCGGCGCCAAGGGCAAGCTGAACACCCGCGCGAACTTCCGCAGCGTGCCGTCCACCAAGACCGGCAAGGTGCTTGCGGAAATCCCCAAGGGAACTGAGGTGGAGATTACCGCGATTCCTGAGGATGAGGACAACGGCTGGTACCGCGTGCGCTATAACGGCGAGGCAGGCTATGTGTACTGCGACCTGCTGGATGTGATCGACGCCGGCGAAAAGGTCGAGGACGAAGAGCTGACCGGCGCGACCGGCGAGGTCACTGCGGACGGCGTGCGCCTGCGCGCGGAGGCGAGCACCTCTGCGGAGATCCTGGCGGAGCTGGACGAGGGCACCGAGGTTGAGCTGCTGAGCATCCCCGACAAGATCAGCGTGGATGACTGGTACAAGGTGCGCTATGACGGTCAGGTGGGCTATATCCAGTCCAACTTCATCCGCGTGACGGATGAGGGCGATAAGGACGAGCCCGTCGCCATCGCCATGGGCGTGACTGTCAACACCAACGGCGTCAACTTCCGCACTGGCCCCGGCAAGAGCTATACCTCCATGGGCAAGCTGCGCTCCGGCATCCAGGTGGAGCTAATCACCATCCCCGCCAAGGTGGGCGAGGATTACTGGTATTATGTCCGCTACAACGGCAAGCTGGGCTATATCCAGTCTCCCTACATTCAGGTGGAGGGCGAGGATGCGCCCGCTGATCCCGATGACGAGCCTGTGGAGCCCTCCACACCTGTGGTGTCCACCGGCGTGACCACCTCTACCTCCGGCGTCAACTTCCGCGTTGGCCCCAGCAAGTCCTACAGCACCTATGGAAAGCTGCCTGAGGGAACCGTGGTCGAACTGTTGAGCATCCCCACAGCGGTGGATGAGGAGCACTGGTACAAGGTGCGCTACAACAACCGTACCGGTTACATCCAGTCCCTCTTTATCCGCGTGCTGACCGTCAATGAGGATGATCTGCCCGAGGTGGAGGAGTTTGGCTATGCCAAGCTGATCAAGGACACCAAGGTCAACCTGCGCCAGACGGCCGGCGGCAATACGATCACCCAGTGGAGCGGCAGAGGCTCCCTGATGCGCATCACCGGCGAGCCTCAGCCCAACGGCCTGTATCTGTGGTATCCCGTGTATCATGTGGAGCGCCAGACGATCCTGTATGTGCGCGAGGACATGATCGAGGTAGTCATGATCAAGGACGGCGAGATCGTTGAGCCTGAACCCGAACCGGAAAGCGCTTATGGCTATGTCATCACCACGGACTATGGTGTGAACCTGCGCATCCTGCCCGGTGAGGATTATATCGACCGTATCCCGATCAACACCGTGCTGACCTGCATCGGCCCTGCCAAGCAGGCGGTCATGGAGGGCGTGAACTATACCTGGTATCAGGTCAAGTATAACGGACAGCCCGGCTGGGTCCGCGGTGACTGTGTGCGCGTGTGCACCGCCACCGGCGGTTACACGGATGAAGAGGTTCCCACTGTGCCCGGCGAGGATCCCTCCCAGAGCACCACGATTTATGGGTATATCCGCATCACCGGCAACCGCGTGGCGCTGCGCCAGACCCCCGGCGGTACTGTGCAGACCCGCATTGATACCGGCACTGTGATGCCTGTGATGGGTGAAACCAACGACACGGGCTTCTACTTCTGGTATCCCGTGCGCGATGCGGACAACCGCTTCGGCTGGATCCGCGGCGACTGCGCAGTGATCTGCGACAAGGACGGCAATGAGATTGAAGATGGCGAGCTGACCCCGCCGGAGGAGGACGAAACCCCCGACCTGGTGGGCGCAACCGCGAAGATCACCACCAACACCAACTTCCGCGAAGATGCGGACGCCTCCGGCAAGGAAAATATCATCTGCGTCATCCCCATGGACGCTGTGGTCACCGTGCTGCGGATCCCCGAGGATCCCCAGACCGGCTGGTATAAAATCCGCTACAATGGCGAAACCGGCTATGTCTACGGCAAGTATGTGCAGATGATCACCGAAGGCGGCACGGACAGGCCTGAGCTGTCTGCTTTTGGTTACATCATGATCACCGGCAACCGCGTGGCCGTCCGCAAGACGCCCGCCGGTACGGAGCTGACCCGTGTGGCCACCGGTACCGTGTGGCCCCTGATCGGCGAATCCATCGACAAGGACGGTGTGGAATGGTTCAACGCCGAGGCCGGCGGCCAGAAGGGCTATGTCCATGGTGACTTTGCCTTCAAGCTCTCTCCTGCGCAGGAGGAAAGCTACCTGGCTGGCAACGGCGTACCGGAGGAAGAGCCGGAACCCGAAGACGTGCCCAGCAATTACCTTATCACCGTCAATACCAACGGCCTGAACATCCGCGAGAGCTACTCTCAGGATTCCACCTCTGTGGGCAAGGTCAAGTCCGGTGTGGTGATGCAGTACTTCACCACCAAGCAGGTCGGCACCGTCACCTGGTACTGCGTGCTCTACGATCACCAGGAGCGCTGGGTGCATGGCAACTATGTGGAGGAAATGACGCAGGCTGAATACGCTGCCTGGGCCGCTGCTCATCCCGATCTGGTGCCCGACAAGGACGACCATCTGGGTTATGTGCGCACGAATCAGGATAATGTCTACGTCCGCAACGCTGCCAACGGCTCTACCCGTGTTGACAAGATCGTCAACGAGGGCACCGTGATGCGGTATTATACCAACATGATCTCTGCCGGCGGCGCGGGCTGGTTCCGCGTTCTGACGCCGTCAAGCGGCTACTGCTATGTCCGCTCCGATCTGGTGGATGAGTGCGACGAGAACGGCGATGATCTGCCTGTTGAGCTGCCTGACCTGGGCGACCTCTCCAGTGCGCCTTCTCTCCAGCAGGAGACCACCTACTCTACCCTGCGGCAGGGTGACAGCGGCACGAAGGTCACCAACCTGGTGCAGGAGCTGATCAACCAGGGCTACTACAAGGGCAATCTGACCGATACCTTCACCAGCAGCGTGAAGGCGGCTGTGGAAGCCTTCCAGACCGTCAAGGGACTGTATGTGGACGGCATTGCCGGCAGCGCGACCCAGCATGCGCTCTTCGGCACTGTGCCGATTGGCGCGGGCGATACGGATAATCTGGAGTTCACCATCTACCCGGTGGAAAAGATCGACTGGTTCACCGGCGGCATTCAGGATATGATCCCGCGCAATGCAAACTTCAAGATCTATGATGTGAAGACCGGCATCGTCTGGTGGGCGCACCGCTGGGCTGGCGGCAGCCACGCGGATATTGAGACACTGACCAGGAAGGATTCTGAGCGTCTGTGCCAGATCTACGGCGTGAGCAACCTGCAGGAGATTGTGGACAAGAAGATGTGGGAGCGCCGCCCCTGCCTGATCACCATCGGCACCCGTACCTTCGCTGCCTCTCTGGACGGCATGCAGCATAATCCGGACGGCGATACCATTTCCAACAACGGTATGGACGGCCAGGTTTGTCTGCACTTCACCAATTCCAAGGGTCACGAGTCCGGCGCGGTGAGTGAGAGCCATGCCAAGGCAATCGAATACGCCTACAACAACTGCCCCGCGGGCAAGAAGTAAGTAAAAGACAAAAATTTGGGCCGCGTCCATTGGACGCGGCCCTTTAGCGTGGCAGCGATTGGCTGTTTTATGTAGAGGGGGACATGGTATCTCTTACTTGGCGCGCTTTTGGATGGGCATGAGGAGATCCAGACGGATGGGCAGACTGTTATCCTGCTGTCCGTGCTGGGCGATGAACACCCAGTTCAAGTGCTCTTCCAGACCGCCAAACATGTTCTCAGGGGAGCAATTTGGACCGCCAGGCATGTACTTGTCATGGTTCTCGCCCCACTCATAGAGCCACTGCCACTCGTGAAAATTCGGGAAATCAATGGTGTGAGCGGCGTAAAGGCCGCCGGGCATGGTTTTTTTTACACCGGGGGCGGGAACGGCCATGTCCTGCGGAATGGTGATCCACAGCTCGTAGCCATAGTGTTCCCGGTCGGGGCTGGGGTTAGGATGGTTGAAGCCAAACATCCGTGAGTCAGGCTTTGCATCGTACAGGCGGTTCTCCCGAACGAAACGGTGGGCCATATCATCGACATGGCTTTCCGGATCGGGACCGATGTAGTGGAACGCAGCGACCGCTGTTTCTGGCAGCATGACGTAGCGCACGTTGAGGCTCTTCCAGCGGGCGTTGTCGGTGGTTTGCAGTTCGCTCATGAGGGTTTTCTCCTTCAGTGTCGTACTCGAAAGACCAAGGGCGTTCACCGCGCTGAGCAACGCTTCATCCCCCAGCAGCGACAGCCGCGCCGCACTCTGCCCCAGGCCGATCCGCTGGATGAACAGCGTCAGCATCTCGCGAATAGCGGACAGGCTGCGCTGCTCCTCGTCGATCTCCGCGATTTTCTCCCGCAGGACGCAGACGGCCTCGTCCGCATCGCCGGTGGAGAGGATGGCGGCGATGGAATTCAGCGGCACCCGCAGTTTTCGCAGCACAAGGATCAGCCGCAGCCGGGCGATGTTCTCCTCATCGTATACCCGGTAGGCATAGTCCTCCCGGCGCTGGCTGGTGATCAGGCCCTGCTGCTCGTAATAGCGCAGCATCCGGGTGGATACGTCGTGGGTGCGGGACACTTCGGTGATGGTCAGCATGGTGCATTCCTCGCTTTTCTCGGCCATCATCAGAAAATCTGCTGATGCCTACGCAGGGAAAATGCAAGCATTTTCGCCTGCTGGTCGGCTTACGCCTCCTTGCTTTCTGTGCCTATGATAAAGTGCGACACGATGTTCAAGTCAAGGGGTAAATGAATATATATGAAGAAATTTTTCTCCGGTATGCAAATAAGCACTCTAACTAAATAGTATATCGCAGCTTGCCGCAGATGTACAGTACAAACGTTGTATACAGAAAAAATACAATCCGAGAACAATTTTGAAAGCATTATCAGCACAGACGAAACCGATTTCGGGGAAGTAAATGCAGGAAATGACCGGACGAAGTGCAAATCGCCTCTTTTTTTCCGCTTGACAAGGCGAAAGCGAACCAATTATAATGGTAAAAACGCATCGTACGCGATGCGAAAAATCTTTCAAGGAGGAAACATCCATGAAGAAGATTCTGGCTCTGGTCATGGCGCTGTGCATGCTGTGCGGCGTTGCACTGGCCGAGACGGAAGTGGAGGCTACTTACACCTACAATAACTACACCTCCACCTTCCCCACCACCTGGAACCTGTTCCAGTATGAGACCGAAACCGATGGCACCTTCGCGGACTATCAGGCTGACGGCTACTACGCTTTCGATTTCAACGAGACCCATGACGGCTACGTCATGAAGCCCGCCATGGCCGTTGATTTCCCCGTTGACGTGACTGCTGATTACGTTGGCGAGCAGTGGAACATCAAGGAAGGCGAGACCGCTCGCGCTTGGAAGATCACCCTGCGTGACAACCTGGCCTGGAACGACGGCACCCCCATCACCGCTCATGACTTTGAGAAGTCCGCGATGATGCTGCTGGACAGCAAGGCTGCCAACTACCGTGCTGACTCCCTGTACACCGGCAACATGGTCATCACCAATGCCGAAGCCTTCCTGAAGCAGGGCTCCACCTCCGAAGCTGCCTTCGGCGCCCTGATCAACAACTACGGCGAGGCTGATATGGCTTCCTTCCTGGCCAACCACGGCACTGAGAAGGGCTACATCAACTGGAAAATCTCCTTCGGCGACACCTACGATTTCGAGACTCAGACTTGGACCGGCGCTGCTGAGGACAAGATCGTTGAGACTCCCCTGACCATCGCTGAGCTGTACACCTTCTACACCGAGGGCCCCGGCGCTGCTTACGCCACCTGGGCTTCTGCTGAGAACCTGAAGGAGTGGGCTAACGACGAGCTGTACGGCATGTACACCTATCCCGCTGTGGATTGGGCCAATGTCGGCTTCAAGGCCATCTCTGACACTGAGCTGGTTATGATCATCGAGAAGCCCCTGGAAGGCTTCTACCTGCTGTACTCCCTGACCGGCTCCTGGCTGGTGAAGGAAGACCTGTACAATGCCTGCGCCACCGAGACCGACGGCGTGTACACCAACAACTACGGCACCTCCCTGGCGACCACCGTTTCTTACGGCCCCTGGGTCATCACCGAGTTCCAGTCCGATAAGATCATCCGCCTGGAGAAGAACCCCTACTGGTATGGCTACACCCTGCCCGAGAACGAGGGCCTGTACCAGACCACCGCGATCGTCTACGAGAAGGTCGCTGAGGCTTCCACCGCAATGGAAATGTTCCTGGCCGGCAAGCTGGACGTCAAGAGCCTGAACAAGGACGAGATGGTCGACTACGCCACCTCCGACTACCGCTATGACTCCGAGGGCGACTCCATCTTCGCGATGGTGTTCAACCCCAACTTCGAGGCGCTGACCGCCAACCAGGCCACCGCTGGCGAGAACATCAACAAGTCCATCATCACCGTGAAGGAATTCCGTATGGCCATGTCCTTCGGCATGGACCGTGCCGCCTTCTGTCTGGCTGCTGATCCCACCAACTCCCCCGGCTACGCCCTGTACTCCGGCCAGATCATCTCTGACCCCGAGAACGGCGTTGCCTACCGCTCCACCGAGGAAGCCAAGGACGTTCTGCTGAACTTCTGGGGCCTGGCGGACGAAGTTGGCGAGGGCAAGATGTACCTGACCAAGGACGAAGCTATCGACTCCATCACTGGCTACAACGAGGCCATGGCCAAGGAGTACTTCAACAAGGCCTATGACATCGCCATCGAGCAGGGCCTGATGGATGAGGACGACGTGATCGAAATCATCATCGGCACCCCCAACCTGACCTCTGTTGCCTACAACAATGGCTACGACTTCATCGTCAACAACTACACCAAGATCGTCGAGGGCACCAAGCTGGAGGGCAAGCTGACCTTCAAGCGTGACGGCACCCTGGGCAACGGCTACGCGGCTGCGCTGCAGAACAACCAGGTCGATATGCTGTTCTTCGTTGGCTGGACTGGCTCCACCTTCGATCCCTACGGCCTGATGGAAGCCTACACCTCCAAGTCCTACCAGTACGATCCCTCCTGGGATACCACCACCTCCATGCTGACCATCAACTTGGAAGGTGTTGACTACACCGCCTCTGTGTGGGATTGGACCACCTCCATCTCCGGCGCTGAGATCAAGGCCACCAACGCTGCCGGCGAGGAAGTTCAGCTGACCCGCGAGCAGACCAACCAGAACCTGTACATCCTGGCTGCTCTGGAGAACTGCGTGCTGCAGAACTACGACTTCATCCCGCTGACCGGCGACAACTCCGCCGCTCTGAAGGGCATGCAGATCGAGTACTTCCTGGAGGACGAAGTGTTCCCCCTGGGCCGCGGCGGCGTGAAGTACATGACCTACAACTACACCGATGCTGAGTGGGACGCCTTCGTTGCTGAGCAGGGCGGCGTGCTGAACTACAAGTAAGCATCAAAACACTTTGTGACAGCAAAGTGATATAAGCAATGACGCCAAGGCAGGGGTGTTGAACCAATATCCCTGCCTTGGTAGTCTTGCGCTTGTAAGTACAATGGTTTTTCGCCTGAAATGAGGCGGATGCCTTCAAAATCACCCCATGATGATTACGCTTGCACCTGTTGCGGTGCTGCTGCGCAGATGCAGCCGTAATCATTCATGGCGGGAAGGGGGTCTTTCTACACATGATCAAGTATGTCATCAAACGAATCCTGCTGATGCTGATGGTGTTCATGATCATCATCTCCACTTGCTTCGTGCTGGTCAAGCTGCTGCCCAGCAAGCCAGCGGAGCAGTTCGGCAAGGATATGGCGCTGATCGAGATGCGCCGCGAGCTCCTGGGTTATAACAAACCCCTGATCGAGCAGTATTTTATCTTCGTCCAGCGTTCCCTGATCGGCATGGACTGGGGCGTTTCCGAAACGCTCTATACCGGCCAGGATGTGTGGACCAAGTTTATGGAGAAGATGCCCGCGACCGTCATCGTCAATGTGTATACGATGATCTTCGCTGTGCCGCTGGGCCTGATGTTCGGCATTTATGCGGCGCTGAAGAAGAACAAGTGGCAGGATCACTTCATCTCCACGGCGGTCATGGTCTTCGTGTCCGTGCCCAGCTATGTGTACGCGTTCCTGGTGCAGTATTTCCTGTGCTTCAAGCTCCAGTGGTTCCCCTTCCAGATGAAGGCGGGTTATGATTACCTGAGCTGGGATACCTTCGTGTCCCTGATCCCGGCGATCCTGTCCCTGGGCTTCGGTACCATCGCGGGTCTGACCCGTTATGTCCGCGCTGAACTGACGGAGGTGCTGACCAGCGACTTCCTGCTGCTGGCGCGCACCAAGGGCCTTTCCCGCGCGCAGACCACCGTCCGCCATGCGATGCGCAACGCCATGGTCCCGATCTTCCCCATGATCCTGGGTGAGTTCATCGGCATCATGGGCGGCTCCCTGATCATCGAGAACATCTTCGGCATTCCCGGCGTTGGCCCGCTGTACGTCGCGTCCATCGGCACCACCCCGCCGGACTACAATTTCTTTATGCTGCTGACGGCCTTCTACACCATCATTGGTCTGGCCTCCGGCATCGTTGTTGACCTGAGCTACGGCTTCATTGATCCGCGAATTCGAATGGGGAGTAAGAAGTAATGAACGAGAAGAAGTACGAACATATTGATGCTTCCAAGTTCGAGTTTGTCCCCATGGACGGCCGCGAACATGATAAGAAGCTGGAAAGCAAGCCTGTGGGCTATTTCCGTGATGCATTCAACCGCTTCTGCCGCAACAAGTCATCCGTTGTGGCGGCGATCATCATCATCCTGCTGGTGTGCTACGCAGTTTTCGTGCCCCTGCTGTGCGAAAACAACTACACCCGTTCTCTGACGGATACGATGTATCTGAACTACGGCAAGCTGCCCCCCAAGTCTGATCTGCTGGGCTGGCTTGGCATGGACGGCACCACCAAGATGACCGTGAATGAGTCCGAGTTCCACAAGATGCGCGCCATCGCGGAGGAAACCGGCCTTGATCCCATCGTGAAGATCGTCAAGGGTCCCTATGATGATCCCACGGCGGGCAACAAGAAGAACCCCACCCAGTATTACGATCTGGTGGTGGACAAGTACCATCGTATGGGCATGATGTATCAGACCATCACCCCCGATGAGTACGAGAAGATTCAGGCCTGGCAGGATGAAACCGGCATCCAGGTCATCTATCCCGCCATCACTGACGCCAAGCAGACCGATGCGGATATCTGGTACAAGGCCAGCAAGAAGGGCGTGCCCACGCTGTCCAAGGTGGACGCCGACGGCGACGGCCAGATGGATTTCACCAGCATCTACCGCACCACGACGCCTGCGGATACCAGCTACCATTCCATCCGCGTCGAGGCGGACAACGATCCTGAGAAGCCCCTGTCCTATGCCCGCGTGACCGGCACCTCCGCCAACCGGAGCTACGTTGTGCGCGTGTGCAAGTACAACTACTTCCAGTATCGCTACGGTTTTGAGCCTGCCTTCACCTTTGGCACCAACGACCGCGGCCAGGATATCTTCACCCGTCTGGCTAAGGGCGCCCAGTTCTCCTTCATGCTGGCAATTATCATCTCCGTCATCAACCTGACTATCGGTGCGGTCTACGGCGCGATCGAGGGCTACTACGGCGGTGTGGTCGACCTGATGATGGAGCGCTTCTCCGATGTGCTGGCCAACGTGCCCTTCATGGTCGTGACGACGCTGTTCCAGCTGCATCTGGCCAATAAGGTCGGCCCGGTCATATCGCTGCTCTTTGCATTCGTGCTGACGGGCTGGATCGGCATGGCCAGCCGCGTGCGCATGCAGTTCTACCGCTTCAAGGGTCAGGAGTACATCCTGGCGGCCCGTACCCTGGGCGCCCGTGATACCCGACTGATGTTCAAGCACATCTTCCCCAACTCCCTGGGCACCATCATCACCGGTACTGTGCTGGTCATCCCCGGCGTCATCTTCCAGGAGTCCAGCCTGACTTACCTGGGCATCGTCAACCTGGAGTCCTCCACGATGACCTCCGTCGGTACCATGCTGGCCAACGGCCGCAACTACCTGTCCACCGACCCCTATATCATCCTGTTCCCTGCGCTGTTCATCTCATTGCTGGAGATTTCCTTCAACCTGTTCGGCAATGGTCTGCGTGATGCCTTCAACCCATCTCTGAGAGGTGCCGAATAATGGAAAATAAAGTTGAAAAGAAACTGCAGGTGCGCAATCTGCGCATCTCCTTCCGCACCACCGGCGGCAAGGTGCAGGCCGTGCGCGACATCAGCTTCGACCTGCACAAGGGCGAGACCATGGCCATCGTGGGCGAATCCGGCTCCGGCAAGTCCGTGACCTCCAAGGCCATTCTGGGTATTCTGGCGGGTAACTCCATCGTTGAGGGCGGCGAGATCCTCTATGACGGTCAGGACCTGCTCAAGATCCCCGAGGATGACTTCTACCGCCTGCGCGGCGACAAGATCGCCATGATCTTCCAGGATCCTCTGTCCTCCCTGAACCCGATCATGAAGATCGGCAAGCAGCTGACTGAAGCCATGCTGCTCAAGGGCAAGGCCCGTCAGCGCTCCTGCAAGGAGAATTTCCAGAAGAAGCTGGAGCTGCTGGAAAAGCGCATGGTGGAGGCCGATCCGGCCAATGCCGCCAAGGCGAAGGAGCAGTGCGCTACCTTCCGCAAGTTTGAGCTCAAGCACACCGAGCTGGAGCAGGCCTACAATGTTGCCCACGAGGCTGCTGAAGAGGCTCTGGAAGAAGTGAAGAACCTCATCTTCCTGATGGAGAAGGACGCCTTCAAGGACGTCACTGCCCTGCGTCAGGCCAAGGAGTTCGCGCTGCATTCCTTCAATCCCTATGTGGTTGCCGGCAACGACGAGGTGACCCTGCGCGCTGACGCCAATGCCCTGCTGAACAACATCAAGCCCAACATGAAGTCCCATGACTACAGCGAGACGCTGGCCCGTCTGCAGAGCATGCAGGCTGTGCTGCAGCGCGCTGTGGATCAACCCAAGCCTGATTTCTTCGCCATGGGCTACTATATGACTTGCGCCAAGGGTGAGGCTCCTGCGGGTTCCGTTGAGGAGCAGAACAAGTTCTACCAGGATTACATGGCCAAGGATTACATGGACGCCTTTGAGGAGGATATCACCCGGGCGATCGTGGCCTCCGACGCGGTGTATCTGGAGAAGCGCAAGGCTGTGGTCGCTGAGCTGGAAACGGCTTATGAAAACCTCCAGAATGGCACCGTGGAGAGCTTCCGCGGCTCCGTGCCCGCCCTGTGCAAGCAGGTCGAGGACTCTGTGGATCAGCTGGATATCATCAAGGACTCCGCCGCATGCACCTTCACCGGCAGCATGAAGGCCTTCCTGAGCAGCTATGACACGGGAAAGCGCACCAACAAGAGCAAGGAAGCCAAGTACAACAAGGAAGTCGCCACCGCCCAGAAGCGCGCTGCCAAGGGCAAAGACTACAAGGTCGCCATGCCCACTACCATCGACCTGGATCTGGTCAAGGAGAACATGCTGACCCTGATCCAGCGCCTGAAGGAGCACTACATCGAGCGCAACGAGGCCGACGCGAATGAGAATAAGCGGGCGAAGACGGATCGTCTCACCGATTACCTCAAGGAAAACGCCTCCGGCATGGTGTACAAGATCACCAAACAGGCCGCCCGCAACAAGGCCCTGAAGCTGATGGACGAGGTCGGCATCCCGGAGCCCCGCAAGCGCTACAATCAGTATCCCTTCGAGTTCTCCGGCGGCATGCGTCAGCGTATCGTTATCGCTATTGCCCTGGCTGCGAACCCGGACATCCTGATCTGTGACGAGCCCACCACCGCGCTGGACGTGACCATCCAGGCCCAGATCCTGGAGCTGATCCAGAATCTGAAGAAGCAGCGCAACCTGTCCGTCATCTTCATCACCCATGACCTGGGCGTCGTGGCGAACATGGCGGATCGCATCGCGGTCATGTACGCGGGCAAGATCGTGGAATACGGCACCTCTGAGGAAGTGTTCTACGGCCCTGCCCATCCCTACACCTGGGCGCTGCTGTCCTCCATGCCCGACCTGGACTCCAAGGACAAGCTGGAGGCCATCCCCGGCACGCCCCCGGATATGCGCTATCCGCCCAAGGGCGACGCTTTTGCCGAGCGCAATGCCTACGCGATGAAGATCGACTTTGAGCAGCAGCCTCCGGAATTCCCCATCAGCGATACCCACTGGGCCGCGACCTGGCTGCTTCACCCCGATGCCCCCAAGGTCGAGCCGCCCAAGGCTGTGACCAACCGCATTGAAAAAATGAAGGCAAGAATGGAGGCGGAAGGCCATGTCTGAGCAGCAGGTTCTGCTGAAGGTTGAAAACCTGTGTCAGTATTTCAAGATCAACAAGGCTGTGGATGACGTCTCCTTCGATATCAAGAAGGGCGAGGTCTTCGGCCTGGTGGGTGAGTCCGGCTGCGGCAAGACCACGACCGGCCGTTCCATCATCAAGCTCTACGATATCACCTCCGGCAACATCTACTTCAACGGCAAGCGCATCGCTGCCGGCACCGGCTCCTACCGCGAGGCCATCAATGAGGCCCGCGCGGAAATGAAGACTGCCTCTCCCGAGCGCAAGGAAGAGCTGAAGGCCTTCATCATGGAGCAGAAGGAGCAGATCAAGGCTGCCAAGCGCGATCATTTCGCAAAGGAAAACCGCTCTGTCACCCAGATCCAGATGATCTTCCAGGACCCCATCGCTTCTCTGGACCCCCGTATGACGGTCTATGAGACCATCGCTGAGGGCCTAGTGATTCGCGGCGAAAAGGATAAGAAGGTCATCGACGAGAAGGTCTTCAAGGTGTTGGAGCGCGTGGGCCTGGTTCGCGAGCATGCCAGCCGCTACCCCCACGAGTTCTCTGGCGGCCAGCGCCAGCGTATCGGCGTGGCCCGCGCGGTCATCATGGAGCCCGAGCTCATCATCGCTGACGAGCCCGTCTCCGCCCTGGACGTGTCCATTCAGGCCCAGGTCATCAACCTGCTCAATGATTTGCGTCATGAGCTGGGCCTGACCATCCTGTTCATCGCCCACGACCTGAGCGTCGTCAAGTACTTCTCCGACCGCATCGGCGTGATGTACTACGGCAAGATGGTTGAGCTGGCGACCTCGGATGAGCTCTTTGCCCATCCGATGCATCCCTACACCAAGGCGCTGCTGTCCGCCATTCCGCTGCCGGACCCTGCCTACGAAAAGAACCGCAAGCGCATCACCTACAACCCGCTGTCTGCCCACGACTACTCCGTGGACAAGCCCAGCATGCGTGAGGTCGCGCCCGGCCACTTCGTGCAGTGCAACGACAAGGAATTTGCCGAGTACCAGCGCGAACTGCAGGGCTAACGATTGATGTGCAACCATGGCCCGTGGCTGTGGTTGCACTTTTTGATTCGGCCATCGGTTATTCAAGGAGTATAGCATGGGTTTCAATAAAAAAACGCTGATCAGCATTGCTGTGCAGATGGGTATTGCATTGCTGATCGCGATCCCTGTGGCGCTGCATCAGGGCCTGTCGATGGAGGGTGCGGCGCACCTCAACTGCCGCTGGCTCAGCGACGGCTTCTTCGTCAGCGCGGTGATCTTCGTCGGCATGGGCGGACTCTTGTGGGTGTCCACTACCGGCTTCTTCGACATCTTTTCCTACGCCTTCCAGAGCCTCCTCGTGCTCTTTTCCCCGCTGAAGAAGGCCAAGGAATTCCCCCATTACTACGACTACAAGTGCGAGAAGGACGCCAAGCGCGAGGGTAAGCCCATCAGCCACACGGTGCTGGTGGTCGGGCTGATCTGCTTGGCTGCGAGCCTGATCTGCCTGGCGCTGTACTACAGCTTGATGCCCGCACTGTGATTCAGGAGGTATGAACATGAACAAGATTCTCAACACCACCAACGCTCCCGCTGCCATCGGCCCCTACAGCCAGGGCGTGCAGTGCGGCAATATGGTTTTTGTTTCCGGTCAGCTGCCTTTCGTTCCCGAAACCGGCCTGCTGCTGGAGGGCTCTGTGGGTGAAATGACCATCCAGAGTATGAAGAACATTGAGGCCATCCTGGCGGAAGCCGGCTGCACCCTCGCGGATGTGGTCAAGACCACCATCTTCCTCAAGGATCTGAACGACTTTGCCGAGGTGAACGCTGCCTACGCGACCTTCTTCCCGGAGAACGCCCCCGCCCGTGCCTGCGTGCAGGTGGCCAAGCTTCCCCGCGACGCCCGTGTCGAAATTGAGGCTATCGCCAGCGTGCCGCTGGACCCAGCTCGCGATTGAGTTGACTGCTCTTTCATAGACCTACCGCGTGCGAGTTGGCGCGGGGCCTGGAGTTGCGCGTCCGGCCGCTCATCGGCCGGGCTGCAGGGCTGCGGGTCATGTAACCAAAGGCTCTCCCTCCGGGAGATCTGTCAGCGCGTGCGCTGACTGAGAGGGCTTCCCACGAAAGGACGACCATCATGCCCAAGCACATCCTCCTCGTCCAGGACATGACCGGCTACGGCAAGGTCGCCCTGGCGGCCATCATGCCGGTGCTCAGCCACATGGGGCACCATGTTTACACGCTGCCCACTGCCATTGTCAGCAACACGCTGGACTACGGCGAGTTTGAGCTGATCGAGCTGACCGACTACATGCGCAAGACGCTGCAGGTGTGGAAAAATCTCGGATTTACCTTCGAGGCGGTCTCCACGGGAATGATCTTCTCCGAGGAGCAGGCTGCGCTGGTCAGCGAGCTGTGCCGGGATGCGTCGGCGAAGGGCAGCATCGTATTCGTCGATCCTGTCATGGGCGACGAGGGCAAGCTCTACAACGGCGTGACCGAAGCGACGGTCAACCACATGCGCGCCATGTGCTCCGTGGCGGATTATGTCATGCCCAACTACACCGAGGCGGCGTATCTTGC
This sequence comes from Christensenellales bacterium, assembly GCA_045132495.1. Taxonomy (GTDB): domain Bacteria; phylum Bacillota; class Clostridia; order Christensenellales; family Aristaeellaceae; genus UBA11524. Next base: position 37,017 of record JBGUSK010000053.1, on the reverse strand, counting down.
CGGGGCGCCCATCAAGGATGATCTGACCCGTGCGGAAGCCGACGCCTTGGTGGATAACCTGCGTCAGCTGGGTGCGAAGTCGGTGCTCATCACCAGCGCAAAGGTGGAGGGGCAATTCTGCGTGGTCGGCTATGACCACGGGAAAGGGGAGCGATTCCTGCTGCCCTTTGAGATGGTGCCGGTGTTTTTCTCCGGTACGGGGGATCTCTTCTCGGGTATTCTGACTGGCCGCGTGCTGGACGGCATGCCCCTGCAGGAGGCCATCCAGAAGGCGATGGACGCCATCCGCGTGATGATCCTGCGCCACAAGGACAACGAGGACCACTATGTGGGCATCCCCATCGAGACCTGCCTGGACATATTGGAATAAACCAAAGGACTGCACCCGCGCGGCGCAGTCCTTTTCTGTACTCCCCATGTTTTAATGAACTTTTTCTGTCAAAAGGGCTTTACTTTTTTGTAACACTTCGTGTATAATGATAGGGAGCAACCAGCGAAAGGAGGGGCCCTGATGGATACGTTCAACACCACCAAGTTTAAGCCCCTTGCAGAAACCGGCAACGAAGCCCATGACATCCTGCTGTTCGTGTATCACGCCTTGCAGGCCAAGGGCTATGACCCGATCACCCAGATCGTGGGCTACCTCATCTCCGGTGACCCGACCTATATCACCAGCTACAATTCCGCCCGCAGCATGATCTGCCGCCTGGAGCGCGACGAGATCATGGAGGAACTGGTGCGCTTCTACGTTGCTGGCAACGCGCCGAAGAAGTGATATCCGGCTCAACGGCGGAGGGTGTGTTCACTGCGCCCTTGACGGGCCGACATCAATCGACATCACAGGCAGATCCCGTTTCGGGGTCTGCTTTTTTCGTGGGAAAACTTACTTTGTCAGTCTCCAATGTATAAAACAGCTCCCGTCCCAAAGGACGGGAGCCGGTGTATTACTCATTCACCCACTTGAACACGCGTCTGCGTCCTGCCGCATCCACGGTGGAGACAGCAGCCTCGCCTTCGCCCGCGGGCAGCAGGGAAAACAGCGGAAGCTCCGGGTTACGGGGGGTGCGGCGGAAGCTCTCGCTCACCACGAAGGTATCCCCCACGATGTGACCTGCCGCCCAGGATTCCAGCGCATCCATGGCTTGCTCGGTCTTGGGGAAGGATGGGTGCGCCGCAGTGAAGCCGGTCAGCAGCAGCATGCCGCCCTCGCCGGTGTAGATGCCCTCGAGACGTGTGTCGTCCATCGTGCAGGGGCAGTCGAGGGTCTGGTCACGGCTATCCAGACGGCTGGCGGTGGTCAGGATGGCTTCGGCGCTGGTATCTACGCCGACATAGCGGCAGTTCAGCAGCTGTGCGGCCTCCATCGCCGTGCCGGAGCCGCAGCACAGGTCGATCACCAGATCGCCGTCCTTCACCACGGGCTTCAAAATGCGGTCCAGGAGCTTGAGGGGCTTCTGGGTGGCGTAGCCGGTGCGCTCCGGGTCGCGCTGCTGCAGGTGGGAAATGTCCGTCCACACGTCGCCGGGGTAGACGGGCGCATCGTCGTAGTAGCGATACACCTTGCCGCCGGTCTTGATCTCGGAATACGCGCGGCCGTCCTCATCCACGCGGCGGCGCATGTGATTCTTGCGGTGCTCGGTGCGCTCCAGGGGGACGCGCCGCAGGTCGAAGTGGTAGTCCTTCGTACGGGCGTAGAGCAGGATGGTATCGTGCTTGCGGGAGAAGTACTTTTTCGCGCGGCCGCCGCTTTCGTAGCTCCAGATGACCTCATTGAGGAAGAATTCCTCGCCGAAGACCTCGTCGCAGATCAGCCGGCCATAGGCGGAGGTGTGCCAGTCCAGATGGAGGGCCAGCACGCCGGTCCTGCTGAGCAGCGCGTGAGCGTTTTCGATCAGACCACGCAGAAAGGCAAGGTAAGCGTCCTTGCTGTCGTAGCTATCGGCAAAGGCAGGGTATTCCGGTGAAGGACGGCCTGTCTTCCAGCCAGCCTGACCAAAGCGGCGGCGGCGGGTGAAGCTGTCCCCGGTCATGAAGGGCGGGTCGATGTACACGCACTGGGCCTTGCCGGCATACTCCGCCAGCACACCGGACAGCGGGACGCTGCCGTCCGCGCAAAGGAGCAGATCACGCCCCTGCCCAATGATCTCCCGGGTTACATTGACCGCTTCAAACATGGGTACCCCTCCTGAACTGGTTTCGCAAAGCCTTGAGTTCGTCCTGCTGACGGGTGAGGTTGACGAGGAAAGTCCGCTGCGTTTCGTCCTCCGCGAGGATGCGTCCGACCTGACGCACGGCGGACACGAAGTCCGGGTCGAGTGCGTCCTTGCCCTGCTGAGCCAGGGGACACACCGTTTTTGCGCGAAGGTCGGTGGCAACCTTGACTCCGTCCGGACGAATCAGCGGGATCAGCGGCATCAGCCGGCAGCTCAGCGGCCTGTCCGCGCGCTCGCACCGCCCGGAGCAGATCAGCAGCGTGCCGTGATCGGTCGCTGTCATGCGGTAGCCCTCGCGGCCCTCGTAGTATTTCTCCTCGCCGGGGAAGAGCAGCATGCCGGTCATTTCGCCCTCCAGGGGACGGCAGCAGGCGCCTTGACAAGTAAGGCCGCAGTCCGTCTTCAGGGGCGTGACGTTCTCCAAAATGGCGCGGGCGCGCTTCAAGGACTCGGGCAGCATGGACTTCCTCCGTTGTGAACATAGTTTCAGATAATATATTTTAACACGAAAGGCCCCCTTTTGGGAAGAGGGCCAAAGGATTTTGGGTGTACTTTTTGTGGATAACTTTGTCTGTGGATTACTCCGCGCTCACATACCCCACTTCCTCCACGACCCACTGGCCCTGGGGCCCGATGCACCAGTCGAGAAAGGCCTTCAGGGTAGGATTTGTCACCTCCGGGGCGGGCTGACCGATGGGGGAGGCGGTGATGGCGTAGAAGTAGCTCGAAATGGGGTAGCTGCCGTCGCGGATGGTGTCCTTCGTGGGGGTGACGCCGTTCAGGGCTAACAGGCGGATCTGGTTGTTGCCCACCATCTCATTGGAATAGAAACGGAAGGTGAAGCCCAGCGCACCGTCATAGTTTCGGTAGGCAGCGACCTGCTCGATGATGCCGCCCATGCCGTCAACGACTTCCTCCTTGTCGGGCTCCATCAGGGGGAGGCCGGCCATGACAAGTTGAAGGGCGGTCTGACTGCCGCTGCCCTCATCCCGCTGGTAGGCGCGGATGCGCTGGTTTTTGCCGCCCACGGCCTTCCAGTTGGTGACCTCCCCGGTGTAGATGCGCTGGATCTGATCCACCTTCAGCCCGGTGACGGGATTCTTGCTGTTGACGAAGAACACGAAGGCTTCCCGGCCGATGGGGGTCAGGTGGAGTTCAACGCCGGCTTCTTTGGCGGCCTCCAGCTGCTTTTTGGAGGGTCCTGCGCAGAAGATCACGTCCACATCGCCCTTGATCAGAGACTCGTAGGCCCAGTTGGTGCCGCTGCAGTCCAGGGTATAGGCACGATCTTCGCCCCAGGTGTAGTATTCCGTGCTGGGCTCGAAGACGTTCCGGGCGAAGCTGGCATACACCGGGTACAGCGCCGTTGCGCCGTCGATGCGCAGGGTAGACGCTTCTTCAAAGGAGAAGTGGAGCGTGGATTCTTCCGGCAGGGTGACAGCTTCGGTGGATTCGCTGAAGGGGTGATAGCGGCTGATTTGCAGATAACGGTCATCCACGGTGGGGATGGAATCCTTGTAGCTCCGTACGAGAGCGGGGATACCGATGGCGAGTGCGAAAACGGTCAGAATACCGATGACGAGGAGTTTTTCCCGCCGGGCGGCTTTTTTTACATCAAAGTTCTTGCTGTTCATAAGTGCCTCCTGAGTAATTGGTTCTACTAATAAGACGCATGAGGGGCGGAAAATCTTTCGCTTTGGGAAGATTATATCAGAATTGGCGCAAAGGTGCAAACAAAGTGGGAATTGTAAAACTTTCCGGCTCATATTGTGGGCAGGTAAGCCATGTGGTATCATGGAGGCAAAAGGAGCTGATCTGCCATGAAGAAACTGCTGGCTGTGCTGCTTCTGTGCGTACTGCTGATGGGCTGTGCCGCTAAACCGGATATCGAGGGCAAGTGGGTCACGTCCCTGGAGGATACGCTGTGCGCTACGGTACTGATCATTGAAGGCGACAGGTTCACCTTGATTCAGGCAGGGCGAACATCCAACGGGCGATGGTTCTATGACTTGGGAACCATTGCATTGTATGAGGATGTGGAGAGTCCGGTGCAGAGCGGGTCAATGTGGAGCGCAGCCTATGACAAAACAGCCGATACGCTGATCCTGGGAGAACTGACGCTTCGCCGTGAATGACCGCATATGCCCATTTTCCGCCACTTCGCCGTCCGCCCCTATTGACGAAATATCCCCCCCAGTGCTATAATAAAGCGTTGCTTGTTAACAATGCATTGATATACAGGAGGTAATTTCCATGTCCGGACATTCCAAGTGGCATAATATTCAGGCCAAGAAGGGCAAGGCTGACGCTGCCCGCGGCGCGATCTTCACCAAGATCGGCCGTGAGATCGCCATTGCTGTTCGTGCTGGCGGCCCCAACCCCGACAACAACAATAAGCTCCGCGATATCATCGCCAAGGCTAAGGCCAACAACATGCCCAACGATAACATCAAGCGCTCCATCCAGAAGGCCAGCGGCGAGCTGTCTAATGTGGTGTACGAGGAGATTACCTACGAAGGCTATGCCCCCGGCGGTGTGGCTGTGATCGTTAAGACCATCACCGACAACCGCAACCGCACCGCCTCCGACGTGCGCCACTGCTTCGCCAAGAACGGCGGCAACCTGGGCACCACCGGCTCCGTGTCCTTCATGTTCGACGAGAAGGGCCTGCTGGTCGTGGAAAAGACTCCCGGCATCGACGAGGAAGAGCTGATGATGCAGGCCCTCGACGCCGGCGCTGAGGATATGGCCACCGAAGAGGACTGCTTCGAGATCTACACCGCGCCCAGCGATTTCTCTGCTGTGCGTGAAGCACTCGAGGCCCAGGGCCTGACCTTCCTGTCTGCGGAAGTCGATATGATTCCCCAGAACACCGTCGCTGTCACCGATGAGGAGACCCTCAAGAACATCACCAAGATGCTGGAGATGCTCGAGGAGAACGACGACGTGCAGAACGTCTACCACAACGCCGAGCTGCCTGAAGAGGAAGAAGAAGAGTAACGCCAAAGGCTCCCCCCAAGGGGGCCTTTTTCAACTGGAAGGAGGATTCGCATGCCCGTCATTCCAGGCCTTGGCTGGACCTTCGATACCGTGGCGGATACCTATGCCAAGCTGCGGCCCGGCTATGTGGACGCGTTGTACCGCGACCTGCTGGAATACAAGGTGATTGACGAATCAAGCTTTGCTGTGGAGATTGGCATCGGCGGCGGACAAGCCACGCAGCCCATCCTGGAGGTTGGCGGCTCCGTCACAGCGGTGGAGCCGGGAGAGCAGTTCTGCAGGCTGTGCCGGGAGAAGTTCGCAGCGTATCCGAAATTCAGCGTTGTAACCGGCAAGTTCGAGGCAGTGGTTTTTCCGCCGGAAAGCTGCGACCTGGTATATTCTGCCTCGGCCTTCCATTGGGTGCCGGAGGAGATTGGTTATCGCAAGGTCTTCGATATCCTGAAAAGCGGCGGCGCGTTTGCCCGTTTTGCCAATCATCCCTGGCGGGACAAGAGCAATCCGGCCCTGGCTGCGGCGCTTGACGAGGCCTATGCGAAGTATTACCACACCTATTATCGCTCCGTGCCGAAGCTGGAGGACGAGTATACCGAGGCGCAGGCGATCCGCCGGGCAGAGATTGCCGCTAAATACGGCTTCGTTGACATCCAGCACCGCATGTATCGCCGCACACGCACCTTCTCCGCGCAGGAGTATATCATGCTGCTGGGCTCCTATTCGGATCACATCGCCCTCCCGGAGGAGGTGTGCCTGCCCTTCTTCCGCGCGGTGGAAGAGGCCATTGAGACACACGGCGGCACGATCAATATCTACGATACCATCGATTTACAGCTGGCGAGGAAGCCATGATGAAAGCCCGTACCGTCGCGGTACGGGCTGTTTGTGTGCGATTATTCCGCCAGCTTGTCCAGCTTGCGCTTGCAGGTGCCGCGGGTGTCCATGGTTTCGCGGACGGCCTCGATGAAGGCGTCCACGGTCACGTCCTTGTCAAGGATGCGCTGCAGGGCCGCGATGACTTCCGCCGGCTTGGGGAAGCTGCCGATCCATTCCTGCACGCTGACGCCCCAGGTCTCATTCAGGTAGTACTCCAGATATTCCCGGGACAGGGCGGGGGAAATGGCAGCAGCCTTGGGGACGAGCGTCATCCGACCGTCTGCATGCAGGGTGAAGGTCAGCTTGAGCAGGTCGGCCTTTCTGCTGCTGTGACCGATGAACAGCTCGAATTCGCCGGGCTCTACGACGTACTGCTCGTTGCGGTTGACCAGATGGAAGTCCTCTTTCTTCAGCTGGATGGAGACATGGACGGTCTCGCCGGGCTGAATCTCCACGCGGGTGAAGGCGATCAGCTGCTTCACCGGGCGGATGACGCTGGCGAACACGTCGTGCATGTAAACCTGCACGACCTCCGTGCCGGCCATTTCGCCCGCGTTGGTCACATCCACTGAGGCGATGAGGGATTCCGGATCGAAGGAGAAATTCGCGTAGGTGAAGGGGGCATAGCCTATGCCCTCGCCGAAGGCGTAGACTGGCTCAGCAGGCAGATCCATGTACTTGCCGCCGTGCCAGCCGGGCAGGGTGTTGTAGTACACGGGGATCTGGCCGGAGTGCTGGGGGAAGCTGATGGGCAGACGGCCAGCGGGGTTGAAGCAGCCGAATGCCGCCTCAGCCACCGCCTGTCCTCCGAACATGCCGCCGTTGAAGGCGACAACAACCGCGTCGGCGGTATCCGCGATCTCGGGGATGCACAGGGGCTTGGAGGCCACCAGCACCACCGTCACCGGAACGCCCAGCTTGCGCAGCTCGCGGTAGAGTTCCATCTGGCGGCCGGAGAGCTCGAGGTTTGCGCGATCCTTGTACTCGCCGTACTGGTCGATCATATCGCCGACCACGAGGATGATCGCATCCGCGTCCTTGGCGGCAGCTACCGCGCCGGGGATGTCGTCCTGCTGACGGGCGCGGGCCAGGCCCTGCTGGCGGATCGCCTCGGCCACGGGATCGCCCAGCACCCGGTCATCAGCGATGGCGGCAGGCTTCACTGAGCAGCCGCGATGGTACACGCACTCAATGCCGCGCTCAGCACACAGGGCTTCAAAGCCCTCCTTGACGGTCACATAGGGGCGGCGGGGCGGACGGGGCTCGTGGGCGTTGGGGTGGGTGAAGTAAGTCCAGTCGCCGTACTGGGCGTTAAGGTCGTCGGCGTTCTGGCCGATGACGGCGACCTTCCTGACATTCTTCAGGGGCAGCATGCCCTCGTTCTTGAGCAGGGTGATGGAGCTGCGGGCGGCGTGCAGGGCTGCGTCAAGGTGCTCCTGACAGCCCACGCAGCCGGGCACGCCCAGTTTCTCCGGCTTTTCGAAGAGGTTCATGCGGAATTTCATCGTCAGGATGTGACGTACCGCCTCATCCACCACGGCGACCTCCAGATTGCCCTCACGCAGAGCGTTCAGCGCCGCCTCGTAGAAGGGCAGGGTGGACATGATCATGTCGTTGCCCGCGTTGGCGGAAAGCACAGCGGCCTCCTCGATGGTGGAGGCGACGAACTGCTGCTTCATCAGGGATTCGCAGTTGTTCCAGTCGGTGACGACGAAGCCGTCAAAGCCCAGCTCGCCGCGGAGGATGTCCTTCATGGTCTTGGGGTCGGCGGTGAAGGGCAGGCCGTCGATGGAGCCATAGGCGGTCATGATGGTGGCACAGCCCGCGTCCACCGCGCGCTTGAAGGGCGGCAGGAAGACCTCCTTCATCTTGCGGTAGGTCATTTGGGTGTCCATGGCGTCGCGGGCGCCCATGGCCTCGCCGTAGCCGATGTAGTGCTTGGCGCAGGCAAGGATGGAATCAGGCGCGTCCAGGCTGTCGCCCTGATACCCCTTGACAATGGCGTAGCCCATCTCACCAGCCAGGTAAGGATCCTCGCCGAAGGTCTCGTTGACGCGGCCCCAGCGGGTGTCGCGGCCCAGGCACAGCACGGGGGAGAAGGTCCAGTGCAGACCGTCGGAGGCTACCTCGCGGGCGGTGACGCGGCCCATTTCCTCCGCAACGGCAGGCTCCCAGGAGCAGGCGGTGGCCAGCTGGCTGGGGAAGATGGTGGCCTCGTGCTTCAGGCCGTGGCCGTGGATGGCGTCGATGCCGAAGATCACCGGGATGCCCAGGCGGCTTTCATGCAGTGCAGCTTGTTGGATCTCGCGGGCCTCGTCGCCCAGCACATGCAGGAAGGAACCCGCGCCCAGCTTCGCCCAGCGGAGGGCTTCCTCCTTGCCGGTCATGTTGTAGGGGATCTGCATCATCTGCGCGACCTTTTCCTCCAGCGTCATCTGCTGGAGCAGCTCCTCCACGCGGAGCTGGATGGCTTCGTTGTTCATATGGTCCTCCGTAAGCGCCCGGGGGGCGATTTTCTCTGCAAACATGATAACCTTAATGGGCAGAAAAAGCAATCCCGCAGAGAAATTTCGGTAATTTTCGTAGGCAGAAGCGGCAGGGAAAGGCGAATCAGCGTCGTATGTTTCTAATCAGGAAAAACTGCGAATCGCGTCGCGAAAGGAGACCAATATGGACCGGCAGCTGTATCTGGAACAGATCGACCGCGTCAACCGGGAGGGAAAGTATCACCCTGATTGGGAGTCCCTGGCCAAGCATCCTGTGCCTGTGTGGTATCAGGAAAAAAGGCTGGGCATCTTCCTGCACTGGGGCGTGTTCTCCGTTCCGGCGTATCATGACTGGTATGCCCGCAACATGTACATCCGGGATTCGGAGGAGTACAAGTATCATCTGGAGCACTACGGCGACCCGAAGGATTATCCCTTCACCAAATTCATCCCTCAGTTCCGGATGGAGAAGTATGATCCCCAGCAGTGGGTGAAGCTTTTCCGGGCGGCAGGCGCGGATTATATCGTCCCCGTGGCCGAGCATCATGATGGCTTCCAGAACTATGCCAGCGAGCTGTCCCACTGGAATGCGGCTGAAATGGGCCCCCACCGGGATATCATGGGCGATCTGCTGCTGGAGGCGGAACGGGCCGGGATGACGCCGGGAGCGTCCAGCCATCGGGTGGAACACTGGTGGTTCCTGGGCAATGCCCGGGATACCGGCGGCATCGGTGAGCAGCAGCTGGGCGACTACGAATGGCCCGCTATGCCCGAGCCGGACAATTATGATCTTCACTCCCAGCCCTATCCCAGCGATGAGTTCCTCACCGACTGGCTGCTGCGCTGCTGCGAGATCGTCGACCGGTATCATCCCCGCATCCTCTACTTTGACTGGTGGGTGCAGCATGAGTCGGTCAAGCCCTACATGCAGCGATTCGCGGCGTATTACTTCAACCGCATGGAGGAATACGGCGGCTGCGTGATCAACTACAAGCAGGATGGACTGCCCTTCGGCATCGGCGTGATGGACATCGAGCGCGGCCAGTTCGCCGAGGCCAAGCCCTTCCCGTGGCAGAGCTGCACCTCCGTCATGCGCTGGAGCTGGTGCTATTCCGAACAGCCGGGCAAGGCGGTGTTCAAGGAGCCTTCGGAGATCATCTGCGACCTGGTGGACGTGGTGTCCAAGAACGGCCGGCTGCTGCTGAACTTCGGCCCCCGGCCCGACGGCGCGCTGCGGGAGAAGGAGATCGAAATCCTGCAAGCCATGGCGGAATGGATGCGCGTCAACGACGAGGCCATCCATGGCACCTCCATCTGGCGCGCGGCTCAGGAGGGCCCCACCCGCATTCAGGAGGGCCAGTTTGCTGACGGCGCTGACCGCGGCTTCACCAGCGAGGACTTCCGCTTCACCTGCCGGGGCGGCGTGATCTACGCCACCTGCCTCAAGTGCCCGGAGGACGGCAAACTGCACATCAAGTCCCTGTGCAAGGCGGATGCAAGTCACCTGTTCCGCTGGCACGGCATCATCCGCAAGGTGGAAGTGCTGGGCGGCGGCGAATGTCAGTGGGAGCGCGATAACGACGCCCTCCATGTGGATATGGGCAATTTCCGCAGCGATATGCCCGTGGTCGTGAAGATCACCACGGATTAACAATATCAGATCAATCAGCAAGGAGAGAAGAATATGAAGTTCACCCAGGGCTATTGGATGATCAAGGACAAGTATGTCATGTCCTACGCGACCCACGCGGTGCGCGTCAACAAGACCGACAAGGCGATGCAGGTCATTTCCGCCTGCCGTCCCATCACCAACCGCGGCGCGATCCTGGACGGCGGCACGCTGACCGTCACCTTCACCGCCCCCCGCAAGAACATCATCCGCGTGAAGGTCACCCACTTTGCCGGCACCAAGGTGCGCGAGCCGAAGTTCGAGACCTATGAGGAGGACGTCACCCCCGTCATCGAGGAGAATGAGCAGTACGCCTGCTTTACATCCGGCGAGCTGACCGCCCGCGTGACCAAGGCCTGCGGTCAGTGGCAGGTGGAGTACATGGTGGGCGACCGTGTGCTGACCTCCTCCGGCTGGCGCGGCATGGGCCGTGCGCTGGCCAAGGACGGCACGGACTGCTCCCTGCTGCCCCACGGCACCTCCTACATGAGCGAGTCCCTGCAGCTGGACGTGGGCGAGTGCGTCTACGGCCTGGGCGAGCGCTTTGGCGCATACGTCAAGAACGGCCAGGTCGTCGACATGTGGAATGCTGACGGCGGCACGGCCTCTGAGCTGGCCTACAAGAACATCCCCTTCTACATGACCAACCGCGGTTACGGCGTGCTGGTGGAGGATGCGGGCGACGTGTCCTTCGAGGTCGCCAGCGAAAAGGTGGAGCGCGTGCAGTTCTCCCACGAGGGCGAGACCATGGTCTACGACGTGATCTACGGCGGCGACCCCAAGAACACCCTCGACCTGTACACCGCCCTGACCGGCCGTCCCGCCCTGCTGCCCCCGTGGAGCTTCGGCCTGTGGCTGTCCACCTCCTTCACCACCGACTATGATGAGGCCACCACTTCCTCCTTCATCAACGGCATGGCGGAGCGCGATATCCCCCTGAGCGTCTTCCACTTCGACTGCTACTGGATGAAGGGCTTCAACTGGTGCGACTTTGAGTGGGACAAGGACGTTTTCCCGGATCCTGTGGGCATGCTGAAGCGCTACCACGACAAGGGCCTGCACCTGTGCTGCTGGATCAACCCCTATATCGGCCAGGCCAGCCCTCTCTTTGAGGAAGGCATGAAGGGCGGCTACCTCGTCTGCAAGGAAAACGGCGACGTGTGGCAGACTGACATGTGGCAGGCCGGCATGGGTCTGGTGGACTTCACCAACCCCGAGGCCTGCAAGTGGTACGCCTCCTACCTGTACAAGCTCATGGATATGGGCATCGACTGCTTCAAGACCGACTTCGGCGAGCGCATCCCTGTCCGTAATATCAAGTGGTTTGACGGCTCTGATCCCGTGAAGATGCACAACTACTACACCCACCTGTACAACAAGGTGGTCTTCGACGTGGTCAAGGACGTGAAGGGTGAGGGCGAGGCCATCCTGTTTGCCCGTTCTGCCACCGTGGGCGGCCAGCAGTTCCCCGTGCACTGGGGCGGCGACAACTCTGCGTCCTACATCTCCATGGCGGAAACTCTGCGCGCGGGCCTGTCGATGTCCCACTCCGGCTTCGGCTTCTGGAGCCACGACATCTCCGGCTTTGAGTCCACCGCACCGGCGGACGTCTACAAGCGCTGGCTGCAGTTCGGTATCTTCTCCTCTCACAGCCGCCTGCACGGCTCCACTTCCTACCGCGTGCCGTGGCTGTTCGACGAGGAATCCGTCGACGTGTGCCGCAAGTTCGTCAAGCTCAAGAACCGCCTCATGCCCTACCTGTACCAGAAGGCTGTCGAAGCCCACGAGTGCGGCTGGCCCATGATGCGCCCGATGATCCTGGAATTCCCCGACGATCCCGCTTGCGACACCCTCGACCGTCAGTACATGATGGGCGATGCGCTGCTGGTGGCGCCCATCTTCCGCAAGGACGGCCAGGTGCAGTACTACCTGCCCGACGGCGCGTGGACGAGCCTGATCGACGGCGGCGTGGTGGAAGGCGGTAAGTGGCAGACCGAGATCCACGACTTCATGTCCCTGCCGCTGATGGTGCGTCCCGGCACCGTGCTGCCCTTGGGCGCGGTGGACAGCAAGCCCGATTACGACTACCTGGACGGCCTGGAGCTGCACGTCTACCAGCTGGAGGACGGCGAATCTCAGGTGGTGACCATCCCCGACCTGAAGGGCAATGTGGCCGCGACCTTCACCGTGACCATGGAAAATGGTCAGGCCAAGGTGGAGACGGACTCCAAGAAGCCCTATACCGTCATTCTGCACAACTAATTGCATAAAAAGAGCGGGTCTGTGTCGTGATGATGCAGACTCGCTTTTGGTTGTATGGGGGCGCGTCTGCGGACGCGCGGCCTCATCCGTCTTCCCGCTTGCGCGGGAATCCACCTTCCCCGTGAACGGGGAAGGTCAAGGATGCGTAACGCAAAACAAAACCTTCCCCAGCATGGGGAAGGTGGATTCGGACGCAGTCCGAAGACTGATGAGGCTGAGGCTCCCCTTCATAGGGGAGCTGTCGCCGAAAGGCGACTGAGGGGTGGGCTTCCCCTTGAGGGGAAGCTGTCAGCGTTAGCTGAGTGATGAGGTGTTACTCATACACCGCCCTGGCTCCGCCCACATAGGGCAGCCGGCTGTAGGCCATGACCAGGTTGGCATGGCCGACGCTGTCATACTCAATGCGCAGCGGCACCGCCACGGGCCGGATGTGCATGCCCACCAGTGTGTCGCCGATGTCGATGGCGGCCTCCGCCTGCACGGACATGGCCAGGGCCGGCTTCTCCAGCAGCTTCCACGCCGCCGCAGGGACGCTGCCGCCCGCCTTGGGCTGGGGGATCGCCTTCACCTGGGTCAGACGGCGCTCATTGAGCACGCGCTGCTCCATGACGATGGAGCGGTTCAGGTGCTCGCAGCACTGGAAGGCCGCGTCCAGACCGCGCTTGCGGCAGGCCGTCAGCATCGCTTCGGCGATGATCTCGCCCAGCTCGGGCACGCTGCCCTTGCCGATGCGCGCGCCGGCGACTTCGCTGGTGGAGCAGCCCAGCACGATCAGTCCGCCGGGAGCGATCTCACCGGCAGCTTGCAGCGCTTCCACCGCTGCGTCCAGAACGGTAAAAATCTCAGCTTTGAGTTCCATGATTCGTATCTCCTTGCAGATGTTCAGTATAGTCGGGGCTGATGCGCTGGCGGACGAGCTCGAATATGTTCGTCGCGCCGATCTGCACGAACTGCCCCCACAGGGTGACGACCATCTTCGCCGTCTCGAAATCCACCTTCTGCAGCGCTTTGAGGATGGCGGGCACACGGCCGGGCACGTCCTTGAGGAGCTCCTTGACGGTGTTTGCGCCGGTGGCCTCCAGAATGTCAAAAATCGTGTCGATAAAGATCTTTCGTTTATCCGGCGTGACCTTGGAGAGCCACTCGTGCACGGTGTGATCTACCAGCTGACTGCCCACATCCAGCTCAGTGACGGCGATGAAATCCGTCCCCAGCACCTGCCAGGTGAAGCTGTCATGCTGAAGCAGCCCGATGCCGTCGGACTTGACCACTGTGTACTCCGGGTGATAGGTCAGCAGCAGCCCCACGACGCTCTGCTGAGGGACGAAGGAGCGGATGCGCCGCGCGATATTGGCGTAGCCCTCGCTGGCCATGGTGGCGTCGTCCAGGCCGGGGCCGTCGAAGGAGTAAACCGTGCGGATCCGGCTTTGCAGCATGGGATCTGCATGGGCGGCCGCATAGACGGCGAGGTTGCCGCCCTTGCTGTGTCCGCCGAGGATGAGGGGGCCGCTGGTCAGGGCTGCGGCCTCGGTCAGGTACTTTACGGCGGCGCTTTGAGCCGGGACAGGGCTCTCAAAGGCCATGTTGAAGTCCTCCCGCCAGCCGACGATGGTCGAATCTGTGCCGCGGAAGGCCACATAATGGGTGCCGTCCGGCAGGTCGAAGGTGACCGCAGCGAACTGCATGTCCCTGTCCTGATCAGTCACGGCGACGGGGTGGTGCATGCGAATGCCGGCGAAGCGCTCCGTCATGGCGGCGGCGCTGAGCATCGCGCGGATCTCATGCACGAAGGAAAACTGGTTTTTGTCCACTGCCGGGACGTGCAACCCCAGATCGCGGATCAGCGTCGGCTCCTTGGGGTAATTGAGGTAGCTCAGCGACGCAAGGACGAGGCTGTCCAGATCGCAGAAGGGGCTGTAGTCCAGCGCGATATCGCCGCGCCAGGCCAGGTAATCCATCATGTTGGGCATGGTATCACCTCCGGGGCCTCATCCGTCAGCGAGCAGGGTCGCTGCCACCTTCCCCAAAGGAGAAGGGAAAGTTTGCTGACCATCCAAGACCTTCCCCTCTGGGGAAGGTGTCGCCCGGCTTGCCGGGTGACGGATGAGGCATTAGTCCAACTCGCCTGTTGCCTTCATGGCCTCAAATTCCTCGCGGGAAATCAGGCACATGCGGGGCTTGGCGCCGTCCTTGGGGCCGACGATGCCGCGCTTCTCCATTTCGTCCACCAGACGGCCCGCGCGGGCGTATCCCAGACGCAGACGGCGCTGGATCAGCGAGGTGGATACCTGGCCGTCGTTGACAGCCATCTCGATGCACTGGGTCAGGAGGCTGCCGTCGCCGCCGACATAATCGTCCGCAGCGGGCATCTCAGGCAGGGAGCCACCGCCGTTCTGGTCGGACTCGGTCTGCAGACGTTCCAGCTCCTCCAGCACGGCGGGATCGTAATCGGAAGGGCAGTTCTCGCGGATAAAATCGGTGATGCGGTTGACCTCCGGGTCAGACAGGAAGCAGCCCTGCACGCGGATGGGCGTGAACTCGCCGGTGGGCATGTAGAGCATGTCGCCGTAGCCGAGGAGCTGCTCTGCGCCGATGCGGTCGAGGATGGTGCGGCTGTCCACGTTGGAGGACACCTTGAAGGCGATGCGGCTGGGGATGTTGGCTTTGATCAGGCCTGTGATGACGTCCACCGAGGGGCGCTGGGTGGCGACGATCAGGTGGATGCCCGCCGCGCGGGCCAGCTGGGCCAGGCGGCAGATGCGCTCTTCCACGTCCTTCTTGCAGGTCATCATCAGGTCGGCCAGCTCGTCGATGACGATGACGATGCGGGGCATCCGGTCATCCTTGTCCATCGCTTCGTTGAAGCCGTCGATGTTTCGTACGCCCGCCTCCTGGAAGCGCTTGTAGCGATCCATCATCTCACCTACCGCCCAGGCCAGTGCGCCGGAGGCCTTGTGGGGATCGCTCACCACGGGGATCAGCAGGTGGGGAATGCCATTGTAGCACTGCAGTTCAACCACCTTGGGGTCCACCAGGATCAGGCGGACCTCCTTGGGGCTGCAGCGGTAGAGGAGGCTGTTGATGATCGTGTTGATGCATACCGACTTACCGGAGCCGGTCGCGCCGGCGATGAGCAGATGAGGCATCTTTGCCAGATCGCAGACGATGGGTGTGCCGGCGATATCCTTGCCCAGGGCGACGACCAGCGGCTTGGTGACCTTGCGCATGGGTTCGGATTCCAGCACCTCGCGCAGTGTTACGGTGGCGCGCTGCTTGTTGGGCACCTCCACGCCGACAAGGGGCTTGCCGGGGATGGGCGCCTCAATGCGCACCGACTTGACCTCCATGTTCATGGCGATGTTGTGGTTCAGATCGGTGACCTTCGATACCTTGATGCCTGCTGCCAGCTCCAGCTCGAAGCGGCTGATGGCCGGGCCATGGGTGATGTTGCGAACCTTCGCGGGGATGCGGAAGGACTGCAGCGTATTCTCCAGCCTGCGGGAGCGCACCGCATCCTCCTCGGGGCTGACGCCCTGCTGGGGCTCGGGGGCCTTAAGCAGATCCATCGTCGGGAAGACATAGGGGACGTCCTTGTGCTCCTCGAACATGGGGGCGGGGGTTTCGTTGCCGGAGCGGCGGGGCTTGAGGTTCAACTCGGGCTCATAGCTGCCTTCCGGCTTCTTGCTTGTTACCACGGGGCGCAGGGGCGCAGCGGGTGTGGCTGGGGCAGGGGCTTCCTCCCACGGGGGGGTGTCGGCCCAGTCGTCAGCGGCGGGGGCAGCAGGTTTGGCAGCCGTCCGGGCGGTGGGGCGGGCGGGAGCGGGGGCTTCGGGGCGCACAGGCGCATCGTTTTCCGGAACCTCCAGACCGGCGGCCTTCTTGGCAGCCCGCAGACGGGCCAGGAAGCTGTTCTCGTTCGCAGGCTTCTCCTGCACCTCGGCGGCGAAGTCGCTATCGACCTCCTCCGGTGGCTGAACAGGCTTGCGGGCGGGGACTGCGGGCGTCGACTGGGATGGCGCGGCAGCCGGACGAACACTGGCCGCCGCAGGCGTGGGCTGTTCGGGCTGCGTGAAGATCTGCGGCTCTTCAGTGTATGTGATCTCTGGCTCGTCCATGTCTGCTTCAGGCCGCTGATAGACGGAACGGCGGCGCGGGGGATCCAGCTCCTCGGAGGGGAAGACGGGCGTCGGCTGGGTCTGCTGGCGGACGGGAGCTGTCCGGGCGGGCTTGGTGCGGGTCACAGGCGTGCTTTGAATGGGCTCGGCGGGTTCTTCCGCCGGGTCAGGATCGAAGAAGTTCCGCTTGCGGGGGATCGCTACAGCGTCGTCCCCCTTGTCGCGGCTGAAGATGCCGCCGCGCTTCTTTTTGCCGGTTTCAGGCATGGGCTGGGGTGTGTCGCTGACCTGCCCAAGCTCCTCGGGTGTGGGCTGGAAACCATGGGTCGGCGCGGGCTGCTGATGCTGACTGCGGGGCTGCACCTGGCGCACCACCGGCGCCTGCTGATCCTGATAACCCATGGCGGGGTAATTTTGCGGATAAGCCGGGGCGGGCTGCTGGCGCTGCTGCTCCTGCATCTGCTGGATCTGCTGCTGACGCATCTGCTCCTGCAGGCG
Organism: Christensenellales bacterium; assembly: GCA_045132495.1. GTDB lineage: Bacteria > Bacillota > Clostridia > Christensenellales > Aristaeellaceae > UBA11524. The sequence continues at coordinate 19,901 of JBGUSK010000053.1, read as the reverse complement.
GCGCTGTTCCTGCTGCTGGCGCATCTGTTCCTGCTGCCACATCAGCTCCTGCTGGCGCTGAGCAGCCTCAGCGGCGGCCTGCTGGGTACGGCGCTCCTCCCTGCGGTGCTGCGCCTTGGCCCACAGGCCCTTCACATCCAGCCGGATGAGGAAGAGCGCGTTCACCACCGCGCCAAGGATGACGACCACCGCACCGAAGATGGCGCCGAAGGCCTTCCACAGCGGCCAGGCCAGCAGCATGCCGATCAGGCCGCCTCCGACTGCCCGGCGCGCACCGAAATCAAAGGCGCGGGTAAGGTAGGAAGGCATCGTATCCGGCGCGCCCATCTGGGCAATGACGCTGCGGAAATAGTCCAGGATCGAATCGCTGCCCACAAAGGTGACCAGCGTTGCTGCAGTGCAGAGGAGCACCAGCATCAAAATCGCCAGCAGGAAGGCCCGCAGGGAGGGCTTGCGCTGGATGGCAATCATCAGCAGCACGCCGCCCCAGATAGGGATCACCGGCAGAACGATGGCCAGCGCGCCGCACAGACCGCGGCTGAACTGCCGCAGTCCGTCGAATACATCGCCGGTCATGCCCAGAGCATTAGCCAGGAAGATCAGCACGCCCAGCGCGATGAGCAGCAGTCCGAAGATCAGGTGCACGACCATCGCGTCGGTGGAATAGGCGGGGGTTCGCTTGGGTTGTTTGTGTTTTTTCTGAGTCATGTGATCCTCCGTTGTATCAATGGTCAGTCGGAACCCTCCGGCTGACCGCTTCCTCATCGAGTGAGGAACACGCTGCGCAGCACGCCGGATTCATCCGCATGCAGGCGCAGGCGATAGTCGCCGAAGGTATAATAATCGCTGGTGCCGGGGGTGATCCGCCAGCTTTCAGCGCGATTTTCGTCCACAGTGAGGGTGGTTTCGGGGCTGCCCAACACCTCACGCCACCAGTCAATGGTGGTGTCGCCGGTGCACAGGCCATAGAAGTTCAGCCGATCCGCGCGGATGCCCTGCACGACGCTCTGGTCGAAGGCCTCCGTCAGTGCATCGGTGAGGATCCATACCTGGCGGAATGCACCGTCCTCCAGGGCGATCATGCGGCCCCCCTCATAAATGTCGGGGTCGGTCAGCAGTGCGTAACGGTCGATCAGTTCCTGCATGGGCTGGCCGATGGCTGCGGGGATGCCCTCGAAGGAGCCGTCCGCCAGGGATGAGCGGATATACTCCGGGTCGTCAATGGCAGGGCCGATGTGACGTTCCACACGGAGGTCGTACAGCGGGCCGCCCATGTCCAGCATCAGGTAGTCCCGCAGCTCCGACCACAGGATGGTCACCGTGCCCGCCTTATCGGACAGGGTGCGGAAGTCGTTGATGTCGTAATAAAGCGTCAGCCCGGTGGGGGAGATGGTGAAGGTCTCCGGGATGGGCGTGAGGCTGCCAGCAGCCAGGTGGGCGGAGAGCTCCGGCACGACCTGCTCGTCCAGGTAGGACTCGATGAAGGCCGTGGCTTCGTCCACGTCCTTGAACAGGTCGGCAAATGTGATTTCTTCGCCGGTGAACAGGTTGACATTCAACTCCGACCACACCTGGGTGGCACGGCTGTTTTCCACCGCGCCGTCAGCAAGGATGGCGCAGGAGAACACATCCCCCTGCAGGGTGTAGGAATAGCTGACATTCAGCTTCACGGGGGCGGACAGCAGCGCGGCCATGCGGCTGAGACGGTCATTGATGCGCCCCTTTTCCATAATGGCGGCGTTGACGGAGGCCTGTGCAGCGGGATCGGCCAGGCCGGTCAATTGGGGATAATGAATGGAAGAGCCCATCAGCTCCAGCGACATGTCGTTGACCTTGGGGCTTCCGGCAGAGGCGATGGTACAAATCATCATCATGAGGATGCATAAGGCAATCATGCGGTGCTTCATGGCAAATACCTCCGAGTATATTTTACTACAATTAACGAACGAACGCAAGTTTTCCATCCCAAGGGTCTTCGCCCCTTGACCCATTTTCGCAAAATTTCCTGTCTTTTTTTCCAATCTTGTCCTGCGACGGGGCTGGGGCCGGGGTGTGAAGTTGACCTTCCGCCCGCGCATCGGGCGGGCAGCGGAGCATGTCCTTCCCTGGGGAAATCATGTGACGGAGCTGTAAAAACTGCGTCCGATTGTACGCTGTTGATTGACTTTCCGCCATGATTGTGCTATCCTCATTATGTATGCGTATGTCCGCAAGGACAGACTTATTCCCACGGAAGGATTGAAAATAACGATGAAAAAGTGGCTCACAGCCCTGCTGCTGACCCTGCTGATGCTTGGCGCGGCGAATACCGCCCTGGCGGCGGAGGCGGCGGATATCACCGACCTGTGCAAGTTCAAGACCACCTCCAGCAAGTATAAATACACCCAGATGACCGATAAGAAGTACACTTCTTACTGGGAGGCCAACAAGACCAAGAATCCCTCCATTCAGGTCACTGCGCCCAAGGATCAGCAGATCGGCGGCATCTATGCCTGCTTCGGCAGCCTGCCGGACAGCTGGGAGGTGCAGGTATCCAAGGACGGCAAGAAGTGGACGACCGTTGCTCAGGGCCCCAACTACTACCACGCCTGGGTGCCCCTGCCCGAGCCTGCCACCTACGTCCGCATGCAGGTGACCACCGGCAAACAGTTCACCCTGCGCATGAACGAGTTCTTCGTGCTGGGCGTGGGCGACAAGCCCGATTGGGTGCAGGACTGGCAGCCCACGGTGGAGAAGGCCGACATCATGTTCATCTCCACCCACCCCGATGACGAGCTGATCTTCTTCGGCGGCGCGATCCCCACTTATGACACCGAAATGAACCGCGACGTGGTCGTGGCTTATCTGACCCGCTCCAATTCCACCCGTTCCTCCGAGCTTCTCAATGGCCTGTGGTACATGGGCGTGCGGAATTATCCCGTCATCGGCGAGTTCGGCGACAAGATGTACAAGACGGCGGAGAAGTCCTATTCCCATGCGGGCTCCGGCTCTGTGGCCCGGGGCAAGAATATCGTCAACGAGTGGTTTGTGGAGCTGTACCGCAAGTATAAGCCCGAGGTCGTCGTCACCCACGACATCGACGGCGAATACGGGCACTCCATGCACATGATGGTCTCTGATGCGGCGTACAACGCCGTCGCCATCGCCGCCAATGAAGATGAATACACCGACCTGACCGTCGATCACGGCACCTGGGAGGTCAAGAAGCTTTACCGTCATCTGTGGAAGGAAAACCAGATCAAGCTGGACTGGAGCATCCCGCTGTCCAGCATGGGCGGCGCGACAGCCCTGGAGCTGGCGGACAGTGCCTTCGAGCTCTTCCACAAGACCCAGGAAACCAGCGGCCAGAGCGTCCTGACCACCGGCGCGGAATACGACAACACCGCCTTCGGCCTGGTGCACACCACTGTGGGCGAGGATGTGAACAAAAACGACTTCCTGGAGAATATCGACCTCTCCGGCAAGCCTGTTGTGGAGGAGAAGCCTGTTGAGGTGCCTGCCTACTACGCGCTTCTGCCGGAAATGAATGATAAGGGCTTCATTGACGAGGGCGAGTTCATCTATTCCTCCGAGGAGGAAGGCTTGTGGATCTTCATCGACCAGACCAGCAAGATCATCATCGAGCGCAAGTATGACGCGACCCAGCCCCTGACCTGGTTCGAGTGCGATATCTGGACAGATATCGAGCAGGGCGAGATGCTCCGCACCATCTGGAACGACGATGTGAAGCGCACCAAGGTTCGCGTGGATGCAGCGGAAACCGCCAAGAAGCACAATGTGGTCTTCGCCACCAACACCGACTATTTCACCTATCGCGTGGACGTGAAGAACGGCCGCCCCACGGGTGTGGTCGTCCGCAATGGCGAGATCCTCTTTGATGATGGCTATGCCACCCGCGAAAAGGCGGACAAGGCGGGCATGCCCAACCTGGACATGGTGGCCTTCATGAAGGACGGCAGCCTGCAGGTCTTCCGCAGCGATGAGATCTCCGCCCAGGAGATGATCGACCTGGGGGCCTACGACGTATACTCCTTCGGCCCCTACCTGATGAAGGACGGCAAGCTCTCCCAGCAGGCCTACGACGCCAATGAGTCGAAGAATCCCCGGTGTGCTCTGGGCATGGTGGAGCCCGGCCATTATGTGTACATCATGGTGGAGGGCCGGCTGGATCGTTCCCATGGCATCACCATGAAGGAGCTGGCCAAGCTCATGCGCGCCAAAGGCTGCGAAAATGCCATCAACCTGGACGGCGGCCAGACTGCGGTGCTGATCTTCATGGGCAAGCAGCTGAATAAGATCGGCTCCTACGACGGCGGCAAGACCAACTCCCGCCCGACCTGCGAGGTCATGGGCGTGGGCTATTCCGAACAGGTGGGTACTTACGAGGTCAAGTAAATATGCAGCATCCGGCGGTTCAGATAGGATCGCCGGATGTTTTTGTGCGCAAAACAGTTGCATTCCCCCGTAAAATTCTGTATACTAAAAAAGAAGACCGGATGCAGACCTTTGCATGCAAGGACCAGGCGCAGCCAGCACCTGTTTCTGCGTGGAAAATGGTCAAAAATTTGAAAAATCGGGAAGAAAAACCAACTCCAATTTCGTTATATGACTGAAAGACCAACTTTCCAACGGAGGAAGAAGCCATGAAAAGACTCATCCCCCTGATCCTGACGGTTATGCTGCTTCTGTGCTGCCTGCCAGGCGCTGCGCTGGCGGAGAACCGCTTCTATTTTGACAAGGAGTTCAACACCGTCTTTGAGGGCGAGGAACTCCAGCTGGTTCTCAACCGCGAGGGCGACTGTGCGGAGGATGGTACGCTGACCTTCAAGTCTTCCAACAAGAAGGTTGCCACGGTGGACGAAAACGGTGTGGTGCAGGGCCTGAGCAAGGGCACGGTGACCATCACCGCAACGCTCAAGGGGGCCAAGCGCTCCTGGACGGCCCAGCTGTCCGTGACCGTCGCCCGCCGGGTGGAATCCATCGAGGTCACCAATACCAGCCTGAAGGTCTATGATTCCTGGGACCCCATCGTTGCGGACGCCCTGGACCCCTCATTCCCTGACCCGAATATGCCGGTGCTGCTGGTGCGCAAGGGCAAGTCCATCACCATTGCGGCGACCTGCTCCCCTTCCACTGCGACCAACCGCCGCTGGAAGATGACCACCTCCGATGACACTGTTGTCCGGGTGAGCGGCACCAACATGACTGGCCGCAGCGAGGGTGAATGCATCATCACCGTGGAGAGCGTCCAGAACCCCGAGGTCAGCGTGTCCTACCGGGCGCTGGTGGTCAATCCCGTCACCCGGGTGCGCGTCTCCGGCGACGTCAAGACTGTTTACATCGGCGAAAGCCTGGTGCTCAATGCCGATATTACCCCGGCAGCGGCTACCATCCAGCATGTGGTTTGGTCCTCTGACCGGCCCGATAATGCCAGCGTGGATGAGTTCGGCGTGGTCACCGGCGTGAGCAAGGGCAGCGCGGTCATCACTGCCAAGGCGGCGGATGGCTCCGGTTGCTATGGTTCCTTCACCGTGACGGTGCGTCAGCAGCCCGAGGAGATCACCCTCAACAAGACGGAGGTCACGCTCAAGGCCGGCAATTATGTGACCATCACGCCCACGGTGCTGCCCTCCGCTGTCAATGACAAGTCCGTCACCTGGTCCACCTCTGACGCCTCCGTGGCGAAGGTATCCACCTCCGGCCGCGTGACCGCCGTCAGCCCCGGCGTGGCCATCATTACCTGCGAGAGCAAGACCCATCCCCAGATTTACGCCCAGGCCATTATCAGCGTTTATCAGCCTGTGACGAAGATCGCCTTCACCGATAAGAATCCCTACGTTGCTGTGGGCGAATCCATCCAGCTGAACTGGAATGTCACCCCGGACACTGCCACCGATACCTCCGTCACCTTCTCCACCAACAAGGAAAACGTCCTGCGCGTGGATCAGAACGGCCGAGTCACCGGCCTCAAGCGCGGTGAAGCATATGTCTATGCCACCGCCAACGACGGTTCCGGCAAGAAGGGCACCATCAAGGTGCAGGTGACCCAGCCGGTGGAGGGCGTGACCATCAAGTATGACGAGCGTACAGTGGGCGTAGGCGAAAAGATCACCAACAACGCGGTATTCTACCCGGAGGACGCATCCATCACCCGCATGACCTGGTCGGTGCAGGATGCGACCATTGCCAGCGTGTCCGGCACCGGCTCCAAGGTGACTGTCACCGGCCGCAACTGGGGTGAAACCACCGTCATCGGCGTGACGGAGGATGGCTCCTATGTCACCACCTTCGATGTGAAGGTCGGCGATGTGAACAAGCCGCTGAAGATCACCAACTTGTATGTGGAAAACGGCGATACCATCCGCATCGTGACCTACAACCAGTCAAACCTCACCATCACCGGCTTTGATTTTGAAATCGAGCTCTACGACGCCTGGGGTAACCCGATCCCCTGCAACTCCCGTAATGGCTCCAACCGCTTTGAGGGCCGTCTCAACCGCACCCTTGAGCCGGGTGACTCTGCCGGAAAGGGCCAGTATACCTTCGGTAAGGAGTTCACCCGTCCCGACGGCATCGGCAAGGTGATCATGCGCATCGTCAGCTATGAGACCGATGACGGCAGCTCCCGCTATGTGCGCACGGAAAACCGCGAGGAGCGCGTTTGGCAGGTGACCGTCCTGGAATCCAGCGACGGCTGATTCCCGAGCTCATACGATTCCGCACGGCTGCTTTTATCGGCGGCCGTGCGATTTTTCTTTGCAAGAAGGGGAATGTGTGGTATACTTATTCAGTTATGCCGAAACTCCGAAAGGCTCTCCCTCCGGGAGAGCTCCCGCGTCAGCGGGTGAGAGGACAGGTGCGGTATGACGGAAAATGTGAAGAAGATATATAGCCTACGGAGGAGCCCTCTCAGTCAGCCTGGCGGCTGCCAGCCCTCCCGGGGGAGAGCCTTTTGGTGGAAGGATTGATATATATGCCAGATCTCGTTGTCATCGGCGGCGGCCACGCAGGCTGCGAAGCCGCCCTCGCCGCAGCCCGCATGGGCATTGATACATTGCTTCTCACCCTCAATATGGACGGCATCGCCCTCATGGCCTGCAACCCGGTCATCGGCGGCAGCGCCAAGGGGCACCTTGTCCGCGAGCTGGATGCCATGGGCGGCGAAATGGGCCTCGCCATTGATGATACCTTCCTGCAGAGCCGCATGCTCAACACTTCGAAGGGCCCGGCAGTGCATGCCCTGCGTGCCCAGGCGGACAAGCAGGAATACCAGAACCGCATGCGCACGGCTCTCTTCACCCAGGAGCGGCTGACCGTCCGCCAGGGTGAGGTCTCTTCCATCGACGTGGAGGACGGCAAGGTTGTCGCGGTGCACACCGCATCCGGCCAGCACATTCCCTGCAGGGCGGCCATCGTTGCCAGCGGCGTGTACCTTCGCTCGGATATCATCATCGGCGAGAGCATCACCCCCGGCGGCCCCCAAGGTTTGATGAGCGCACCGCTGCTCTCCGCGAGCCTGGAAAGCATCGGCTTCCCGCTGCGGCGCTTCAAGACCGGCACGCCCGCCCGCATCGACGTGCGCTCCATCGACTTCGATGAGATGACGCCCCAGCCCGGCGACGAGCCCGTCGTGCCCTTCTCCTTCCTGACGGAGAAGAAAATGGTCAATACGCATCAGTGCTACCTGACCTGGACGACCCCCGAGACCCACGATATCATCCGTGCCAACCTGCACCGCGCGCCTTTGTACTCCGGCAAGATCCACGGCGTGGGCCCGCGCTACTGTCCCTCCATTGAGGATAAGATCGTCAAGTTTGCCGACAAGGACCGTCATCAGGTGTTCCTGGAGCCGGAGGGCGCGAAGAGTCACGAATGGTATGTCCAGGGCATGTCCACCTCTTTGCCGGAGGACGTGCAGTGGCAGATGTACCGCTCCGTTCCGGGCCTTCGCCGCGCGGAGCTGACCCGTCTGGCCTATGCCATCGAATATGACTGCATCGACAGCCGCCAGCTGCGTCCCACGCTGGAGAGCCTGCATGTGAAGGGCCTCTTCTTCGCCGGACAGATCAACGGTACCAGCGGCTATGAGGAAGCGGCCTGTCAGGGCCTGCTGGCGGGCATGAACGCCGCACTGGGCCTGCAGGGCAGGGAAGGCCTCGTCCTCACCCGGGACATGGCCTACATCGGTGTACTCACCGACGACCTGACCACCAAGGGCACCGACGAGCCCTACCGCATGATGACCTCCCGCGCTGAACACCGGCTGAAGCTCCGCCAGGACAACGCTGATCTGCGCCTGACGAAGATCAGCCACGACCTGGGCCTGGCCACCGGCGAGCGCATGGAGCGCACCGAGCGCAAAATCCGCGAGACGGAGAAGCTCCTGGGTGTGCTGCGTGCAACGCGCTATACACCCGGCGAAGTCTTCAACACATGGCTGGAAAAGCATGGTCAGCCGGAGAGTGCTGCCGGCGCTTCCGCTGAGGAGCTGCTGCGCCGTCCGGACATCCGCCTGAGCGATCTGTATGAGATGAGCCCTGAACTGAACATCTCCGACCCGCAGGCCAAAGAGCAGGCGGAGATCGAGGTGAAGTATGCCGGCTATCTGGACCGGCAGGACGCGCTGATCCGCCGTGCCCGCGCGATGGAGGAGACCCTGCTGCCGGAGGAGATCGACTATGCCGCCGTCACCGGTCTGCGCATCGAGGCCCGGCAGAAGCTGGAGAAGCAGAAGCCGCGCAGCCTGGCTGCAGCGAGCCGGATCCCGGGCGTGTCTCCGGCGGATCTGGCGGTGCTGATGGTGTATCTGGAGAAATTCGGAATTCGGAATGCGTAATTCGGAATTGAGTGTGTGGGCGACGCTTGCTATTGCATCACAAACTAAATTCCGCATTCCGAATTCATAATTCCGAATGAATCATTACTTTCTCCAAAGAAAGAAGGAACACGTCCCATGAATCCCTCCTACCTGCTCGTCCTCCTTGGCGTGGCGATGGTGTCCTACTCCGGGCCACTGGTCAAGGTGGGCCTTAACTTCGGCGCGAATCCCGCTTCCATTGCGATGATGCGTATGGCGCTCTCTGCGGCGATCCTGCTGCCCATCATGTGCATCCGCCCCAAGGGCCGCACGGAAGCCCCCATTGCCAGCCTCCGCCGCATGTCGGTGAAGCAGTGGCTGTGGAGCCTGCTGGCCAGCGCATTCCTGGCCCTGCACTACCTGACCTGGATGACCTCCCTGGATGCGACCTCCACCTTCGCCTCGGTGGCGCTGGTGTGCACCCAGCCGCTGTTCGTGGCGGCGCTCTCCGGCATTGTGCTGAAGGAGAAGATGCCCAAGGATGCTCGCCTCGGCGCGGCGGTCGCGGTGGTGGGCGCGCTGTTGATCGGCATGAACTCCATCGCCGGCTTGTCCGGTGATATCACGGGCGACCTGCTGGCCCTGGCCGGCGCGATCATGATGGCGGGGCACTGGCTGTGCAACCGCTACGCCCGCCGCACCGCAGAGGCGCTGCCCTTTATGCTGCTGCTCTATACACAGACGGCGCTGCTGTTGGCGCTGACGCTGCCCTTCCTGGGTGGCTTCAAGATGACCTGGATGGCCCTCCTTGCTGTGGCGGGCCTCGCGGTGGGCTGTACGCTGCTGGGGCACTCGATGTTCACACTGGCCCTGGGGAAGGTGTCCGCGACGGTAGTGTCCTTCGCCCTCCTGGGAGAACCCGTGGGCGCGATGCTCTGGAGCATGGTGATGTTCGGCGAGATCCCTACGCCGCTGCTCTTTGTCGGCGGCACCGTGACGATCATCGGTCTGGTGCTGTATTTGATGGGCTCGATGGGAATGCTGAAGAAAAAATGATCCCCCAACCGCTCGTAGGGGCGACCATTGGTCGCCCGCTCGTGATGCAGGTAAGTGGCAACGGGCGAGCAATGCTCGCCCCTACGGCTGGTAGCGCATTGCCCCTTCCCAAATCCGCGATTCTATGGTAAACTATCCTATATCACCTTATTATCAGGAGGAATCCCCCCATGTCCGAAAAGAAGGGCCTTTTTGCCCGTTTGCGCGAAGGTCTCTCCAAGACCCGCGATCAGCTGACCGGTCGTGTGGATACGCTGGTCAAGGAAACCCGTAACATCGACGCGGATTTTTATGAGGAGCTGGAGGATATCCTGCTTCTGTCAGACTGCGGCATGAAGGCCACCATGGCCATCATGGATGAGCTGCGCGACCGCGTGGAAAAGAACAAGATCAAGGACGCCGAGGAAGCCCGAAACATCCTCAAGCAGATCATGGTCGAGCAGATGGATATTCCCCGTCCGCCGCTGAAGTGGCCCATGGTGATGATGGTCGTGGGCGTCAACGGCGTGGGCAAGACCACCACCATCGGCAAGCTGGCGCTGCGCTTCCAGTCCATCGGCCGTCGAATTATCCTGTGCGCGGCGGATACCTTCCGTGCCGCGGCGGCGGAGCAGCTGACCGTGTGGTCCCAACGGGCCCGCGTGCCGATCGTCAAGCACGCTGAGGGCGCTGATCCTGCGGCGGTGGTGTTTGATGGCATCAAGTCCGCCAAGGCCCAGGGCGCGGATCTTCTCATTGTGGATACCGCCGGCCGTCTGCACAACAAGAAGAACTTGATGGACGAACTCAACAAGATGCGCCGCGTGATCGACCGTGAATGGCCGGAAGCGGAGGTGCGCTGCATGCTGGTGCTGGACGCGACCACCGGCCAGAACGGCCTGGCCCAGGCCCGCGCCTTCAAGGAGGTCTGCGAGGTGGGCGGTATCATCCTGACCAAGCTGGACGGCACCGCCAAGGGCGGCATTGCCCTGGCCATCCGTCAGGAGCTGGAGGTGCCGGTCTGGTACATCGGCGTGGGCGAGGGCATTGACGACCTGCAGCCCTTCAACGCCAAGGAATTTGTCGAGGCTCTTTTCTAAGGGGCTGCGACGCGTTTGTGTGATAAGCCAACCAAAGGAGTTATCAAATGCTGAAACTGCCCTGGAAAACCTGTCTGCGGGCGGGCGTCACCGTGATTGCGGTGTACCTGGCCTGCACCTATTGGCATAGCCTCATCCATGTGCTGGGGGTGGCGCTGTCGGCTGCATCGCCGCTGATCGTCGGTGCGGTGATCGCCTATGTAGCCAATATCCTCATGACATTCTATGAGCGGTATTTCTTTGTCAAAAGCAAGAAGCCCATTTATGCCCGGATCCGTCGTCCGGCGTGCATGGTGCTGGCCTTCCTGACGGCGGTGGTGGCCATTGTGTGGCTGTTTTCCACCGTGCTGCCGGAGCTGGGGAAATGTGTGGATATGATTATCTCGAGCCTCCCCAATGCGCTGAACAAGGCGTATGCCTGGCTGGATGAAAAATTCCAGATCGGCGTGCTGCTGGCAGATATGAACCTTTCTCTCCCCGGGGCGGATTTTGACTGGAAGGCTGCCATTACCAGCGCGGTCAATTTCGTGATGACAGGCGTAGGCGGTGCGGTGAATGTGGCGGTGACAGCGGTGTCCAGCGTAGCGTCCACCGTGGTGACGCTTTTCCTGGCTGTTGTGTTTGCCATCTACCTGCTCTCAGGCAAGGAAAAACTCGCTGCACAGATCATCCGCCTGAGCCGCACCTGGCTGGGCGACAAGGTGACCGACCGGGCTCTCTATGTCCTCCGGGTGCTGGATGATTCCTTCCATGCATTCATCGTTGGGCAGTGCACCGAGGCGCTGATCCTGGGCGCAATGTGCTTCGTCGGCATGATGATCTTCGGCTTCGACTATGCCTTGACGATCTCTGTCCTGGTGGGCTTCACGGCACTGATCCCGATCGCAGGCGCATACATCGCCGGTGCTGCAGGCGCGTTTATGCTCTTTGTCAACAGCCCCCTGGAAGCGTTGGGCTTCGTGATCTTCCTTGTTGTTCTCCAGCAGATCGAAGGCAATCTGGTGTTCCCGCGGGTGGTGGGCTCCTCCATCGGCCTGCCCGGCGTGTGGGTGCTGGCTGCCGTCACCATTGGCGGCGGCGTGATGGGTATCCCCGGCATGCTGATCGGCGTACCCCTGGCCAGCGCGCTGTATCGGCTGATCAGCCGCGGTGTGCGGGCCCGGGAGATGGGGAAGTCCCTGTTTGACATGCCCCATGAAGTGAAAAGGAAGAATGTACTTTTCAAGTAACCTGAAGACAGGGCTGCAGGCCCCGGAGGTGTCCTATGCCTTCTTTGTCCCCTTACAGCAGCGACCTTGACTATGCCTACGCGCCCGGCATGTTCCCGGCGATGGAGTGCCTGCTGCACCGGCCGGATCTGGCGCGGCGGGTGCTCCTGCACAGCAAATCCGCCGGAACCGAGGGCGCTCAGCGCCTGACTGAGCTGGCGGCGAAGCTCCATGTCCGCGTGGAGGAGGCAGACCGCGCCCTCAGCCGCATTTCTGGCAAGGAAAACTGCTTTGCGGCAGCGGTGTTTGAGAAGTTTGACGACGCGCTGGACGACGCGAAGCCCCATGTGGTGCTGCACAACCCGTCGGACTGCGGTAATGTGGGTACGATCCTGCGCACGGCTTTGGGCTTCGGGGTCGAGGATGTGGCCCTCGTCCGTCCCTGTGTGGATGTGTTTGACCCCCGCGTCGTAAGGGCCAGCATGGGCAGCATGTTCCAGCTGCGCATTCATACCTACAGCACCTTCGCGGAGTATCAGCAGGATCACCCCGGGCGCATGCTGTATCCTTTCATGCTGGATGGTTCGAAGTCCCTGCCGGATGTGCTTGCTGGGGAGGTGCCTGCCTGCTGGACGTTGGTGTTCGGCAACGAGGGCAGCGGTCTCCCGGCGGAGTTCGCAAAGCTGGGCCAGCCGGTGCGCATCCCATCCAATGAGCGCATTGACTCGCTGAATCTGTCCATCGCAGCGGCTATTGGCATTTATGGCTTCACGCGGAAATAATGCGTGCAAAACCGGGCTTTTTCCGCCGTTTTCTTGACATGCTTGCCCCAGCGTGATAAGATGGTAAAAAGTGTGACCCCTATACGAAAGGAGCACTCACGATGCGTGCGAATCCCATCACCCGCCTGCTTGCGCTGGCGCTGGTGCTGATGCTGGCCCTGTCTCTGCCTGCCCTGGCGGAAGGCTGTGCCCTGTGCGGCAAGGAGACCGGAAGCGAGACCTACCTGTGTGCCGATTGCCTGCTCGGCTTGCTGGCGGAAAAGGATATTTCCGGCGGCCTGGAAATCACCGGCGCGCAGGCAAATGACAATGGCAGCGTTACCCTGACCTGGAAGGATACGGCGGACAATGGCCCCTACACGGTGTATTATGAGTTGCTGGACAGCGCGCCTGTTCCCTTCGGCTGGACGGCGGCTGCCGGCGTGCGCGGCCATGCGGTCACCCTGACTGAGCTGGCCCCCGGCGTGAGCTACGTTTTCACCGTGGCGGACGCCTCCGGCAATCAGGCTGAAACGATTTTTTACGCCCCGGCGCTGGAAAACGGCAACGAGATCGGCGCGAAGATCCGCATTCACACCAAAATCCGCAATGACCGCAAGGTACTGGAATATCCCTTCTCCGCCAGCGAGATCATGCTGGACAACGGCAAGGAGCATGGCCTGTACATGAAGCTGGCCTACTCCATGCTCCGCAAGACCCGCTACTATGCCTTTGCTGTCACGGTGGAGGCCCCCGGCGGATTTGCGGATGTGGTTCTGTCCGGAAATATCACGCTGAATTATGGCAAATCCGAGGTGCCTGCGTGGGGATTCATCGGCCTGGATGAATACTTCTCCTGCCTGGAGCGTTACTACGGCGGCGTTCCCACCGGCGAGTATCTGGTGACGATGCATTTTGACGGCAAGCCCGTGCATACGGTGTCCTTTGTGGTAGGCGAATAAGCGAATTGCAGCCCCGTCTTTTGGCGGGGCTTTTTCGATGCAAAAATCACGAATGTTATGTACAAATAGATATAGATATTGAACTAATTGTGATGCGTAAGCACTTACAAATGTGACGGCAAAAACTGGTAAGAGGTTGTTGAAAACCCGATAAATCGGGGGAGAATTTTAAAGAAAATGTAAAGTGTTAGAAAAAAGAAACAATTAAGAAATATATATGGCGAAAGTTTACAGAAATGGAATTTAGAAATATTGTAAAAAATGGAACAGAGGAGTATAATAAGCTGTCAATGTATATTTTGGCGAAAAACGCCATGAATAGAGCTCCTTTACGCAAGGAGAAAGAGGGATCAGTATGAAGTATTCCAAGGTTGGCAGCTGGATTCTGCGGACACTGGCAGTGGCCCTTGTTTTGGTCATGCCGTGGGCGAACGCAATGGCCGCAGATGTGGCGGACTGGGATGCGCTGGTGAGCGCGTACAATGGTTGGCAGAATAATCTGACGCTGACCGCCGATATTCAGGCCACATCTGTTCTGCAGATGAACGACTGGCGAGAGACGACGGTCAACCTGAATGGCTTCACATTGACTCCGCCTGAGGGAGAGAAGTCTGCCTTCAAGCCCGGCAGCCAGGGATCGAAGCTGATCTTCACCGTTTCGACCGTGGAGGAATTTGAGTGCGCGGCAGCGGATGCCAGTGCAACTACGATCAAGCTTCTGGCTCCCGTTACCCTGACCAGCCCGATCGTTCTGGCAAACGCTCAGACCATTGATCAGACCGGGGGAAGCCTCACCCTGGAAAGCGGCGTCACGCTGAGTGCGGAAGCGTCCACTTATGCCGGGCTGAAGGCTGCGCTGGCTAATACCAGCATCACCAGTGTGAAGTTGTCGGCTGATATTCAGGTGACGGAAAATTGCACCATTGATCTGGCGGATGTGGATCTGAATGGTCATACCGTAGCGCCGCAGAACAACCAGCAAATTACAATGGTTGTCTACAACGAGGCTGAACTGACGGCTGCGCTGGACATGCAGGTGAGCTCCATTCAGCTGGGCGCCAGCATCAGCCTGACCTCTGATGTTGTGTCTGCCAAGGCGCATGTGATCGACCTGAACGGCAAGACCCTGAGCGGCAATGTCACGGCGCAGGTAGGTAGTTACGATGTTCTTAAGCGCGCGCTGAACAGCAGCGCCGTTGACAAGATTCAGCTGACCGGCAATATCACGGTCAACGAGCAGACGACCCTTGACCTGTCCAAAATCGACCTCAATGGCAACAATATTACCCTGCAGAGCAACAATGTGACCGTCCAGGTCAGCAATGAGGAAGAGCTTCTGCGCGCGCTGGCGATGAATGCTGCTTCCATTGAGCTGAAGAACACCATCACCATCACCTCTGACATTGAGTCCGACAAGCTGGCGCTGATCAACAGCAATGGCTATTCCATCACCGGCGCGGAGCTGATTGCGCTGGTGGATACCACTGCGGAGCTGAATGCGGCGCTGGCCAACAGCAGCATCACCAGGGTGAAGCTGGTGGGCAACATTCAGGTGGACAATGGCTTCACCCTGAGCGACCTGTCCAGGATCGACTTCAACGGCTACACCATCGCCCCCCGTCAGAATGACTGGACGATGAATGTGGCTGTTACCAATGAGGCGGAGCTGATGCAGGCGCTGGCGATGGATGGCGTCACCATCCAGCTGAAAAACACCATCACCATCACCTCTGACATTGAGTCCGACAAGCTGGCGCTGATCAACAGCAATGGCTATTCCATCACCGGCGCGGAGCTGATTGCGCTGGTGGATACCACTGCGGAGCTGAAGGCGGCGCTGGCCAACAGCAGCATCACCAGGGTGAAGCTGGTGGGCAATATTCAGGTGGACAATGGCTTCATGCTGAACGACCTGTCCAGGATCGACTTCAACGGCTACACCGTCGCCCCGCGCCAGAATGACTGGACGATGAATGTGGCTGTTACCAACGAGGCGGAGCTGATGCAGGCGCTGGCGATGGATGGCGCTGTGGCTGTGCTGCAAAACGACATCGCCCTGTCCAGCGATCTGGTGCTGGAGAATATCAACCGCGTTAAATCCAACGGCTACGGCTTTACTGGCGGACAGGTGATCGCTGAGGTTGGCAAATATGCTGATTTCAAGGCAGCGATGAACAGCGATGTGATTGATGTCGTCCGTCTTGCCAAGGATATTCCGGTCGAAGGATGGGACACCTTCGACAACATCGCCAAGCTGGATCTCAATGGCTACACCATTACCGGCAACACGCAGCTGACCTTCAACGTGCGCACCCAGGAGGAGCTGGCGCTGGCCCTTTCGATTCCCGCGACGAACAAGGCGATGCTGCAGAACAATATCCGGCTGACGGATAAGATTGAATGCACCAGCCTCAATCGTGTTGACCTGAACAACAAGACCCTCTCCCGTGCGGAGAATGGCGGACTTGTCGTCGGTGTGACGCAGGAAAATGATATCACCAACGCACTGGAAAAGGATTATGTCTACGGTGTGAAGCTGCTCAACGACATCACCGTCGGTAAGCAGATCAATGTGGACAGCCTTGACCAGATCGACGAGAACGGCTATACTCTGTCCTTCTCCGGGAACGGCAAGGTGGCGCTGAACGTCAGCAATGAGCAGGAGCTCCGCGCGGCGCTGGCAGATCCTGATGTCAAGTACATCAATATGACCAATGATATCCGTCTGCGTCAGGATTTGACGATCACGGCCGGTTCTGCGCAGGTGATTACCAACGGCTACAAGCTGACTGGCGCGAAGGTCACCTGCAATGTGGACAGCTGGGAAGCGCTGAAGGCTGCCTGCGCACTGGGCCTGCCCGGCGCGGAGATCACCCTGACCGGGGATATCACCCAGGGCGAGGGCTCGGTGAACATCACTGCGGACACCACCATCAACCTGCATAACCAGAAGATCGAGACCAGCTCTGAGACGGTCTTCAACATCCAGAGCGGCAAGCTGAAGATCACCGATAAGGTGACCAATGGAATGGGCTGGGGGGCAGGCGCAAGGCCCATGCAGGATTTCACGTACCGCGATGATGATACATTCTGCAAGACGGCCAACATCAACAACGACGGCTTCTGGGGCGCGCGTCAGCTGAGCTATTATGTCACGACCAGCCAGATCGTGGCGTCCGGCGGCTATGCCAATGCCGGCACCCAGGAAACCCGCGTGAAGTATAATTACGGCGGCGGCCTGATTGATGCCCGCGATGCTGAGAAACCCATCTTCAACGTTGGCTACAACGGCGAACTGGAAATCACTGGCGGTGGGTATTTCGGCTCCAAGAACCGCGCGATCTTCGCCAACGGCAATGTCACCCTGTCCGGCGATACCATCTTTGCCAACAACAGTGCAGGCGACGGCGGTGCTGTCTACATGAATAGCGGCAAGCTGACCATTAAAGAACGTCGACAGGATGGAAATATCTGGGAAAATGATGTCCACGGCGTTGTTTTCACCGGCAACCACACCGAGGGTGAACCCAGCAATGGGTATGCCAGTAGCGATAAGAAGAATGAATACGGCACCAGCGGCGGCGCTATCTTTATCCATGGCAATGCCAAGATGGAAATGAATGGCGGCTATGTCACCAACAACTGGTGTGAGGCGAAGAACGGCGATCCCGGCTGGACTGGCGGCGGCGGTATTGCTGTATTGGGTGATCTGACGATCAACGGCGGCTATATTACAGCAAACAAAGCTATTGGCGGCGGCGGCATCAAAACGATGATCAATAACGAGTGGAACGACGGCGGTGCTGTGCAAATGAATGGCGGCATCGTGGCCGGAAACCTCGCTACCACGTATGAGGGCGGCGGCATCGTTGTCAACCACAGCGGCTATGGCAAGATCACCGGCGGCTATATCACCAACAACGAGACTGCGACCAAACAGCATTGGGGCGGCGGCGGCATCTTCATCAGCGACTACGGCTACATGGATATGGAGTCCGTGTTCGTCATCAACAATGAAGCAGGCGGCTACGGCGGCGGTGTTGCAGGCTGCTCCACCGGCCGAATCGATACCCACGATACCAGCGACAACATTGCCCATAGTACCGCGATCTTCGAGAATACCGCGCTGGGCAAGAATGTGTCCGGCTCCGAATCCACCAAGGACGTTGACCGTGTCTATGCCTTCAATGACCCTGTCTTCAACCGTGATGATGGCGCTCACTATCAGGATTACTTCTGCGCGCTGTCCAGCTATATCTGCGGCGGTATGCTGGGCAATGGCACGGCAAACTGGAGCGGCACCGTTGACGGTATGCCGATCTATCGAGATACGATCGACAAGGATGACGTCATTATCGGCGTGTCCATCACCGGCCTGACCAGCCATTCCAGCCAGGCGGACAGAAACAACGCTCTGAAAGTGGCAAAGGTCTTCGTGTCCGGCAACGAATCCTACACCCATGGCGGCGGCGTTCTGTGTAATGGTTATCTGGTCATCGGCCGTGAACACCATGCCACCATCGGTGATCGTCTGGCGGTTTTCGGCAAGAAGATCGCTGAAGGCTTCGACCTGAAGGCAGGTCAGTTCGGCTTCTACCTGATCCAGGATATAGATGGAAACGGTCAGCCCAACGAAATGTACTTTACCGATCTGGATGTAGAGAAGTATGGCATGCCTTTCATGACCACTGGTACCAATAATGCTGATGGTCTGGTTGAGTTTGCCCATCGTATTCCCTTTGCAGACGATGGTTCTTTCGATTACCTGATCGGCGAAATGCCAGGCAATATGGAAGGTGTTTCCTTCGATGAAGCGCTTTACCGCATGACGGTCAAGGTCAGGCGGGATGTCGTTACGGTTGTGGATACTTCCGATGGACACAAGCACGACATCATAGCTGAACCGAAGGTCGTGACCTTCTATCGGATTGATGAGGTCAAGCTGGCAAAACGGGAGGCAGGTTCGGATTCCTTCGGCGAGGCCAAAATGGTCTTCAACGAGAATTCAGGCGCCAACAACGCGGTTGAGCTCAGCGATCTGTTCAGCTTCATCAATGCAAAGGTCAAGGTTGAATACGTTGACATTGAGGTCACCAAGATTTGGGTTGACAACGACGACCAGGACGGCATCCGTCCTGAGAAGATCACTGTCCAGCTGCTGGCCGATGGTGATCCTTATGGCGCCCCCGTTGAACTGACCGGCAAGGGAAATGAGTGGACTTATAAGTTTGAGGATTTGCCCAAGCATGTGGCAGGCACCCAGAAGGAAATTAAGTATACCATTGAAGAACTGGGCGAGATTAAGGGCTACACCGGCGAGATCACCGGTGACGCGAAGACCGGCTACCTGATCACGAACACCCACGAAACCGAGGATACCTCTGTGTCCGTGGAGAAGAAGTGGGTGGATAACAACGACCAGGACGGCATCCGTCCTGAGAAGATCATCGTGCAGCTGCTGGCCGACGGCACTGCGTCCGGCGAACCTGTGGAGCTGAGCGAAGCCAACGAGTGGAAGCACACCTGGGCTAACTTGCCGAAGAAGGCGGGCGGCACAGAGATCGCGTACACGGTTGAGGAAGAAGCAGTCGAGGGCTACACCGGCGAAATAACCGGTGACGCGGAGACCGGCTACCTGATCACGAACACCCACGAGACCGATGATACCTCTGTGTCCGTGGAGAAGAAGTGGGTTGACAACAACAACCAGGACGGCATCCGTCCGGCGAAGATTACCGTGCAGCTGCTGGCTGATGGCACTGCGTCCGGCGAACCTGTGGAGCTGAGCGAAGCCAACGAGTGGAAGCACACCTGGGCAGACCTGCCGAAGAAGGCGAACGGCACAGAAATTACCTACACCGTGCAGGAAGAAGCGGTCGAGGGCTACACCGGCGAGATCACCGGTGACGCGAAGACCGGCTACCTGATCACGAACACCCACGAAACCGAGGATACCTCTGTGTCCGTGGAGAAGAAGTGGGTGGATAACAACAAACAGGACGGCATCCGCCCTGAGAAGATCACTGTGCAGCTGCTGG
>JBGUSK010000052.1:0-14400 GCA_045132495.1 Christensenellales bacterium | reverse complement strand
ACCCTGACCCAGGGGGATCGCGTCAGCCAGTGGACGCTGGACGGGCACATCACTGATGCAGACGCCGCCGACAAGTGGCGTATCACGGCGCCCTTCACCTACCCCGCCGACGCTGCTGCGATGGAACAGCTGCTGACCAGCGCCGCCAATCTTCGCCTTTCTGCCTACGTGGCCCCCGCCACGGAGGACAACCTCCGGCGATACGGCTTTGACGCCCCCCGCCTGACCATTGAGCTGCATCACGATGCAGGCACCATTGCGGTGAACAGCGCGGATGGTGCGGCCCAGGCGGTTGACTTCCCGGAAAGCACCGTCACCTTTGTCATCGGCGGAGAAAAGACCGATCTGGTGGATTACGTCCGTTGTGGAGACGGCATTTACCTTTCCAGCCACTTCAGCGTGGGACTGTTTCTGGATTATGACGTAGAAAGCACCATGAGCCGCTATCCTGTCCTGACCGCGCTTGGCAATCTGGCAGCGCTTTCCATTCGCGAAGGGGAAACGGTCACAGAATATATCCTCCGACGCACCGAGAAAGTGGCCGCCAACAATCAGCTTATCACCGATGAGGACGGCAATCCTGTCTGCGATGTAACCGTCACCCGTAATGGTGAACCCATTGACTATGCCGCTTTTGAAGCAGCCTACAACGCCCTGGCGCTGGTTTCTGTCTCCGGCAGGCTCCCCTCACCTGCTGACCTCCCTGCGCCCCACACCGAATACACCTTCACCGATGTGGACGGCACTGTGCACACCGTCTCCCTCGCGACCTTCGATGTGCTGCACGACGCAGTGATCGTGGATGGTCATGCGGCGTTTTATCTGATCAAGGGAGGGTTTCAGCTGAGCATCGACTGATCTGGACACACAAAAGGCTCCGGTTCCAATGGAACCGGAGCCTTGGCTTATTCTCAGGAATTACGGGAGTAGTTGGGGGCTTCCTTGGTGATGGAGATGTCATGGGGATGACTCTCCGCCAGGCCTGCGCCGGTGATCTTGATGAACTCGGCGTTCTGACGCAGGTAGTCGATGGTGGGCGCGCCGCAGTAGCCCATGCCAGCGCGCAGGCCGCCGATCATCTGGAAGATGGTCTCGGACAGAGCACCCTTGAAGGGCACGCGGCCCTCGACGCCTTCGGGCACGAACTTCTTGGACTCAGCCTGGAAGTAACGATCCTTGGAGCCAGCCTCCATCGCAGCCAGGGAGCCCATACCGCGGTAGACCTTGAACTGACGGCCCTGGTAGATCTCGGTCGCGCCGGGAGCTTCCTCGGTGCCAGCCAGCATGGAGCCCAGCATCACGGCGCTGCCGCCAGCCGCAAGGGCCTTGACAATGTCGCCGGAATACTTGATGCCGCCGTCCGCGATCACGCGGATGCCGTGCTTGTCAGCCTCCTCCGCGCAATCCGCCACAGCAGTCACCTGAGGCACGCCGATACCAGCCACCACGCGGGTGGTGCAGATGGAGCCGGGGCCGATGCCGACCTTGACGCAGTCAACGCCAGCGGCAATCAGGTCATGGGTGGCGCCAGCGGTGGCCACATTGCCGGCGAACAGCTGGATGTTGGGATAACGGTTGCGGATGGCCTCGACCTGCTTGAGCACGCCGACGGAGTGGCCATGGGCGGTGTCGATGGAGATGACGTCAACCTTGGCGTCCACCAGCGCGTCGATACGGTCGAACACATCGCCCGTCACGCCGACAGCCGCGCCGCACAGCAGACGGCCGTTGGAATCCTTGGCGGAGTTGGGGTACTTGGTGGACTTCTCAATGTCCTTGATGGTGATCAGACCGCGCAGCACACCATTTTCGTCCACGATCGGCAGCTTCTCGATGCGGTGCTTGGCCAGGATCATCTTGGCTTCCTCCAGGGAGGTGCCAACGGGTGCGGTGATCAGGTTCTTGCTGGTCATGAACTCATGGATGGGGCGGTTGTAATCCGTGACGAAGCGCAGATCGCGGTTGGTCAGGATACCCACCAGCTTGCCGTCCTCGCAGATCGGCACGCCGGAAATGCGGTAACGGGCCATGAGGTTCTCCGCGTCCTGAATCAGGTGATTGGGAGAGAGGAAGAAGGGATCAGTGATGACGCCATGCTCGGAGCGCTTGACCTTATCGACATGCGCAGCCTGATCGGCGATGGACATATTCTTGTGGATAATACCCAGGCCGCCTTCACGGGCCATGGCGATGGCCATGCGGGAATCGGTGACGGTATCCATGGCAGCGGACATCAGCGGGATGTTCAGCTTGATCTTGGGGGTCAGCTGGGTGGACAGATCCACATCCTTGGGCAGAACCTCGCTGCGGGCGGGTACCAGCAGCACATCGTCAAAAGTGAGACCTTCGCGCACAACCTTCTGAAGCATGAGAATGATCCTCCTCCACAAATCCTGAAGTATTGTTTAGGGTTATCAATGATTTTAACAAAAGCCCGTTCCAATGTCAATGGCCCGGCTGACGAAATTTATCCCATTTATGAAAGTATACAATATTGCCTGATGCATCAGGCCTGGCTTGCAACCATTTTCGCCATCCGCAAAAGAAAAGGATTGCGCAAAGCCCTGCATCTGTGCTATACTGTAGACAGATGGAACGCCGCTGTGTGCGGCTTTGTTCAGGAGGTATGTTATGAGCAAGAATATCGTTATCACCATTGGCCGTCAGTTTGGTTCCGGCGGACGCTATGTGGGCCGCCTGCTGGCTGAAAAGCTGAGCATCCCCTTCTATGACAAGGAGCTGCTTTCCGAGGCCGCGAAAAACTCCGGCATCTGCGAGGAGATCTTTGAGGAGCATGACGAAAAGCCTACCCGCTCCCTGCTGTTCAGCCTCGTTACCGGCATGCAGCACCATATGTCCAGCGGTTCCTTCTATATGGACATGCCGCTGAACCACAAGATCTTCCTTGCCCAGTTTGACGCCATCCGCCGCATTGCCAGCGAAGGCAGCTGCGTGATCGTCGGCCGCTGCGCTGACTATGTGCTGCGCGAGAATCCCGATGCTGTGTCCATCTTCGTCAAGGCGGATATGCCCAGCAAGATCGACCGCGCAGTGAAGTACTACGGTATTGAGGAAGACAAGGCTGAAGAGCGCATCCGTAAGGCCGACAAGCAGCGCGCCAGCTACTACAACTACTACGCCACCGCCACCTGGGGTGACGTAGAAAACTACGACCTGGTTGTCGATACCGGCGTGCTGGGCGTGGAAGGCGCAGTGGAACTGATCGCGAAGTTCCTTGAGCTGCGCGAAGCCAAGCAGTAATCCCCGAATAGAGGTGTCCCGATGAAAAAGCTTGCAGCCCTGCTGCTATGCCTGCTGATGATGACCTCTGCCATGGCAGAGCTTGAATGGCCCGCCGCCCTTACCAGCGGCCAGGCGGCGCTGCGAAATTATGTGGATACGGTGAACCTGACCCTCGCCCAGATGCGTGCGGGCGTGATCGACATGCAGTATGAGCTGTATCCTGCCTTTGCGAGCCTCGGCATGGACGGCGATGAAACCGCTGAAGCCACAGAGATGCAGTTTTTGCTGGGTGACGGCGGACTGCATTCGCTGACCCTGCGGATCTGCGATCCTGACAGGTTTGAGAAGATCGCCGCCGCCTGCCTTTCCGCATCCTCCTCCGCGATATCGCTGGAAAGCGCGCAGAAGCTGACCGCCGGTTATGCAGACATTCTGCGCAAGGATCTTGCCGCAAAGCAGACCGACCCGCAAAATGCCATGACCCACTCCTTTGAGGAACCAGTGAATGAGCTGCAGGGAGATCAGCCCCGGGCCTATTTCGCCTATTATCCCAATCAATACGGCGACGGCAAGCATTGGCTGCAGATGACGCTGATCTTTGCCCGCCCCGGCAGCGCAGGCGGAATCCTTTCCACCGCCGATGCAACGCCTGCCCCGCCCACTGAGGACGTGGAGTATGAGGGCTATTTCTCCCAGGACAATTACCAACACCTGGAGATCTTCACCACGCCCACGCCAGAACCTGACTCTGCAGCGATGGAGCCCTGACATTACCCTTTCCGCCCTGGTAGCAATCCTGCCGGGGATTTTCTGTACATGGAGGAAGCTATGAAGTACCATTTCACCACCCCCGAATACAAGCGTGTGCGCGTCATTGTCTCCTCTGACACGGCCTGCGAAGCAGATGATCCCTTCGCCATCGCCCACGCCCTGCTCTCCCCCAAGCTGGATGTGAAGGCCGTTGTCGCTGAACATTTCATGTCCAAGGGCTCAATGGAAAAGAGCTTCGCTGCTGCGACGAAGCTCCTTGCGCTGATGAAGTCGGATATACCGGTGCTGCACGGCCAGGTCTGGCCCACGAACGGACAACTCAGCGAAGGCACGCAATTCATCATTGATGAGGCCCGCAAGGACGATCCCCGCAAGCTCTTTGTGCTCTGCATGGGCGCAATGACCACCACTGCTGACGCCATCAAAGCCGCACCCGATATCGCGGATAAGCTGACCATCGTCACCATCGGCGGGCGCGGTTACCGCGAGCATCACGTTGCACTTCGGGAGTTCAACTGGGGCAATGACCCGGAGGCGATCAACTACATCCTCCGGGACACAAATACGGAGCTTTGGCAAGTGCCCTTCAGCGGGTATGCCTTCGTCCGCACGAGCCTCACGATGCTTCAGCAGAAGCTCGCGCCCTGCGGCGAGGTGGGCGAATACCTCCTGCGCCAGATGGATGAGTACAATAACGGCCCTTATGCCGGTTGGACGGCTGGCGAAAGCTGGTCACTGGGCGACAACCCCAGCGTAGCCGTGGTGATCGACGACTGTGCGGGACGTTCCCAGTGGGAGAACGCCTGGCTCATCGACGCGGAGACGAATTATGTGGAGGAACTGCCTGAGCGAAAAATACGTGTGTACCACACAATCAACAGCCACTTTGTGCTGGAGGATCTGTTTGCAAAGCTTCAGCTGAATTTCAGATAACACAAAACAAAGCCGCCCTTGTCAGGCGGCATTTTATTATGGTTTAATAATTTGTTTGCCGTACTTCGCCACCAGCCGGTCACGATCCGCATTGCCAATGACGATGGTCAGCTCGGTGCCCTCGTCAGTGTAGGCTTCGTTCACCACCCGGCCCAAGGGGCGTATTGAACTCACCAGACCATACTGGCTGAAGGGGATCACGAACGTCACCGGAGCATAGGACTTCTGCAATTCATCAGCAATTCGGCGCTGAAGTTCCTCCAAGCCTTCGCCGGTTTTGGCAGAAACCATCACCGCGCCGGGGAAGGTCGGCTCCACATTGCCCAGATCGCACTTGTTGACGACCTCAATGCGGGGCTGTTCGGTTGCGCCCAGCTCGGAAAGCACCTGCATCACCGTGTCATGCTGCTTGTACATTTCGGAGGACGCGCCGTCGTTCACGATCAGCAGCACGTCCGCGAGCGCCGCCTCGTCCAGCGTGGAGCGGAAGGCGCTCACCAGCGCGTGGGGCAGCTTGCGGATGAAGCCGACCGTGTCCACCAGCAGGAAAGGCGTGTGCTCGGCCGTTTCGATACGGCGGCTGACCGCATCCAGCGTCGCGAAGAGCTGATCCTGCACATACACATCGCTGCCGGTCATCTTGTTCAGCAGCGTGGACTTTCCCGCGTTGGTGTACCCCACCAGGGCAACCACAGGGATCTCGTTTTTCTCGCGACTCTTACGGCGAAGCTCGCGCTGCTTTTCCACCGTTTCAAGGCGACGGCGGAGCTCCGTCATGCGCTCGCGGATGCGGCGGCGGTTCATCTCCAGCTTGGATTCACCGGGGCCGCGGGTGCCGATGCCGCCCGCCAGCCTGGACAGCACCAGGCCCTGGCCGATCAGCCGCGTGGACTGATACTGCAGCTGAGCCAGCTCAACCTGCAGCTTACCTTCAGCACTGGACGCGCGCTGGGCGAAGATGTCCAGGATCAGCGTCGTGCGGTCAACGACCTTTACGCGCAGCATGTCCTCCAGGTTGCGCACCTGGATGCCGGTCAGCTCCTCGTCAAAGATGACCATATCCGCCTCAAGGGCCTGCGCCTGGCGAACCAGCTCGTCCGCGCGGCCTTTGCCGATGAAAAGGGCAGTGTCGGGCTTGTCGCGCTTTTGCAGGAACATGCCTACGACCTCTGCACCAGCGGTATCTGCCAGCCGGGCCAGCTCCTGAAGGCTTTCCTCGTTCTCAATGCCCATGAGTACGGCGCGCTCCTTGGCGTTCGGGTTCTTCTGCTCGTCCTCCCAGCCAACGATGCGGTCGCTTTCCTCAATTTGACGGTTCCACTCCGCGTCCGGCACCTTGTACCAGCGGACAGGCTCATCCATGAGGATGTTCTGCTTTTCGCCCAGGAAGGATGCCTGCACGAAGGTCGGCTCGCCCTTCAGACAGCCGATAGCCACCATCGCGTCATAGCGGAAGGAACGCAGGGCGGAGAGATCCACGTCTGACAGGCGGCCGTCGCCATTGGGATGGGTGTGAACGCAGCGCACGCAGCTGAGACGCTGGGCGTTGCGGCGCAGGCGATAATCCCGCAGCTCCACATCGCGATCCGTACCCACGGACACATCGACGATCTCGCCGTCGCGGGTGATGTACACGGCGATCTCGCGGTTGAGCGCGCCGGTGAACTTCGCCAGGAACTGCATCAGCTCCCGGGGGAGGAAATCGCCGTCCTCCACCTCATAATTGTACAGGCTCGCCAGTGCGTCGATCACGCTGTCGCGGATGCCAGTCAGATTGCCATGAACTTCTTGCTTCATTGAGTTCCCTTTCCGTTTTGGATCTTCACAGGAGGAAAAGGGGCGATGCCCCTCAGCCATTCCCCGCTTCATCAGGTTCCATGTAGTATACTTCGCCGTTGACGGCGTCAAGATTCACACGATAGGCTGCCGCGCCATCCTTTACCAGGCAGATTTCCCACACACCGTTGTAGCCTTCGCCGCCCGTAAGAAAGCCATAGCCGACTTCATAACCATCAGCACTGGTCAGCCCCAGCACAAACAGCGCGCGATTCAGCGCTTTTTCAGCGGACATATCAGTACTCATCGGCAGGCCATAGCTGGGCTGCACGGCGTACAGCGCATCATAGAGCTGCTTGTCCGCCATCGACCACAGCTCATGCATGCCCTTCTGAGCCGTCCAATTGGCATAGGCATGGGTAAAGAAGCCCGACTCCGCTGTTTCCTGCGTGAGGACAGCGCCGGTCGTCGCATCCAGCTCCATGCACCAGCCATCGGTCAGGGTCACCAGGTCAAACACCGTGACGATCCAGCGATAGCTGCCATCGCTCATGCGGACGACTTCGGCGCGGGTCTGGTATTGTTCCGGCAGCGCCTGGATCTCCGCATGGGCCTTGGCGATGGCTTCGCTCAGGCCGACCTGGATTTGATTCTGCACGCGCTGTGCAACGATCTCCACCGGGATGGCCGGTTTTTCCTCCGCCACCACAGGCAGACAGAGCATCAGCGAAAGGATCAGCATCATCCATTTCTTCATCGTCATTCCTCCTTTGAGGGATTCTCCCCTGCTGATATAACGAATCAGCACAGGAAAATCTTCCCGTCACTTGCGGGTTCTGATCAACTGTACCGTCAGGAAGCCGATGAACGCGCATTCCACCAGGATGACATTTCCATCGCCGGTACGCAGCATGTACAGTACCGGGATTTCAATGCCGATGACCGCCAGGTACTGACTCAGCACGGCAACGATCAGGGCCGTCAGCGGCGCCCACAGCAGCCCGGAAAAGGGCTCGCGCTTCTTCACCGCGCCGCACAGGGGCAGAATCAACGCCAGCGCCACGCCCAGCGTCAGCCCCTTGAACACCTCCGTCCAGAAGGGAATGCCGTCCATCAGCGGCAGCAGCAGGCACAGCAGCGCCGCCATCAGCAGCGGGAGTACAACCACGACCAGCTTGCGCAAAAACATCACAGTTCCTCCAGCAGTTTCTTTTCCTTGGGGGTCAGTTCCGCCTTTTCCAGCAGGTCAGGGCGGAATTTCTTCGTCGCACGTAAGGATTCCTGCCGCCGCCAAGCCTTGATCTTTGCATGGTCGCCGGACAGCAGGATTTCCGGCACTTCCATGCCGTTCAACACGCGGGGACGGGTGTACTGCGGGTATTCCAGCAGCCCGTCAGAGAAGCTTTCCTCCTCGGCAGACTCCCCCGACCCCAGCACACCGGGAATAAACCGGGACACCGCGTCCGTCAGCACCATTGCCGCCAACTCACCGCCGGTAAGGATGTAGTCCCCAATGGAGATTTCCTCGTCGATGCAACTGTCCAGCGCGCGCTGGTCAACGCCCTCATAGTGGCCGCAAAGCAGCACCAGGTGCTCCTCCCTGGCCAGCTCACGGGCCTTGGCGGTGGTCAGCGTCGTACCACGGGGGCCCATATAAATGCGTTTGCCGGAGAAATTCTCCCCGGTGACGCTGGCCATCGCATCCATAATCGGCTGGGCAAGCATCACCATGCCCGCGCCGCCGCCGAAGGGGTAATCGTCGGTGTTCTTGTGCTTGCGATCAGAGAAGGGACGGATGTCGACGCATTCCACCTCGATCAGCCCCTGCTCCCGTGCGCGGCCCAGAATGGATGAATTCAGCACGCTCTCAAACATCTCCGGGAAGATAGTCAGGATGGTGATCTTCATCCGTTAATCCTCCCAAACGGCGACTTCGTTCAGCTTCTCGCGGACGACAGAGATGTGCTTATTCGCCACATCCACTGTGGGGAACACGGCCTTCAACGCCGGCGCCATCACGGACTTGCCCTTCGCCTTGAAGACATACACGTCAACCACGCCATGCTGGAGCACATCTACCAACTCGCCGATGGACTTGCCCTCTTCGTCGATGCCTTCGCATCCAATGAGGTCGGAGATATACACCTCGTCCTCCTCCAGCTGGTTGGCATGGGCACGATCCACATACAGCTGCACCGCGCGGAACTTCTCCGCATCCTCCATGGAGGCGCACTCACCCAGCATAGCGTACACAAAGCCATCATGGATGCGGTTGCACTTCACCTTCACGGGCTGGTAGCTCTCGCCCTGCTTGACATAGAGGGTCTTCCAGCGGCGGAAATCATCGTGGTTGGCAGCATAGGGCTTGATCTTGACTTCGCCCTTGATGCCCTGGGGCTTGAGGACTTCGCCGATCATCAGATATTCGATCATGTGGTTTCTCCTTTTGCGTTCTATACACGCGGGCGACCAATGGTCGCCTCTACAAACGCAACAATCCGTAGGGGCGAGCATTGCTCGCCCGAATCATCGGGCAGCAATCTTGGAAAAAGGGCACAGGAAATCATCTTTCCCGCGCCCCTTATGTGTAAATGTAGCTTACTTGTCGTCCTCGACGATCTCGACGTAAACAGGCTTGCTGTTCTTCGCCGTCGCAGCCTTGATCACCGTGCGGATGGCCTTGGCAATGCGACCCTGCTTGCCGATGACCTTGCCCATATCCTCGTCAGCAACGCTGAGCTCCAGGATGATGGCATCGGCCTCGGTCTCACGGACGACGACCTGGTCGGGATGATCCACCAGGGACTTCGCCACAAAAGTGAGCAATTCCTTCATGGTAGGGTTCCTTTCTGCCGACTGGCGGTCAACATGGGCATAGTACTCCCTTGGTGCCATGCACATGTCGAAAAGAAACGAGACGGAGTCTCCTTACTTTTCGATGACGCCGGTCTTCTTCAGCAGAACGCGAACGGTATCGGTGGGCTGAGCGCCGCAGGCGATCCAGTACTTGGCGCGCTCGCCATCAACCTTGATGTCAGCGGGCTGGGTCATGGGATTGTAGTAGCCGATCTCCTCGATGAAGCGGCCATCGCGGGGGCTGGCGACGTCAGCGACGACAACGCGGTAGAAAGGCTTCTTCTTCATACCCATGCGCTTGAGACGAATCTTAACAGACATTTTTGTGTTCCTCCTCAAAATCTTGTGAGTTGATCTATATGGAAATCATATACGCTTTGTTATATGACCCACTCAAAGTTATTTGGGACTCGTGTCCCTTTTGCCTGACCGAAGTCAAGCTTGCAGCCCGCGCCATGAGGGCGCGGAAGACTACGCTGAATCCAGACCCAACCTACACGCGGTAGGTCTGTGGCGAAGCAGTCAACTCAATCGCGAGTTGCCCGCGGGGGCAGCCCCGCTTACTTCATACCGGGGAACCGGCGCATCATGCGAGCGCCGCGGCCGCCCTTCATCTGGGAGGTCATGCGCTTCATCATTTCCTTGGCCTGTTCAAACTGGCGGATGAGCTGGTTGACGTCCTGCACGGTGGTGCCGGAGCCGGCGGCGATGCGCTTGCGGCGGCTGGCGTTGAGCACGCTGGGATTGCGGCGCTCACGGGGCGTCATGGAGCGGATGATGGCTTCAGGCTTCTTCATGGCGTTCTCGTCCACGTCGATGTCCTTGCCGCTCATGCCGGGAAGCATCTCCAGCATGGATTTGATGCCGCCCATTTTCTTCATGGACTGCATCTGATCCAGGAAGTCCTCCAGGGTCAGATCCGCATTGCGGGCCTTCTTGGCAAGCTTGTCGGCTTCCTGCTCATCGAAAGCCTCAGCAGCCTTGTCGATCAGGGTCAGCACGTCGCCCATGCCGAGGATTCGGCTGGCCATGCGGTCGGGGTGGAAGGGCTCGATCTCACTGAGCTTTTCGCCGATACCGGAGAACTTGATGGGTTTGCCGGTCACCGCGCGCACGGACAGCGCCGCGCCGCCACGGGTATCGCCATCCAGCTTGGTAAGAATGACGCCGTCCACCTCGAGCTTCTCGTTGAAAGCCTTGGCGACGTTGACGGACTCCTGACCGATCATTGCGTCGATCACCAGCAGGATTTCCTGGGGCTTGATGGCATCCTTGATGCGGACAAGCTCATCCATCAGCACTTCGTCGATCTGCAGACGACCGGCAGTATCGATGATCAGCACATCACGGCCCAGGTAACGGGCACGCTCTACGGCTTCCTTTGCCGTCTGGACAGGATCCTGGGTGCCGTGCTCGTAAACCGGCACCTTCACCTGCTCACCAACCACCTGCAGCTGTTTGATAGCGGCAGGGCGGTAGATGTCACAGGCGGCGAGCATGGGCTTCTTGCCCTGCTTGACCAGCCAGCCGGCGAGCTTGGCGGCCATGGTGGTCTTACCAGCGCCCTGCAGACCGCAGAGCATGTACACCGTCAGCGGGCTGGAGGACCAGGTCAGCTTGGCGTTTGTGCCGCCCATGAGCTGGGTCATCTCGTCGCGGACGATGGAAATGACCTGCTGGGAAGCCGTCAGGCTGCCGGTGATCTCCTGACCGATGCAGCGGTCGGTGACCTTCTTGATGAAATCCTTGGCGACGGCGTAGTTGACGTCGGCCTCAAGCAGCGCCATGCGAACCTCGCGCATGCCCTCCTTGACGCTCTGCTCCGTCAGCTTACCCTTGCTGCTCAGCTTGCGCAATGCGCCCTGCAGCTTCTCTGTCAAGCCCTCAAAGGCCATTGTTTTCCTCCTGATCGAACCGGATGAGCGTGTCGATCACGCCCTCGGCTTCATCGTAGCGCTTTTCCTTCAGGAGATTCCGACACCTTTCCAGGCCGTCCTCCATGTTGCGGAAGCGCGCTGCCATGCCAAGCTTGTCCTCCATATCGAAGAGGCGCTGGGCCGCGCGGGTGAGCATATCATGCACGCCCTGACGGCTGATTCCTGCCTCCTGGGCGATTTCCGCCAGGGAGAGATCTTCCTCGCAGTGGAGCGTCAGCACCTGACGCTGCTTATCAGTCAGCAGCCCGCCGTAGAAGGCCGTCAGCCACGCCAGCTCAATTTTCCGGCTGACCTCGTCTGCGATCCGTTCTTCCGCCATGGCGCTCACCTCCTGTCAAGGGGTATCCATTGACACCACGTCATTATACTACAGCCATACACAGGTGTCAAGTACTTTTCCATGACACAATGCACTTTTTTTGCAGGTTTTCACACGAAAAAGTCGCCCCGCATCACTGCAGGGCGACATTGGTTCACTTATATGGAATGGTCTGGCCGGTGAGACTCTTCCAGAACTCCCGCAGGCCCTTCTGGTTGGTTACGCCGTAGTCGGGATCGTTCTTCTCCGCCTCGGACATGTCGCGCAGGAAGTGCACGCAGTTCTGGCCCTCAAAATCATTATCCGGAATGGGATTGATGCCATGGGCAACGTTGTGGGTCGTTGCCACCGTCCAGCGTCCATCGGGCAGACGGACATACACCGGCTTGACGGGCGTCCAGTATTCCTTGTAGCCGAAAGCCGCCATCATGGCCGCCGTATCGGCTGCGGTAGAGGGTTCCACGTCACAGTGACGTCCGCGGGCAATGATCGTCAGCGACCAGCTGATCCCCGTTTCCGGATCATACGCAAGCAACGCCTGACCATAGGCGACGCTGTCCTTGATATCATCCACCCAGTGCAGAAGCTTGATCTGGGACTTGGCAGGCGCAGCCACATAGCCCATGGAGCCGTAGATCGCGCCGCTGGGGCCGGTGGGGAACGCCTTGCAGGAGCCGGAATACAGCTTCGACTGGGTATTCTTGCCTGCCACGCCGTCCACCGAAAGCCCATTGATGACCTGGAAGGAACGCACAGCCTGCATGGTCTGCTTATCATAGGTGCCGGTGACCTGTACGTCATAATCATAATTTGCCAGCATCTGCTGCAGGCGGATAACGGCAGAACCGGTCGCGCCGCTGCGCAGAGTGACGTAGGAGCCGCTGCTCTCCCCCTCCTTCACACCAGAGGAGGTGATCGCATCGTCGGAGTACAGGCGGGCGTAGGTCGCCATATTGCCGTCGCCGGTGGCGGTCAGCATATTCATCTGCTGGAAAGCTTTCATAGCCGCCGCCGTGCTGCTGCCGTACACACCATCCGCCGAACCATTGTAGTAGCCCAGCGCTTTCAGCCGACGCTGAACAGATTTCACATCATCGCCGGAATCGCCAACGGTCAGGGTGCGGCTGGGAATCTCCTCGTTCTCCTCAGGGAAAGCCTCCAGAGCACTGTCAGAGAAAAGCTTCTTATAGGTTTTGGTTCCCGCAACGCCATCCACGGTCAGACCATGGGCCTTCTGGAAGGCCTTGACTGCCGTCAGAGTCGCACTGCCATAGGTGCCATCCG
This sequence comes from Christensenellales bacterium, assembly GCA_045132495.1. Lineage (GTDB taxonomy): Bacteria > Bacillota > Clostridia > Christensenellales > Aristaeellaceae > UBA11524. The sequence goes on along the minus strand of JBGUSK010000052.1, from coordinate 1,281 downwards.
CCTTGCCGCTGAGGTAACCCAGCTCGATCAGGCGGTTCTGCAGGAGCGCCACATCCTCGCCGGTGTAACCATATCGCAGCGTCCGGGAGGGCGTCGCTTCGGGCTTGGGCGTTGGTGTGGGCGTGGGAGTAGGCGTAGGCGTCGGGGTGGGCGTAGCATCATCGCTGCCGTCCGCGCCGATCGCACTGGAGGAGAAGAGCTTCTTGTAGGTCTTGCTGCCGGCCACACCGTCCACCGTCAGACCATTTGCTTTCTGGAAGGCTTTGACTGCCGACTGGGTTGTGGTTCCAAAGCTGCCGGAGGGGATGCCTGCCATATAGCCCAGCTCGATCAGGCGGCTTTGCAGGAGTTTCACATCCTCGCCGGAGGTGCCATAGCGCAGCGTCCGGGAGGGTGTTGCGCCAGGGGTAGGCGTGGGGGTGGGCGTCGGGGTGGGCGTAGGCTCCTTGGTCACTTCATCCTGCTTCTCATCATCCGCCGCTAATGCGTCGGCAGAAAAAAGCACACGGATGGTTGCCGGGCCGACCACGCCATCGGACGTCAGGCCATTCTTTTTCTGGAAGGCCTTGACTGCCGCCAGCATGCCGGAGCCAAACTTGCCGTCCCGCGCACCGGTATAGTAGCGCAGGGTATAAAGCCGCTGCTGGGTGTATTCCACATCCGAGCCGGTCATGCCATAGCGCAGGGTACGGTCAGGCACATCGTAGTCAGGATCAACAGGCTCATCCTCTTCCTCATCTGCAGGAGGATTGGTCACAATGGGCCCACTGATGAGATTTCCAGCTGCATCAAAGTAAGATTCCAGCTTCTGCAGGGTCTTCTTGCCAGCCTTGCCGTCCACAGTGAGACCGTGCAGCTTCTGGAATGCCTTCACCGCGGCATCCGTATCGCTGCCGAAGCTGCCATCCACCTTGCTGATATCAAAGCCCAGCGCCTTCAGCGCCTGCTGGAGCGTCTTCACCCGTGCATCCTTATCGCCGTACTCAATGGTGGTATACACACCGCCGAAAAGTCCGCTGCCAGTCACGGGTTTGTCTTCTTCTTCCGCACCGCCGGAAGAGGTTTCACCGCCGATCTCTATGCCGGTGAGTTCCTCCAGCTTGGCCAGCGTTTTGGGGCCTGCCACACCGTCCACAGAAAGGCCATGTGCCTTCTGAAAGGCCCGCACCGCGCTTTTGGTGCCCGTGCCATAGGAACCGTCGATGCTCTTCGTATAAAATCCCAGCTGCTTGAGAGCGGTCTGCAGATCCGCCACATCATCGTTCTTTTGGGGATATCGCA
>JBGUSK010000051.1:0-240085 GCA_045132495.1 Christensenellales bacterium | reverse complement strand
ACAGAAAGATTTTGGACTTGCAGCGCCGCTATGATGAGCAGTATGATACGATAGAAGAAATCGAAGTTCAGATTGGCGAATTGCAAAGTCAAATCCGCAGCATTCAGCAGGAGAAAATCTCCGGTGACAATATCTATCGGCTCTTACTGGCATTTGATGAAGTCTACCATTCCGCAACAGAAGCGGAACAGAAAGAGTTTATGAAAGCCTTTATCGAGCGAATTGAGATGTTCCCGGAGAAAAGGAAAGACGGAAGCTGGATAAGGAAGATTGTGTTCAACTTCCCTGTGCCTGTTGATGGCGAGGAAGTGAAAGAACTTCCCTTGGAAACTGAAACAACAGTCGAAGCTTACCTGGCCCAGGGAATCGGATTCAATGTGATTTTTGCCGAGAATGACAACATGGCCTATGGGGCCATCGACGCGCTGAAGAACGCCGGCCTCACCCCCGGCAAGGACGTGACCATCGTGTCCTTCGATGCGAACCGCAAGGCCCTGGAAATGGTCGCGGCGGGAGAGATCAGCTACGACGTGGAATGCAATCCGCTGCACGGCCCCCGTGTCCGCGCGGTGATCGAACAGCTCGAACGGGGAGAGACCCCGCCGCGCTTCACCTTTGTGGAGGAGACTGCCTTTTCCTCCGACGGCCTCACCCGGGAGCTCATCGACAGCCGGGGCTACTGATCGCCCTGGGTGCGGTTGCGGTATTCCTTGGGGGTGATGCCCTCCAGCTTGCGGAAGACGTGACTGAAGTAGTTGGGTTCGTTGTAACCGATGTCCATGGCGATGGTGGACAGCTTCATATTGGTGGTGGCCAGCAGCTCCTTGGCCCGCTCGATTCGCATGGCGGTCAGGTAGTTGATGAAGGAACGCCCCACCGTCTGGGAAAACACGGTGCTGAAATGTGCCGCGCTTAGCCCCACATATTTGGCGACGCTGATCAGAGAGATGTTCGGGTCGCAGAAATTCTCAGCCACGTATTTTTCGGCTTTGCTTATGACGTGGCTGTATTTCAACGCACTGAGGTTTTCTTCGCGAAGGGTGACGGCCCGCTGAAGCAGCTCGATCGCAGCTTGCCGGAAGGCAGGCAGGGTACCGGAGGCTGTCATGATATTATATTGCTCGCTCAGACGGGCGGCCACGTCCTTTGAGTCCAATGAGGGGGACGCCTTCACCGCTTGCTGGACGGTCATCTTCAACAGGTCGATCAGGGCGTAGTAGCGCATCAGCGTGCTGTTGAAACGGCTCCCCTCGGGGCTCCCCAGCACCCCATCCACCAAGGCGGGCACATCAGCGCCGCCCACCTGCTGGAGCTTCGTCTGAAACTGCGGGCCGAAGGGGTCGCCCAGCTCGATCATTTCTGCCGCGATCTGGGCTGCGTCGCTCACGTCCACCACCTGACCGGCTGCAACGCTGTATACCTTCCGCAGCAGATCCGCCGCCGTGCGGTAGGACTGGCACACAGCGCTCAGCCGCTGCACCTGATGTCCCACCACCGTGGTGATGGACGGGCACAGTTCCCACAGCTCATGGCGCAGGATGGCGATAAACTGGTACACGCTCTCGCTCAGGGATTCCTGATCGCGGCCGTAGCACAGCACGGTCAGCTGGCTGGCCTCGTTGAAGAAATACAGCGGGAGCTCCAGCCGCTCCATCAGATTGCGCACGGAGATCTGCAGCAGACGATAGTCCAGATCCTCCGGCCCAAAGGAGAACAGCACCAGCTGATAGCAGGGCCGGACGATATCCAGCTTCAGCGCATGGGCCCGTTCAAGCAGGATGCTGGTGTGCAGCCCCCCATACAGCAGCTGCTGCATGAAGTGCTGCAGCAGGGCATGGTGCACCTCGTCGCTGTCATAGCCATGGGCGGCGGTGCGCTGCTGCTTGTCTAAATCAATGCGGCGGCCCATTTCCTCGATGGCCTTCATCAGCTCCGGCGGTCGGATGGGCTTGAGCAGGTACTGATCTACCCCCAGGCTGATGGCCTTCTGGGCGAACTCGAAGTCCCCATAGCCGCTGATGATGACGATCTTCAGCCAGGGCATCATGGCCTTGGCATGGCGGATCAGCTCGAATCCATCCAGGAAGGGCATGCGGATATCCGTCAGCACGATATCCGGCATCAGATCCTGCATCATGGACAGGGCCATCTCGCCGTCCGAGGCCTCGCCGCACAGCGCGTAGGGCCCGGGCATATTCTCGATCACATTGCGGATGCTCTGGCGAATCAGCAGTTCATCCTCCACGACAAATACCTGGTACATGGGCGGCCTCCCTGTTTGGTTTTGCACGATTGATGTTATCATTATAACGCTGTTTTGTCGTTCGGACAATATGCAGAATGGGATAATCATATATTGAGCGGACCGCTTCAAGAGGATTTCGTCGTCATCGGTATACCCACGTTTTTGTCAGTGACCCCTCGCAGGGGAATGGGCAGCAGCGGGAGTCGATCTGTAAAGCTGTCCAATAAGAAAAGCACGGAGCTGATCACTCCGCGCTTTCTTTTTTGGGGAAATCCTCATGCATTTTCACTGCTGTGGAGTCTGAGATTGGAAAGGCCAGCCTTGTGCAGCAGCACTGCGCCCAGCAAGAGCGTGCCTTGACCAGCGACATTCACGCCCTCGGCAATCCAGTTCATGGCTGCCTCAGCAAAATCCTTGCTGGACAGGTAGCCCATCCCCAGCGAGCACACGAAGGATACCACAAAGATGGCAATCAGCCAGGGCTTCTTCAGCTTGACGGAAAGAATGCACAGCACTGCATCCATGACGCCAAGGCCCGCTACCATCAGTCCAACGAACACAAAGGTACCGCTGAATACAGGAGGCACAACAGCCAGCACAGCATTTTGGGTCTGCCGGTGGATGAGCATCGCCAGAATACCCATGCCTGCCAGCAGGAAGCCAATGGACTGCACCGGGAAAAACATGGCGTTGAGTGCGGTAAAGTCACAGATGCCTGCGGCATAGAGCAGCTTCCAGGTAGCTTTGAGGGCTCCTGCAATCGTCACGTTGATCGCACCGGCAGAAAAGAGTGCAAAGGCGCCCTTGCTCATCTTGTTGTACAGATCGCGCATGAGAAACACCGCTGCAGATGCGAAAAACAGCACAGGGATGTAATCCACCAGCGCCATGGCAATGGAGAAGTCATTCATGGTGATGTCTCCTTTTTCTTTTGTGTGGGGATTGCGCCTTCTTGCTGCCAAGTGGTAGCCGAAGGTTTCCCAAGGGCGACCTGAAAGCCCTTGGGCCGCATCCGCAGACGCGGAATCCCTTGCGCTATTACGCCTTCTTGTTCAGGTGATAGATGGGCAGGAAAGGGATGATGATGGGCGTTTTGTCGGCATAGGCGGCGTATTCCGCATTGCTGCCGTAGCGGCCCATCTGGCGCTTCTCCAGGCGCTGGGCGCCGTTGAACATGATGTACACGATGCAGATGTATGCCAGGATGGCGGTGATCCACTGGCCGATGGTCGCGTAGGTGCTCAGGCCGCTGATGAACACGCCGGTCCAGAAGAGAATCTCGCCGAAGTAGTTGGGGCAGCGGCAGAACTTGTACAGGCCCTGGGTAGCAACCATATCAGGGCGAACTTTCTTCTGCGCAGACTTCTGGTTGTCCGCGATGGCCTCCAGCACCAGGCCGAAGATAGACACCGCGAAGCCGATCACGGGCACGATCACATCAGTGGAGGCGTTAACGAAGCGGAACAGCATCGGGCTGACCTGGGCGGTGTAGAGGATGGCAACGCTCACCCAGATGGTGATAAGCACGAAGATGGGCATCTTCTTTTCACTGTTTTTGTTCAGGGTATCCTTGGCTACATCGGTCTTGCGGAAGGTGATGCTCTTGAGCTCGCGCACCAGCAGGAAGCCCGACAAGCGCACGCCATAGGCAATGAACAGTGCGCACTGCACCAGCATGATCCACATGGGCACAGCGGTAGGATTGACAAAGTACATGATCAGCGTAGCCACACCGCCCGCAGCCACCGCAAAGCCGTAGCCAATGGACAGAAAGTACACAAACTTGTAAAAGCCGACCGCGCAGGCCACCGCGCACACCGCCAGCAGGATGCCAAGCAGATTCCAGGGCATGATTATTCTCCTCCTTAACCGAAGTAGGTCTTGATGTACTCAGCGAAGCTCTTCTCGCCCACGATGGTGTCGCCCACCAGGTTGTGGCTCAGCGTCCACTTGGAGAAGAGGATGATGTCGTGCTTGCCGGCCTTCCTGATCTTGGGCAGGTTGGCCAGGATGCCGAACAGCCAGATGGGGGCCCACTTGATCTTCAGGGGCTTCTTCGCCGCGTCAAAGCACAGCTTCGCCATTTCCTCGTAGGACCACGTCTCCTTGCCGCCCACATTGTAGGTGACGTTGGTGTCGCACATATGATCCACGATGAACTGCGCAAAGTCGGGGCAGTCCACCACATTGGCCTTCACGCCGCCAAAGCCCTTGAGCAGCTGCATCTCGCCCTTATCCACATAAGGCTTGAACACCTTGCAGATATCGTAGAAGTAGCCGGTGGGGCGGTAGATAACCCAATCCATGGGCTCTTTCCTGATTTCCTCCTCCACCAGGTACTTGGCGTGGAGCATGGGCACCTTCTCCGCGCCGGGCTCGTCGCAGGAAATGACGGAAACGTAGTTGAACTTCTTTACGCCCGCAGCCTTGGCTTCAGCGTAGAGGTTCATGTTGCCCTTGTAATCGACGTCATAGGAGGTGACGGCGGTGGAAGCGCCGGTCAAGCCGACAGTGGTGATGACCACCTCTGCGCCATCGCACAGGCCCTTCATGGTTTCGGGCTTGGTGGCGTCAATTTTCACGAAGGTGTACTTACCCTCGCAGCCAGGAACGGGGGTTTCGCGCATATCTGCCGCCACGACCTCGTGACCGGCTGCACACAGGGATTTGAGGATTTCAGCGCCCAGATTACCAAAGGCGCCTGCCAGAACAACTTTCATGCTGCAATACTTCCTTTCTTCAGAATGCTTACTTCTGCTTTTCCTTGGCGCGCTTGTCGTTGATGATGTCCATGTGCTCGGCGGTGATGAGGGTCACGCCGTTCTCCTTGGCCCACTTGACGCAGCCCTTGAGCGCAGTGGGCAGGAAGATACGCGGCACCTTGATCAGCTTCATGCAGGCATCATCGGTGAACTTGACCACGTCGTCCGCGCGGTGGGCGGCGTAAAGCACGGTCTGCAGGGAATTCTCACGGATGGGCAGCAGCTCCGGGATGGGGCGGCGGAACTTGGTGTACCAGAAATTCTTGGAATCGCGGTAGCCGTAATCCACCGGCACACGGGGGAAATCGCTGGCCTTCACGCCATTGATAATGCCGTTGTACTGCTTCTCCTTCATGAGGATTTTGTCCACCTTGAGGATGAAGTGGGCGCCGAACTTGGAGGTGATGCCGTTGAAATCGTGGTAGGGGGGCTCATAGCCGTTGAGCTCGCCGGGCTTATCGTCCTGGGCGTTATCCAGGGTGGAGACCCAGGTGCACTCAAAGACCTGATAGGCGTCGCTCATCACCTGGGGACGGTTGTCGCCCTCTGCAATGCCTTCTTCCAGCTTGAAGAAGCAATCCTTCATCTTCTCCTCGGTGGTGTCGCCCGGGAAGCCCAGACGCACACACTCCTTGAAGTTCTTCCGGCTGTCGGTGATGAAATTCAGGGCTACCTTGCTGCCGCGCAGGATGTTCTGGGCCGTATTGGATGAGTTACGGCAGCACAGCAGCATCGCATAGTAGTCCTTGCCAGCGATGTAGTAGGGCTGAACAAGGCTGTAAGCGCCCAGATTGGTCTTGCCTTCGGCGCTGAGGGTGGAAATCAGCACAGTAGGCATGGGGAAGAAGGCAGAAGTCTGGTAGAAATTGTCGACGATACGGAGATCTTTGAAGCTGGACATGGGTATTCCTCCTTATGAAAGGTTATTAATCAATGATCTTGCCGATCAGAGGATACAAGGTATCGAAGGGAGTGCCCTCCATGGCCCAGGAGATGAGGGCTTCGGCAATGAAGGCTGCAGTGAATGCCTTGTCTTCCGCCCTGCATGCGGGCAGAATAAAGGCAGCCAGCTGCTGCCGGAGCATCTGGTGCCGGGGCGCAAATCCCAGGGACATCGCCTTGGCAGCCCCGGAATCGGTAAAGAGGTCTCTGTGGCTGGCCGCGTAGCTGCATAGCGCGTCATAAATGCCCCGCAGCAGCACCTCCGGCTGATCTGCAGGCAGTGCAGCCATGGCATCCAGCTGCTGCTTCCAGTCCTCGTACATGAAGGCAGCGACCAGCATTTCCTTTGAGGGGAAATAATTGTACACCGTGCCCACCCCCACATTGCAGGCGCTGGCCACAGAGCGGATGGTGGTGCCGGCATAGCCCTGGCAGGCAATCTGTCTCCGGGCTTCCGCGAGCAGCTGCGCCCGGAGATTCTCAATGATTTTGGGCATCGGATCCCTCCTGCGTTATGAATGTATGGATGGCCTGCACGTTGATCACCGGCATCCCATCACCATTTTGCCAAAGCATATTGAAGAGATTCATAAGCCTCCTTGTGGTATATGAACCTGTTCATTTAACATTATGCGCTTTTTGTCTGAACATGTCAAGGGCATAATGGAATAAAGCAGATACCGCATATGTATAGGGATCATGGCGTGACTTATGTGTTTATTTCAATTGTTGTGGCTTCATCCTTTCACGATTGTGCTTTGTTGTATCCGGTTGCTGTTTTGCTGCAATTCTCTACACAATACCATTCATATCGAAAAAAACGCAAATAAAGACAAAAAATCGCATGGATTCCTCTTCCCTTTCCGAAAAATTCTGATATGCTATATATAAGAAAAACTGCATCGTTGGAGGCGGCAGAAATGCGTTACGGCTATTTTGACGACCAGGCAAGAGAATATGTGATCGACCGGGTGGACGTGCCCTTTTCAATGACGAACTATCTGGGCACGCAGCGGATGGGCGCGGTGATGTCCCACAACGCAGGCGGCTATTGCTGGCTGGACAGTCCGCAGTATCACCGTATCACCCGTTTCCGCCCCAATGGCGTGCCGATGGACTGGCCGGGCCATTATGTATACCTCCGGGATGATGAAACAGGCAAGTATTGGTCGCTGAGTTGGCAGCCCACAGGACTTCCGCTGAAGGACGCGAAATACGTATGCCGTCACGGATTGAGCTATTCCACCTACGAATGCGAATACGAGGGCATTGCCGCAAAGCAGACCCTCTTCATCCCCAGGGAAAAGGATGGCCGCGACCCGGTGGAGATCTTTGACGTACGCATTCGCAACACCACAGACCGGGTACGGGAAATCAGCGCATATGGCTATGTGGAGTTTTCCTTCCACCTGATCGACATGGACAACCAGAATTTCCAGATGAGCCTCTACGCCTGCGGCTCCCACGCTGAGGACGGTGCGGTGCTATTCGAGGCCCATTATGAGGAAGACAGCTGGCAGTTTTTTGCAGGCAATTTCGAGCCGGACGGCTTTGACGGCGTCCGGGATACCTTTCTGGGTGCATACCACACCGAGCGCGACCCTATTGCGGTGCAACGCGGCCAGCTCTCCGGCTCCACGGAACTGGGCGGGAACCCCTGCGGCGCACTGCAGAAGAAGCTGACGCTCCAGCCCGGGGAGGAAAAGCGCATCCTGTTCTACCTGGGCACAGGCCGGGGACAAGCCCTTGCTGACGCCCGTACCCGGTACGACGAGGCAGGCACGGACGCCGCCTTTGCGGATCTGCGCGCCTTTTGGGAAGAGAAGCTGTCTCCCCTGCAGGTCAAAACGCCCCACGAAAACATGAACCGTTCCCTCAACATCTGGAACCTGTATCAGAGCGAGGTGAACGTGCTGTTTTCCCGTTTTTCGTCCTTTATTGAGGTGGGCGGCCGCACCGGCCTTGGCTACCGCGATACAGCCCAGGACGCCATGTGCATCCCCCATGCGGAGCCGGAGGGCTGCCTGATGCGTATCGAACAGCTGCTCCACGGCCAGGTCAGCATGGGCTATGGCCTGCACCTGTTTGATCCAGCCTGGTTCGGGGAACAGAAGCAGCAGAGCTTCAAATCCCCCACTGTGGTACCCACGCCGGAAAAGAGCAGCATCATCCATGGCTTGAAGGACACTTGCGCCGATGACCATCTGTGGCTGATCCCTGCCATCATTGAGCATGTACGGGAAACCGGCGATCTGGCCTTCTTCGACAAGGTGATTCCCTATGCCGACGAGGGCGAGGATACCGTCTGGAACCACATGAAGCGCGGATTGGACTTCTCCTACAGCCAGTTGGGCGGGCACGGCATCACAAAGGGGCTGCGCGCAGACTGGAACGACTGTCTCAATCTGGGCGGCGGCGAGAGCGCCATGGTAGCCTTTCTGCTGGTGTGGGCAACGGAGCATTTTCTGGACGCAGCCCGTTATCTGGGCCGGGATGAGGATGCAAAGCACTATGCAGCGCTGCTGGACAAAATGAAGTCCACCTGCCAGCAGGTGCTGTGGAACGGAAAGTGGTTCCTGCGCGGCTTCACGGCGGATGGGCGGCCCATCGGTGCGCTGGATGCTGCCGAGGGCAAGGTGCACATGGAAAGCAACACCTGGGCCGTAGTCAGCGGAGCAGCCACAGAGGCGCAAGGCCTTTCCTGCATGGATGCCGTGGATGAGTGGCTCTATACGCCCTATGGGCTGATGCTCAACGCGCCCGCCTTCACCACGCCGGACGACGCGATCGGCTTCGTGACCCGCGTATATCCCGGCGTCAAGGAGAATGGGGCTGTGTTCAGCCACCCCAACCCCTGGGCATGGGTGGCGGAGTGCCGTCTGGGCCGGGGCGACAGGGCAATGAAGTTCTACGACGCCCTGCTTCCGGAGAATCAGAATGACATCCTGGATATCCGCGGCGCAGAGCCCTACTCCTACTGCCAGTTCATCATGGGCAGGGATCATACGGCCCATGGCCGGGCGCGCCACCCCTTCATGACAGGCTCCTCCGGCTGGTCGTACTATGCGGCGACCCGCTACATGCTGGGCATCCGGCCAACGTTTGAAGGGCTGACGGTAGACCCCTGCATTCCGGCGGCGTGGGACGGCTTTGAGGCCACGCGCCATTGGCGGGGCGCGGTTTACCGCATCCGCGTGGAAAACCCGAAGCATGTCCAGAAGGGCGTCAAAGCTCTGTATGTGGATGGGCAGCAGCTTGACCGCATTCCCGTATTGACCGAAGGCACACACGACATTCTTGTGACCATGGGCTGACGGAGGAACAAAAGATGATCGAATTTGGCACCGGCGGCTGGCGCGCCGTCATCGGCGATCTGTTTACAAGGGATAATATCCGCAGGGTAGCCTGCGCGTTGGCAAGGCGGATGCAGCGCGAGGGCGTGGCAGACGTGGGCATGTGCATTGGCTATGACCGGCGCTTCCTCAGCAGGGAATCCGCCATCTGGTTTTCCGAAGTCGTGGCAGGCGAAGGCGTGAAGCTGTACTTCGTCAACCTGGCTGCGCCCACGCCCCAGCTGATGTTCACCACCAAGCACATGAATCTCCCCTATGGCGCGGAGGTCACCGCGAGCCACAATCCGGCGATCTACAACGGCATCAAGCTGTTCACCGCCGGCGGACGGGACGCCAGCAAGGCCGTCACCGACCAGATCGGCAAAGAGGCCAATGCCCTCTCCCCTGAGGAAATCCGTTCCCTCCCCTTCGACGAGGCCCGGAAACAGGGGCTCATCACCTTCATCGACCCCCGCGACGCCTATCTGGATTCCATCATGGCCCAGATCGACATGGCCGCCATCCGCAAAAGACGGCCGCGCATTGAGCTTGATCCCATGTACGGCGTAAGCCTTACCGGCCTGATGACCATTCTCTACACCGCCCGCTGCGATGTGGATGTGATCAACGACCGCCACGACGCCTTCTTCGGCGGACATCTCCCCGCCCCCAACCCGGATACCCTGCGGGATCTGCAGGGGATTGTCACGGATCATCACGCCGACATCGGCATCGCCACCGACGGCGACGCTGACCGCCTGGGCATTATTGATGAAAAGGGCAACTACGTTCCCGCCAACGAGGTGCTGGTGCTGCTGTACCATTACCTGCTCAAATACAAGGGCTGGCGCGGGGCAGCGGTGCGCAACATCGCCACCACCCACCTGCTGGACCGGGTAGCAGCTGCCTATGGGCAGGAATGCATCCAGGTGCCGGTGGGCTTCAAGCACATTTCCGCCGCGATGGACAAATATGACGCACTCATCGGCGGCGAATCCTCCGGCGGACTTACCGTGCGCGGCCACATCAGCGGCAAGGACGGCCTCTACGCAGCTTCTCTGCTGGTGGAGATGATCTGTGTGACCGGCAAGCCGCTCTCTGCGCTGGTGCAGGAGATCTACGACGAGTACGGCGAACTGCACATGGCGGAGTACGACTGGGCGCTGACAGAGGAGACCAAGCAGGACATCCAGCGCCGCATCCTTACGGACAAGCAGCTGCCCGACTTCCGCATGCCCGTGCACAGCGTCAGCTACATGGACGGCTGCAAGGTTTGCGTGGAAGGCGGCTGGATCATCGTGCGCTTCTCCGGCACAGAACCTCGGGTACGTGTGTTTGCGGAAATGCAATCCCTCCGCGAGGCGGACGGGCTGGTCAAGATCATGGCGGACTTCGTCGGGCTGCCCTTCACGCCTGCTGCCCCCACTTGACCATTGCAGGATAGATTGTTATAATATTTCTATCAAACATCCGGAGCAGGCCCTTGGAGAAGCAGGCATCCTGCAGCATAAGAAAGAGAGTGTGTATCATGGCGAAAATCATCGGTTCATCCCTGCCGAATATCCCCTGGGAAGATCGCCCTGCGGGAGATAACAATCCGGTCTGGCGTTTCAGCGGCAACCCCATCATCGGGCGCAACGGCAACAAGCGCTCCAACAGCGTATTCAATTCTGCAGTCGTTCCCTTCAAGGATGGCTTTGCCGGCGTATTCCGCTGCGACAGCCGCTCCATCAGCATGGATTTGTTCGCCGGCCGCAGCAAGGATGGCCTGCACTGGCAGATCAACGATGATCCGATCGTGTTTGAAGGGGCAGATCCCGAAATTCTGAACAAGGAATACCGCTATGACGCCCGTATCACAAAGATGGGCGAGCGGTATTACATCACCTGGTGCAACGGCTACCACGGCCCCACCATCGGCGTGGCCTGGACGGAGGACTTCGAGACCTTCCACCAGCTGGAGAACGCCTTCCTCCCCTTCAACCGCAACGGCGTGCTCTTCCCCCGCAAGGTCGGCGGCATGTACATGATGATGTCCCGCCCCTCGGACAACGGCCACACCCCCTTCGGCGATATTTACATCAGCCAGTCCAACGACCTGGAGTTCTGGGGCCGTCACCGCTTTGTGATGAGCACCATCCCGGGCAACGACAGCGCCTGGCAGTCCACCAAGATTGGCCCTGGCCCTGCCCCTATCGAGACGGACGAGGGCTGGCTGCTGATCTATCACGGCGTCATCACCACCTGCAATGGCTTTGTGTACCGCATGGGCAGCGCGCTGCTGGATCTGGATCAGCCCTGGAAGGTGCTCTACCGCTCCAAGGATTACATCCTCGCGCCCTATGAGCTCTACGAGTGCGTGGGTGATGTACCCAACGTGACCTTCCCCTGCGCCGCGCTGACAGACGCTGACACCGGCCGCATCGCCATCTACTATGGCTGCGCGGACACCGTGACCGGCCTCGCCTTCACCACGGTAGACGAACTCATCCGGTTTACCAAGGAGAATGCGCTGTAAACACAACAGCCTGGAAGTCATCGACTTCCAGGCTATTTCTGTGCAGACAAAAGGACGGCCCCCGAAGGAGCCGCCTCATCATGTCAAACACTGTGAGGTATCGGAGAGCTCACAGGCCCTCTGACTGTTTATCCCTTGACCGCGCCGGCCACCATGCCCTTGATGATGTGCTTGCTGAACATGAAGTACAGCACCACGATCGGAGACATGGTCAGCAGCATGGCCGCCATCTGCTTGGGGTAGTCCGAGGCGAACTGGCCCTTGAACTGGGTCAGCGCCAGGGGCACGGTCTGCAGGCTGACGGACTTCATCAGCACCAGCGCGAAGGAGAACTCGTTCCAGCAGCTGAACACCTGGATGATCGCAACCGTGATCAGGATGGGCTTGCAGATCGGCAGGATGATGCGCCAGAGCGTGTTGGAGAAGCTGGAGCCGTCGATGGCAGCCGCTTCCTCCAGGGAGATCGGGATACTCTTCACGTAGCCTTCCACCAGGAAGATGCCCATGGGCAGGCCGAAGGATACATAGGGGAAGAGCAGCGTGTACCACTTGTCGTTCAGGTCGAACTCCTTGAACACGACGTAGATAGGCACCAGCAGAGAGTGGATCGGGATCAGCATGCCCATCAGGAACATCAGGTACAGGGGGCGATTGCCCTTGAACTTCACGCGGGAAAGAATGTAGCCAACGATGAAGGAGAACAGCACGATCATCAGGATGGACAGGCCCGTGGTACGGACGCTGTTCCACATGGACTCAGCCAGATGGTAGTCCTTGTTGGTGAGGATGCGCTCGTAGTTGATCAGCGTCGGCTCGGTGGGGATGCCCATGATGTCTGCGTTAAAGACGCGCTTTTCCTTCAGGGAGGAATAGAACATCCACACCAGCGGGAAGATGCAGGTAGCAGAGAAAATGCCCAGCACCGTATTGTTGAAGATGGAAATGGAACCTTCCTTCAGGCCCAGGCGCAGCAGCACGCCGACCACGATCAGGCCAAGGCCGATCAGGATCATCGGGCCAGCGGCGGACACCAGCGTCATCAGCACATTCTGCCACATGGTGGGAACAGCCAGGGGTTCGCCGGTTTCCTTGTCAACCTTGGTGAAGGATTTGGTCATATCCTCGTAGCTCTCAAAGGAGCCTGTAAAGGCTAGGGACAGGGCTGCAACGATCAGCACCAGACCAAGGGCGACCAGCACGCGGGAGAAGGTCTTACAGTTGATTTTCATCGCCTTACACCTCCACCTTTGCCGTGACTCGCTTCACCAGCCACTGGGAACCGCCAATGACCAGCAGGGAAAGCACGAAAATCGCCACAGAGATCGTTGAACCGTAACCGAGGTTAAACTGCTCGAAGGAGATCTTATAACCGTACATGGCCATAACCATGGACGCCGTACCCGGACCGCCCTTGGTCATGGTATAGATATTGTCGAAGGCCTTCATGTTGCCCGCCACGCACAGGGTGATACACACCAGCATGGTATTTTTGATCAGCGGCAGGGTGATATGCATGGCTGTCTGCCAGGCGTTGGCGCCGTCGATATTGGCGGATTCAAAGACCTCGCTGTCAATACCGGCAATAGCAGAGAAGATGATGACCATGTAGTAGCCGATGAACTGCCAGATCAGCGGAATGGACACGATGAGCATGATGTGCTCGGTGTTGTTCAGCCAGACCTGGGTCAGCTGATTCTGACCGATCAGCTTGAGGAACCAGTTCAGGATGCCGTACTTGTTGTGGTACACCATCGTCCAGATCATACCGATACACACGGCAGAAATGGTGCTTGGGAAGAAACCAAAGGTGCGGTGAACGCCCTTGAGCTTGGTGGTCTTCGCATTGACCAGCAGCACCAGCAGGAAGGCAATACCGATCTGACCGATCAGACAGGCAACGACCAGGTAGATGTTGTTGCCGAAGGACTGCCAGAAGGTCGTGTCCGCAAACAGCTGCTTATAGTTCTCGATGCCGTTGAAGGTCTTGATGGGGCCGTTCTTCCACTCAAAAAAGCTGTAGAAGAGGGCTGCCACCAGCGGCACGAACACCGTGAACACAAACATGACAACAGGAATGAGCAAATACAGGTAAATTGTTCTTTTCTTGGGTTTGATCGCGTCTAACACGGGGGTACCTCCTCTGGTGTATTGCTTTGGCAGTCAGATAAGAAGAAAAGCCGCTCTGCCCACGAAATGGTAGGCAGAGCGGCCCTTACTTAGCTAACAAACTGCCAGGTTTAACCCCAGTCAAGGATTAATAGTTGGCCTCGTAAGCAGCCTGGGTCTCGTTGGCGACTTCCTGAGGAGTCTTCTCGCCGTTGCACATGGCCTGCATGCCGGTGTTCAGCACGGACCAAACAGCAGAGTTGATGTAGGAGTCGTAGATCTCGCAGGTCTCGGTGTCAACATAGGACCACTTGTAGAAGTCCTGGGTGATGGCATCGAAGTTGGACAGGTCAACGTCAGCAACCTTGGTCAGGCCGCCCAGAGCGTAGTACTTGGCGACGAAGTTGGAGAAGGCGGGGCCAGTCAGCTCGTAGCACAGGTCGATGGCAGCGGCCAGCTTGGCGGGATCCTCAGCAACCTTGGGGTTGATGGCCATGGCGTAGCCCAGGCCGATGTTCTGGGAGGTGGGAGCCTTGGTGGCGTCAGCGGGCTGGGGCAGGACGGCGAAGCCAATGTTGTTGAACTTCTCCTCGTTGTCAGCCTTCAGCACAGCAGCGATGTAGCTTTCGTCCCAGTTGCCGCCGATGAAAGCAGCAGCCTCGCCAGCGATGTAGTACTCACGGGCGTCCTCGTTGGTGACAGCGTTGAAGTCCTCGTTGAAGATCTTGGTGTCCTTGAACAGACGCTGGGTCTCGGTCAGGGCAGCCACGAAAGCTTCGTCGGTGAACTTGGCGCCGGTCTTGGCGATCAGGGAAGAGAACCATTCGGGACCAGTGTAGCGGTTGCCCAGGGTGGAGACGAAGTCAGAGTTCATCTGCCACTGGCCGCCGTTACCGAAGGCGATGGTGTCGATGCCCTGAGCCTCGAAGTACTCAGCAGCCTTCTCGACCTCAGCCCAGGTGGTGGGGAAAGCGTCGTAGCCGGCTTCCTTCCACATAGCCTTGTCGTAGATCACCACGGTGCAGGTGCCGCCGGTCAGAGCGGGCAGGCCGTAGATCTTGCCGTCGGGGGTGGTGAAGGGAGCGAAGAAGGCGCTGTTGTAGTCAGCGTAGTAGGGGGAAGCCTTGATGATGTCGGACATGTCCAGCACCAGGCCAGCCTCGGCCCAGGCGATGGTGTTCATGCCCTGCAGCAGGAACACGTCGGGCAGATCGTTGGCGCCAGCCAGGGTAGCGATCTGGGTCTTGTACTCAGCGTTGGCCAGAACGTTCTGGTTCAGCTTGATTTCGGGATGAGCAGCTTCCCAGGCAGCGATGACGGAACGGAAGCCGTCGGAACCGCCGTTGCCCTGGGACTCTTCAGAAGTGGAGTAGTGCATGAGCTCCAGCTCACCCTTGTACTCCAGGGTGTTAGCCGCCACAGCGACTTCCTTCTCCTCGGCGAAAGCGAAGCCGATGGAGGCCAGCATCATGACAGCCAGCAGAAGGGAAACGAGTTTCTTCATACGATAGGTACCTCCTCTTGATATTTGCGGTTTCCCGCCTATTCTTTAAGCAGCTTCTTCACGCTGCTCAGAGACAAAAAAAGCGTTCGAGATCGTATATCTCCGTCCGAAAAGAAACAGATCATCCTCGAAACAACTGCTAAACCGATTTCGTCTGACATTAGTATACATGTTTTAAGACAAAAAATCAAGTGGTTTTTGTTTTTTTATAGATTTTCGCCCATATTGCCCATGGGGGCCATCCATTTGGCACCGTTTGGAACTTTCCGGGCCCTTGTTTGCCCGCCAAGAAATCATGCGTGCCTGTCTTAACCGACAGGCTGCACGTGCCGGAGTCAGCCGGAGAAACCCCGCTGGCACTTGACATCAGGAAAGCTATTCCCCCTGTTTTTTGTTGAAAAAGTATGGTACAATGGATTTACGAGCATTCTTAATCTTTTTGCCGCAGGAGTATACGATGGAATACAGACACGAGATCATCGACTTTGGCGAAAGCATCCCAGTGAAGTTTTTTGTTCACCAGCTGGGCTATTCAGGGCTTCATTGGCATAACAGCCTGGAGCTGCTTTTTGTCGTGTCCGGATCGGTCAACATCACCGTGGCGGGCCATATCCACACCCTCTCCACCGGCGATGTGATCCTCATCAACGCCAATGATCCCCATGAGCTCAATGCAGACGAGTGCATCATGGCGGCGGTGCAGATCAAACTGTCGCTGTTCGATGACCGGGTCGTGCGCCGCAGCGATCTGTATTTCGACTGCAACTCTGCCACCGACCCGTCCAACCCCGGGCTGCCCAAGCTCAAGCAGATCGTGGCGCAGTTCGTGAAGATCTATGCTGACAACGACGAGGGCCGGATGCTGCGCGCCAAATCCCTGAGCTATGCGCTGATGGCGGAGCTGATGACCTGCTTCCGTGTGGAGCGCACACAGAACGAGCAGAAGCACAACCCGCATCAGTACGAGCGCATCACCCGGATCGTGAACTACATCAACGAGCACTGCCATGAGGACATTTCCCTGCAGCAGCTGGCGGATCAGGAATTCCTGTCCGCGCCCTTCCTGTCGAAGTTCTTTGTGCGGATGATGGGCATGAATTTCACCGCCTACCTGAACCAGCAGCGACTGTCCCGGGCGATGGGCGATCTGCTGGAAGGCGATATGACCATTGAGCAGGTGGCCAGCCGGAATGGATTTGCCAACGCCCAGGCCTTTGTTCAGCAGTTCCGGAAGAAGTATGGCGTGCTTCCCAGCCAGTATCGCCGGGAACACAAGGGGGCTCCGCGGCTCACCGCCAGCCGCAAGGTGGACTTCAACGAGTACACCATTTTGGAGACGCACCAGTTCCTGAATTATTTCGCCGCCTTCCTGCACGAGGAGCAGCAAACGCCGGCTCTGCCCGCCGCACTGCCGGAGTTCACCACCTGCTGTGCGGCGGATGTACATATGCCCGGCGAACCGCTTCGCCACACCTGGCGCACCTTCACCGGCGTAGGCAGCGCCAAGGAGCTGCTGCTGGCCGATGTACAGGATATGCTCCGGCAGCTGCAAAGGGACGTGGGTTTCCGGTATGTGAAATTCCACGGCATCCTGTCGGACGACATGCGGGTGTGCCTCCCCGACCGGGAGGGACGGCTGCAATACAGCTTTGTGTATGTGGACAAGGTTCTGGACTTCCTTCAAAGTATCGGGCTGAAGCCGCTGATCCAGCTGGGCTTCATGCCGGAAGCGCTGGCGAAGGAGCCCCGCCGCCGCATCATGCAGTCCACCATGATCAACTCCGAACCCGCTGATCTTTCAGCATGGTGCGATCTGGTGCGCGCCTTTGTGCAGCACCTCCTGCTGCGGTATGGACAGGCAGAGACGGAAAGCTGGCTGTTCACCGTGTGGAATGAGCCGGATACACCCCTGTCCCTCTTCGGCTTTGCGTCGGATGAGGAATTCTATCAATTCTACCACGCCACCTGGCAGACACTCCGCAGCATTCACCCCGGGCTGCGCATTGCCGCACCCTCCACCTACTACGACCCCATCGACAATGGCACCTGGCTGAGAGAATTCACCGAATGGTGCATCCGGAACAGCTGCCTGCCGGATGATATTCTCTTCCATTATTATGGCACCAACCTTGCGCCCAGCCAGTGGGGCAAGGAAAAAAACCTTGATTTCCCCATGGCCCGGCTCCAGCTGACCAAGGACGAGCATCTGCTGAGCAAGTGCATCACCCTGATCCGCGGCTATGCAGATGAAGCCTACGGCCCGGACAGCCGCGTGTTCCTGACGGAATGGAACTTCTCCCCTGCCCACCGTTCTTTGCTGGGGGACACCTGCTTCCGCTCCTGCTATCTGGTGAAGAACATCCTGGAGAACATCGACCGGCTGGACGGCATGGGCTACTGGATGCTCACCGATCTGTTCGAGGAGCATCAGGTGCCGCAGGCGATGTTCCACGGCGGCATGGGACTTTTCACTGCGGGCGGCGTGCGCAAGGCCGCCTACTATGCCTACTGGCTGCTGGCGAAGCTGGGAGATACGCTGATCGGGCGCGGCGACGGCTGGTTCCTGACCCGGCAGGACGATTCGTATCAGCTGATGCTCTACCACTACCGGCACTATTCCGACCTGTATGCCTCCGGCGAGATGTTCGACATGACCGAGACCGACCGCTACACTGCCTTCGGGCCCTACCGCAGGCGCGCCTTTGATATCCGTCTGTCCGGCCTGGCGGACGGCCCCTGGCAGGTCCGGGAATACATCCTCAACCGCGAGCACGGCTCCGCCTTTGACAAATGGGTGGAGATGGGCGCACAGCCCGTACGATCCCGGGAAGAATGCGAGCTGCTTGCCCATCTGTCCCGGCCGATGATGCGCCGCAGCGTGCTGACCGTCCAGGAAGGCGAGAGCGAGCTGCACGCCCTCCTGGAGCCGCTTGAAGTGCGTCTGATATGCATTCAGCAGGACAAGCAATTATGATCGCCACGGATTTTTGCCCTCGCAAAGGACAGAATCCACCCGTCAAGAGGACAAGAATCCATGGATTTGGCGTACCCTTGCCTGCACTTTGTCGATTTTGGCGATCATCAGCACAAAAAGTCATGGTATGATGGATAATGATACCGGTATTCACAGGACAAAAAGTCTGCTATAATGAACCCATCAACAGACCCCTGTTACGGTGTCGATCAACAAGGAGGAAACATATCATGAAGAAGATTCTTTCTCTGATCCTGGCGCTGGCCCTGTGCCTGTCCATGGTCGGTGCTGCATCTGCCGAGGGCGGCACGATCATGTGGCTGTCCAACCTGTCCAGCGGCATCCAGTATGAGACCACCCGCGACTACCTGACCGCCATCTGCGAGAATCTGGGCTATAAGTTCACCATCGTTTACGGCGATATGTTCAACGACGCGGCCGGCAACCTGACCGCTGTGTCCAACGGCATGACCACTGACGTGGTGGGCCTGATCGCCAGCCAGGACGGCGGCATCGGCGCTATCATGGAACAGTACCCCGAGCTGTACGTGGCGGGTTACAACACCGACATGACCTCCGTCTTCACCGCCGGCGGCGCGAATGAAGCCGTGCTGAGCAACCCCAAGTTCCTGGGCACCATCTGCGACGGCTTCCAGGATGGCGCTGACATGGGCCATCAGTACTTCAACGTTGTGAAGGAAAAGGGCTGGCAGAAGGTGTCCGTCGTGAACTTCCCCGGCTACGCCTACCCCAACCAGACCGCGGCCGTCAACGCCTTCATGGCTGACGTCGAGGCCTACAACGCCACCGCTGAAAACAAGATCACCGTCGTCTCCGATCCCCTGACCCTGGAGTTCCAGCCTCTGGCTGACAGCTACTTCCTGGAGAACGGCCATGACGACCTGGACGCTATCGTCGCCTTCTGCGCCGGCATCGACTTCGTGTACCCCACCATGGTCACCGCCAAGCTGAACGGATTCTGCGACATGCGCACCCAGATCATCACCGGCGGCTTCAACAACAATGCTGACATCGTGGCCGACATCGGCGAAGACAAGAACATCGCCTGGATCTGCATCTCTCCCTCCGAGGATCCTGCCTATGCCATGGTGCTGCTGGACAACGCCATCTCCGGCAAGCAGTTCGCTGACTTCGCCGTGGAGCGCATCGACTCCAAGCCCTATGTGATCGACTCCGTGGCCGACATCAACGCCGCCATGACCGTTGGCATGATGGGCACCGGCGACGTGACCAAGGCGCAGGTTTCCGTGGACGACGTGCTGAATCTGTGCATCCGCTTCAACGCCGAGGCGACCTATGCTGGCCTGAAGGAGCTGTTCGCCTCCGAGCAGGTCACCGTGGACTGGCTGCTGAAGTAATCAATCTTCTGATACATCAAGGCGTCTGCGCTGTTTCGGGCGCAGACGCCTTTCTTGCAAAGGAGCAACACCATGGCAAACGAAGTCATTTTTGAGGCCCGGCACATGCACAAGGCCTTCGGCCCTACCATCGCGCTCAAGGACGTGGACTTCCAGCTGCGGCGGGGCGAGATTCGAGGCCTTGTGGGCGAGAACGGCTCGGGCAAAAGCACCATCATGTCCATTGCCTCCGGTATGCAGCCTGCCACCTCCGGCGAGATGCTCTACCTGGGCAAGCCCTGGAAGCCTGCTACCATGGTGGAAAGCCAGAATGCAGGTATCTCCATGATCCTGCAGGAGGCCAACACCATCCCCGGCGTGACGGTGGCGCAGAACCTCTTTGCGGGCAGCGAGAAGGACTTCTCCTTCTGCGGCGTAATCAACATGTTCAAGATGTACAAGGCCGCAGATGCGCTGCTGGAGAAGTTCGGCGTGGGGCACATCAAGGCCCGCGACCGCATCGACGCGCTGACCTTTGAAGATCGCAAGCTGATCGAGATCGTCCGCTGTGTGCGGGATGACACGCAGATCCTCGTGGTGGACGAGACCACCACCGCTCTGTCCATGGAGGGCCGCGAGATCCTCTATAAGCTTATCCACAAGATGGCGGCGGAGGACAAGGCCGTGGTGTTCATCTCCCATGACATGGACGAGATCCTGGAGCAGTGCACCGACCTGACGGTGCTGCGGGACGGCGATATCATCGGCCATCTGAACAGGGCGGAAATGGACGCGCCCGACGCGGTGCAGAAGATCCGCTACATGATGGTGGGCCGCGAGATCGGCGAGAAGTATTACCGCGAGGATTACGATCCCTCCCATCAGGATGAGGTGGCGCTGGAGCTGAAGAACATCTCCTTCGGCCCCATCCGCGATTTCAGCCTGACGCTGCACAAGGGCGAGATCGTAGGCTTTGGCGGTCTGTCCGGCTGCGGTATGCATGAGATCGGCCGCGCCGCCTACGGTCTGGAAAAGCTGGAGAAGGGCGAGGTCATCCGCAACGGTGTGCAGATCCGCGACTGCCTGCAGGCCATCCAGCAGGGCATCGGCTACATCTCCAAGAACCGCGATACCGAGTCCCTCATTCTGGATGCTGCCATCCAGGAGAATATTGTCCTGCCCTCCCTGACCGCACTGCAGAAGAAGGGCTTCATCAGCCCTACCAGCGAGAAGAAGATGGCGAACGAGCAGATCGACGCCTTCCGCATCAAGTGCGGCAGCGGCAGGCAGTATGTCAACACCCTCTCCGGCGGCAACAAGCAGAAGGTGTCCTTCGCCAAGTGGATGGCCAAGGGCAGCGAGGTCGTCATCATGGACTGCCCCACACGCGGCGTGGACATCGGCGTGAAGCAGGCCATGTACACCCTGATCGAGCAGATGAAGAAGGAAGGCAAGGCCATCCTGATGATCTCCGAGGAGCTGAGCGAGCTCATCGGAATGGCGGACCGCATCATCATCATGAAGGACTTTACGGTCTCCCGCGAGTTCACCCGCTCCGCCGACCTCAAGCAGACCGACATCATCGAGTACATGATTTAAGGAGGCAGCAAAATGACTTGGCTCAAGAAACATTCTGCACAGGTCGCTGCCTACAGCGGTCTGGTGCTGTGCATCGTATTTTTCACCATCCTCACGCCCATTTTCGGCGAGAGCATCTGGTCGGCGGCGAAGATCAAGACGCTGATGCAGAACGTGATCGTCCTGGCGCTGATGAGCGTGGGTGCGACCTTCGTCTATTCCCTCGGCTCCATGGATATCTCCATCGGCCGGCAGGTGGGGCTGTATGCCACGCTGGTGGTCATCATCGGCAATGCGACGGGGTCGCTTGTGTGGGGCATCCTGCTGTCGCTGGTGATCTCCGTTATCATCAGCGCCATCAACGGCGCGGCGGGCGAGGTGCTCAACATCCACCCGGTCATTTCCTCCCTGGTGTTCCAGATGGTCATCAGCGGCGTGTCCTCCGTGATGTACAACAGCCTGGGCAGCCGCAATGTGGCACTGATGAATACCATCGACGTGTCCATCTTCCGCCAGACCTGGTTCATGATCCTGGCGCTGGTGATCGAGGTGCTGATCGTGGGCTACCTGTTCAACTTCACCAAGCTGGGCAAGAACGCCAAAGCCATCGGCGCGAACCCCACCGCGGCGCGCCAGAGCGGCATCAACCTGGTGCAGTACAAGGTGTATGCCTATATCATCATGGGCGTGTGCGTGGTGCTGGCGGCGCTGTTCCAGATGGGCTATACGGCCTCGGCCTCCGATTCCACCGGCACGGGCTTTGAGATGAATGTCATGGTCGCGCTGATCCTGGGCGGCATGCCCCTGTCCGGCGGCATGAAGTCGAAGGTGAGCTGCGCCATCGTGGGCTCCTTCACCTACGCGCTGCTGAGCGTAGGCCTGCCCATGCTGGGCGTGGCAGCGAATCAGGTGTTCGTCATCAAGGCGGTACTGTTCCTGATCGTCGTCGTGCTGACCTGCCGCAAAAAGACCGGCGTACTGCCGAGGTAAAGGAGGAAGCAGAAATGAACAAGAAGACCATCGTTTCCGCCCTCAAACGCGTCGGCGGCACGCTGATGCTGCCCGTCATCATGTATCTGGCGATGATGTGGCTGTGCTACGCCAACGGCAAGATGTATTTCGGTACCTATAAAATGTGGCGCACGTTGATCGTGGATATCGCCATCTCCATCTCCTGCGCGATGGGCATCGGACTGCAGTTCAAGAATGGCCGCTTCGACTTTTCCGGCGGCGCGATCATGCTTTTGTCCGCCATCATCGCGGGCAACGTGGCCAAGAATATGGGCAACAACCTGCCCATGATGGTCATCCTGTGCATCGTGTGCTGCGTGGGATTGTCCCTGCTGGTGGCGCTGTTCTACGTGTACGCGCGGGTGCCGATCATCATCACCACCATCGGCTTTGCGCTGCTGTATGAGGCCATCACCTGCCTGGTGTTCGGCGGCACTGGCATCAACATCATTTCCAACATGACCCTGCGCAAGTTCGCCACCTATCCCATGGCCATCTGGCCGCTCATTGGCGTTATTGCACTGTACGCCCTCTACTCCTACCTGACCACCTCCGGCCGTCAGGCGACGCTGCTGGCCAACAATCAGCAGTCCGCCGTCAACATCGGCATCAAGGAGAACAAGAACGTCATCATCAGCTATGTGTTCTCCGGCTTGATCTTCGGCCTGGCAACGGTGATCTGGATCGCCAAGGCCAAGCATGACGCGGCCTATTCCTCCATGATGACGGTGGGCCAGCTGTTCTCCAACATCCTGCCGGTGTTCATCGGCCTGATGCTGGCACGCTTTTGCGGCGATACCATCGGTATCATCATGGGCAGCGTGACGCTGTGCCTGCTGTCCTACGCGCTCAACGCCGTGTTTGCCAACACGCTGGGCACGGCCATCTCCAACATCTGCATGGGTACGTTCATCCTGGTGATCAATGTGGTCAACGCCCAGGGACGCACCATGCTCAAGGCCATCGGAAAAGTGCTGAAGAAAGGGGTGTCCCGGGCATGAACCTGAAAGCCAAGCCCTTTTATCTGAGCGATGAGCAGATCTCGTGGGTGGAACACACCCTTGCTTCCATGACGCTGGAGGAGAAGGTCGGCCAGCTGTTCTGCCCCATCAGCTATTCCTCCGACCCCGGCTATCTGCAATATCAACTGCTGCGTTTCCACGTGGGCGGCCTGCTGTTCAAGACCAGCCCCTCCCAGGAGGTACGCGCGGCGCTGGACTTCATGCAGAAGGGCAGCAAGGTGCCCGTGCTCAGCGCAGCGAACCTCGAATTTGGCTCCACCGGCTTCCTGGAGGACGGCACCTTCTTCGCCCAGCAGCTGGGCATCGGCGCGACCCGCGACCCGGAGCAGGCCTACCGCATGGGCATGGTCGCCACCAAGGAAGCCGCCGCTGCGGGCTGCAACTGGGCCTTCGCGCCCATCTGCGACCTTGACCTCAACTGGCGCAACCCCATCGTGAACATCCGCTCCTACGGAAAGGATCCCGAGCAGGTCATCGCCATGTGCAAGGCTTACATGCGGGCCGCAAAGGAAAACAATGTGGCTGTAAGCGTCAAGCATTTCCCCGGTGACGGCGTGGACGAAGTGGATCAGCACCTGCTGACCAGCATCAACGGCCTCACCTGCGAGGCATGGGACGCCACCTATGGCCGCGTCTACCGCGAGCTGATCGCGGAGGGCGCGCAGACCATCATGGTCGGTCATATCGACCAGCCCGCCTGGCGAAAGCGCATCAACCCCGATGCAGCGGATGGCACCGTCCCTGCGACCCTTTCCCCCGAATTGATGACGGGCCTCTTGCGCGGCGAGCTGGGCTTCAACGGACTGATCGTTACCGACGCAACCCCCATGGTGGGCTATACCTCCGCCATGAAGCGCTCCGACGCGGTGCCGCTGACCATCATGGCCGGTGCGGATATGTTCCTGTTCAACAAGGACCTGGAAGAGGATTACGGCTACATGCTGGACGGCATCCAGCGCGGCGTGCTGACCATGGCCCGTGTGGACGAAGCCATCACCCGCATCCTGGCGCTGAAGGCCTCTCTGGGATTGTGGAACAAGGCGAAGGACGCGATCATTCCGCCTGCGGAGGCTGCCGCCTGCATCGGCTGCGCGGAGCACCATGCTTGGGCGCGTCAGTGTGCGGACGAAGCCATCACCCTCGTCAAGGATACCCAAAACGCCCTGCCCCTTGACCCGAAGAAGACCCCCCGCATCCTGCTGGAGGTGCTGGGCGGCTGCGCCAGCGAAAAGCGCATCGCCGACCACATGACCGCCCTGCTGGAAAAGGAAGGCTTCACTGTTACCCTCTACGAGCCAGAGGACTTCACCCACCTGGAATTCAAGGTGGAGAGCTTCCACGAGAAGTATGATGCGGTGCTGTATCTGGGCAATGTGGAGAACGCCTCCAACAAGACCACCAACCGCATCAACTGGTACACCATGTGGGGTGCGGGCAACAATGTGCCGTGGTTCGTGCATGAGGTGCCCACCGTGTTTGCCTCCCTGGCGAACCCCTATCATCTGGTGGACGTGCCCATGATGAAGACCTACATCAACTGCTACTCCAACAACGAAGAGACCCTCGACGCCCTGGTGGAGAAGCTCATGGGCCGCGATACCTTCCGCGGGGTCAGCCCTGTGGATCCCTTCTGCGGCAAGGAACATCTGAAGCATTAAGGAGGCATGTCCATGCAGATGCCTTTCATCACTCCCTCAACAGCGCTGGAATGTCCGGTGCTGTGGCGGGATTTCCCGACGGACAACGTGTGTCACGCCACGCTGGAGATCACCGGTCTGGGCCTGTACCGGGCCTTCCTGAACGGTCAGCGTGTAGGAGATGACTATCTCGCTCCCGGCTTCAATGATTACGATGCCTATCTGCGCGTGCAAACCTATGACGTGACCGGCCTGCTGGCGGCGAACAATCGCCTGTCCGTGTGGCTGGGCAATGGCTGGTACAAGGGGCGTTTCGGCACCGACGGCGGCAGGACGGACATCTGGGGCGACAAATACCTGCTGGCAGCACGGCTGACCATCACCCATGCGGACGGCAGCACCACCGTGATCGAAACGGACGAAAGCTGGCAGGCTGCCCAGTCGCCCATTTTGTCCTGCGGCATTTATGATGGCGAGGTGCGCGATGACACCCGCGAGCCCGGGCAGTCCGTGCCCTGTGTGCTGGCGGATGTGCAATACGAGCTGCAAACGCCGGTTTCCCCTGCCATCCATGTGGTAGACACCCTCCACCCCACCCTCATCGTCACCCCGAAGGGCGAACAGGTGCTGGACTTCGGCCAAAACGCAGCGGGCATCATCCGCTTCGTGAACCGGCTGCCCAAGGGCGCGACCCTGCGCATCCAGACCGGCGAGGTGCTGCAAAACGGCTGCTTCTACCGGGACAACCTGCGCAGCGCCAAGTCGGAGTTTGTCTACACCTCCGACGGCGTGGTCAAGGAGGTCGAGCCGACCTTCACCTTCTTCGGCTTCCGCTATGCCAAAGTGGAAGGCCTGGAAACTGTTGACCCGGCGGATTTCATCGCACTTGTTCTCTCCAGCAACCTGCGCCCCACGCTGCATTGCGAGACCAGCCATGCAAAGCTCAACCAACTCATGCGCAACACCTTCTGGGGATTGCGCAGCAACTTCCTCGATGTCCCCACCGACTGCCCCCAGCGCGACGAGCGCCTCGGCTGGACGGCGGACACGCAGGTCTTCGTCAACACCGCCTGCTATCTGGCGGACTGCAAGGACTTCTACCGCAAGTACATGCGCGACCTGCGCGCCGACCAGACACGCTATTACGGCGGCGATATCCCGGCGTACAGCCCCTCTCTGAAGGGAGAGGCGATCCACGGCGGCGCGGTGTGGGCCGATGCGGCGGCCATCATCCCGTGGAATGTGTACATGAACTACGGCGATATCGATCTGCTCCGCGAGAACTACCCCATGATGCGGGACTATGCCGAATACCTCATCGCGGAGGATGCGAAAAACGGCGACACGCACCTGATTTTCCCCGCCTTCACCTTCGGCGACTGGCTCGCCCAGGACGGCATGACCTCCCAGTCTCTCAAAGGCGGCACGGAGGACGCGTTCATCCAGGGCGTGTACTTCATGCAGAGCATCCGCCTGACCGCGCAGGCCGCCCAGACTCTTGGCGAAACGGCTGACGCTGCCCGTTATGCCGCGCTGGCGGACGAGGCGCATGCTGCCCTCATCGGCGAATATGTCACCCCCGGCGGCCGCCTCGGTCTGGATACCCAGACAGCCTATGTGCTGGCGCTGAAGCATGGTATCTGCCGCGATAAGGAGAAGCTGATTTCCTGCTTCCGCACCCGGCTGAAGAAGGACTTCTATCGCATCACCTGCGGATTCACCGGCGCACCCCTGCTGCTGCCCGTACTGCTGGAAAACGGCATGACGGACGTAGCCTACCGAATGCTCCTCAGCGAGGAATTCCCCGGCTGGCTGTATGCCGTCAATCTCGGTGCCACCACCATCTGGGAGCGCTGGAACAGCCTCGAAGCGGACGGCACCATCTCCGGCACGGGGATGAACAGCCTCAACCACTACGCCTATGGCTCGGTGTGCGAGGCGGTCTTTGCCCACATTTGCGGCTTGCAGAATGCCTCCCCCGGCTGGAAGAAAGCCCGCATTGCCCCAAAGCTGAACGGCCGCATCCGCACCAGTGATATCCGCTTTGACTCCCCGGCAGGACCGTGGGTTGTTAAATGGAACATTTCGGATGACGGCAAGGTCGAACTGACCGTAACCGTCCCCGAGGGCGCATCCGCCGAGGTCGCGCTGCCCGACCATCCGGAGCAGCTGACCCTCACCGTGGAAGGCGGAACGCACACCTGGGTCTATCAGCCTGCGGTGGACTATCTGCACCCCTTCTCTGCCCAGTCCATGATGATGGAGCTGCTGGAATGCGAGGAAGCAGTGGCCCTCCTGCAAGAGAAGGCCCCCGGTATCCTCGGCATGGCCGCCGATCCCGCCAGCGAATTCCGCGTGGAATCGCCCATCGGCGTGGCCTTCGCGATGCCCTTCCTCAACCCTGACGACGCTTTTGCCCTCGACCCGCTGCTGCGCGGCGTCCACATCTGACAAGGAGTACACACCATGAACTACAAAGCGATTATTTTCGACCTCGACGGCGTGATCTGCTCCACCGACGAGTACCACTATCAGGCGTGGAAGGCGCTGGCTGACCGGCTCGGCATTCCCTTTGACCGGACGATCAACAACCGCCTGCGGGGTGTGAGCCGCATGGAAAGCCTCGAAATTATTCTCGAAAAGGCGGAGCACGAATACACCGCCGAAGAAAAAACTGCCTTTGCCGAGGAGAAGAACACCCTCTACCGGGAGCTGCTGCACCAGATGTCCACCGCCGATCTGTCCGATGAGGTGCGCGACACGCTTCATGCTCTGCGTGAGAAAGGCGTGCGGATGGCCATTGGCTCCTCCAGCAAGAACACGCCCTTCATTCTGGAACGCATCGGGCTGGGTGATTTCTTTGAGGCCGTTGCAGACGGCAACTGCATCACCCACTCCAAGCCTCACCCGGAGGTATTCCTCAAGGCGGCGGCTATGCTGGGGCTCAACCCGACAGATTGCCTTGTTGTGGAGGATGCTCACGCCGGCGTGGAAGCCGCTGCGGCTGGCAACTTTGACTGCGCAGCCATCGGCGACGCATTCGGCGATGCGCGCGCAAAGTATCATCTGAATACCTTTGGCGAGCTGAACAGCGTCGTCTAACCCCATTTCCGTCCTCTGTTTGCATTAAAAAACCCGTGGAGATCATCGCGATCCCCACGAGTTTCCTGTTTATACTCGTTTTTCCGTTGCCTTCACGACCCGCTCATGCATGACCACCATCAGCAGCAGAATGACCGCCATGTACACCGGGTAAAGCCCAACTGAAATATGATTTGCGATCAGGCCGAAAATAGGCGGCATCAGCGTCGAGCCCATATATGCACTGGCCATCTGCACCCCAATGAACGCCTGGGATTTTTCCCGTCCGAAGCGGATGGGCGTGGCATGGATGATACAGGGATACGTCGGCGCGCAGCCCATGCCCAGGATGATCAGGCCTGCCATTGCAGCTGCCTCCCCCATGGGGATCAGCAGCACGATCACGCCAAGCCCCATCAGGATGAAGCCCATCCGGGTGAGTTTGGTATCGGAGAAGCGTTCCGCAATGAAGCCATTGGCAGCCCGGCCCACGGTGATGCCGATGTAGAACAGGCTCGCGCAGGCAGCGGCGGTCTCCTTGTCCAGGCCGTGGTGGAACGCCAGGAAACTGGACGCCCACAGACCCGCCGTAGATTCCAGCGCGCAGTAGCAGAAGAAGGTCACCATGACCTCCTTCGCGCCGGGCAGCAGCACCAGTTCCTTCAGGGACATGGGCTTCACCTTCTCCCCCGGGCCCTCGGCAGCCACGCGGCCCTTCCACAGCGGCAGAGAGAAAAGGATCAGCATCGTCAGCCCCACCTGAATCAGGCCCACGGCGCGGTAGCCCAGAGGCCAGTTGGTCGGGTTCGCCGTCAGCGCCCAGCCCATGATGCTCGGGCCGATGGAGGCGCCTATGCCCCACATGCAGTGCAGCCAGGACATATGCCGGGAGGAATAATGCAGGGCAACATAGTTATTCAGCGCCGCATCCACGCTGCCCGCACCAAGACCATAGGGGATGGCGAACGCCAGCAGCATCCAATACTCGGTGGAGAAGGAGAAACCCAACAGGGCCGCCGCCGTCAATCCGACAGAAATTGCAGTCACACGCCCTGCGCCGAGCTTCAGCGTCAGACGGTCACTTAGAAGGGATGAGATCACAGTACCCATGGCGATCACGAAGGTCACTATTCCCGCGTAAGACAGGGGCACCTCCATCTGGGCATGCATGATCGGCCATGCAGAGCCCAGCAGGGCGTCCGGCAGCCCCAGGCTGATAAACGCCGCATAAATGACGGCAAGAAGAAGCAAAAGCATTGCAGATTTTCCTCCAGCTTTGGTAGTCAGGGGGATTGTAGCACAGTTCGGAGGTTACTTCAAGCCTTCTTCCTCAGAAACTTCCTCATCCTCAGCCGGTTCTTCCTCACCGGGCATTTCGGTATCCACCACAAGGGGTTCCTCCCCTTCCAGCAGGGCAACAAAGGTCTCCTCTGCGGCGGATTCCGTGTCGGGGGATTCATCCTCCGAGACATCCTCCGAGACGGACACCTCCTCCGGGGCGGACGCATCCTCCGGGAGCGGCAGTTTTTCAGACACCGCCGCCTCGTCGGCCTTGGAAGCGAACTCCTCCTCTGTGAGAATCACCGGTTTTGGCGAAGGAATACACAGCGCGATCACTGCCAGCAGCAACCCCGCACAGCCCTGGCCAAGGAATCCCCCGCTGAGCAGCCAGGGCTCATCCAGGGTGACCTCAAAGAGCGTCGCGGCCGCATATGGCGCTGCTGTCTGCAAGGGGGCGAAGAGTCCATCCAGCACGGGCAGAAGCAGCGTCCCCGCAAAGCATCCAGCAAGGACGCACAGGGCCTCCAGCGCATCCCCCACGCCGCCGGGGCTCCCAGCAAGGCCGGCAAAAGCCGTTATCGGGGTGAATCCGCTAAGTCCGGCAGCAACGCCCAGGATTCCCCCGCCCAGCAGCGCTCCCAGCGAAAGCGGCAACACCTCGATGGTATCCACATCAATCACCGCCAGCCACATCAGCAGGGCAGTCAGCGCCATGGCCCATCCCACGGCAGTCAGGCCGCTGCGCAGGGCCCAGGAGCGCCGCAGCCCCAGTGCCAGGCGAAGCTCCGTTGCCCGGGAGAATCCCGTCCAGTGCAGCAGCAAACCGAGAAGCAGCCCCAGCACCCCAGGGAAAAAATACACCTTCATGCCCCGTTCCTCCCCATGATGCGCACCGTCACAAAGCCGGTCACAAGGGCTGCTGCGCAGAAGGCATACGCCCCCGCAGAGCCGGTCATCAGCGCCGGAATGATGCGTCCATCCCCTGCCAGACCCAAAGCTGCCGCCATCGCGATCCCGCAGAGGAACCCCCGCAGGCACCGCTGCCAGGTGGTATGCCGGACAGGCCTTTTCCCCTTGCGCAGCCAGGAAGGCAGCATGCCGAGGAACGCCCCTACGGTGATCGCTCCCGCAAAGGCCAGCGAACGTCGCCCCAGCTGAAAGGGCTGCAGGCTGTCCACTGCCCCAAGCAAAACAAGGCCCGCCGTCATCGCTGCGGCAAGCCAGAATCCACGCCAAAGGGGATGCAATCTGCGCATTCAACATTCACCTCTGCCCAGAGCATCCCCTGATATATGCATTTTTATTCGTTTAGCCCAGCCGGCGGAAGAGCTCCTGAACCAGCTTATACGCCATCTTCGGCTGGCGGTCCTCGTTCACCACACCTTTGTTGTTGTGTGTACGGGGCCGTTTCATGGCCCAGCTGTCGTCCACCCGGACATCCGCAAACTGCCAGATGAAGATCCCCGTGCAGTCCGGGTGCGTCAGCACTGCCTCGATCTGCTCTCGCAGGATGGAACACTGCCGCTCCTCGGACCACTTCGCTTCCCCAATGGGATCGTGATAGCCATACACCGCGCCCGCGCCGATCTCGCTGATGATCAGCGGCTTGTCTCCGCCGCCTCCGGCGATGATCTCCCGGCGTTTTTTGTCGATGCTGTCACTGACGGGGCTTTCGTAGTACCAGCGGGGATAGATGTTGATGCTCACCACATCGCTGTCCCCATACACCTTTCCGCCCGGACGATCCAACAGCGCTGCCGTCATGGGGCGGGACTCATCCAGCATATCCAGCAGCCGGTATGTCAGGCGGTAGCACTCAGCGCCATATTCCGTATCATCCGCACACTCATTGAGACAGCCCCAGATGAAAATGGACGGATGGTTGTAGTGCTGCATCACCATTTCCCGGGTGCACAGGTGATTCTGCAGCATGAAGCTGGGATTGCGCATACCTGCTTCCTCGATCCCGCGGGCATGGGACTCCTCCCAAACCAGCAGACCCATTTCATCGCACAGGTCAAGGAAACGGGGATCGTTAGGGTAATGGCAGGTACGCACCGCGTTCGCGCCCATGTCCTTCATCAGATGGATGTCATGGGCCATGCTCTCCACCGGAACCGCGCAGCCGAAGGCGCCGTATTCCTCATGGCGGTTGAAGCCCTTGATCACCAGCTTTTCCCCGTTAAAGAGAATGTCCTTCCCCACGGCTTCCACCGTGCGGAAGCCAAAACGCTCCCGCAGATCATCCACCGGCTCGCCATCGGAAAAGATCTCAGCCGCCGCATCATAGAGCACCGGGGCATCCATATCCCAGGGCTGAACAGTCCCGCAGGCAACGGTCTGCGCGACAACGGTCTCCGCGCCGGGCGCGATGGTCACCGGGACAGAAACAGGCGCTTCCTCCCCGATGGTCAAGCGCACCTCGCAGGTCATAGCGCTGTCGCTCAGATTGGCGACAATAGCCTCCACCCGGGCCTCCCAGCCCACCCGGGTGCGGATGGGCGTAACATGCAGCTGCCTGACGTACACGTCGCTGAGCTGCTCAAAGGTGACAGGCCGGGTAATTCCTCCATAGGAATAGTAGTCATTGCCGAAGTGGAGAGCGCTGTCCTCGCCGAAACGATTGTCCACCTCCACGCGGAGGGTATGCGCGCCATAGGGTACCTGCCGGGCAACGGCGTCAAAGGCAGTGTAGGCGCCGTAATGAGAAGCCAGCTCTACACCGTCCAGCAGCACACGGGCGCGGAAGCTCACCCCGCCGAAGCAGAAGCGCACATTTCCGCCGCACATGGCCTTGCATTCGTATACCGCACGACCGCGGTAGTTGTGCAGCGCAGGGATCATCTCCCATGCCGAGGGCACAAGGACTTTCACCGGCGCATCAAGCCCGCCGGCGTCAAGGGTAGTCAGCGTCCACAGGGCGGGCGCAGGATCTGATTTACGGATACAGTGCGTCGGGAAAAGGCGTTCCATGGCATACCTTCCTTTCCGGTTGTGCTGTCGTGTTATTCGCCGATCTCAAAGGTGAAGCTGCCGGCATGGTCGCCCTCGGAGTACAGGTCGAACCTGTAAGTGCCGGGGCGGACGCCGTCGTACCAGGCATTGACACGGCCAAGGGCCCAGTCCACGCTGAAGAAGTCCCAGTAACAGGAATCACCTTCATACCAGATCATATCAAAGGCATCCGTGCAGAGGGCTTCCCCTGTGGGCAGCGTCATCACCCACTGGCAGGGCAGCTTGGCTTCCGTGCTGCGCTTGTTGTATGTCATCTCCAGATACAGGCCGTATTCCACGTCGTTGTTCTGGCTGATCTCTGCCGCAGAGAAAGCACTGATATCGGAGACAACGCCATTCACCTGCTGGCGGTAGGAGCAGGTGAAGTGCACGCCCAGATTCGCGTCTTTCGCTGCAGGCACGTCATAGGTAGTCACGCCGACCATGCCCGTGCTGTCGGTCACGGTGATCCAGTAGCTCGTGCCCGGCATGAGGTATTGCATCTGGCGGCTCGTGCCAGCTGTGTCCTCTGCATCGATCCAGTAACCGGTGCCGCGTTCATCCGCACGATCCGCTGTGATATCGTCGCTGAACTTCTGCACATAGTGCACGTCGAAGGGGCCGTTGCCGTTGTCTTCCCAGGAAAGGAGGTGCACGCCGTTTCCCTGATCCGCCACGCCGGTGATGACGACGGGCTTCTGCACGGCAATGGGCGCCGCAGCGGAGCACGCCAGATCGCCGTCGAGGTAAATGCTGACGGTCATATCGCCCTCGGGCACCGCGCCGTAGCTGCGCAGGTGGGCAAACATATCGTCAATGTCGTAGAACTTCCACTGCCAGTAATTATCCTTGCCGCTGGTAAACTCCATCGCGCCGACACTATAGACATATTCCATCCCGTTGGAGAAGCCCAGCACGATCTGCATATTCATCTCGCGGGTCTCACCAGGGTTGGTGTAGTCCAGGTTCATGTACAGGCCGTGGAGCGTGTCATCCTCCAGGCCGGCAGCATTGGCGGGGATAACCACCAAATCCGACGTCGTATCGCCGGTCTTGGCCCGGGGTGCAACGGACAAGGTCGCAGTGATGTCGGTAAGGGTCCCGGTGTCAGGGGTGAAGGCCCGGCACTGTCCCTTGCCGTTCGCGTCAGACACGACGATCCAGTATTCCCTGCCGGGGATGAGGCGGGAGAGAACCACGCTCTGGCCCGTTACGTTGGATGCGCCATTCCAATATATGCCGCACTCCTGGGCTGCCTTGCGGTCAGTCTCGAAAGCATCGGACTGCTTGAGGGTGTACTGCACCTTGTAGGGCGCTATGCCGCCGGTCCAGGACACGGTGACGCCGCCGTCGCCGTTAGAGACGATGGTGGTGATGTCCGCGCGATCTGGCGCCGTGGGGGCAGGCGTCGGAGTTGCCTGGGACACTTCCGTCCGGACGGCATTTTGCTGCACGCGGAAGCTCGTCGTGAAGGCCAGATTCAGATCAAGATACAGACTCACCTTATATTCGCCCGCCGGGATCTCGCCAAAGCCCTTCTTCAGCTTGCCGAAATAACTCAGCAGTTCAACATGCCGCCATCCGGCAAGCGCAGGTTCCTGTGTCTTCTCCAGCTTCAAATCGGCGGAGATCGGATAGCGCGCGCCGTTGGGGGCTTCCAGGACGATCTGCGCATCATATTCCTGCGCCTCGCCGGGATTCTGATAATACATACCAAAGTACAATCCGCTGGAGACGCCTGCTTCGATCTCCTCCACAGAGAGGGCATACACGGTGTCCTTCTCGCCGCCGATCACCCGCTGGGGCAGCACCAGCGGCGTGATCTCAAAGTCGTCAAAAGTCCCCGCGGGTGAGCCCTCGAAAGGCGCATAGTGTCCTCGGCCCTGGGCATCGAACAGGCCGATCCAGTAATCTTCACCGGGGATGACGCTGCCGCAGGCGGCCATACCGATGCTGCTCTTGCCGCTGAACGTATAGAAGCCGTCATTCGCCGCCCGGTCCGCATAGGGATCGTTGCTCTGTTTGAGAACATATTCCACCGTGTATTCCTGCGTGCCGTCAGCCATCCAGACGACGCCAATGGAGCCGCCGCTGGTCTGGGTGGCGTAGGAGATCTGAGGCTCCTCAGCATCCGCCGCAGGAGCAGGCGTGGCAGTGGAGGCTGCCGCCAGCTTCGTGCCGCACTCCGTGCAGAATTTGGGCAGGGTATCCCCAAAGTCAGTGCCGCATTCGGGGCAGACATTTGCAGGCTTCTTTGCGCCGCATTCGGTGCAGAATTTTCCGTTCATTTCGCTCCCGCAGCCCGGGCAGCTCCACGCAAAGGCGGTGGACAGACTCAGCAGGAACGCCAGTGTCAGCGCCAGCGCGGCAATTTTCTTCATCATATAAACGCCTCCTTGGTATCCATTGGTTTGATTGTACCATGCCGGGACTGTCTGCGTCAACGAAAAAAGCCGCACCGGGCGATTGCTCAGTGCGGCATGATTGTGATGGCAAACATCAGAACTCCATGCGATCCTCGATGTACTTGCGCAGGTCGGCGATGGCGACGCGCTCCTGCTGCATGGTGTCACGGTCGCGGACGGTGACGGTGCCGGTCTCTTCGGTCTCGAAGTCCACGCAGATGCAGAAGGGGGTGCCGATCTCGTCCTGACGGCGGTAGCGCTTGCCGATGGAGCCGGTCTCGTCGTACTCCACGGGGAAGTACTTGGCCAGCTGGGCATGGATCTCGCGGGACTTCTCGCCCAGCTTGTTCTTCTGCAGGGGGAGAACCGCAGCCTTGTAGGGCGCCAGCGCCGGATGCAGGTGCAGCACCGTGCGGACGTCGTTCTTCTCCTCGTCCAGCAGCTGCTCCTCATAGGCGTTGCACAGGAAGGCCAGCACCAGGCGCTCCACGCCCACGGAGGGCTCCACGCAGTAGGGGATGTAGCGCTCGTTGGTCACAGGATCAAGGTACTCCATGGACTTGCCAGAGTGCTCCATGTGCTGCTTGAGGTCGTAGTCGGTGCGGTCGGCAATGCCCCACAGCTCGCCCCAGCCGAAGGGGAACAGGTACTCAAAGTCGGTGGTCGCCTTGGAGTAGAAGGCCAGCTTCTCGGGCTCGTGATCGCGCAGGCGGAGCTTCTCTTCCTTCAGGCCCAGGTTCAGCAGCCAGTTCTTGCAGAAGGTGCGCCAGTAGTTGAACCACTCCAGATCCTCGCCGGGCTTGCAGAAGAATTCCAGCTCCATCTGCTCGAACTCCAGCACGCGGAAGATGAAGTTGCCGGGAGTGATCTCATTGCGGAAGGACTTGCCGATCTGGCAGATACCAGCGGGCAGCTTCTTGCGGGTGGTGCGCATGGCGTTGAGGAAGTTGACGAAGATGCCCTGAGCGGTCTCGGGGCGCAGATAAACCTCCGCCGCGCTGGACTCATTCACGCCCAGGTGGGTCTTGAACATCAGGTTGAACTGACGGATGCCGGTGAAGTCCTTTTTGCCGCAGACGGGGCAGACGATGTCGTGCTCGTTGATGTAGGCTTCGAGCTCCTCGTTCTTCCAGCCGTCGCCGGTCTCGGCGCCCTTGGTGAAGTCCTCGATCAGCTTGTCCGCACGGAAGCGGGCCTTGCAGGCCTTGCAGTCCATCAGCGGATCATTGAAGCCGCCCACATGGCCGGAAGCCACCCAGACCTCGCGGTTCATCAGGATGCCGCAATCGAGGCCGGTATTGTAGGGGCTCTCCTGGACGAATTTCTTCCACCAGGCCTTCTTGATATTGTTTTTGAACTCCACGCCCAGGGGGCCGAAGTCCCAGGTGTTGGCCAGGCCGCCGTAAATTTCGGAGCCGGCAAAGATGAAGCCGCGGTTCTGACACAGCGCCTTGAGTTTATCCATCGTCAGTTCAGCCATGATTGTAATCCTCCTAATTAGGTACGCAGCTGGAGTGCTGCGCCCGATTTTCATACCATTGTATCATAGGCGGAAAGGGGGATTTTGTCAAGGGCAGAGCCGTCCTTCCTTTGTACATTTTGGTATCGGGCGTTGTTCAATTGCTGTACTTTTCTTTACATCCCGGACGGAATCAGTTATAATAATTTATCCCCTGCACCCGCCGGGAGCTACGGCACCGGACGAACAACGTGTAGCGGGACGCAAGTCTTCCCCATAACGACGGGTACCTTCATGGACCCGAACGGAGGTAATAACATGAACATCCGCAAGAATCTTGTCAATCTGGTGCTGCTGGGCATACTGGCGGGCCTGATCTTCCTCATGGGCCAGACGCCTCTGGGGCTGATCCCGCTGGGCTTTTGCAACGTGACGCTGCTGGTCATCCCGGTGGCGGTGGGCACCATCTATATGGGCTGGAAGAACGGCCTGGTTCTGGGCGCAGCCTTCGCGGCGACCTCCCTGCTGTCAGCGCTGACCAAGCCCTCCGCGCTGGTGGCGACGCTCATGGGCGCATCCCCTGCCCTGATGATCGTCATGACCGTGCTGCCAAGACTTTGCATCCCGCTGGTGATCTGGGGCATATACAAGCTCCTGGGCAAGATGAAGCAGCCCCTTGCCGCTGCCATCGCGGCAGCCTGCGGCTCGCTGACCAACACTGTGCTCTATCTGGGTCTGATGCTGCTGTTCTACATCCTGTGCGGCATTGACAACACCAAGGTGCTGACTACGATCGCAGCCGTTGCCGGCGGTGCGGGCCCACTGGAGGCCATCGCCGCCGCCATCATCACCCCGCCCATCCTCACTGCGCTGGCGAAGATTCGTAAATAAGGAGCCACCACCATGATCCTCACCTTAGATATTGGCAACACCAACATCAAAACCGCCCTCTTCGACGGCAGTGAGATGGTGAACTACTGGAGATTGTCCACCAGCATCACCAACACATCCGACGAATACGGCATCACCATCATGAACCTGTTCCAGCATGCGGGCCGCAATCCCAAGGACGTGGAGGGCATCGTGATGTCCTCCGTCGTACCCACGGTCAACTTCACCATCGAGCACATGTGCCAGAACTATTTTGGCATCACGCCCATGGTGATCGGCCCCGGCGTGAAGACCGGCATCAACATCCGCTACGAAAATCCCCGTGAGCTGGGCAGCGACCGCATTGCCAATGCCGTGGCCGCCTTTGACGAATACGGCGGGGACAAGCCGGTCATCTTCATCGACTTTGGCACGGCGACCACCTTCGGCGTGGTGGGGACAGACTCAAGATCTGGCACGGGTGAATTCCTGGGCGGCGCGATCTTCCCCGGCATTAAGCTGGCTTCGGAAGCGCTGACCTCCGGCACCGCCAAGCTCCCCCGCTTCGCCCTGGCCAAGCCCGAGCATGTCATTGGCCGCACCACACTGACCAACCTGCAGTCCGGCATGTTCCACGGCTATGTGGGCATGGTGACCAACCTGGTGCAGAAGATGAAGTCGGAATTGGGCGGCGATGCGCTGGTGGTGGCCACCGGCGGCATGGCGGTGCTGATCGCAGAGGAGTCGAAGGTCATCGACAAGCTGGACGGCCTGCTGACCCTCAAGGGCCTGCGGCTGATCTACGAGAGGAATAAGTAAGAGCCTCATCCGCCCCTTCGGGGCACCTTCCCCAGAGGGGAAGGTTATCAAGTCCGCCATATAAACCTTCCCCGTTGGGGAAGGTGGCAGCGAGCATGCTCGCTGACGGATGAGGCCTTTCCCTCAACCATTTACATCATATACGGAGGACACAGACATGAAAGAAGTCGTCATCGGTTTCCTGGGCTGCGGCAATGTGGGCGGCGGCGTATGGAACCTGCTGGAAAACTTCCGCAAAGAGATCGCCCACCGCAACCACCTGACCGTCCGCGTGAAGAAGGTCCTTGTCCGCGATGTGAACAAGGCCCGTTCTTGCGCCGTACCCGCAGAACTGCTGACGACCTCCGTCGATGAGGTGGTGGGCGACCCGGAGATCTCCATCGTGGTGGAATTTATGGGCGGCGAGCAGCCTGCCACAGAGTACATGCTCCGCGCCCTGCGTGCAGGCAAGACCGTCGTAACGGCCAACAAGGTCGCCGTGGCGCTGAACTGGCATCGCCTTCAGGCAGCCGCGCAGGAGCGCAATGTCGGATTGTACTATGAAGCCAGCGTCTGCGGCGCGATCCCGATCATCAACGTGCTTCAGAATTCCCTGCAGGCTAACCGCGTCGGCCACATGATGGGCATCATCAACGGCACGACCAATTACATCCTCTCCCGCATGTACGAAAACGGCGAGGATTACAAGGATGTGCTGGGCGATGCGCAGCGCCTGGGCCTGGCTGAGCCCAATCCCGCCGCTGACGTGGAGGGCTTTGACGCAGCGTATAAGCTGTCCATCATGGCGAGCCTGGCCTTCCACGGCCGTGTGCCCTTCAAGAAGGTATATGTGGAGGGCATCACCAAGCTGACCGCCATGGACATCTCCTGTGGTAAGGAAATGGGCTATGTTCTCAAGCTCCTGGCCATCGCCAAGCGGGACGGCAACACCGTGCAGGTGCGCGTGCACCCGACCTTCCTGCCGGAAAGCCACCCCCTGTCCTCCGTCAACGGCAGCTTCAACGCCGTGTATCTGAACGGCCACGCCTGCCAGGAGATGATGCTCCAGGGCCGCGGCGCGGGCGATATGCCCACTGCATCCGCTGTGGTGAGCGACATCCTGCGCGCCGCGACGGTGCATGAGCACGTCCATCCGACCTTTGCCAATACCGCCGAGGCCGATCCCATCCTCACCTTCGACGACAACTGGCAGAGCCAGTACTTCATCCGCCTCGCCGCAGAGGACAAGCCGGGCGTGCTGGCCAAGATCGCCGGCTGGCTGGCTCAGGAGGACGTGTCCATCGCCACCATGCTGCAGAAGGGCAAGGCGGACGACGGCCGTGTGCCGCTGATTATCGTGACCCACGCCGCCCCGGAGAAGTCCCTGCACAAGGCGCTGGAAGCCTTCGACAAAGACGTTTGCACCGTCGAATCCGTAATCAGAGTCGAAGCCTGAGCAGGGTTGCCCCCGCGGGCAGCTCGCGGCAGCGTGCCGCTGCACCCAGCTCGCGTAGGATGTGGACTTGCTTTTGCAGGGTTCGAACGCGGGTTGATTGGGTCTTTGTTCACTGTTGACTTACCGCGCCCTCACGGCGCAGGCTATGAAGGAATAAAGTTATGCGAGAAATCCAACTCCACCGCATCTACCGCCACTTCAAGGGCGACTATTATCTGGTCGAGGACGTCGCCACCGACTCCGAGACCGGCGAGCCCATGGTCATTTACCGCAAGCTTTACGGCGACGGCGGACTGTGGGTACGGCCTCTGTCCATGTTCCTGGAACCGGTGGACCGGGCGAAATATACCGATTGTCCCCAGGAATACCGCTTCGAGCTGGTCGAGGTGGAAAGCGCGGCACACAAGTAACACATACCAAAAGGCTCCCCCCGAGGGGGAGCCTTTTCAATTACCGCATCTCCGGCGGATTCGCTTGCGTGATCTGCTTGCAGGTCAGGTTGACAGCGTTCACTTCACCGCTGCATTCGATGCAGTTTGCCTCCACCTTATAGCAATCATAGATGCCGTTGCACACGATGTTGCCGAAAGTGTTGATGCTGCTCGCTGTCACATTGCCCTGAGCATGGACGTCACCGTTGATTCCCGCACTCGCTGTCACATTGCCCTGAGCGCGCACATCGCCGTTGATTTCCGCACACTGCACAGACTGATGGTATATCACATCCCCGTTGATGCTGCCATCCGCGATGACATGCCCGTACACCTCCACCTTGAAGTACTGCGTACGGTCGTTGCAGTTGCGGGGGAATGCGATCTCGATGGCCGGGTCGTCCGGCGACATCCGCGGCGTGACCTTCAACACCTGCCTTCCTCGCAGCTGCACGATGCGAATAACGTCATCGTCCTCCAGGGGCAATCCCTCCAGCAGCAAGGCCGCATCCTGGGTGAACAGCGCATCTATCGTCACACCAAAGAGCGCCGCGATCTCCGGCAGCAGCGCAATGTCCGGTGTATTCGTGCCATTCTCCCATTTGGACACCGCCTGATAGGTCACACCCAGCTGCTGCGCGACCTGCTCCTGGGTCAGCCCCTTGCGCTGGCGCAGTGCGCGGATGTTCTCTCCGATCTTCATGTGATCGCCTCCTTCTGACACTATTATGGCATGCATCCGGCCGATTTGCAATAACGCGCTGCGCTTGTCTCTCAACCATCGCGCGAGCTTAAGCAAACAAAAGAGCAGCCCCTCCTGCGAAGGACTGCTCCATGAAGTTGTCAGGAATCCAATTCCGAATTCAGCATTCCGAATTCCGAATTACCCCTTAGTCCGCCAGCGCCAGCTCAGCGGCCTCTTCGCCGGCGATGCGGCCGAAGACCACGAAGTCAGACACAGCGTTGCCGCCCAGACGGTTCGCACCGTGTACGCCGCCGGTGACCTCACCAGCCGCGTACAGGCCGGGGATGGCCTCTCCAGCCTCGTTCAGCACCTGGGTCTCGGTGTTGATCTTCACGCCGCCCATGGTGTGATGGATGCCAGCGGTGACCTTGATGGCGTAGTAGGGAGCGGTATCCAGGGGCTGGGCGAAGGACACGCGGCCGAAGTCGGGGTCGTTCTTGGCAGCCACATAGCCGTTCCAGGCGTTCATGGTCTCGGCGAAGGCAGCAGCGGGCATGCCGGTGGCAGCAGCCAGCTCTTCGTAGGTCGCGCCGGTCACGGTCAGGTTCTTCTTCACATAGCCAGCAATGGTGGCAGAGGCGTCCAGCATACGCTGGTCAACGATCAGCCAGGAGTAGGAGCCGGTCTGGGCGATTTCCGCAGCGGAAACCACGTCACGGGTGCCGACTTCGTCGATGAAGCGCTTGCCCTCGGCGTTGACCAGGATCGCGCCGTCGCCGCGCAGGCCCTCGGTGATCAGGGAAGCGGTGTTGGCTTCCACGGTGGGGTGGATCTGGATCTGGTCCATGTCAACCACAGCAGCGCCCACAGCCTGCGCCATGGCGATGCCCTGACCCTGCAGACCAGCAGCATTGGTGGTCATGAAGCCTTCCAGCTCGGGCTTCAGCTCAGCGACCATCTCCAGATTGGCGCCGAAGCCGCCGGTGGCCAGAATCACAGCGTCGGCATTCACAGTCACGGTGTTGCCGGTCTTGCCGGTGGCTTTGATGCCCTTGGCAGCGCCGTCCACCATGATGATTTCGTTGGCAGTGGTCTCGAACAGGATGGTGATGTTCTCGTTGGCCTCGCAGGCATCCTCCAGCAGGGGGATCATGTAAGCGCCGACGGAAACCTTCTTGCCATCGACCTTGGGCCAGTGGATACGGTTGACGGACGCACCGCCGAAGGCACCGGTGTTCACCAGGTCGATGTCAAACTGACGCAGCCACTCCACGCCCTCGGCGGAGTTCTCAGCCAGCAGCTTAACCAGCGCGGGATCGTTGATGCCCTTGCCGCCGATCATGGTATCCAGCTGCATCAGCTCCACGGAGTCGAAGTAGCCCACAGCGT
This sequence comes from Christensenellales bacterium, assembly GCA_045132495.1. GTDB lineage: Bacteria > Bacillota > Clostridia > Christensenellales > Aristaeellaceae > UBA11524. Next base: position 198,247 of record JBGUSK010000051.1, on the reverse strand, counting down.
TCTGCTGGTAGGCAGCCCACTGGATCTCGACAATGTCAGCCAGCTGGTTGATCACAGCGTGATCAGCGTAGGTGGTCTCAACGGAAGCCAGGGTCTTGTCCACACCAGCAGCCTGGCCGAAGGCGGCCTTGTCCTGGTAGGTGGTCTCACCGGCGTTCATGCCGCCGGTGGCGCGGACGGAGTTGCCGCCCACAGCAGCCTGAGACTCCACGATGATGACCTTCGCGCCGCTCTCGGCAGCGGTCAGGGCGGAAGTCATGCCCGCGCCGCCAGCGCCGACGATCACAATGTCAGCCTCATAGACAGCATCCTCAGCCTTGACGGCCTCGGCCTTGGTCATGTAGTCTTCCACCTTCAGGCCAGCAGCGGTCAGAGCAGCCTTGGCAGCCTCGATCACGCCGTTGGAGGTGAAGGTAGCGCCGCCCATGACGTCCACATTCACAGTGTTGCCAGCCACCATCGCGGCGGGCAGCTGCTCCAGGGCGGGGGTGCCCACGCCGGGAGTCTCATTCGCGCCCTCGGCCTTGGCAGCGGTGATCATACCGTTCTCAATGGTCAGGGTCACAGTCACATCGCCGCCAAAGCCCTTGGCGGTGCCGGTCACTTCCTCGGCCATGGCGGGAACCATGGTCAGCATCATGACCAGCGCGATCAGCAGAGCAGAAATGCGCTTCATGTTCAGGATTCCTCCCAAATACTTTGATCTGCAAACGCAGTCGGAGTGATTATAACACATTCCCACGGAAAATGAAACACATTTTGTGAAATATTTGTCAGCATTTTTGCAACTTTTACATTCATGTGGGAAGGATTTCCTGCCCTGCTTCGTTAATTATATAGTACCCCCACAAAGGAGGCCTTTTTCTGATGCTCAAACGTATTTGTGCCCTGCTGCTGTGCCTGTTCTGCCTGCCTGCGCTGGCGGAGGAAGCTGCTCCTGCCCCGATCTCCCCCGTGAACACCCCCGGCCGGGAGACCTGCGGCAAGCCCAACTGCTTCTGGGAGACGGAGATGGACTTCCGCAATGAGGAAGCCATGTGGACCATGCTGACCGCACCGATGACGGTGGTGGATGGCAACTTCCGCGCCCAGGCGGAGGTCTACGCCGAGCCCAGCGTGGACAGCAAGGTCATCGCGGACGTGACCCGTTCCACCCAGGGCGTACATGTGCTGGAAACCCTGGATAACGGTTGGACAAAGATCGAATGCTACTCCAGCTCCTTTGCCGGAAGCCCCACCAAGGCCTACAACACGCTGACCACCGGCTATATCCAGACGGAGCTGCTGGTGGAAGCGGAGGTGCGCACCGAATTCGCCCTTATCGTGGACAAGCTTACCCAGCGCCTCTATGTCTACCAGGACGGCAAGCTCTTTGATGAGCTGATGGTTTCCACCGGCCTTGGCACCAAGAAAGACCCGGAAAATGAGACCCGCTCGGGCGAATACCTGCTGTACAGCCCCACCGGCGGCTTCTGGTCAGGCGACCTGCTGTGCAACTACGGCATCCGCTACAATGACGGCGACCTGATCCACGAAATTCCCCACCTTGAGCGGGAGAGCGGCGATTATTATGGCAGCACCGAACCCAAGCTCGGCCAGCGGGCCAGCCATGGGTGCATCCGCGTGCAGCGCAAGCGCACCGAACAGGGCGTCAACATGCGTTGGCTTTGGAACAACCTGCGGGACAAGATGAACACCCGTCTCGTCATCTGGGAGGACTGGCAGGGCCGGCAGATCCCCGTGCCTGAAGCAGACACGCCCCTGTACTTCAATCCCAAGGGAGGCAAGGACTACCATGACAGCCCCACCTGCCACGGCGTGCTGGACAGGTACGAACCCATGACCGCTTTCACCTACGGCGAGCTGGATACGGACAAATATGCCAAGCTGAAGGTTTGCACATACTGCAATCCGCCCCTGCGGGAAAAAGCCATTGCGGAAATTAACGCCGCCCATTGCCCTTCCGCCCCCGCTGAAGAAGCTGAATGACTCCTCCGTGCCCTGTATATCCTGCAGGGCGCGTTTTTTATGCCGGATTTGTTGGCGCATCCCCCCGCAGATGGTAGAATAACTTATTGCGCTCACTCTGTACACAGGAGAACCCCCATGAATCTGAAACACCTGTTCACCAACATGTCCGGCATGCGCACCCGGTATGCCCTCCGCCTGGCGGGTCGGCTGATCGTGCTGCTCATCGGTATTCTGTTCTGCATCTTCGACCCCAGCCAGTTCGATGTGCTGCAGGGGGCGAATTTCTTTCGCTCCTTCACCTGGCTGCACCTGCTGTGGGGCATCTGGGTGATCGATATGGCCGCTCAGCTTTTCCCCCTCAGGGCGCAGATCTCCCTTGGCTCCCAGAAGCTGTGGAAGATGCGCTTCACGCCCCTGAAGGAGAAATTCAGCCGCGAGGCTCTCAAGCAGCACATCGTCAGCACCAGCCGGTCGGCTTACAAGGTGATGCTGCTCTGGGTCGCCCTGATCGCGGGGATCGGGTATCTGCACTACCACAAGGTGATGTCAGATATCGCCCTGTTCATGACGACGGTGGTCTTTTACGTCTGCGATCTGATCTGCGTGCTGATCTGGTGCCCCTTCCGGCTGATGATGGGCACCCGCTGCTGCACCACCTGCCGCATCTTCAACTGGGATCATCTGATGATGTTCTCTCCCTTGCTTTTCTTCCCCAGCGTATACTGCTGGAGCCTGCTGGCGCTGTCCATTGCAGCGTGGCTGGTGTGGGAGCTGGCGATCTTCCTCCACCCGGAGCGCTTCTGGGAGGGAGCCAACGCCGCCCTCACCTGCGCTTCCTGCACGGACAAGCTCTGCACCCAGTATTGCCGGAAGCTCCGGCCCAAGCACGATCCATCCTGACCCAACGGAGGTAAAGCCATGTCTCCCCTGACGCCGAAGCTGTTCCTGTCCGGTATTCTGGGCCTGATTTACGGCCTGTCAAGCTATTTCATCCTGATGGACCTCCCTGATGCAGCCCGTTGGGGCGTAATCAGCGGTCTGGGCGCCTTCGCAGTGACGCTGCTGATCCTGCTCATCAACGACAGCCGCATGGCCCGCCGCTACGAAAAGGCGGAAAAGCTGCTGCCTGCGCCGCCCCAATTCCGCGCGGGCGCCAACATGCGGGAGGACCGGAAGGTCGCCAGCGTCAATCTGTACCTGTGCGATGACGAGCTGATCCTGCTCAACGTTCAGAAGCAGACGCCGGTGATGATCCGCATCACCCGGGAGACACTGCGCCGCGCGGAGCTGGAGCCCCCTGTTCAGCTGACCCTCGAAACGACGGACGGCCGCACGCTGCTCCTCCTCAGCCCCTACATGGAGATGCTCATCCGCGAGCTGCGGAAGATGGGCTGGTTCGTCACGGAAATCGAGTAATCAAGCAAATTGCCCTCCGGAAGGATGCTTCCGGAGGGCTTTTCCTGCAAAACGGGAAGCCCCCTTACGAGGCTTCCCATGATATCAAATTACACCAGCTTGATGCCGTTGGCAACCTGCTCCTGCTCGTAGCGCTCCTTGAGGGACGCGATGCGGTCGGAGGGGCTCAGCAGCTTGGACAGGGAACGATCGTGGTTCAGGGTGGCGATGATGTAGGAGATGTACTTGGACATATCCGCCTCGATAAACCAGGGCGCAGCCTGCAGCTCGGGGGTGCGGTAGGTCAGGTTGGTGGAGATCACGCCGTCAATGAGGCCTTCCTCATACGCCTTGTTGTACAGCTCCAGGCCGTTGGTGAAGAGGGGGAAGGTCACCGCCGCGAAAATACGGTTGGCGTTGCGGGACTTGAGGTTGCGGGCCACGTCGATCATGGACTCGCCGGAGGACAGGATATCGTCCGCGACAAAAACGTCCTTGCCGTCCACGTCATTACCCATGTACTCGTGGGCAACGATGGGGTTGCGGCCATTGACGATACGGGTGTAGTCACGGCGCTTGTAGAACATGCCCATGTCCACACCCAGGACGGAGGCATAGAAGATATTGCGATCCAGCGCGCCCTCGTCGGGAGAAACGATCATCAGATGCTCCTTGTCCAGCTGAAGGGTCTTTTCCTTCTTCAGCAGGGCCTTGAAGATCTGGTAGGAAGGCATCACGTTCTCAAAGCCACCCTCGGGCACAGCGTTCTGCACGCGGGGATCATGGGCGTCAAAGGTGATGAGGTTGTTCACGCCCATGCGCTCCAGCTCCTGCAGCATCAGCGCGCAGTCCAGGGACTCGCGGCTGGCGCGGCGGTGCTGACGGCCGCCATAGAGCATCGGCATGATGACCGTGATACGCTTGGCCTTGCCGCCAACGGCAGCGATGGTGCGCTTCAGATCCATGTAGTGATCATCGGGGGACATGGGAACCTTCTGGCCGTACATGTCGTAGGTGCAGTTATAAGCGCCCACATCGCAGAGGATGTACAGGTCCAGGCCACGCACGGAGTCCTTGATCAGGCCCTTGCCTTCGCCGTTGCCAAAGCGGGGGCAGCTCGTGCGGACAAGGAAGTCCTCACGGCCCATACCGGGGGCGGTGGTCATATCACCGGGCATGGTGGTGGCCTCAGTATGCTTGCGCCACTTCAGCAGCCACTGGTTCACCTTGCCAGCGATCTCCTCAGTGCCGCGCATCGCGATCAGGCCCAGCGGGCCCACAGGGGTAGTCAGAAAGCTTTCCTCATTCCAGGTGCTCACGAAATCAGTCACGCTGAATTACCTCATTTCGCACGGTCGCTATTCGTACATCAGGCGGAACGCAGCGGTTCCATCCCTTATTATACAGCATTTTGACCATTATGAAAAGGGGGAAAATTAGAATTATCGAACGTTTTCAGGAAGATTTGCAAAACGGCGCGCCTTTGACCGGAATTTACATGACATTAACAGACATTTTTTGATAGATGACCGGAAAAAGACGAATATTGGTGGGAAATGACGAGGTCTCTGGCCAATTTGCACCCCTGATGGCGTAACGCAAGCAGCATCGGCTCCCGCAGGGGCGAGTGTTGCTCGTCCGCCCGAAGTGGCTGCAATCATCCACGCGGTTTCCAGCCCTTAGCTGCAATCGCGAAAACTGACATGACCGCAACAATGATGACACCGCCGATCAACCCCAGCTCACTGATCGCGTAAGAGAGACCGTCGGAACTGACCCGGCTGCAGTAAAGAACACTGGACAATTTATGGGCAATCGCCGTCGATGCCAGCAGATTAGCACACAGGAAGGCCAGCGACCAGCGGCTGCCGGATACTTTGTTGTTCAGCCAGATCATCCCCACCTGAATCAGCAGATACGCGCCCCACACGGGTCCGCCGCCCCAGTACGTCAGCCATGCAAAGGGCACCAGCGTCCAGTTTGCCAGCAGGGCGAGCCACCATTGCCATCGACGCAGATCATTCCGAGCGTTACCACCCATACTGCACGTCCTCCTCCCGTTCGCCCCTGCGCCAGTCGTCGGGCTTGCAGCTGGCAAGGTAGATGTCATCGGACAGACAATCCTCCGGCAGGCAGAGGGATGTCCGCCAGCACCCATCCGACATCTGGACTTCCAGCGCCATCTCCTCCACCCGCCAGCCGTCCCGGTACAAGTCTGCCGTAAGGCTCAGCCTCGTGCCGTCGTGTTGAAGGAGGCTGATGGTAAACAAAAAGCTTTCTTTCATGCGCATCTCTGGCAGGTTTCCGCCTGACCACACCGCGCCATCCATGCTAAGCAACACATCCTGATAGTAGGACAGCAGCAGATCATTATGCCATTCCAGCAGCAAGCCTTCGCCCATGGGGGTAAAATGGCACAGCATCAGCAGTCCATCGGGGCGGCGCATCACCGCAAAAGCATAGTACTCACTCCAGTCAACGACGGGCGCACCGTCCTTCTCAGCCACCGCAGCGCCCGCAAGGGAGGTTTCCGCAATGGCTTCCTCGCAGGTACGGGCGAAGTCCGCCAGGGAGGCATTCCACAGCTCCGGCGCGAAGGAAGCCGGGCCGTCCGCCAGGGCGATCAGGGGCATAAGCAGCGCAATCAGCAGCACAGATAACCGTTTCATATGTACGACCACCTTTCTACCTATAAGACGCATGAAATCGGCAAAATATTCCCGGGCTTGACAAATCTCCGCTTTCGCCCTATCCTTTATCCTGATTTTGTTTGAGAGGACGACCCCCATGAAGACCCCTACCCGCGTATTTCTCGCGCTGCTGGGCGCGTTCATTCAGGCCATGGGCCTGTGCAACATCCATGCCTTCGCGGATGTGACCGAAGGCGGCGTGCTGGGCGCAACGCTGCTGATCGAGCATTGGTTTGCGATATCCCCTGCCCTGTCAGCGCTGGCGCTCAATACTCTGTGCTACCTCTTTGGCTGGCGGACGCTGGGGAAGGATTTCCTCGTGTATTCCGCCATATGCAGCGGGGCATATTCGGTTTTCTACACCTTGCTGGAACCCTTCGCGCCGCTGTTCCCGGCGGTGATCGCATCCCCCTTCTGGTCGGCGATCGTGGGCGCGCTGTTCATCGGTATCGGCGCAGGACTGGGCGTACGTGCGGGCGGCGCAACCTGCGGGGACGACGCGCTGGCCATGGCGCTCTCCCGGCTGACGAAGATCGACATCCAGTGGATTTACCTCCTCACCGACGGTCTGGTGCTGCTGCTCAGCATCACCTACATCCCGCTGGAGAAGCTCGGCTGGTCGCTGCTGACGGTGGTGCTGTCGGGGCAGATCATCGGGTGGATGCAGAAAACTGGCAGAAAACAAGCATAGCAAAAGGCTCTCCGATGGCGGGAGGGTTGTTGAGGAACAATTTATCCTGCAACGAACAAACGAGCATCCGTGTTTGGATGCTCGTTTGTTTATGTAGTCCTCAAACACAATGCACAGGAACGGTGCGTATAATTGCGCCCTCCCTATATAATTGGGAAATGAATTTCTCTTCTCCTCGACAAACTGGGAGTTATCTCACTCCTGTTAAGATAAAGTTCATTAGCTGCTCTACATCATCAAAATCATCATAATCTCCGTTTATGCCATCTCGATGATACACAACTCCCTTTTTCTCATTTCTCTCTAAACAGTCCAAAAGCTTTTCTTCTCCATATTTTTTAGCAAATAAAGTAAATGCGTATGGTTTGATTTTGCTCAATAATCCCTTCTTGCAAATTTCTTCACACTTGTAACAATGTGTCAACTCTTTTGCAATAGAACATCGTTTATTCTCACAAAAATCATTATCTGGGCAACCGTTTGAGCCACATCCATTACAATCAGCATTTTCTGTGCATAAGCAACACGCAAGCCCACATCTGGCAATTCCTAATTCTCTTTTCATTTGCACACCTCCACAACTTCAAACTCTTCATGCTCATACTATCATAGAAAGAAGAAAACAGCAAGCAACAAAATCAGTATCACTTGCTGCCATCCTGAAGGATAACTCCACCCTTTCCAGCACCCTCACTATGGGAGAGCCTTTTGGATTATCCCCACACCCCCGGCAGCTTTTCCACGAAGTCAGCCAGCTCGCGGGCCATGACGGCGGCTTCGCTCCCGCGGATGTGCCCTGGGGTTCCGCAGCCGTTCTTGCTGTAAAGGAAATGATGGATACGTGCATCCTCCATGGCCTTGACACACTCGTCAATCGCGCGGTCCCAGGCGGCGTCGTGGCCGAGGATGGTCGTCGTGCAGACGATGTAAGCGCAGGGGTATTTCTCCCGCAGCAGGCCCAGGAAGCGCCTGTACTCCGTCCGCCAATGGACGGACGCGCCGCTGTTGTAGTCCTCGACCATGATGTTGACGGGGTTGTGGTCATTCTGGCCGATGGCGACGACTACCACATGGGGCGTCCAGCGGGTGAAATCCCAAGGCGTGGCAGGGCCGAAGGGCGGGTAGTAATTCACCTTGTCCCAGCAGCTCTCCATGCCGATGTAGTCCGGGCCGAAGAAGTAACCGGTGCCGTCCAGCAGGGCCATGCCGCCGGTAGCGACGTCGTGGAGCTCGGCGTTCATCAGCCGTGCCGCCTGCCAGGAATAGGACAGCCAGCTGTTGGAGTACAAGCCATTGTGCCCCTGAGGATCGGGCTGGGCACAGGCAAACTCCGCCTCGGAGACCTCGCCGGCTGACACGCTGTCCCCGTAGACCTCGATCCGGCGTGCGGGGCGCTCCGGCAGGGGCAGCAGCTCCGTATTGCGATCCACAATGAAGCCATGCAGGTTGTAGGCGTGACAGCAATCCTGCCGCTTGAAGAGCAGCACGTCGTTCACATCCGCCGTCAGCTTGTCCGACAGGTCAATGATCTGCTCGGCATTGTTCAGCAGCACAGCGGACTGTTCCCCGTTCACGATCACGCCCAGGCGGTTCTCAAAATAGGAGTGATGATTGGTCAGCGCAACCTTCAGCGTCCTGCCTGTGACGCGCAGCTGCACGCTGGAGCAGGGGAAGATAAAGAAGGGCGCATCCGTTTCAAAACCGATGCGCCCTGTATAGCGCAGCGCCGGGTCAGCAGGCAGAATCAGGCGTTCGTTTGCAGCAACGGTCATTTTCATGCTCATTCCTCCTCCGACGGCAGGGACATTCGGCCAGCTTCATCCGCAGGCGCCTCGGGGGCCTTCATGGTTTCAAAGCGGTTGGAAAGGTAGATGATGTGCGTCACAGCAATGATGGTGGAGCGCAGCATCGTCTTGGTCTCCGAACGGTCCTCCGGCGTACCCACCTCGTCCAGTTGATCCTTCAGGCCAAAGGTGTACTGCAGCGTGTTCTCAATTTCCTCGCAGAAGAAATCGTAGGCGATCTCCGCCGTGTACATCTGCTTCTGCATGTCAAAAAGCCGGGCGATATTTTCCATCGACAGCACCGATTTGGCGATGCTGATAAAAAACAGATACGCAATCTGATCCGCCGTATACTGCTTGCGGACAGGATTGGAGATATACCCCTTTTTCACGTAGTTGGACACCATGGATGAGGTGATCTCCATGCAGCTCAGGGGCGCGAGATAACGGTTGACATACTTCACCGTCTGATCCAGGTACAGACCCACGTCGGGAATTTCCCGATATCGGGGCATGCGGAACTGTTCAATACATGCAGGCATCCTTTTTCTCCTCCTTTAAGGCTATTATAGCGGTTCCTTCCTCGCGCGTCAAGGCAGAAGACGCCCGCTTCTCCGGCTTTTTGTAAACCGATAAGGCGGTTAAGTGTTCTTTTGATGACTCTTATTAGAAAATGTTACCTTTTGTCTTGTCGTGACGAAAAAGTTCCTGTATAATGGAAGAAAACACCCCGGAAAGGAGGATACGATGCGCCGGATGCTGATTCTGCTGATCCTGATGCTGCTGCCGATCCTTGCCCTTGGCGAAGACGCACCCGCCGGCCCAGCATCCCTCCGGGAAGCCACCTCTGCAGAAGAGGTGCAGGAATTCCTCCTCATGCCTACCAAATTCAGCCTTGCAGGTGTAGAGCGGGGGTATATCCGCTACATCGGCCAGAACGAGGAACGGGATGATATGTTCCGCACCGGCTACTGGCTGGGAGGCGAGAAGGGCTCCGTGCTGGATCTGACGCTCAAGGAGCGTTACGGGGTGAAATTTCCTTATCATGCCGGGGTGATGTGCTCCCGCGCGGTGTATTCCATGGCGCTGAGCTATCTGGGCATCGACATGACTCCCGGCGGCATGTCCGCGCTGCTGGACTCCCGCAACCTGGACGAGCCCTACGACATCATCTCCTGGAAGGTTGGCGTGGAACGGGTCGAGGCAAAGGCCCACGTGTTCAACACGATGATGGAGAACTACCTGACCGACGACAGCTATTCGCCGGTCTACCTGTACTTCCGCCGTCCGGATGGCACGACCCACGCAGTGCTGGTGGTTGCCCGCGACCCCGATACCGGCCGCTTCATGGTAGTGGACTGCAACCCGCCCCAGTCCGGCGGAAAGCTGTACCGCGTTTACTTTATTTCCCTCAACAAGCAACGGACGGAGATCATCAACAGTACCTTCAAAAAGGAGCTCAAGGGCAGCAAAGTGCTGCAGCTCTACCAGTGGCAGCTGCTGGAGGACGACCCCGAACACACCCCATGACATTCAAAGCCTTCAGAGAACTTTCTCCGGGGTTATTATGCAAATAGGATGTGACCCATGAAGCTGTACAAACTACTGATCGCCCTGCTTTTTCCGCTGCTATGCAGTCTTCCCGCTCTGGCGGAAGATGCCGCCTCCGAAATCACCAAGTCCGCCAGCCTTACCTATGCTCCCCGTTCCACCGGCAAGGGCACATTGACCGATCAATCCTACCTCACCTATTATTCCGGCACATATCTGGAGGTGAAAACCACTACCCCCTGCCATCATCTGTACTTCTCCTATGCCAAGGAGGAGATCGATATCGCCATCCAGGTACAGGATGAATCCGGCGCGTGGGTGGAGCTCCTCACTGACAACCGCCATTACACCAACACCTATCTGGCGCTGCCGGGTGTGAAACACTTCCGCATCGTCCCCCAGGGCAGCGACACCCTCCACCTGTCGGAAATCCACCTCTTCGGTGAGGGCAAGCTCCCTTCCTGGGTGCAGACCTGGCAGCCCTTTGAGGGCAAGGCGGATCTACTGGTGCTCTCCGCCCATTGCGACGATGAGCTGCTCTTCTTCGGCGGTGTGATCCCCTACTACGCCGGGGAGCAGCAGATGAAGGTGATCGTCTGCTACCTGACGCATCAGACCCACACCCGCCGCAGCGAGGCGCTGGATGGCCTGTGGACCTGCGGCGTACGCCATTACCCGGAAATGGGCGTATTCAAGGACGTGAAGGTCGATCACGCGGACGACTGCTACTTCTACTGGGGCAAGGAGGCCGTGCAGGAGCACGTTGCATCCCTCATCCAGAAGTACCAGCCGGAGGTCATGGTCACCCATGACACCCGGGGTGAATACGGTCACGGCGCCCACAAGGTATGCGCCCAGCTCGCCATGGAATACACCGACACACAGGCGGAAAGCGTATGGCAGCTGAAAAAACTCTACCTCCACCTGTACAAGCAGAACCCCATCGTCATGGATTGGCGGCAGCCCCTGGATTTCTTCGGCGGACAGACAGCCTTCGATGTCGCCAAGGCCGCCTTTGACTGCCATGCCTCCCAGCGCAGCAACGGCCTCATCGTCCAGGATTGGGGCCAGTGGGCAAACAACATCTTTGGCCTGTATTATTCCAGCGTCGGACCCGATACCGGCACTGCGGACATGTTTGAAAATATCCCCTGAAACAGCATGCATCCCCCGGAACAGGAACGTTCCGGGGGATGACTAATTATGCCGCTCAATGCTTGCCGAAGTTGGTCAGGCCGGAGGAGATCCAGCCGTAGCGGCCGTTCACGTTGATCTTGTACCAGGTCACGCCATTGGACGCCCTTTGCGTATCCAGCACGGTGTAGCGGTCGCCGGTTTCGACATAACCGACGGAGCCGTACTGGGTGCCAGCGCCAGAGCGGGCATTGCCGCCGCTGGCGGTGATCACGCAGACCTGCCCCACCGGCCAGGAGGAGCTGCCGCCCGACCAGCTGCTGGAAGAGGACCCGCTTGACCAGCTGCTGCCGGAGGAGCTGCTGCCGCTGTCCGGGTAGGTATCATCCCAGCTGGAATAGTCTCCATAGCAGCTCAGACAGCGCAGCGGAGCCCACACGCGCCAGCTCTGGTTCCAGTTGCTGTTCCAGCACTCAATCAGGCCGTAACCGTTCTCCACTTCATACAGGGTCGCCATGGTGCCCCGGTAGACGGTATCGTTCCACATCACATATTCCCAGCCGGGGCCTGCAAAAACATCCGCATCAGAGGTCACGCGCACCGTTCCCAATGAGCGCTCCTGGGGTACCCGGGACAAATCTACATTCATCCGCCAGGAACCGGTGTATGCACGGTAGCGGCCCCCGTTGGTGCTGAACTCTACCTGCACCCACCAGATCTCATTCCGGTTGTCCCACACCTTGGTGTGCACAGTTACATAATCCCCCGCCTTGAGGAAGGTGCCGGGCTCGAAATAGCTGGTGCCGGGGCCGGTACGGGTGGCGATTTTCTGATTCAGTCGAGCGTAGGCGACATCGGCCAGCGCGCTGCCTGCGGTGAGCATGAGGCACAGCACCAGGAGCAAAGCGGTCAGTTTTTTCATGGTAGTTCCTCCTTATATTTCTGCCCGCGGGATGCTCCCGGCGGGTATTGTTACCAGTTTCGGCTGTTGAAGTCCGCGTCAACATCAGCCTTCCAGTCGGCGCACATGGGGGCATTGCAGCGCACCCGGCGGACAGCCTCATTCACCGAAGCGAAGGTCGCGTCGGTTCCGGCCTCGTCTGCAACGAAGTTGGCGGCACGATCCGCGTGGATGCCGATGCGCTCCGCCGTGTCCACCGCGTCGATGTTCGCACCCAGGAAAATGAACTCCCAGCCGTGCTTCTCCTTCTGCCGCTGGATCATCGCCTTCACCTTGTCCGCCGTGTAGCGGTGGGAGGCGTTTTCCATGCCGTCGGTGGTGATGACGAAGATGGTATGCTCCGGCACGTCCTCCTCGCGGGCGTATTTATGGACGTTGCCGATGTGGTGGATGGCGCCGCCCACCGCGTCCAGCAGGGCCGTGCAGCCGCCGACCAGGTAGTCCCGGCGGGTCATGGGGGCCACACGCTGCACATCCACCCGGTCGTGAATGACCCGGCTCTCATCGCTGAACAGCACCGTCGAAACGTAAGCCTGGCCGTCCTCGGCCTTCTGCTTCTCGATCATGGCGTTGAAGCCGCCGATGGTATCCGCCTCCAGGCCCGCCATCGAGCCGCTGCGATCCAGGATGAACACGATTTCCGTCAGATTCTTCTTCATTGTGGTATCCTCCCTCATGTGATTTCAGGCATTGCTACCTTACATGATGAAGGATACCACTTATCAATTACCAAAAGGTCGCTTCGCAGGCGACACTTTCCGTCCTCACGCCATTGCTGCCCAGCAGCGGCTGGTCATAGGAAAAGAGCACCTGATTGATTCTATCCACGTCATAGTCGCCCTTGAGAATGAAATACTCCACGATCACATCGAATATGTTTGACCGTGAGAGGGCGTAGCCGGCCCGGGCGAGCAGCTCGCGGCTCATCGCCATATCCAGCTCCAGCGCGATGCAGAAGGCCGCCACGGTAGATTTTTTCGGCGAATAGCCTGGATTGTTCTTGATCTTGTTGAAGAGCTTGCGGTCCACATTTGCTTTGCGGTAGCAGTCGGAGTCCTTCATGCCGCGCTCGTCGATCAGCCGCAGGAGCATGTTCGGGAAGCCCTCATCCAGCTGGCGGAGCCGCTCCTCCAGACTGCCCATGGAAGCTGCCTTCGTCTCGATTGGCGGAGCCTCAGAACGGGCGAGCGGCGCGGGAGACGCCTCCAACAGCTCATCCTCCTCCACAGGAGGCTCCCAGTATTCCATCGGACAGGGGGCTGCATCGGCATATTCATCCCCCATGAGCATCGGCTCACAGGGAGCCGTCATGTACGCTGCCCAGTCCTCCTCCCGGCGGTTGCGGGGAACGTAGCGCTCATCCACATAATGCTGATCGATGAAGGCTTCCACATCCGCAAACAGCTCACTGCTTACGCGGAAGGCCTCCCGGTCATACACCACGAGGTATACATCCATGTCGCTGCTGCGGAGGAATGCGCGGATTTCGCTGGTAGCCGTCTGCATGGCCTCCGCCTTGGGGTAGCCGTACTTGCCGCTGGAGATCAGCGGGAAGGCGATGGAGGTAAAACCCTGCCTAGCAGCCAGGAGAAGGGCTTCCCGGTAGCAGGCCCGCAGCAGCGTTTCCTCGCCGTAGCTGCCGCCCCGCCACACCGGCCCTGCCGTATGGATGACGTACTTGCAGGGCAGATCGTAGGCCTCGGTCAGCGTCACACCCGCAGTGCGGATGCCGCCCAGCCTTCGCAGCGCGTCCAGCAGCCGCGCACCGGCCTTTATATGGATGCTGCCGTTTACTCCGCCGGTGGGCGCGGGCGTTCCAGGCTTCGCGCTGCCCGCAGCCACGATGGCGTCCACCTGCATGCGGGTAATGTCCTCCCGGATGATGTGTAATGGCATGCCTTCACCTCCTTATTTCCATTCTTTTGCAGCATTATAGCACAATTTCCAGGCTGTGCCAATGCCTTTACATGAAGATTAACAATTCGCCAGCGGGATTCTCCGCCACTCCACGAAAAAAAGCGCCGCAATATGCAGCGCTTCTGAGCATGGCTTAAGCAAAGAACAGCTTGTTCAGCGTCATGGGATCGACATACTCGCCATCCTTGTACACGCGCATGTTGCCGGAGGCGATCTCATCGATCAGCATGACATTACCTTCCTCGTCATAGCCGAACTCGAACTTGATATCGTACATATCCAGGCCCTTTTCCTTCAGGTCGTCGGCGACGATCTTGGTGATGGCCTGGGTCATGGCCTTCAGGTCGTCATACTGCTTGGCGGTCATCACGCCCAGATCGACCAGACCGTCCTTGGTGACGAGGGGATCGCCCTTCTCGTCGTTCTTGAAGGTGGTCTCGACGTAGGCAGGCAGATCCTGGCCCAGGGTGCAGTAATCAGAGTAGCGGCGGTAGAAGGAACCCACGGCCTTGTAGCGGCAGATGACCTCCAGGCCCTTGCCGAACACCTTGGCAGCCTTGACTTCCATGGTGGTGTCATCCAGGTTGGCGGACACATAGTGGGTGCGGATACCGGCGGCGTTGATCTTCTCGAAGAAGTAGATGGACATGCGCAGGTTCACGTCGCCCACGCCCTCGATGGTCAGGCCGACGCTGTTCTCGCCGGGATCGAACACACCGTCCTTGCCGGTGCAGTCGTCCTTGAACTTCAGCAGGCAGTTGCCGTTTTCCAGCGCGTAGACATTCTTGGTCTTGCCGGTGTAAAGAAGCTTCAGGTTCTCCATGTTTACCTCTCCGTTTCTGTATGTCAGATTGGGGATTTGTTCTCGCAACGTTGATAGTATAACGCCGAAAAGTCCTGTTGGCAAGTGTTTTTTGCCGAATTTCCGAATCTTTTTGCATCTTTTCCAGCCATCATTCGGATGGCGGAAAATTTTCCACCAGATTGTGCAGGGCGCAGCCCTTGCAGGCAAATCCTCCGGCGATTCTCACATTTTTCTAATGGAACCCTCAGCCTTCTCTCAAGACATAGCGCCGCATCTGCGCTATGATATACCCGTAACCAAGGCACACACGAATTTGAAGGAGGAACACCCCATGTCCAGCGAAAAGACCAACAGCATCTTCAACAAGCTCTACGCCAACCGCATCGTCTTCAAGCGCGAGGGCGCTACCATCGCCAACCTGAGCCTGCTCTTCTGCATCATCGCCTTCCTGACCGCTCCGTGGCTGGTGATCGGCGGCGTGATCGCCGCGCTGGCCCTGGGCTACAAGTTCTCTTACGCCCGCAACGTGGCGGCCTTCACTGGCAGCTTCGACGATGTTGTGGCGGACGCCAAGAACAATGTCCGCACCGTCGTGAACGCCGTCACCAGCCAGGACGACGCCCAGCAGTAAATCCTCAGCTAAACGCCGGAGTGCCCGCAAGCACCCCGGCGCATTTTTATTTTGCGCGCACGACCCGCAGCGTCCTGATCTCGAAGGGCTTCATCCGCAGGCGGACTTCCCTGCCCTGACCCAGCAATTCGCCGGTTTCCGATTCGTCCATGGAGGACTCGTACACCTTCGATTCAAAGGGCAGGTGCAGCACGCCGTCCGCATGGGTACGGAGGCTTTCGTACATGCGGAGGATGATATCGTCGGACTGATCGTCAGCGGGCTTGACGGTCTCCAGGATGATGGCCTCGCTGTCCATGCGGAAGCCCGCATCCTCCCGCGGCCCCTCGGCAAAGTCGATGCCAGCCTTGACCACACCTGCATCCTTGAAGGCCGAAGCAAATGGCATGATGGCGTATTCAAAGCCGTGGTGGCCCCGGTCGGCGGTGTCGTCGGGCACCAGCGGCGCCCGCAGCAGGGACAGGGCGATCTCGCCCCGGTCGGTGGATACACCGCGGATGCCGTCGGTCAGGATGGCAATGCCACGGTTCTCCTCGCACAGGGCCGTCCAGCGGTTTGAGCAGCTCTCGTAGCGGTCTGCGGCAAAGGGATGGCTGTCATGGCAGGGCCGCTTGACATAGCCGAACTGAATCTCGTGCAGCGCATCGTCGCACAGGACGTTCGATTCAAAGTGCACCTTGAGCAGCTTGCGGCGCTCGTACCAATCCACCTGGGATTCCACCTCAATGCGGTCACCCCGGAGCCACAGGCTCATCTCGGCTGTGCTCTCGCCGAAGGTATAAGTTACCGCCAGGAAACGTTCCCCCTCCTGGGTCACGCGGGATTCACACCGGGCATGCAGGTCAGTATCCAGCCTGCGTTTTTTCCAGTCGCGGCTCATCTCCCAGCCGTCGTAAACGACTTCGACATTCTCATACAGCCGCCAGTCGTTCATCTTCTGGCCAAGGTTCATCAGCGGCACGCCATTGCGCTTGTCGATGATTTGGGTGATCGCGCCCTGCTTGTTCACCATCACACGCAGGACGCTGTTTTCCATCAGGAAGCCGTCCGCCGTCTCGGTGATATCGACGGTTGTATCCGGTTGGGGCCAATATGTATCTGGCAGGCCGAACCGTTTGTGCAGACGGCGCATGAGCTTTTCCGCCAGCTCATCCCGTACCTTCCACAGCTTCGCCTCCTCCTCCTGATGCACCCTCTGGATGCCCACGCCGCCCGCCACATCGTGGAACTGGCAGAACATCAGGGCATCCCAGGCTTGCTCGATGGTAGACATGTACGCCTTGCGCTCGCTGGCAGGCAGCAGCGCCACCAGCGCCTCCGCATCGTGGAGCAGCAGCTCCACCGTCCGCATCAGCTGCTTGGTCTTGATCTGCGTCGTCCAGGTTCCTCGGTGCCACGCCAGGTAGAGCTCGCCCACCCAGCGGTTGCCCTCCGCCTGGCGGGCAGTCTCCTCGAAGAAGCCCTTCAGCGTGCCGTAGCGGGAGCGAGGCAGGCCCTCCAGATCGGCCATGCGACGGACGTTTTCGAGCATGTCGCGGGTCGCGCCGCCGCCGCCGTCACCGAAGCCGAAGGGGTACAGCAGCGTGTCGATATTCGTCTGCTGGGCGCGGTTGTCGTTCCAGCGCTGCATGAACTGGCTCGGCGTGACCTGGGCGTTGTTCTTGAAGAAGGACAGCGCCTGCACTGTGCTGCCGTCGATGCCCTCCCACACAAAATTCTGATACGGGAAGCGTTCGCACTCCGGGTCTGCGCGCAAAAGCTTCTGCGTGGCGAAGTACGGGATATTCAGCTTCCTGAAAATTTGCGGCAGCACCCCGGAATAGCCGAAGGTGTCCGGCTGCCAGGCGACCTGGCTGTCCACGCCGAAGTGTTCCTTGTACCACCTTTTGCCGCGGATAAGCTGGCGGATCAGGCTCTCGCCGGAGGGGATGTTGGTGTCGCACTCGATGTAGAACGCGCCCTCCGGGTCGATCTGGCCGCGCTCATAGGCAGCCTTCACCCTCTGCCAGATTTCCGGATGCTGGGTACGCAGCATATCCAGCAGCTTCGGCTCACACAGCAGGAAGCGATACTCCGGGTACTCCTCCATCAGCGCCAGCTGGTTGGCATAGGTGCGGGCCACCTTGTGCCAGGTCTCCTCCTCGGGCCAAAGCCAGGCCAGGTCGATATGGCTCTGCCCCAGCAGCCACATCACCGGCGCGGTGGAGCCGTTATGGCATGCAAGCGCGGGCTTCAGCACCTCGCTGGCTCGGCGGAAGGATTCGTGACGCTCCGCCATCGGCAGTTCAAAATCCGCCGTATGGGTGAAGTCCATCAGGGCCTTGGCGACCTTCTGATAACGCAGCGACTTGCCGTCCAGCTGATTCAGCAGATCGCAGAGAATTTCCACATCAAGCCAGAGCTGGTATGCATCCTCGTTCCACACCGCAAGGGTGCTTGTTTTGACCGTGCACTGATTTTCCGGCACTGGCGGAATGGCAGGCCTTTCCGGCGGACAGGGCCCCATGTTCTCCAAACGTGCGCCGTGCCCGGCATAGCTCTCGATCAGCACGGACACCTTCTCTCCCGCTGCCGCGCTGCGCCGGAGGGTCACATAATCCCGCCCCTTGTCGTTGGAACCGGCAGCAACGCCATCCACATAGATCAGCTGCTCGCCGCCCATGCCGGGCAGAAGTACAATACGGCGGCCTTCGCATTCATCAGGCAGGGTAAAGTCCGCCTGGAACCAGGCATATTCCCAGCATTTTCCCCATTTTGTCCCCACGGGAAAAGGCCGCATCGGCATGGATGCGGCGCTTTCAGGGGTCAGCCGGTCAAAGGTGGTGAAACCTGTAAAATCCACCGCACCGACCGGAGTATACAGATGATTTTTCAGTTCCTTCCGCCAGGCCTCAAGTCGCTGGCGGTTCTGGCGTGGAAGGCGGTTCATAGGTCTGCCTCCTGGTAATATGGTTACTCGAACACTGCGGTCAGGGTAAAATCGCCCTCAAAGGTGATCTGCGTGGTCAGGGCAGCAGGGTCCGCCAGCACAGCGGAATCATCGGAGGTCTTCCATCCCTTGAAGGACGCGCCCTCCCCAGGAACAGCAGTAACGGTCAGCCCGCACTCGGCAAAAACGGAAATGCGGCCATTGTTAGCTGCGGGCACATCGCGGCCATTGATGTAGACCTTGCCCTTGGCAGGATTTTCGCTGCGGATGGTAATGGAAACGGGTTCCTCCAGCTCCAGGGCAGTCTTGACCACATCCAGGAAGAGGGAGGCGCGCTTCTGGAAGAAACGATCCAGATTGTCCAGATGGGACTTGTAGTGCCCCTCCGGATGCCAGGTGACCCACTGGGGCCCGAAGCGGCGCAGGCTGTCGGGCACATAGGGCTCATACTGGGCGCGCATCTCCTTGAGAATGGCGGAGGCACGGCTGGCGCTGAAATACACATTGCTCACATCGCAGCAGGCGCTGATGAACTCCTTGCGGAATTCCTCGGACAGCATCAGATTCTGGAACATCAGCGCCGGGTTGTATTCCTCGTAATCTTCGCCGAACAGAACGCCGCTGATATTGTCCGCATCTGCATTGCCGCCGCCAGAGTACACGCTGGAGGAATAGTCAGTATCGTAGAGCATCATGCGCCACTTGCCGTCGGCAAAGGCATGGATCTCTGTTTCAGGCTCGCGCACACGCCACATCTGCCAGTTGTTGTTCTTGTCAAAGCCATCCTCGTTGATGATGTAGAACTGCATCGCGAAATAGTCCGCAAAGGAGCCCACATCGATCATTTCGCAGGCCTGGGCATAAACGGCGGGGTCCTCCAGATCCTCCCAGGCGATGAAATCGTACATCTCCTGGAAGAGCGCGTAATCCGCCTCCTCGCCCTCGTCCAGCTCGCCGCATTTGACGATGATGACATTGTTGTCATCCACGCCGTAGTGGTGCTGGATGTACTTGTCGCCATACTCCTCATTGAGGGTATACACGCCCCAGTATTCGCCGTTGATGAAGGCGATGCAGGGCATATTGGCCGCAGTCTCAAAGCGCATTCCCTCGCTGAGATTGGTGATGTAAGGGTCGCGGATCTTGGCAAAGAGCAGGTCATTGGCGCCGGAGCGGAGCGTCACGGACTTATACTTTTCCACCACACCGCCGTCGGATTCCCGCACATTGTCGGGGTAAATGGGGAACTTCACGTTCTTCGCGCCATATTCCTCCCGGGCGATCAGGCGGATGGACTTCTGATGATATCCGCGGGAAGCGCCGCCCTTGATGCGCATGCCCATGTCCTGGGTGAAGGAGGTACCATCCGCCGCCAGCAGGGTCACGGAGACGGGGCGCTCCCAATCATCGCCATGCTGGGTGAAATTGCCCTTGGCCGCCCAATCCTCAAAGGGCTCGGTCTGCTGGGGCGCCCACTGATCGTAGATCTTGCCCAGCACATAGATGCCCTTTTCATAGTCAAAGAGATTGTCCGCATCGGTCACCAGGCAGACGATGGGGGTATCGCCGTAGAGCTCCTTGCGGTCATAGCCCACAAAGTAGGTGGCGCTGATCACAGCGCTCTTCTCGCCCTTGGGGGTGATCGCCACCGCGCGCACCACATGGGCGGTGGGGAAATCCTTCTGAGGGATGTAATCCTCCGCCGAATTAGTGCCGGTGATGCGGGTGAGAAGATCTACACGAGTGCCGGACTCCTCCAGCTTCAGGCCGCCGTCGTATTTCAGGCTGTTTTCATCCGGAACGGAGCCGTCCAGCGTGTAGTAGATGGCTGCCTTCTTATTATCGCACTCCATTTCCAGCGTGAACGGTTCAGCATAGAAGCCGCTCGCCACACTGAAGGTCAGCTCCGGCGTATCCGCCAGGGCAGCGGTGCACAGCAGGCAGAGGACACAAACGAGTACAAATGCCAGTTTTTTCATGATACACAACTCCTGTGGAACGATTTTCTTCCCTTGTATTATCCCATGAATATCAGTATATGTCAATCAAAAAGGCGGCCTCCTGAGGGAAGCCGCGATATTTATGCCAATTTACGGATGCGCGCCAGCATTTCCCGGGCGAAATCCACCGCGGGCAGCCCCTCCGGGAAGGATGCGCCGCCATAAGCCTGCAGCGCACTTCGCAGCAGCGGGTGATATTCCTCCGTCAGACAGCGGAGGCCCCATTCCCCGCCCTGCCGCTTGGACAGCACTGCGCCATCCTGCAAATATGCCAGCACCCGGCAGAGGTTCAGAATGGTATAAACCGGGTTTCCGCCGATCTCCTGCACCGCGCCGCCCACATCGCCGAGGATGCTGTCCACATAGGCAGCCCGGGGCACTTCCCCGAAGACTTCCGCAATGTCCGCGCCGAAGAGGGTCTTGCCCACATGGCGGATGACGGTGAAATGCGCCGCCAGGTCGGGATCAACGCCGTGCATTTCGCGGCAGTAGGCGGACAGATCCGCCTCCGCACGGGCCTTGTGGGCGTTGGAAAAGTGCAGTTCAAAGGGCGTAGGATACTGAAAGGGCGCACAGACGTCCCGCAGCACCACACTCATTTCAAAGTCCTTGGGCGGGGCGATGGGCGTGAGGTCCAGCAGAATGCGGATGAGACTTTCCTTCTCCGCCTGCGTCAAAGGCGCCTCCACCACGGCCAGAAAATCGACGTCCCCCGTTGCCCAGGTGAAGCACCCGAAGGCGATCGCCCCATGCACATAAAACCCGGTCAGCTTTTCACCGAGGATGCACCGATGGGCATCGCACACGCGCTGCAAAAGGGCCCGTTCGTTCATGGTATTCACGCCCGACCGTACCTCTCCACAAATTTGTCTGTACCTGTGATGATCTCCTCCGCCGACAAGCGGCCGGACAGCTCCAGCACCTTGATCGGGCAGTTGAGGATGTACTCGCGGTAGGGCGCCAGCACGTCATTCGGCAGCGTGCAGGGGGCGTAATGATCCAGCGCGTCCACTGCGTCGTGAATGTGCATGCCCACGATCATGTCCGCCGCCTTCTTTGACAGAGGCAGCTGTTGCAGGCCCATCTCCTCCATCATGATGGCGTGACCGGTATCCAGCCAGATGCCCACCGGGCCGCCGGCAAAGCGGTCGGCGATCATGTCAAACTCGGAGTAAACAGGGCACTGGTGGCACATGGCGCGGTTCTCCATGCCCAGCTTGACAGGCAGGTTGAACTTCTCGACATAGTTTGCCAGCTCGTCGATGGACTTCATCATCCGGTCGATATAGGGCTGGGATTGCCGGGCCGCGACCATCTTCGCATGGAGAGCCTTGTACTCCGGGGTGTCGGTCTGATGCGCCGCGATCATCTTCTTCAGCGGAACATCATACTCCCGGGGATCCATCGGCACCTCGGTAGGGTGGAACACCACCGCGCCCGCGCCCAGCACACAGGCCCATTCGACGCTGCCCTTGGCCAGCTCAACGGCCTGCTGACGGAGGGATTCATCCTCATAGCCGAGCATCACGGAGTCGGTGTCGAATTTTTTGTCCAGCGTTTTGGGGAAGACGTTATGGACGCTGGACACCTTGATGGCTCCCTCATTGATACGGCGGCGGATGCCGGAGAGCCACTCGGTGCGCACCTGATAATTCAGCTCCACCCGCTCGAAGCCCAGCTCGCGCAGCTGGTCGATCAGCTCCTCGCCGGAATGGGCCTTGCGGAAGTTCCACATGGTTGAAATCGCCAGATCGGCTTTGGTGAAGGACATGATATCTCCTCCTTAAATAATATGCAGAATCTCTTTCAGCGCATGGGCGATCCCGCCCTTATCGTTATCCAGCGTCACATATTTCGCGGCGGATTTGACCGCCTCCACCGCATTGCCCATGGCGATGGAAATCGGGTACGCTTCGATCATTTCCAGGTCGTTGAGGTCATCGCCGAAGACGGCGATCTCGTCCGCCGCGAGCCCCAGGGCCTTGCGCACTTTCTCGATGCCGACTCGCTTGCTGCTCTCCCGGCTGACAATCTGAATCGTCGCGCCCTGATCGGTCAGGTACATGGTGGCAAGCTCGCCGCACCTTTCCTGCAATCGGGGGAACAAGTCCTCCGGGAGCTTGCGGGTGGAGTTCACCAGCTCCTTATAGAACACGAGCATCTTCGTGCAATGGCTGATGGCCGCGTCGTCCAGGGGATGGATATCCTCCGGCTTCATGCCCCAGGGGCCCATCATGCTCTGCGGCGGCTCGAAGTTGAAGGCATGCTCCGCGCCCTCTCCGTTGAGGGAAACATGCACGCCCTCGTGACGGCTGACTTCCGCCAAAACTGCACGCACGGCTTCCGGCTCAATGAACACATATTTCGTCTCGCCATCCAGGCAGATGCAGGCGCCATTGCAGTACACGCCGCCGTCGAAGAGCTGCATCTCCGTCGTCCAGCCGAGCATCTTCTCCACCCGGAGAGAACGTCCCGTGCAGACGAAGACCTTCACGCCCTTCCGGCGGGCAGCCGTCAAGGCCTCCGCAGCAGAGGCAGGGATTTTCTTGCCGCTGTCCAGCAGCGTGCCGTCCAGGTCGAAAAACAGCGCCTTCATGCCATTCCTCCCGTGATGTTTCTACCCTTGCAATATTCCGGGGAAAAGGGAGAAATCCTGCCTGCAGGACGAAAAAAGGGAGCATCCCGCATGGGGATACTCCCGTCAATACGGGTTTACTCGACAGTGGAGTAGTCAAAGCCGCGAAGGCTCAGCTCCTCCGCCCGGTGGCAGGCGACCATGCGGCCGTCCACCTCATGGAGCTCAGGCACCTCGGTCTTGCACCTCTCGGTGCAGTAGCTGCAGCGAGCATGGAAGTAACATCCGCTGGGCGGGTTGGCGGGATTCGGGATCTCGCCGCGCAGGGGGATGCGGTCCATCACCACGTCGGGATCAGCCACAGGCACGGCGGACAGCAGCGCCTCCGTGTAGGGATGCTTCGGGCTGGCGAAGAGCTTCTCCGTCTCACCGAATTCGACCATCTTGCCCAGGTACATCACGCCCACCTTGTCGGAGATGTGCTCCACCACAGAGAGATCATGGCTGATGAAAATGTAGGTCAGCTCCATCTCCCGCTGGAGATCCTTGAGCAGATTGATGATCTGCGCCTGAATGGACACGTCCAGGGCGGAGACGGCTTCGTCACAGACGATCACCTGGGGCTTGGGGATCAGCGCGCGGGCGATGCCGATACGCTGACGCTGGCCGCCGGAGAAGGCATGCGGATAACGCATGAGGTAGGTGGTGTTCAGGCCAACCTTGGCGGCAATGTCCTTGACCAGAGCTTCGCGCTCAGCCTTGGGCATCTTGGGGTAGTTCGCCTTGATGGGCTCGCCGATGATGTCCAGCACCGTCATGCGGGGGTCGAGGGAGGAATAGGGGTCCTGGAAGATCATCTGGATCTCCTTGCGGACGGGCTTCATCTGCTTCTTGTCCAGGGTGAGGAAGTTGACCTCCTCGCCGCCGAGGGTCTTGTAGATGACCTCGCCCTCGCTGGCCTCGATGGCCCGGACGATGCAGCGGCCCAGGGTGGTCTTGCCGCAGCCGGATTCGCCCACGATGCCGATGGTTTCGCCCTTGTGGACGTCAAAGCTGACGTTGGTGACCGCCTTCACGTTCACGCCCTTGGAGGAGAAGACCTTTGACACGTTGCGGACAGAAAGAATAAGTTCCTTCTTTTCCTTATCAGTCATTCGAGGTCACCTCCTTCTTGCAGCGGTGGCAGGCGACGCAGTGGGTGCCGCCCAGGCAGACGGACTCGGGGTCGATCTTGTCGCATACGCCCTCGATGCGTTCGCCGCAGCGCTCGTAGAAGCCGCAGCCGGGCTTCAGGTTCAGCGCCAGGGGCACGGTGCCCTCGATGGAGAAGAGGCGCTCCGCCTTGAGGGAGCCGATCTTGTGCACCGAGCCCATCAGACCCTTGGTATAGGGATGCTGGGGATTCTTGTAGATTTCCTTGGCCGTGCCGGTCTCCACGATCTTGCCCAGGTACATGACCGCCACCCGGTCGCACATCTTGGCCACAGTGCCCAGGTCATGGGTGATGAAGAGAATGGCCATGCCCAGTTCCTTCTGCAGCTCCTGCATGAGCTCCAGGATCTGCGCCTGGATGGTCACGTCCAGGGCGGTGGTGGGCTCGTCAGCGATGAGCAGGCGGGGCTTGCACACCAGGGCCATAGCGATCAGCGCTCTTTGGAGCATGCCTCCGGAGAACTCATGGGGATACTGGTCGTAGCGTTTCTCCGCATTGGCGATGCCCACCAGCTTCATCATGTCCAGGGTGATCTGCTTTGCCTTTTCCTTGTCCTTGGTGATGTGCAGGAGGGTCGCCTCGTTGATCTGGTTGCCAATGGTATACATGGGGCTGAAGGCCACCATGGGCTCCTGGAAGATCATCGAGATCTGCTTGCCGCGGATGGTGCGCAGCTGGCGGATGGCGTCCTTCTTGCTCACCTGACCAGGCTTTGCCTTGCGGAAGCCCAGGAATTCGCGGCGCTTGCTGGCCTGCTCCAGGGAGATGATGTCCACCAGGTTGTCGTTTTCGTCCCGGAAGAGGATTTCGCCTGTGGACTGGCACTTCTTGTCGTTGATGGCGAGGATGGCCTTGCTGGTCAGGGACTTGCCGCAGCCGGACTCACCCACCAGGCCCAGGGTCTCGCCGGGATGGATCTCAAAGTCCACCCCGCGCACAGGGGTCAGGAGACCCTCGTCCATCTTGATGTTCACGCCCAGGTTACGAACCTGGATGATGGGCTGTTTCATTTCGCTCATTTGTCAGGGCCTCCTTTCTTACTTATAGGGATCCGCAGCATCGCGCAGGCCGTCGCCCAGGAAGTTGAAGGCCAGCACGGTGATGATGACGAAGATCAGCGGGATCATCTTCCAGGGACACTGGGCGACGGACACGAGATCCTCGGTCTCCTTGAGCAGCACGCCCCAGGAGGTCGCGGGAGCCTTCATGCCCAGGCCCAGGTAACTCATGGAGGTTTCGCCCAGGATGGAGCCGGGAATGCCCAGGGTCAGGTTGACGATCAGGTAGCTCAGGAAGCCGGGCACCAGATGCTTGGTGATGATCTTGAAATCGCTCACGCCAGCCAGACGGGCTGCGGTGACGTAGTCCTCCTTGCGCAGGGCGATGAACTTGCCGCGCACCACGCGGGCCAGGCCCGTCCACCCGATGAAGGACAATATGATCGTGATGTACAGATACATCGACGACACGGGGATATCCGGCGGAATGGCGGCGGACAGGGCCATCCACAGCGGGATGGAGGGAATCGCACTCAGCACCTCGATCACGCGCTGTATGGCGTTATCCACAAATCCACCGAAGTAGCCCGATATACCGCCCAGCAGAATGCCCAGCACGAAGCTGATCGCTGCGGACACAAAGGGGATCGTCAGCGACACGCGGCCGCCGAACAGGATACGGGAGAAAATGCAGGCGCCGGTAGAGTCCGCACCGAAAATGTTGATGCGGGCACTGCGATCCACGTTGCCCGCCTCATCCACAAGGCCGTAGAGGTGGGTGTTGCAGGGAATCAGGCCGAAGAGCTTGTACTCCACGCCCTCAACGAAGAAGTCGATGTAATACTTCTTGCTGGTGTCCTCGGTGATGATGACGGACCAGGTCTTGCGGTCGTTCACCTTCTTGAGCTTGTAGACATAGGGCCGGGATAAGTTGCCTTCCTCGTCCGTCCAGTAAACCTTGGTGGGCTTGGTATCCTTATACAGGGAGGAGAATTCCTCCAGGCCGTAGGGGGCGAAGAAGTCCGCAAAGAGCGCGCCGATGTACAGGATCACCAGGATCACCAGGGAGAAACGGGCCAGCTTGTGCTTCTGCAGCTTGCGCCACATCAGCGTCCACTGTGACGCCATGTAGTAGCTTTCGTCGCTCGCCGTCTTTTTCTTGAACAGTGCCATCTTCCTCAGCTCCTTTCTGCGAAACGAATTCGCGGATCAAGCCACGCCAGGGCGATATCGCTCAGCAGCGTGCCCACCAGCACCAGCACCGCCTGAATCAGCACGATGGTGCCGGCCAGGTACATGTCCTGGGACTTGAGTGCCGCCAGCAGCACCGGGCCCTGAATGGCCAGGTTCATCACGATGGCGGAAACGGTGGAGCCGGAGAAGATCGTGCGCAGCGAGCCCGCCAGGCCGGACACGACCGGGTTCATCGCCGCACGCAGGCAGTACTTGTAGGTGATCGTCGCCTCGGAGCAGCCCTTGGCGCGAGCGCACAGGGTGTACTGCCGGGCCTGCTCGTCCAGCATCTGGGCGCGCACGGTACGGATGATGCCGCAGGTGCCGGAGGTGCCAATGACGATCAGCGGGATCAGGCAGCGACCCAGGAACTCAGGCACATACTCCCAGCGCATGCCGTTTTGCAGCATCTCCGTGGAGAAGAGGCCCAGGTACACATTGCCCGTCTTCACATAGATAAAGTACATGATGATAATGGCAAGCAAAAAGTTTGGCGTGGCGGTGCCGATGAAGCCGAAGAAGGACCAGATATAGTCTCCGGCGGAATACTGATGATTGGCACAGTAAATGCCAATGGGCAGCGATACGCCATACTGGAAAATCAAAATGATGAAGGAGACCGCCAGCGTCAGATACAGGCGATCCATGATGACGTCCCAGACGTCGCGGCCATACTCAAAGGAGTAACCGAAATCACCCTCGGTGATGATGCCCTTGACCCAGTTGAAATACTGGACGAACCAGGGATCATCCAGGCCGAACTGGTTGCGCAGATCCTGGATCTGCTCAGGCGTGAAGGTCTCGCCCTCCGCGCTCAGCGCCGCCACGTAGGAGGTCACATAATCGCCGGGGGGCAGCTGGATAATGAAGAAAATGAGGAAGGAGATGATGATGATCGTAGGGATGAACATCAAAATGCGTTTGCCGATGTAGCTGAGCATAGTAACCTCGAATCCTTTCCTGCGTGATTCGAAACGGCGCGGGAGGCAATCCCGTATGAAACGGAGTCACCTCCCGCACCTTATATCAGGTATGTTTGCTTATGCGGGACCCGGGAAAATTACTCCGCAATGTAGAAGCACTGGCAATGCGCAATGCCCATGTCGCGGTAGATGTCGGAAGCGACCAGCTCGTCGGGGAAGTTCTTGATGCGGTCGTTCACGGCGTAGTAGGTCATATCAGCCTGCACATAGGCCAGCGTCCACTGGTTCTCCTGGTGCAGCTTGAGCATCTGCAGCTCCAGCTCCTGGCGCTTGGCGGGATCGCCGGTCTTGGCCAGTTCTTCATTCAGCTCGATCAGCTTGAGCAGATCGCCGGTAGCGGTTTCCTTGGTCATGTTGCCGTACCAGGCAACGTTGGTGGCCTTGCCGGGAATCATGGAGTTGGGCTTGAGCGCGATGGACAGGTCGCCGATGCCGGTGACGGGGAAGAGCATGCACTCGATCGCGTTGGCCATCAGGTCGTTGTCGATATTGCCGCGGTCCAGAGCCTTCAGAGTGCACTTGATGCCAGCCGCACGGTAGTAGGGCTCCAGGATCTTGTAGGTATCCTCAGCGCCGCTGTCGGCCATGACCTTGATGTTCAGGATGAAATCGGTGCCGTCAGCGAAGTCGTAGTAGCCGTCCTTGCCCATGACCAGACCAGCAGATTCGAACAGGGTCTTGGCCTTGGCAACGTCATACTCGGTCCACTGGGTCGCCCACTCCTCGGAGTAGCCCAGCGCGCCCGCCTGAGGAGCAGCCTGACCAGCCTGCACCCAGCCGTCAGAGTACAGACCCGCGAACTCTTCGCGGTTCACGCAGATGGACATGGCCTGACGGAAGTCCTTGTTGTTGAACAGCGCCTTCAGGTTAGCGTCTTCCACGTTCAGGTTGAAGTGCACCTGGGTGCCGGTGTCGCCCCAGCCGGTGGGAGCCCACTGATAGATGTTGATCTTGGTCTGGGATTCCAGGATGGTGGGGATGGAAGCCATGCCGACGGTCTGGTAGTCAACGGTGCCGTCCAGCAGGAGCATCAGCTGCTGATCCACATTGGAGACGGTCACGCCCACGATCTTGTCGATGTAGGGCAGCTGCTGGCCAGCCGTGTCAACCTTCCAGTAGTAGGGGTTGCGGACGTACTCGTAGTACTCGCCCTTGACGTAGTTCTTGCCTTCCTCGGTGGAGAGCACATAGGGATTCAGGGTGGGGACGCCGGGGTAGTTCCAGAAGTAGTACAGCAGTTCCTTGCCCAGCTTGCCAACGTCCACGAAGGAGCCGCCGCAGACGGCGTTGCCCGCAGCCAGCGCTTCCTCGGTCTTTCCGTCGATGATGTACTGCACCATCTCCTCGAAGACATGCTTGGGGGCGTAGTGCCACTTCAGGTCAACAGTCAGGTCGGTGGGGAAGGTGTACTTGGGGGTCTCGAAGGTCACGGTAAAGGTGTAGTCATCCACCTTTTCGACCTTGGCGGGGTTGCCGGTGACAGCATCCTTGTGGCAGGCGCGCACGCCCTTGCCGTCCACCTTGTTCAGGCAGATGGCATTGTAGAACCACACGCAGTCTTCCGCAGTGAAGGGAGCGCCGTCAGACCACTTCATGCCTTCGCGCAGGTAGATGGTCCACACGGTGTAGTCCTCATTCACAGAGTAGCCCTTGGCCACATTGGGCTCCACAGTGCCGTCGGTCTTGAAGCGGAACAGGCCCTCTTCGATGGGCTTGCCGTTGCTCCAGTTGCCGCCATCAGCAGCACGGCGCAGCTCGCCGCCGTAGGTGCCGATGGTCAGGTACTCAGCGTCTTCGACCATGGGTTCCTTGGGCAGGCGCTCCGCCACGGGGGGCAGATCCATGCTGTCCAGCATAGGCGCCTGGGTGTAGGCAGTTTCAGCAGAGGCGGGGATCATGCTCAGAACCATGAGCAGCGCCAGAGCCAGGGAGATGAGTTTCTTCATGACAGGTTCCTCCTTGTTTTATATCATCCGCAATGCCTTTGCGGATAGATTCAGATTTAATTCGGAATGCGGAATTTGGTTACTTGTTCCGACGGATACGGATCTGCCATCCGCGCACTCTCAATTCCGCATTTCACACCAGATGCCGGTCCTTACGGTTGGCACGAATCTTGATGACGCGCTCCACAGGGGTGTAGTCGGTGAAGTACACCGTGTAGTGCTTCTCACTCAGAGGATAGGCGCCGCCCATGCGGTTGGTCACATTATGCGCGCCAAAGGCGGAATCAATGGTGATAGTCTCACCGCGGGGGCCGCAGGCTTCCACCACGCCGTCGATGATGTTGATGGAATCGCCCGCCTTGGCCTGCTGCAGGAAGTGCTCCGTGCGGACGTAGCCGCCAGGCAGGAAGGAGAACTCCATACGCAGGGGCAGCTGATCGATGCCCTCAGTCTTGATGTGCAGGTCAATGCCGTCGGGCCGCTTGACGATGTCCAGGGTGGTGTCCAGGGGAAGGCCCTCGGTCTTGGGGCGCTTGTTGGGGTTGTCCATGGCCCACCAGTCAGAGGTGCCGGGCAGCTGATCCTCGGGGAAGGGCAGGTAATACCAGCCGGCGGCGTGGGACTTCATCCGGTAGCCGGTGGGCGTACGCTCCAGGGTATCGGAGAGGAAGTTGCGGCGGTCGCACAGATTCGAATAAATGGTCATGTACATGGAGAACGACCCATTCTGGAAGTACAGACAGTTCGCCTTGCCGTTGAGCAGGGAGCAGCTCCACTTGCCCTCTCGGATGCGGGCAATATCGCTGTCCGGGAAGAGGCGGTCCACATGCTCAAAGGGCTTCATGAAGGGGGAATCCGCGCCGTAGCCGTCCATCTCGGGGAAGAGGAGGAGCCACTCGGCACAGTGAGGCATAGTCCCGCGGCGGCGGGCGTCCTGCCAGATCCACTCGGCCATCGCGCCCAGATCAGGCCGCTTGAGGAACCAACCCACCAGCAGGTACAGGATGTAATACCCATCGCCGTACACCTTGGTGCCCAGATCCTGACGGGTGGAGTTGTTGGTAAACACTGACGCATCAGGATCATAGTAACAATACATCATTTCGAGGTTCTTCGCGGCGGCCTCGAGATAGGTTTGATCGCCGGTGGCCAGGTAGAGGCGGATCATCTGGTCGTCGTTGACCATGTTGTAGCCGCCGGAGGAACGTTCAGCGAACTCGCCGTCCTCGTTGATATCCAGGCCCTCGCGCAGGTACTCGCGGGCACGCTCGCCCAGGGCCTTGTTGCCGGTGATCTTCTCGCAGCACAGCAGGCAGGAGGAGATTGCCCAGCGGTGATTCGGGGTATGGAAGCCGCCCGCCGCGATGCCGCGGGAGCAGGTATCGATCAGCCGGTACACCGGTTCGCGGATGAAATCCGCCTCAGGCGCGGTGCACTTCTCCAGAATCCACCAGCCATTGAGCAATCCGTTGACCATGAAGGCCGTATCCGGAGGGGAGGCGTAGTTGCAGGGGGTCAGGTCGAAGCACCCGTCGGGACGCTGGTGATTCTCCATATAAACAAGTACCGCACGGATGGCTTCCGCCATGCGCCCGGACAGATACCAGCGGCTGTCGGGCGTGCAGAACACGGCAATCATTTCACCCAGGAAGAAGCCGCTTTGCCGGGGTTCCACATGGAAGCCCTCGGTCCAGAAACCGCCGTAGCGGGGATCGTCTTTTTCGGTGATCTGACGTTCAAGAAGGGACGCCAGCATTCCATCAAGCTGTTGAAGCAGCTCAGCGCGATGCATTGCCATTCCACTTACACCTTTCTTGAAGCACAAAACAGATTGTGCGGATTCTTTATACTTGTCGAACAGTTGTTATCTGTATTATAACAAACACCGTCGGGTAATGCAAGCGGAAAACACAAATTTCTGATTAATTTGCCCAACACTTGATTAGCAACTTCCAGCCGCAGTTCTCAGAATCCCTTGAATTTGCTGCATTTCCTCATTTTTTCCGTTTCTTTCTTCGCGGAAAAAAAGTTTAGTTTGCTCCGTTTCCAGCTTGTTTTTTCCCGAAAGCCCACCGATTCTTGTATTAAACAGGAAAAAGAATTTTATTTTTTCTCAAAATATACCCAAAATACGCTTTACAAATGAGGAAATTTCGGTAAAATAGATGATAGATGATCATGCAAAGGAGAAAGAATCCCATGAAGGCAGACCGACTGTTGGAAATGGAGCGCTACATCCTGCAAAAGGGCGCAGCAACCATGGATGAACTGCGCGAGCACTTCGACGTCTCAATGAACACCGTCCGGCGTGACGTGGCACAGCTGCTCAAGCGCGGCATGGTGGAGAAGGTGTACGGCGGCGTATGCGCCCGCAAGAGCGAGCAGTCGCTGACGCCCTATGAAGTCCGCCGCCGCGGGAGCGAGGATGCCAAAGCCGCCATTGGCAAGCGAGCTGCTGAGCTGGTGAATGACGGCGACATCATTTTCATCGACTCCGGCACCACCACGCTGCATATGATCGACCACCTGGCCGGCAAGCACGATCTGACCATCATCACCAACAACCTAGAGGCCATCAACCGCGCGCTGCCCCATGAGAACATCACCATCATTGCCCTGCCGGGGCAGGTGCGCCGCAAGACCCATTCCTTCACGGGGGATGATGCGGTCAATTACCTGCGCCGCTTCAACGTGCGCATCGCTTTCATGGCCTCCACCGGGTTGTCCAGCCACGGCGTGACCAACTCCAGCCCCATGGAGTATGAGATCAAGAAGTGCGCCGTCGCCAGTGCAGAGACGACTGTGCTGCTCATCGCCCAGTCGAAATTTGGCGTGACCGGGCTGATGACCTTCGCCCAGCTGAGCGATTTTGACATCCTTATCACTGACGAAGCGCCCGCTCCTGAAGATCAGGCGCGGCTCAAGTCCAGCGGCGCACGGCTGATCATTGCCGGGCAGAACTAACCACATCATGGCGGGAACAGAGCGTTTATCCTCGTTTCCCGCCATTCCTATATATTCACAGGTCGAGGAGGACATCGCCATGATCCAGCTCCCCCGCCAGGTTGCCCAGCGCATCCGTGCCTGGGTGAATGAACTGCCCAACCACCAGTACACTCCCGTTGGCAAAGTGAATTTCGTGGGTTTCACGACCTTTGACCGCATCCCTGCGGCGCAGGCTGCCGCGATGGACAAGCATCCCTTCCCTGCCGGCACCCCCTGGGGAAGCTGCTGGGAATATGCCTGGTTTTCCGCCACGGTGACCATCCCCGCGTCCTGCAAGGGGCAGCGGGTGGTGTTTTTCTCCCGCCTGGGCGGCGAACAGCTGGTGTATGTGAACGGTAAGGCCGCCGGCTCCATCGACAAGGAGCACAAGTATGTCACCCTCACCCGCTGCGCCGAGGGCGGCGAGACCTTCTCGCTGCTGATCGAGAGCTACGCCGGTCACGGCGAACGCATCGAAAACCTGGGCCCTGTACCGCCGGAGCGCAAGCCCGTGCCCGTCGTGCCGGAGCACCAGCAGCGCGTGGGCGAGAGCTTCATCGCCGTATGGAACGAGGACGCCTATCAGCTGCTGATGGACGTTCGCACCCTGACCGACCTGCTGGAAACGCTGCCCGACAAATCCCTGCGCGCCCAGAAGGTTGCAAAGGCCCTTGAGGATTTCACCCATGTGGCCGATTTTGAGCTGCCCTTTGAGGCCCGACACGAGAGCTTCCGCCACGCCCGCGAGGTGCTCCGTCCCGCCCTGGAATGCCGCAACGGCTCCACCGCGCCCACCATGTGGTTGGTCGCCAACTCCCATATCGACCTGGCCTGGCTCTGGCCGGCGGAGGAGACCTTCCACAAGTCCGCCCGCACCTACTCCAACCAGCTGGCGCTGATGGAGGAATACCCGGAGTACCGCTTCCTTCTGTGCGAGCCTGCCCTTCTGGAGATGCTCCGCACCTTCGACCCGGAGGTCTTCCAGCGGGTGAAGGACGCCCATGCCCGCGGCCAGATCGACGCGGACGGCGTGTTCTTCATCGAATGCGACTCCAACTTCCCCACCGGCGAGAGCCTGATCCGGCAGCTGATGTGGGGCAAGAAGTGGTATGAGGAGAACTTCGGCGTGACCCCCAGGGTGGCCTGGCACCCGGACTCCTTCGGCTATTCCGCCGCCCTGCCCCAGCTGCTGCGTGCCTTTGACGTGCCCTACTTCGCCACCCAGAAGCTGCTGCGCGCCGACCCGGAGTGCGAGCGCTTCCCCTATCAGGATTTCGTCTGGGAAGGCATGGACGGCTCCACCGTGCTGGCCAATTCCTTCTTCGACTATACCTCGAAGGTGTCTCCGCTGCACTTCCACCGCCGCTGGGAGCAGCACCGCATCCAGCAGACGGACATCGACACTCTTCTCTATCCCTACGGCTACGGCGACGGCGGCGGCGGCCCCGACCGCGATATGCTGGAGATGGTTCGCCGGGTGAAGGATCTGGAAGGCGCACCCCGTGCCCACGAGGGCACCCTCGAGGGCTTCTTCCGCCGCATGGAACAGAATCCCCCGAAGAACCGCTGGGTGGGCGAGCTCTATCTCGCCTGGCACCGGGGCACCTACACCACCATGCACAAGACCAAGCAGCTGCTGCGCAGGGCTGAACGCGCCATTCATGATGCAGAAGCCCTGCTGGCCCGGCTGCCGCAAAATGAGCAGGAAAAGCATGCCGGTCGCCTGCGCAAAGCCTGGGAGAAGGTGCTCTTCTGCCAGTTCCACGATGTGGCCAGCGGCGTGGGCGTCGCCCGCATGAACGAAGAAACCGTCGCCTGGCTCAGCGGCGTCATTGCCGATATGGCGGACCTGAATGACCGCCTCCGCCGTCAGGTCTATGCCATCGGCGAGGGCAGCGGCCAGGTGCTGGTCAACACGCTGCCCTGGGAGCGCCGGGAGTGGGCCAAACTGCCCGACGGCAGCGAGATCTACGCAGAGATTCCCGCCGACGGCGTGGCTATGGCGGACGCATCCGCCGTACAGCCCAACGACGCTTTTGCCCGTGAATGTGAAGAGGGCTTCCTGCTGGAGAACCGCTATATGACCCTGACCGTCAGCCGTGAGGGCCGCATCATCGCCCTGACGGACAAGGAGAACGGTCTGCCCCTGATGGCTCCCGGCCAGAAGATGAACGACTGGCGGCTGTATCAGAACGTGGAGCCGGTCTACGACGCCTGGGAGATGAGCCGCGACTGGGAGCTGGGTCTGCTGCCTGACGCCATCACCGCCCGTGCCGA
This sequence comes from Christensenellales bacterium, assembly GCA_045132495.1. Lineage (GTDB taxonomy): Bacteria > Bacillota > Clostridia > Christensenellales > Aristaeellaceae > UBA11524. The sequence goes on along the minus strand of JBGUSK010000051.1, from coordinate 163,578 downwards.
GCTGACGGAGACCACGCCTTCCCGCTGCGTCATCACCGTGCATTATACATTCGGCAGCAGCAGCGCGAAGCAGCAGATCATCCTGCGCGCATCCTCCCGCCGGGTGGACTTCGTCACCCATGTGGACTGGAAGGAACGCCACCGCCTGCTCAAGGCCCACTTTGACTCCAACATCCTCACGGACGAGGCGCTGCACGAGATCCAGTTCGGCTACGTCAAGCGCCCCTGCCATGATTCCCACGCCTTCGCGGCGGACCGCTACGAGGTCTGCAACCAGCGCTGGTCCGCGCTGTGCGAGGAAAACCGCGGCTTTGCCCTCCTCAACGAGAGCACCTGCGGATTGAGCACCTCCCGGGGCGGCATGGCGCTGTCCCTGCTGCGTGCGCCCCTGGTGCCCGATGACAGCTGCGATGTGGGCGAGCACGACCTGACCTATGCGCTCTATCCCTTCGCCACCGGCTTTGCTCAGTCCGGCGTGACCCGCGAGGGCTATGCCTTCAACGCCCCTGTGACCGTCATGCAGGGCATAGCGGAAACGCAGTCCGGCTTCCGCTGCGACAGCGAAAGCATCCTCCTGGAGACCGTCAAGCCCGCAGAAGACCGGAGCCCGGCCGGCAGCAGCAATGGCCTGATCCTCCGCCTGTATGAGAGCCTTCGCATGCAGGGCACAGCCACCGTGCATGCGCCCGTCTCCGGCAAGTGGTACCTATGCGACATACCTGAAAGCTGTCAGGGCGAATTCATGGGCGAAGGCGATTCCGTCAGCATCCGCCTGGCGCCCTTCAAGATCGCAACGCTGCGCTTCATTCCCGATTGATCGGAGGACACACCATGCTTGATCATCGCCTGATTCAGGTCGTTCCCTCCCCCCGCCAGAAGGCGCTGCAGGAGATGGAGTTCTACGCCTTTGTGCATTTCACCGTCAACACCTTCACCGACCGGGAATGGGGCGACGGCAGCGAATCCCCCGCCGTCTTCAACCCGGAAAAGCTCGATGCAGACCAGTGGGTGCAAGCCATCAAGGCTGCCGGAATGAAGGGCCTCATCCTCATCTGCAAGCACCACGACGGCTTCTGCCTCTGGCCCAGCAAGCACACGGCGCACTCCGTTGCCGCCAGCCCCTGGAAGAATGGCCAGGGCGACGTGGTCGCCGAGGTTTCCGCTGCCTGCCGCCGCGCCGGAATCAGGTTCGGCGTGTACCTCTCCCCCTGGGACAGGCATGAAAAATGCTACGGCACAGGCAAGGAGTATGATGATTATTTCGTCGCCCAGCTGACGGAGCTGATGACGAACTACGGCAACATCTTCTGCGCCTGGTTCGACGGCGCCTGCGGTGAAGGCCCCAACGGCAAGAAGCAGGTCTACGACTGGCCCCGGTACTATGAGGTCATCCGCCGCCTGCAGCCGGGCGCGACCATCCACATCTGCGGCCCGGACGTGCGCTGGTGCGGCAACGAGGCCGGCGATACCCGCGAGGCCGAATGGAGCGTCGTCCCCCTTCGCACCCAGGACACGGAGAAAATCAAGGAAAACAGCCAGCAATCCGACGACGAGAGCTTCCGCCAGCGCCGCATCAGCGCCAGCGATCAGGATCTGGGCAGCCGTGAAATCCTTGCAAACGAGCCCGATCTGGTCTGGTATCCGGCAGAGGTGGACACTTCCATCCGGCCCGGCTGGTTCTGGCATGCTTCCGAGGACGACAAAGTTCGCCCGCTGGAAAAGCTCATCGACATCTACGAGAAGTCCGTGGGCGGCAACGCTACGCTGCTGCTCAACATCCCGCCCACGAGCGAAGGGCTCTTCCACCAGCATGACGTGGCGCGGCTGCAGCAATTCGGGCAGTATCTGGCGGACTGCTACGGCGACAACCTCGCTGCATCCGCCGCCATGACCGCCTCCCCCGCAGCACCAGGGCATGACATCGGCTGTGCCCTCACGGCGGACGAAAGCTACTACCTGCCCGCACAGGAGAACGTACCCGCAGAGATCACCCTTGCCTGGCCGGAGGAGATCGTCTTCCGCCGCATCGTGCTGCAGGAGCAGATCAGCCAGTCCCAGCGGGTGGAGCGCTATGCCATCGACGCGCTGGTGAACGGCCAGTGGCGGGAGATCGCCGCCGGCAGGGTCATCGGCCACAAGCGCATCGTGGTGCTGGAGAAAACCGCAGCACAGGCCATCCGCATCCGCATTGAGGACGCCCGCGTTGCCCCCACCATCCGTTTCATCGGCGTATACGCATGAGCATATTGACAGGAGGTTCCAAATATGTACGACATGAAGCCCTACCTTGCAGAGATCGACCGCGTGATCGAAAAAGGCCCCTACAAGGACACCTGGGAGTCCCTGGGCTCCTTCCAGCCCCCGAAGTGGTACCGGGACGCCAAGTTCGGCATCTTCATCCACTGGGGCATCTATTCCGTGCCCGCCTTCGGCAGCGAGTGGTACTCCCGCTGCATGTACATCCAGGGGGATCGCTGCTTCGACCACCATGTGAAGACCTACGGCCCCCACAACCAGTTCGGCTACAAGGACTTCATCCCCCTGTTCAAGGCGGAAAAGTTCTCCGCCGACGCCTGGGCGGATCTGTTCCAGAAGGCCGGCGCGAAGTACGTTGTGCCCGTGGCGGAGCACCATGACGGCTTCCAGATGTACGCAAGCGAGATTTCCCACTGGAACGCCGCTGAGATGGGCCCCTGCCGCAACGTACTGGGCGAGCTGAAGCAGGCCGTCGAGGAGCGCGGCATGACCATGGGCGCCTCCACCCACCGCGTGGAGCACTGGTTCTTCATGGGCCACGGCAAGGAGTTTGACTCCGACGTGAAGGAGCCCATGCAGCGCGGCGACTTCTACTGGCCCGCCATGCCCGAACCCAAGAATCACCACGACCTGTACTCCGAGCCCACCCCCACCCAGGAGTACCTGGAGGACTGGCTCGTGCGCTGCTGCGAGCTGGTGGACAAGTACCAGCCCAAGCTGGTCTACTTCGACTGGTGGATCCAGCACCATGCGGTGAAGCCCTACCTGAAGAAGTTCGCCGCCTATTACTACAACCGCGCCGCCGAATGGGGCGTGGAGGTCGCCATCAACTACAAGCACGAAGCCTTCATGTTCGGCTGCGCCGTGCCGGACGTGGAGCGCGGTCAGTTCGCCGACATCAAGCCCTTCTTCTGGCAGACTGACACCGCCATCGCCACCAACTCCTGGTGCTACACCGAGGGCAACTACTTCAAGCCCGCCAAGGGCCTGATCTGCGACCTGGTGGACATCGTCTCCAAGAACGGCACCCTGCTGCTCAACGTCGGCCCCAAGGCGGACGGCACCATCTCCGAGCAGGACACCGCCGTCCTGACCGAGATCGGCGAGTGGATGGCCGTCAACAGCGAAGCCATCTATGGCACCAAGGTCTGGCGCAAGTACGGCGAGGGCCCCACGAAGATCCAGGAAGGCCAGTTCACCGACAGCAAGGAGAAGATCTTCACCTCCGAGGACATCCGCTTCACCGTCAAGGGCGAGAACCTCTACTGCACCGTGCTCTCCTGGCCGGAGGACGGACATGTGGTCATCAAGTCCCTGGGCCACTCTGCCGACGCGAACCTGCCTGAGTTCCACGGCATCGTCAAGGACGTGGACGTTCTTGGCTGCGACGAAAAGCCCGTCTGGGAGCGCAAGGAAGGCGGCCTCCACGTCACCATGCCCGGCATCAAGACCGACAAGCCCGTGGTCGTCCGCGTGAAGATCGACTAATCCGAAGGAGGCTTCATCCATGAAGCTCGTCAAACAGCTGGCCATCATCCTGCTGACAGCTGCACTGACCATCGGTGCATATGAAACATATTGGCACTGGACAGACGCCACTCACTTTCACAAACAGTATCTGCAGGATTGCATCAACATCTATGAAGAATATGCAGAAATCCTGCAAAATGTATTGCCCCGGCTGCGCGACCAAGATACGCCAGCACAGGAGCGCGAGATGATCATTGACCCTCTTTGTGCCCATGTGCGCGGCAGCTCTCCGGAAACCCGTGTAATCGACATCCCGCTGAACAGCATCGGTGATTTCTACCGGCACACATACTTTTACGGTCTTGTCTGGGCCGCAGACTATGATCTCCTGCTGTCAGAAAATCCCGAGTTGATTCTGGTCACGCTGTCAGACGGTTGGTGTGCCTATGTCATCACCCGTCCCCAATAATCCGGTCGTCCGCGTGAAGATCGACTAATCCGAAGGAGGCTTCCTTCATGAAGCTGACCATTCACCCCTTTGAAAAGAAGCAGGCTATCGACCCGCTGATGTACGGCGTGTTCTTTGAGGACATCAACTACGGCGGCGACGGCGGCATGTACGCGGAGCTGGTGGCTAACCGCAGCTTTGAAAACGTCAACCATCAGGGTGAGGACTGCCGCATGATGCGGTGGTCCCCCCTTCCAGGCGGTAAGATCGCCATCCGGGATGAAAGCCCTCGGAGCGAGCACAACCCTCACTATCTGCACGTCCTTGGCGGCGTGAAGAACGAAGGCTACCTGGGCCAGGGCTTCTATGCCAAACAGGGCGGGAGCTACCGCCTGACGGTCATCGCCCGGGCGGAGAAGGCCTTCACCCTGCTTGCCTGCATCCGCAATGAGGCGGATGAGGTCATCGGCCGCGCCGCGCTGGACTTCGGCACGGACTTCACCAAACAGACTGGCATCATCAACGCCTGGGAATCCGGGCGGTGCTGGCTGGAATTAACGTCCTTTACCGGCGAGGTGGAAGCCTTCGACCTGGACTTCGTTTCCCTGATGCCGGTAAATACCTTCCTGGACCGGGAGAACGGTTTGCGCCGCGACATTGCCCAGGCCATCGCCAATTTGCAGCCCGCGTTCCTTCGCTTCCCCGGCGGATGCATCGTCGAGGGCCGCAGCTACGACAACATGTACCGCTTCCGCGAAACCCTGGGCCCAGTGGAAGACCGCCGCACCAACTGGAACCGCTGGCAGATGGACGAGTACCAGAAGGAGGGCCGCTCCAGCGCGGATTATTTCCAGACCTACGGCCTGGGCTTCTATGAGTACTTCCTCTACTGCGAGGACATCGGCGCCCAGCCGTTGCCCATCCTTAACTGCGGCCTCACCTGCCAGTGGCATGAGAGCCTCACCATCCCTCTGGACGAGATGGCCCCCATCATCCAGGACTACCTCGACCTGATCGAGTTCGCCCGCGGTGACGAAACAACCCCCATGGGCCGCATCCGCGCAGAAATGGGTCATCCTGCGCCTTTCCAGCTGACGATGATCGGCGTGGGCAACGAACAGTGGAACGAGATCTACTTCGAGCGGTACGAGGTCATCCACAAGGCAGTGAAGGCCGCCTACCCCGACATCCGCCTGATCGGCTGCGCAGGCTGGACCTCCTCCGGCCAAGAGTACGACGCCGCCCACGCCTGGATGCGCCAAACCACCGCCAAGCCGGACTACTCCGACGAGCATTTCTACAAGCGCACCAGCTGGTACTACGAGAACATCGACCGCTATGCGGACTACGATCCCGCCCTGCCCAAGGTGTTCATCGGCGAATACGCCGCCCATGCCGAGCAGGACAAAGGCGAGATCCACAACAGCCTGCGCACCGCCATCGCGGAGGCGGCCTTCCTCACCGGTGTGGAGCGCGCGGCGAAGAATGTTTCCATGACCTGCTACGCGCCTCTTTTGGGCCGCATCGGTGCGAACCAGTGGCTGCCGGACATGATCTGGTTTGACGAAAAGGGCCTCTTCCTCACGCCGAACTACCACGTCCAGCGGATGTTCAGCACGAATCGCGGCGACTGGCTGGGCGAAGTCACCCAGACGGGCGAAGGCGAATTGTACACCACCGTCTCCTTCCGGGAGGACGGCACGGTCATCCTCAAGGCGGTCAACCCGACGGACAACGCCATCCCGGCGGACGTCACGCTGCCCGATGGCCTCACCGGCGAGGTCGCGGCTACCATCCTCACCGGCCATCCGGAGGACGTGAATTCCATCGCAGCGCCGGATAAGGTGGCGCCCGTCACCCGTGAGGGCAAGGCGGAAAGCGGTCGGCTTGACTGGACGTTTGAACCCTGGAGCGTGAGCATCCTGGTCATCAAACCTGAATAACCCCCACACCAAAAGGCTGCACCCCATCACGGGATGCAGCCTCATTTTGTCTCACAACCAAATTCCGAATTATTCCATGACCTCAGTGAGCATCAGGAAGGTCAGGCCCTGGCCGTAGGCGGTCGCCTCCAGGGGAATGGTGCGGTAGAAGTCCTTGGTCATGCCCATAGGAGTTCCGTAGGACACGCCGCCGACGATGCCGTCCTCACCCACCTGGGCGATAACGCCGGCGAGCGCCTTCTGGGCGGCCTCCTCGCAGCCGGGCAGCAGGCCCAGGCGCACACCCTTGAGCAGGCCGTAGGCAATGGCCGCGCTGGCAGAAGTTTCGAGGTAGCTGTCGTCATAGTCCAGCAGGGTGTGCCACAGACCGGTCTCCTTGTCCTGGAGCTCGACCAGCTTCAGGCACTGCTCCTTCCAGGCAGCCAGGATGAAGCGGGTGACACAGTCATTCGTATCCTCATCCTGCTGGATCCACTCCACGAAGTCCACCGCGCCGCAGGTGAACCAGGAATTTCCGCGGGCCCAGAAGGCCTCGCCGAAGTGGTGGCGGCCCAGGAAGCTGAAACCGTGGAACCACAGACCAGTCTTCTGGCTGTGGAGATACTTGATGTGCAGCAGGAACTGGTACTTGGCCTCCTCGCGCCACTCCTTGCGGTTCAGCGCCATGCCCGCGCGGTACAGGAACAGCACGGTCATGAACAGGGTGTCGTCCCAAATCTGGCCTTCGTTCACGTCATGGGTGGTGATGTGCTGGAAGCCGCCTTCCTCCGTGCGGGGCAGACCGGTCATGACCCAGTTGGCCCAGTCCTCGATCAGAGGACGGTACATTTCGTCGCCGGTTTCCTCATAGAGCATGGTCATGGTCAGCATGGGCGCGGTGGTGTTGATATTGCGCACCGGCAGTCCGCGCTCGATGTGCTGGGCATACCAGGCCTTGATATCCTCCAGATCGCTCTGGCTGCGGGTCTTCAGGTACACCTTCATCATCGCGTACATGGCGACGCCCTGAGGCCACTCCCAGGTGGAGAGATTCATGTGATCCTCGGGGTTGCCAGCGCCGCCCTGACGGGTGGCATACAGACAGCTCATGACCAGCTTGGCGATCTCATTGTAATTCATGTTTCATTCCTCCGTATATGGTGGTGGATGATGTCAGTATAGCAGATTTGTCGAGGAAAGACAAGGGAGGGGCGCTGCCCCTCCACCCCGCGAAGGGTCTTCGACCCTCTCGACACCCTTCTCGCGGTGGAGCCGGATTGGCCTTTGGGAGGTGTGCGCGCGTGTAGGCTGCGCATTGGTGGTGTTGAGCGTCCGGCCGCTCATCGGCCGGGCTATGGAGTTGCGCGCAGGTGCAGCTTTGCTGCGTGAGCTTTGGCTCGGACCTGTGAATAAGTTCACAGAGTCCTCGCGTCGCGCACAGTTGACTTCACATGCATTGTAGTGAGAGGCGGCCCCCTCCTGCAGAGGGGTACGGGATAGTCATTGGACAAGGGGCACTCGTCAAGGCTCCCCTGCGTAGGGGAGCTGTCGCCGTCAGGCGACTGAGGGGTTCACGCGTCAGTTCCTGCTTATCCCAGCTTCAGCACCATATCAAAGTGCATCTGCTTGGTTTCCTTGACGCGGGTCCGGGACATGTAGCACACCTTGAGGATGTTGCCATCCGCGCTCTTCTCCAGGAAGAATTCCGGGGCCCTGGCGTCCAGGGCAACGGTCAGGCCAGGCAACAGCCACTTGTCCGCAGAAATCTCGGCGGACGCACATACGCCGGGGTATTCGATCTCGAAGTACAGCTTCACGTCGCGGTTGACGCGGAAGTCCACATCCAGGGTCAGGTGTTCGCGGTCGCACACGCCGTCAAAGAGCACGGTATGCATGTGCTGCATGTCGCCGTCGGGAGCAGAGCGCAGCACCTTGATGGTGCCCAGACCCTTTTCACCCCGCCAGAAAGCCACCAGCGGGTGCAACTGATAGCTGGGGTTCTCGCTGCCGGAGAGCGCGCCGGTCATCAGATCAGGGCTGATCCAGGCGGTAGCGGTGCACAGAGCGTCGTTGTTTTCCGGATCCTCGCGCTCGGACAGCTCGCGGAACTGGCGGCGGATGATGACGTCCTCCTTGGGCTCAGTCAGGTCCTTTTCAACCTCCGGCGGCAGGTTGATCGCGCCAAAGACCATCAGCGTGTTGCTGTTGGTTTCCGCCGTCACAGGACGCAGGGGGAACTTCTCCTCGCCCAGCGCCCAGTACAGCATGGCGTGGAAGTTGGTATGCACGCCCATCTCCAGCTCATACGCGCGGGAGTAGGGGCCGCAGAAGTTCATCATGGCGGGGTTGTAGAAGATCATCATGTCCTGCCAGATGCCGCTTTCCAGAATCTCGCCCAGCTCACGCAGGCGCTCATTGGAACCATATCGTCCCCAGAAGCCCAGGGTAGCCAGGTCAACGCCGCAGTAGGTGGGAGAATTGTACTCCGCCGCACCGTGGTACTGCAGGTACTTCTCCACCATCATTTCGGCGTATTCAACGGCGTAGTCGCGCCACTCCTTCACATCAAAGCGCACGCCGAAGTAATCCAGCAGGAACACATGCATGCACTGGATGTTGGTGTTCAGCGGGCTGAAGCGGGTCTTGCTGCGGACGATGGCCCCTTCCATGCCGATGCGGCTGGAATGCTCGATGATGCGGATGCACTCTTCGCTCAGCTTGTCGGCGTAGTGCTCCAGGAGCATCGCATAGCACATCAGCACAAATTCGCGGCTGTTGGGCTCGTAATTCGTCCAGACGATGGGCTGGGTCTCCACGGTGGAGAGGTTCAGGTGCTGCTCGATGGCTGCGGCATGCTCCGCCAAAGCAGGATCATCCTGGAGGCGCAGGCGGAAAGCGTCCACCATGCGCTCATAGAACACGTCCATGTAGTAGCGGCCATACAAGCCCAGGCGCTCGTAGTCCAGCACGCCTTCCGGGCAGGCGGGACGGGTCTGCTTGTCAAAGCAGCCGTGGAAGATCTCCTTGGGGGTGTCGTACTGGGTGGCAGCGACGGCCTTGATGATGGCCTCCACCTCTTCCACACAGCCGGGCTCCTCCAGCAGCATCAGGCCCAGGGCGTAGTACATCGTGCCGCGAGCGGAATAATCAGGCTTGCCGTCCACCATGCGGCCCATCAGGTGAGCCTGCGGGTCATACCCCGGACGGATCATGTCCATGGCCTCGTTCACAAGGATCTGACCTTCCTTGCTCAAGCCGTTGTAGAAGGTGCTGGGCATATGCATATCCTCCTTATTCATTCGCCCCAAGGGCAGGGTCGTTCTGGTCGAACTTGAACACGAAGCCGCAGAAGATCACCGTCACCACCGCGACCATCACGCCTGAAAGCAGGAACAGCGGCCGGATGCCGATCCAGTCCGCCAGCATGCCGCCCAGGTAGGACGAAATGAGGATGCTGGCCACGTTCTGGATGGTGGCGGAGAGAGTCTGCACGGAGGTCTTGAGCTGCGGCGCGACCATCCTGCTCAGCAGGAGCGCGAAGGTCACCGTCTCCAGGATGTTGATGAAGTTGCCGCAGTAGACGACGAAGAGCGTCGTCGTGCCGGTGGCGAAGAAGCAGACGATCCAGCGGACAGCGGTGATCGCGCCGAGGATGAAGAGCATCAGCCGGGGGCCGAGCTTGCGCAGGAATTTGTCCGCCATGAACAGGAAGGGGATCTCGATCGCCGCAGCGACGGACAGCATCGTGCCATACAGCTGATTGGAGCCGCCCATGTCATCGGTGAAATAGAGGCCGAAGTAACTCCGGCACAGGTTGGTGAAGACATTGATGAGAATCTGGAACAGGATCAGCATCAGGATGGGCTTGGACTTGAACAGCACCATCGGAGAAACCTTCTTGCCCTCGCTCTTGCGGTTGTGGCCCTTCATCCGAGGCAGGAGGAAGATCAGCAGGATGTTGAACAGGCAGATGGCGCTATATAAGATGAATGTTTTCTCCACTCCTTTTTCCTGAGCGGAAACAACGCCCACCAGGCTCATCATCAGCGCGTAGCCCACCGCGCCCATCATGCGGATGGGGCCGTAGGGCTTGCCCGACTGCTCGGAGTATTCCACCGACAGCGTGGTATTCAGCGGATGCTGGAAGTTGCGGAAGATCGCGTAGCCGGTGTAGATCAGCAATATATAGATGAAGTTTTTGTTCAGCAGGATCAGCGGATAGAGCAGCGCGCTCATGAGCACCATGCCCTGCAGCACGCGGTTCTTGGATTTCGCGCTGTCCGTCAGCACGCCGAAGACCGGCTGGAACACCAGCGCTACCAGGCTTGCCGTGCCGGTGATGGTGCCGATCATCGTCTTCGTGAAGCCGATGCTGTTCAGGTGGATCTGAAAGTAGCTGTTCGTGGTATCCATCATAAAGAAGGCGGCGTTGAACAGCAGGAAAGCCAGGTACGGCGGGAAGGTTTTTCTCTCCTTGGCAGGCATGCGGATGCATCTCCTTTGCGCAGGATCGTTCGCGATCAATTTATGAGCAACTTTTGATAATATTATCATGTAAAGCACTTTCATGTCAATAGAGGCAAAACAGAAAAAACGTTTTCGAACGGTCGGGATGCTCCGATTTTGTGAAGCTTTTGCACAATCCAACCCATTTTGCGTTGGCAACTTCCCCCATATCGCCCATTTTGAACACTCTGGCAAAAATTGGTTCCAATTTTCCCAGATGCGATTTCCATCCACAAAAATAGAAAAAACGGCTAACTTTTGAACAATTTACTCATTTTTCGCTTGACAAATACCTCATAATTAATAGCTAAGTTGTACGTGAACCCGCCGCGGAGGTGCGGCAGTTTTTGCGTCCCCATTCGGTTCCTGCAGCACCCGTTTCCACTGGCAGCAGGCACTCCTCTCCGGAAGGCTGCCGCCGTAACATAACAAAGGAGGAATCCTGCGATGACTGCCATTCCTGCAAAAGCTCCCAAGCCGACGCTTGCTCAGCGCACAAGGCGTCTGGCCAAGCAGTACTGGAAGTACCGCTACCTGATGATGCTGCTGATCCCCAGCGTGGTGATGCTGATTATCTTCAAGTACGTCCCCATGTACGGCGTCACGATCGCCTTCAAGGACTTCAAGCTCCGCAAGGGTATCATGGGCAGCCCCTGGGTTGGCTTTGATGTGTTTGAAAAGGTTTTCTCCATGCCCGTGTTCTGGACGGCCTTCAAGAACACCGCCGTTCTGGGCATCATGAACCTGATCGTGGGCTTCCCGCTGCCCATCCTGCTGGCGCTGCTGCTGAACGAGATCCACAACGAGCGCTACAAGAAGGTTCTGCAGACCATCTCCTACCTGCCTCACTTCGTCAGCTGGATCACCCTGTCCGGTCTGTTCATCCAGCTGCTGTCCCCCTCCACCGGTCCTGTAGCCGGCCTGTTCCGCCTCGTCGGCGCCGAGCCCTACTATTTCATGGGTGAAGTCAGTACATTCCGCTGGGTTCTGGTTGCAACCGGCGCATGGAAGGGCGTTGGCTGGGGCTCCATCGTGTATCTGGCCGCCCTGTCCGGCGTTGACCAGGAGATGTACGAGGCCGCGCTGATCGACGGCGCCAACCGCTTCCAGCGCGTGTGGTACATCACCCTGCCCTCCATCCTGCCCACGATCACCATCATGCTGATCCTGCGTGCCGGCTCCATCCTGGCGGATAACTTCGACCAGATCTACAACATGTCCAACTCCGCGATGTACGAGGTCGCAAACGTCCTGGGCGTGTACACGTATGAACTGGGTCTGAAGAACATGCGCTACGCCGAGTCCACCGCCGTGTCGCTGTTCCTGAACGTCATCTCCCTCGCCCTGGTGCTGCTGACCAACTGGGTCTCTACCAAGGTGAACGATTACGGCATCTGGTAAGAAAGGAGGAGTTTCGATCATGTCTACCATCGCTAAGACCAAGGAGCTCCATCAGATGCATCAGCGTAAGATCAAGAAGAGCATCGGCGAGCACATCTTTGACTGGGCCAATATCATCTTCATGGGTCTGCTGGCTTTCACCTTCGTCTATCCCTTCTGGTATCTGTTCGCCGTCTCCATCGCGGACGCCGAAAAGGCCTCCATGACCAGCATCGTCTTCCTGCCCAGCCACTTCTCCCTGGAATCCTACGAGAACGTGCTGTCCTCCATCTATGTGTGGTACGGCTTCCTCTGGTCCATCATCCGTACGGTCGTGGGCACCGCGGTCGCCCTGCTGTTCGGCTACCATTACGCTTACGCGCTGTCCAAGCGCTACCTGCCCAACCGTAAGTTCTGGACCACCATCCTGATCATCACCATGTTCTTCTCCGGCGGCATGGTGCCTGATTACCTGCTGATCCGCGACCTGGGCCTACGCAACTCCATCTGGTCCCTGATCCTGCCCGGCGCGATCTCCGCCTACAACATCACCATCATGCGCAACTTCCTGATGTCCCTGCCGGACTCCCTGGAAGAATCCGCCCACCTGGACGGCGCGAATGATATCCAGATCCTTTACAAGATCATCTTCCCCCTGTCCCTGCCCATCCTGGCCACCGTCGCCCTGTGGACCGCTGTCGGCCACTGGAACGCCTGGTTCGACTCCATGATCTACATCAGCAAGCCCGAGAAGCAGGTGCTGCAGGTGACCCTGCGCCGCATCGTTCTGGAAGGCTCCAACCAGGTCGTCTCCATGTACGGCGAGGAAGTCGGCGTCAAGCAGACCTCCGAGACCATCAAGGCTGCCGTCACCATGGTGACCACCATCCCGATCCTGATGGTGTACCCCTTCATTCAGAAGTACTTCGTCAAGGGCGTCATGGTCGGCTCTCTGAAGGGCTAACGCCCGCCCCGCCGGAAGATAAACGAGTCGAAGACTCCCCGGCGGATACGAATTGAGTCTGCCGACGGCAAGTTACTCCCCCCTACCCCCCGTTCAAAAGCGCCGGGTGCGCTTGAGAAAAATATAAGGAGGAAAACCCAATGAAGAAGATCCTGTCCCTGGTACTGGCTCTCTCCATGATCCTGGCCCTGGTGCCCGCTGCCATTGCGGAAACCGAGACCGACTGGAGCAAGGAAGAGAAGTTCACCATCAACTGGACCCAGTACTTCGTCGCCCCTTCCGCAGAGGACGCCCACATCCACAAGCTGCTGGAAGAAAAGTTCAACGTTGACATCAACGTCCTGCCCATCGAAGACGGCAACTTCATGGAAGTGCTGAACGCTTCCTACCTGACCCTGGATCCCGAAGATCCTGAGTACCCCGACGTCATGCGTCTGAAGGACCCCTCCGTGTTCAACACCTACGTTGATCAGGAGTCCATCGGCGCCTTTGACATGGAGCTGGTCAAGGAGCACTTCCCCATCTACTACAACGCCATGATGAACTTCGAGGGCGGCAAGTTCCTGTCCTACGGTTCCGTGGACGGCGAGCAGTACGGCCTGCCCGCGATCGCTGCCGGCAACCTGTTCCACCTGCCCTGCGTCTACAACAAGACCTGGATGGAGAACGTCGGCGTGACCGAGACCCCCAAGACCCTGGATCAGCTGCATGACCTGCTGGTCAAGTTCGCCAACGAAGATCCCGACAAGGACGGCGCGAAGGACACCTACGGTATCTCTTCCGACGGTATGCGTCAGGTCTTTGGCGCCTACGGCATCAACCCCGGCGCGCCCGACGGCCGCACCGATCACTCCGCATTCTCGGTCATCGACGGCAAGTTCCAGTACGACGCTACCTCCGAGCGCTACAAGGAAGCTCTGAAGGTTCTGCACGCCTGGTACGAGGAAGGCCTGATCGATCCCGAGTTCATCACCGGCGAGAACACCGGCGGTTACTGGGCCATTTCCCACTCCATGGTCAACCAGCGCATCGGCATGACCGTCCGCGGTAACTACTACCACTGGGTCATGGCTGGCGACTACCTGGAGACCAACGAAGCTGGCGAGCAGGTTCCCTGTGAGCCCGGCGCTGTCGGCAAGGAGTTTGCCGCTTCCAACCCCGAGCAGGATCTGATCTACGGCGATCCCGTCGTGGGCCCCTACGGCGATGCCGACCTGAAGTCCTGGACCCTGCTGTCCCAGATCTACGCCTTCTCTCCCGCTCTGGTTGAGAACGAAGACAAGTTCATCCGCGTGCTGGAGATCATGAACTACATGGCTCAGAAGTCCACCGTGAACGAGCCCGAAGTCATCAAGGGCTGGTGGGACGAAGTCTACGGCGACGAGTACTACTACGTTTCTGACTTCGAGGGCAAGCTGTTCGCTGCCACCGAGAAGTACTGGGAAGACTATCCCTCCGACGCCGCTGTGAACGAGTGGGGCCGTGAGGAGTGGGGTCCCACCCTGCCCGAACCCCAGGTCGGCGCACTGGCGAACTTCGCCTACAGCCTGGGCTACGACAAGGGCGGCCACAGCACCCTGCTGCAGTTCTCTCTGCCCATGATGGCTGAGTACCAGTCCAACCTGACCAAGCTGAAGGACAACTGGATGGTCAACTTCATCACCGGCGACAAGGACATCGACAAGGATTGGGACGCCTACATCAAGGAGATGAACAAGTCCGGTCTGGACAAGATGTTCCAGGAAGCCAAGGAGTACTACGAGTCCTCCACCAAGTAATTGCATACCTTACCGCGCGTAATGTAACGTGATCCGCCGCGCCTCTGTTCCGGAAGGAGCAGGGGCGCGGTTTGTTCTATTCTTACCCAACATTTTATCATAATTTCATCATTCCCACTTGCAACTTGCTCCATCCTGTGATATGATATAAGCACCGAAAGAATGACTGTTGAAACCCCTGAGCCACACATATCATACCACCCTGCATTGAACGCAGCATTCCGTTTTTGCGGATCTGCGGTGCCAATAGAGAAAAGGAGCAAAACAATGCCTCTGTGTAACATGCGAGATCTCTTGAACGACGCACGAAAGGGCGGCTACGCGGTAGGTTCCTTCAGCGTGGCGAATCTGGAGTGCGTCATGGGCGTGATCGCAGCCGCAGAAGAAATGCGCGCGCCCATCATCCTCCAGTGCGCGGAAGTCCGCCTCAAGCACACACCGCTTTCCCTGCTCGGTCCGCTGATGATCGCGGCCGCCAGGGGAGCCAGCGTCCCTGTGGCGGTGCACCTGGATCACGGCGCGACCATCCCCTGCGTGGAAGAAGCCCTCAAGCTGGGCTTCACCTCCGTGATGATCGACGGCTCCACCCTTCCCATTGAGGAAAACCTGGCGGCCGTACGCAAAGTGGCGGAAATGGCCAAGGCTACCGGCGCCTGCGTGGAAGCAGAGGTCGGCCGTGTGGGCCGCGGCGAAGACGGCAGCGACTCCCCCACCGTGGCGGCCTCCATTGACGACTGCATCCTCATGGACGAAACCGGTCTGGATGCGCTGGCGGTCGGCATCGGCAACGCCCACGGCCTCTACGCCGCCACACCCGAGCTGCGCTACGACATCCTCGAGCAGCTCAGTGGCAAGCTGAACGCCCACCTGGTGCTCCACGGCGGCACGGGCCTCACGGACGAGCAGTTCGTGAAGCTCATCAGCCTCGGCATGCGCAAGATCAACATCGCCACCGACATCTTCCGCGCCGCCGCCATGGCCCCCCACGGCGATGACATCTTCTCCAACATCACCAGCAGCGCCGCTGCTGTGAAGGCAATCACGCAAAAGTACATCGCGCTCTTTGGCAGCGCGGGAAAGGCGGAATAACCATGGTCAAGTTCGATGCATCCAGACCGCTGGATGTGATCCCCGTCGGCCGCGTCGCGATCGACTTCAACCCGACGGACTACTACAAGCCCCTGTCGGAGAGCGAGAACTTCAACAAGTACCTGGGAGGCTCCCCCGCCAACATCGCGGTTGGCATGGCGCGCCTGGGCCGCAAGGTCGGCTTCCTCGGCAAGGTCAGCGATGACCAGTTCGGCGACTTCGTCACCAATTATTTCGTCAAGGAAGGCATCGACGTCAGCCACATCACCCGCTGCCAGAACGGCGAAAAGCTGGGCCTGACCTTCACCGAGATCCTCTCTCCCACCCAGTCCTCCATCCTCATGTACCGCGAGGGCGTGGCGGACCTGATGCTCCACCCCGACGACGTGGATCTGGAATACATCGCCTCCGCCAAGGCGCTGCTGATCTCCGGCACCAGCCTGTGCACCAGCCCCACCCGCGAGGCCGCTCTGAAGGCCCTGATCCTGGCCAAGAAGGCCGGCACCATGGTCATCTTCGATGCGGACTACCGCGCCTACACCTGGAAGAACATGGACGAGATCGCCGTGTACACCTCCATGGTGGCAGAGCAGAGCGACATGATCCTGGGCTCCCGCGAGGAGTTCGACCTGATGGAACGCCTGCTGGGCCTGGACGGCACCGACGAAGCCTCCGCCAAGTACTGGCATCAAAAGGGCGTCGAGCTCCTGGTCATCAAGCATGGCAAGGCCGGCTCCCATGCCTACTCCGTGAGCGACGGCAACTGGAACGTGAAGCCCTTCCCCGTGAACGCCCTGAAGGGCTTCGGCGGCGGCGACGGCTACGCCAGCTCCTTCCTCCACGGCCTGCTGATGGGCAAGCCGCTGAACGAGGCCCTCGAGATGGGCAGCGCCAGCGCCGCCATGCTGGTCGCCAGCCACGCCTGCAGCAAGGATATGCCCACTGAGGACGCCCTTTTCGCCTTCATCGCCGAAAAGAAAGCTACATGCGGCGAGGTCGTGACTTCGTTGTAATGCGGAATTCGGAATGCGGAATTCGGAATTGAGAGTGTGTGCACCTTCTTTTCCGGTCATTCCGCAAAGAATCCGGCAATCCGCATATACCACCGTCTCACAAACCAAATTCCGAATTCCGAATTCATAATTCCTAATTTATTTGGAGGTACACTGCCATGTCCAATCTGCCCATCATGAAGCCCTACATCAACGGCCAGTACATCGACAGCAAGTCCGAGAAGTTCAATACCATCTACGATCCCTCCACCGGCAAGGCCATCGCTCAGGTACCCTGCTGCACCAAGGACGAGGTCGAGGCCGCCATCGCCGCTGCGAAGGCCGCTTACCCCGCCTGGAAGAACACCCCCGTCCGCAAGCGCGCCGCCATCATGATGAAGCTGCATCACCTGATCGAGCGCGACATGGACGAGCTGACCCGCCTGGTCGCCACCGAAAACGGCAAGTGCTGGGCTGAGGCCGCCGGCGACGTCGGCAAGGCGCTGGACATGACCGAGCTGGCCTGCTCCGCGCCCACGATGCTGATGGGCGACAGCCTGATGGACACCTCCTCCGGCTATGACACCACGCTGTACCGCGAGCCCCTGGGCGTGTTCGCCGGCATTGCCCCCTGGAACTTCCCCGCGATGATCCCCGTTGGCTGGATGGCTCCCCTGGCCATCGTCTGCGGCAACACCTTCGTGCTGAAGCCCGCCTCCACCACCCCCATGACCTCTATGAAGTTCGCCGAGCTATACAAGGAAGCCGGCATCCCGGACGGCGTGTTCAACATCGTGCCCTGCTCCCGCAATGAGGCGGAGATCCTCCTCACCCACGAGGACGTAAAGGGCGTGACCTTCGTCGGCTCCACCAAGGTCGGTCTGCATGTGTACTCCACCGCTGCCGCCCACGGCAAGCGCGTTCAGGCCCTGTGCGAGGCCAAGAACCATGCGCTGGTCCTCAAGGACGCCCCCATCGGCCGTACCGCCGCGGGCATCATGAACTCCGCCTTCGGCTGCGCGGGCGAGCGCTGCATGGCGCTGCCGGCCATCGTGGTGGAAGAGGAGATCGCGGACGAGCTGGTCGCTGAGCTGGTGCGCCTGTGCAAGCAGCAGAAGATCGGCCCTGCCTACGACAAGACCTCCAACCTGGGCCCTGTGGGCAGCAAGAGCCATCAGAAGTTCGTGCTCGACTGGATCGAGAAGGGCATCGAAGAGGGCGCTCAGCTCGTTCTGGACGGCCGCGACGTCAAGGTCGAGGGCTACGAGGACGGCTACTACATCGGCCACACCATCTTCGACCATGTGACCGAGGAAATGACCATCGGCACCCGCGAGGTCTTTGGTCCCGTTCTGTGCGTCAAGCGCGTGAAGAGCTTCGAGGAAGGCCTGGCTCTGATGAACCGCAATCCCTTCGCCAACGGCTCCGTCATCTTCACCCAGAACGGCTACTACGCCCGTGAGTTCGTCAAGAATACCGACGGCGGCATGGTCGGCGTGAACGTGGGCATCCCGGTTCCGATCGGCGTATTCCCCTTCTGCGGCCACAAGCAGTCTTTCTTCGGCGATCTGCACTGCCACGGCAAGGACGCCTTCCGGTTCTATACTGAGTCCAAGTGCGTGACCACCCGTTGGTTTGACGACGAGGAGAAGAAGAATACCAACGTCGACACCTGGGACGGCTCCCGCTAACAACAACGGCAACGCAAAAAATGGGTGTCGAGAGGGCCAATGGCCCTTCGCGGGGTGAAGGGGCAGCGCCCCTCTGGGGTACAGGGGTAAAACCCCTGCCCCCGGCCCGCAGGCCGAAACCGCCCCACGCGCCTTTCGAGAATCCGCATGGATTCGAGAAACAGCTCACGCAGCCGCAAGAAGCCGCTCACCCACGCAAGTCCTGCCGCAAAGGAGGCACACCCATGCCCTTTGAACGCGCCATCATCAAGCAGATTCGCCCCAACGTTCACCTGATCGACGACGCTGGCGAGAGCACCTGCTACCTGATCACCGGCAGCGAGCGCGCTTTGCTGGTAGACACTGCCAACGGCTATGAAGACCTGGCAGAGATCGTCCGCAGCCTGACGGATCTGCCCGTCACCGTGGTCAACACCCACGGCCACGGCGATCACATCTTCGGCAATGTCTATTTCGACGAAGCCTGGATGCACCCGGCGGACTTCGGCCTGCATGACATGTTCTTCGGTTACGCCAAGGAGGAAATGGACAAGCACAATTTGCGACCCTGTCCCCTCAAGGCGCTGGAGATCGGCCAGACCTTCGACCTGGGCGGCGTTCAGCTGGAAGTCGTCGACCTCAAGGGTCACACCGCCGGCTCCATCGGTCTGCTGGATAAGAAAGGCCGCATCCTCTACACCGGCGACGGCCTCAACACCCACCTGTGGATGCAGCTGGATCACAGCCTGCCCATTTCGGTGATGCTGGAAACCTTCCTCGCACTGAAGGAGAAGTACGGTGCAGAGTTCGATCACGTCGCCCACGGACACGCGAAAGACCTGCGTGACAAGGTGATCCTGGACTGGATGATCGAAGGCTGCAAGGCCATCCTCGAAGGCCGCACGGAAAACGACCTCCCCTATGAGTACTTCGGCGGTGTGTGCCGCCAGCATCCCATCTCCGGTACCCCCGGCGAAGTCATCGTCTATCATGAGGGCAAGTAAGTCCTCCGTTTATAAAAGAAAAAGGAGAGATTCACCATGAAGAAGCTCAACATCGGTATCGTCGGCGCAGGCCGCATCGGCAAGGTGCACGCGGCATCCATCACCTACAACATTCCCCAGGCTCAGGTCGTGCGCGTGACCGACGTGTACGAGCCCGCCGCCAAGGCCCTGGCTGAGACCTACGGCGTGCCCAACTACGGCACTGACTACATGGACATCGTCAATGACCCCGAGATCGACGCCGTGCTGGTCTGCTCTCCCACCCCCACCCATGCCGACATCTCCATCGCCGCGATGAAGGCCGGCAAGCACGTCTTCTGCGAGAAGCCCGTTGACCTGACCATCGAAAAGATCAAGAAGACCGCTGAGGTCGCCGCCGAGACCGGCAAGAAGCTGCAAATCGGCTTCAACCGCCGCTTCGACCACAACCACGGCAAGGTTCAGTCCCTGGCCGCGAACGGCACCCTGGGCAACATTGAACTGATCAAGATCACCTCCCGCGATCCCGAGCCGCCGTCCCCCGAGTACGCTGCTTCCTCCGGCGGTCTGTACATCGACATGATGATCCATGACTTCGACATGGCCATGTTCCTGGCTGGCTGCGACGTCAAGGAAGTCTACGCCATGGGTACCTCCCTGGTCGATCCCCGCATCGGCGAGGCCGGCGACGTGGACACCGCCATCGTCACCCTGACCTTCGAAAACGGCGCCCTGGGCGTGATCGACAACAGCCGCCGCGCCGCTTACGGCTACGACCAGCGCGTGGAAGTCTTCGGCTCCCTGGGCATGGCTGCGGGCGAAAACGACGGTGACTCCACCGTGCGCGTCTCCACCGCTGCGGGCGTCATGTCCGACAAGCCCCAGTTCTTCTTCCTGGAGCGCTACATGGCTTCCTTCGTGGAGGAAATGAAACAGTTCATCGCCGCCATCAACGAGGACAAGGAAGTGCCCGTGGGCATCCATGCCGGCCTGATGAGCGTCGTGCTGGCCAAGGCTGCCAAGAAGTCCCTGGACGAGCATCGTCCTGTGAAGATCTCCGAGATCCTGGAGGCGTAATATGTCCGACATCATCCGTGCCAATGGCCCTCACGCCTTTGGCTATACCGAGATCACCAGGCATACCGGCGACATGCTGATGGATTTCGGCGTGCTGCGTCTGAAGTATGGCGAGAGCTTCCACGATGAATACCCGCTGGAGCGCGCCTTCCTGCTGGTGTACGGCAAGGTCTGCTTCAAATGGGATGACGAGGAGCACACCGAATACCGTGAGAATTGCTTCGACGTGCCGCCGACGGCTCTGCATGTGTCCAAGGGCACCAAGGGCGTGACCGTCATCTGCCTGAGCGAGGAATGCGAGGTCAATGTCCTGCGCACGGTGAACGAACGGGAATTCCCCGCCAAGCTCTACCTGCCCAAGGACACCCCGGACGAGTTCCGCGGCGCCGGCACCATGCATGAGACCAGCACCCGCATCGTCCGCACCATCTTCGACTACACCAACGCGCCCTACGCGAACCTCGTGCTGGGCGAGGTGATCGGCTTCCCGGGCAAGTGGTCGAGCTATCCTCCCCACCACCATCCCCAGCCGGAAATCTACTACTACAAGAACAACCCGGAAAACGGCTTCGGCTATGCCGAGGTGGGCGAAACCGTCTACAAGGTGCGAAGCGGCGACACCGTGTGCATCCCCGCCGGCATGACCCATCCCCAGTGCACGCCTCCCGGCTACGCGCTGTGGTACCTGTGGGCCATCCGCCACCTGGACGGCTGCCCCTATGCCCAGCCCAACTACCCCGTTTTCCTGCCCGAGCACCTCTGGGTGCAGAAAAAGGACGAGCCCTACTGGGGCGACAACTACGGAGGAAACTAAGCCATGGAACGTATCCGACTGACAATGGCCCAGGCGCTGGTGCGCTTCCTGGACAACCAGTATGTGGAGCTGGACGGCGTCGAAAACAAGTTTGTGAACGGCATCTTCGGCGTGTTCGGCCACGGCTGCGTGGTGGGTGTGGGCCAGGCGCTGAGCCAGGGCGACCATAACCTCCGCTTCTACCAGGGCAAGAACGAGCAGAACATGGCCCTGGCCGCGATGGCCTTCGCCAAGCAGAAGAACCGCCGGGAGATCATTCCCTGCGTGTCTTCTATCGGCCCCGGCGCGATGAACATGGTCACCGCCGCCGGCTGCGCCACCGCCAACCGCATCCCCCTGCTGCTCCTCCCCGGCGACACCTTTGCCTGCCGCCAGCCCGACCCGGTGCTCCAGCAGGCGGAGTTCTTCGACTCCTTCGGCCGCACGGTAACCGACGCCTTCCGCGGCGTTTGCCACTACTTTGACCGCATCGAGCGCCCCGAGCAGCTCATTACCGCCGCCATCCACGCCATGCGCGTGCTGACTGATCCCGCCGACACCGGCGCGGTCTGCCTGGCTATGCCCCAGGACGTGGAAGGCGAAGCCTACGACTACCCCGCCGAGTTCTTCCGCAAGCGCGTGTGGCACATGGACCGCCGTCCCATGACGGAGGTCCAGCTCTCCCGCGTGATGGAGATCCTCAAAAACGCCGAGAAGCCCATGGTCATCTGCGGCGGCGGCGTGCGCTACTCCGAGGCCGGCGATGCCCTGGCTGCCTTCTGTGAGGCCGCCAACATCCCCTTCGCTGAGACTCAGGCCGGCAAGGGCACCCTTTCCTGGCAGCATCCCCTCAACGTGGGCGGCATCGGCGTGACCGGCGGCAAGGCTGCCAACGTCCTGGCTCCCCAGGCGGACGTGATCGTCGCCGTGGGCTCCCGCCTGACTGACTTCACCACCTCCTCCAAGTGGCTGTTCAAGCATGACGCGAAGTTCATCGGCTTGAACATCTGCCCCTTCGACGCGATCAAGATGGACGCCGAGGGCATCATCTGCGACGCGAAGGCTGGCCTTGAGGCCATGACCAATGCGCTGGATGGCTACAAGGCAAAGTGGGGCGGCGAGGTCAAGGCTGCCGTGGACGAGTGGAACGCCATCGTGGACAGCTACTACGCCGCTGAGAATGAGCGCGGCCTGAGCCAGACCCGTGCGCTGGGCGAGATCAACAAGTTCATGCAGGCCAAGGATATCGCGGTGGGTTCCGCTGGCTCCCTGCCCGGCGACATGCAGCGCCTGTGGCGCTCCGGCGACCGCGACACCTACCACATGGAATACGGCTTCTCCAACATGGGCTACGAGACCAACGGCGCCCTGGGCGTGAAGCTGGCCGCTCCCGATGCGGAGGTCTACACCTTCTTCGGCGACGGCACCTACATGATGGCGCACTCCGAGCTGCTGACCTGCGTGCAGGAAGGCCTCCGCGTGCACTTCTGCCTGTTTGACAACAGCGGCTGGGGCTGCATTGAAAACCTGCAGAACAATCAGGGCAACGACACCTTCGGCACCGTGTTCCGCTTCCGCAATGAGCAGACCGGTCAGCTGGACGGCCCCATCCTGCCCATTGACTTCGCTGCGAACGCTGCCGCTTACGGTCTGAAGACCTACTCCATCCACAACGTGGAGGAGCTGCGCGCAGCCCTCAGCGACGCCCTGACCCAGGATAAGCCCGTGCTGTACGACATCAAGGTCGTGCCCGGCACCATGACCCCCGGCTTCGAAAACTGGTGGCGTGTGGGCGTGGCGGAGGTTTCCACCCAGCCCCGCGTACAGGCTGCTTACGAGGACCTGATGGCCCACGTCAAAGATACGAGAGAGTTTTAAGCATACCAAACGGCTCTCCCTCCGGGAGAGCTGGCAGCTGCAAGGCTGACTGAGAGGGCAGGCTTCCCCTTGAGGGGAAGCTGTCAGCGCAAGCTGACTGATGAGGTGGAAGCCTACACAAGTTGCAGCATCCACCTCATCCGACCTCGCTGACACTCGGCCACCTTCCCCTCAAGGGGAAGGCAGAGCAGGTGACCAATGGTCGCCCCTACGGATATACCGATAAACATAAGGAGGACACCCCCCATGCTGAATCCCAACAAGGTCAAGCTTGCTATCGCCCCCATCGGCTGGACCAATGACGACCTGCCCGACCTGGGCGCTGAAAACACCTTCGAGCAGTGCGTGAGCGAAATGGCTCTGGCCGGCTTCAAGGGCAGCGAGATCGGCAACAAGTATCCCCAGGACGTCGCCGTCCTCAAGCACAAGCTGGACGTGCGCGGCCTTCAAATTTGCAACGCCTGGTTCTCCACCCTGTTCACCTCCGAGCCCTATGAGGTGACGATCAAGAACTTCATCGCCCACCGCGACCGCCTGCATGCGCTGGGCGCCAAGGTCATCGGCGCTTCCGAGCAGGGCAACTCCATCCAGGGCAAGGCGCTGAACATCTTCGGCGAAGACAAGCCCGTCTACACCAAGGAGCAGTGGGAAATCATCGCCAAGGGCTACAACGAGCTGGGCGCTCTGGCTCAGGAGAAGGGCATGACCCTGACCTGCCATCACCACATGGGTACCGGCGTGCAGACGGCCGAGGAAATCGACACCTTCATGTCCCTGATCGATCCTGAGAAGGTCTTCCTGCTGTTCGACTCCGGCCATCTGACCTTCGCCGGCATCGACCCCGTGCCCGTGCTGGAGAAGTATGTGGATCGCATCAAGCACGTCCACCTCAAGGACGTCCGTCTGAACATCCGCGACAAGGCCCGTGAGGAGGGCTGGAGCTTCCTGCAGGCTGTCCGTGAGGGTGTTTTCACCGTGCCTGGCGACGGCGATGTGGACTTCGCGCCCATCTTCGACATCCTGGAGAAGTCCGGCTACGAGGGCTGGGTGGTTGTCGAGGCCGAGCAGGATCCCGCCAAGGCCAACCCCTTCGAGTATGCCAAGAAGGCCCGCGCCTACATCGCGGAGAAGACCGGATTGTAATCCCACAAGGGCGACGGAGACTTCGTCTCATTTCTCCGTCGCCCTATTTTTCGTGACAGGAGGCATTGCCCATGGACGACAAGCAGCTGGCCCTCAAATACGCGCCCATCATCCACTATGACGTGGATGAAACCATCCCCCTGGTGAAGGTCGGATACACCGTCTTCCGGGAGGAAATCCGCTCGGACTCCTTCCCCAAGCGGACGGTCAAGCCGGATTTCTGCGGTCTGGTGATCGAGTACGCGCTGTTTTGGGACTACGACATCCAGCACATGTATGACCTGGAACACATCTGGGTCTGGGTGGCGCCGGACGGCAGCGTCACGAAGGCAGAAGCGAGCTTCCACGGTAAATACCTGACGCTGTGGGAGGATGATCTGCCCTTCGCCCATCCGCTGACAGAGACGCACGTCCATGCCTACTGCCAGCCCGGCAAGCATGCCTTCCTGCCGGACGGACAGCTGTTCCGCCTCATGCCCGGCTGGAAGGAGAGCTGCAATGTGGCTTCCGGCGGCGAAGTGCTGGTGGGCGGGCCCTTCGCGGGCACTTATGAGCCTACCACCGAGGATGATATTCGCTGCGCCGCCTACATCCGGGAGCATTTTTCCTTCATCCCCACCCTGGTGTTTGACGAGGGCGCGCTCGTCCCCGAGGATATGCTCTGCACCTGGGAGGAGCTCAAAGCGTGGATTCCCGCGCGCATCGAGGAGCTGTGCGCAAGCATCCGCTGACATCAAAACACCCCGCACCCATTGTGGATGCGGGGTATCTTCATGCCCTTACAGCGTCACAGATCCGATGTAAATCTGTCCGTCCAGCGTGGGCGGGTTCTCTTCGCGCCAGAAACGGAAGCTCTCCGGGTTGGCCGCATACAGATGGCACAGGCCGATGCCCATATCGACCTTATTCATCCGGCCATGGGTGCGCTGCTTGATCCGGCCCAGCTCCTCGCGCCAGATGTGCAGCGTGTCGCCATCATGGGTGACGAACCAGGGCTGGCTGTTGGTGGCGGAGGGCGCGAGCCGCAGGACTTCCAGGCGGTCATCAGGACGATCGGAGAGTTCCTTCATGGGCTTGCGCTTGAAGTCGGCAGCGGTGCGCTCCGGCACGCCATCCGGACGACCGATGGCCATCATGACCGCCAGCTTCATGCCCTCAGGAACCGGCTCGGCCTCCGTCAGACTGCCCAGGCCCACCCAGCAGGTACCCAGACCCAGGGACTGGGCATACAAGTCCAGCTGCTGGTACATGAATCCGGCATTGAGCAGCCCATCATCGCTGCCATCGGAGAAGATGGCGATAAAGTGGGGCGTCTTCCACTTTTGCAGGAAGCTGCCGTGGTCGGTGGGGATGATGCGTCCCTCCACCTTCACGCCGGGGATGAGGGGGACGAGGCCCTCCATGAAGCGCAGCAGGTCAGCGAGGGTCGCGTTGTCGATCCGTTCAGCGCGGTAGGCACGCACAGAGCGGCGGCGGGGGATCATATCGGCGAGTGTCATTCAGATAACCCCTTTCCTTATCATGTATAGAATACATACCAGTTCAATATGCACAGCGCCAGCAGTATACCAAACAGGATGAGGCGCAGCACCAGCATGCCCTTGTCCATCGCCTGCCAGCGACTCATCTGCATCACGCGATACATCTCATCCAGCACAGATTTTGAGCCGCCGTCACAGTTCTCTCGATCTCGCCACAGCTCCAGCATGCGCGACGGACGTTCATCCGCGAAGAAGGACATGATATACAAACCAAGCATCAGCAGGACGTACAGCCACTGCAGCGGCTCCAGCCAATCAATAGATGAAAGCCAGTCGGAAATCCACTTCAAGACAAAGCAGATCGCCACGGCCCCGACAAAGCCCAGGAAGTTCCCCAGGCTCTCCGACAGCCTGCTCGGTTTGGCAATGGCGCAGGTCTCCGCAAGGGCAGATGAGGCATTTTCGCCGCAATGCTCCGCAAGGAAGTCCGTCACAGCAGCCTTTTCCTCATCCTTCAGCTTGTCCCAGGCCTCGCAACCGTTCTTCACACCGAACATACTGTTCAGCACCACCAGCAGCACCTGCTGCCAGGCCGGGCGGACGTCTTTAGCCATACGAGTGCTCCTTTTCAGCTTCCGCTGCCTGTATGATACCACAATTTCGGGGCGTTGTCAGCCCTTCACTATATAGACTATCGGACGGTGCTTTTTATTTCATTTTTCGCAAATTGCCGACAACAAAAAATCAAGTTCCTCAGATCGCGATACTGGCGGACCTCGCATGAAACAAATTAAGCCAAAGCGCGTCAGCCAGTTGATTCGGCTGACGCGCATGAAAATGTTGAGTTAAAACCTGATCGTCACCTTCGTCCCTTCCCGCGGCTTGCTTTCCAGCTCCACCCGCGCCTGATGCACCTCTGCCGCATGCTTGACGATGGCCAGGCCCAGACCGGTGCTGCCAATGGAGCTCCCGCCGCCGGTCTGCCGTGAGTGGCTCTTGTCCACCCGATAGAAGCGTTCAAACACATGGGGCTGATGTTCCTCCGGGATGCCGATGCCAGTATCCTGCACAGCGCAGCAGATACGCCCATCCTGCCGTGACAGCCGAACGGTTACGCTGCCGCCGGCAGGAGTGTACTTGATGGCGTTGTCGATCAGGTTGTGGAACAGCTCCCGCAGCAGCACCGGGTAGCCCTCCACCGTAGCTTCGCAGCCTTCAACGGAGAGTTCAACACCCTTTTCTGCTGCGATGGGTGCAAAGCTGTCTGTCAGCCCATTCAGCAGGGGAAGCAGGGCGACGTGCTCCTTCGCACCAAGTCCCTGCTTCTCATCCAGCCGGGACAATTCAAGGATGTCATTTACCAGCGCCACCAGCCGTTTCGCTTCTGCACGTATTTTCCCGGCGAAGGCTGGCACATCCTCGGTTTTTGCGATGCCGCTCTCGATGATCTCCGCATACCCGGAGATGGACGTGAGCGGCGTTTTCAATTCGTGGGATACGTTCGCGGTGAATTCCCGTCGGCTGGCCTCGGCGGCATAGCGGGCCGAGATGTCCTGTGCCAGCAGCACCACGCCGCGCACCTTATCCTCCCGCAGAACAGGGCTGGCGAAAATGCGGTAGGTGCGGTTGTCGCGGGGCAGCACCACATCGCCGGAGTCGCCTTTCTGCGCGGCCTTGACGATCTCCAGCACGGAGGCGTCCCGGCAGATGGTCAGCAGGTCGGCGTTGGGCGCGACCACGCCCTTCACGCCGAAGATGGTCTGCGCGCTGTGGTTGATGGAGATGATGCGGCTCTCCTTGTTCAGCAGGATCAGGCCTTCGCGCATGTTCGCCATGATAGCGTTCAGGTCGGCGTGGGCACGGGCAAGATCGTGCATCTGCTGGCGGATCTGGCCGTGCTGCCGGTCCATGCGGGTGAGCAGCGGCGCCAGCTCGTCGTACACGTCATTTTCAAGGGGCTCGTCCAGGTTCAGGTCGTTGATGGGCTGCACGATCTGCCGGGATGCAAACCGGGCGATCAGCAGCGACAGCGCAGCCACCATCAGCAGGCTGATGACGATCTGCGGAGCGACGCTCAGGAACACGCCCAGCACAGAGGAACGAGTGCTGGCGATGCGCAGCACATTGCCGTCAGCCGTGCGACGGGCGTAATACATAGTTACCTCAGACAGCGTGTCGGAGTAGCGGGTACTTTCTCCAGTGCCGTCTGCAAGGGCGGCAAGCACCTCCGGACGCTGGGCGTGGCTGTCCATACGAGCCTCGTCCGCGTCGCTGTCATAGAGCACCGAGCCGTCCGGGGCGATGAGCGTCACACGGTTGTCAGGTGAGAAGTCAGCGAAGTAGATGCGGTCATCCGGCAGCATGTCTAGCGCCCGGACGATGTACTCCGCCTCCGTCCGCAGCTCGGCGGAAATGCGTCCCTCGTACACGTTGTACAGCGTCCCCACCAGCAGCGCGGAGGACAGCAGCAGCGCCAGCACCGCCGTCAGCAGGATGTTGCGGAAGATGCGCCGGGTCATGCTTCGCCACCCCCGAACCGATACCCCACGCCGCGCACCGTTTCGATCATGTGGCCGCAGCGGCCCATCTTGGTGCGGAGCGTCTGCACATGCACGTCCACGGTGCGGGTGCCGCCGTCGTAGGCCATGTCCCAGATGCGCTCCAGCAGCTGCTCGCGGGTGAAGGCCGCGCCACTGTTCTCCATCAGCAGGAGCAGCAGGTCGTACTCCTTCAGAGTCAAGGGCATTTCCATGCCGTCCACAAAGGCCTTGTGGGCGCGGCGATCAATGGTCAGCCCGCCGCATTTGAGGGTATCCGCATCAGCTTTTGCACCGGTTCGGCGCAGGCGAGCACGGATGCGGGCTACCAGCTCCGCCATGCCGAAGGGCTTCGTCATGTAATCATCCGCGCCGTAGTCAAGGCCCTGCACTTTGTCCATCTCGGTGCCCTTGGCGGTGAGCATGATGACCGGCGTTTCCGCCGTACGGTGGTTCTCCCGCAGGAAGCGCAGCAGGGACAGGCCGTCCTCGCCGGGTAACATGATGTCCAGCAGGACGAGGTCGGGCGTAGCCTCTGCCACCGCCGCACGGAAAACAGCCCCGTCCGCAAAGCCGCGGCAGGGCAGGCTCATCTGCGTGAGGGTGTAGACCACCAGCTCGCGGATGTTGTCATCGTCTTCAACGTAATAGATCATGTGAGGAACACTCCCTTGTGTCTTCCGGTCAGCGCATACTCCACCCATTCGGCAATGTTTTGCGCGTGGTCGCCGATGCGCTCGTAGTACTTGGCGATCATCAGCAGGTCGATGGCCTGGGAGCCGGCGGCCGCGTCATGACGGATGAGGGCGATCAGCTCGTCCTTCACCGTCACGAACAGTGCGTCGATGGCGTCGTCCATGCCCATGACCTCCTGCGCCAGCGCCACATCCTTGCGGACGTAAGCGTCCAGCGCGCCGGTCACCATGCGGATGGCGTTCTCGGCCATCTGGGGCAGGTGCGTCAGCTCCTTGATGTAGGGCTCCTTGGACAGGTAGATCACCAGCTCGGCAATGTCGCTGGCCTGATCGCCGATGCGCTCCATGTCCGTTATCATTTTAAGCGCAGATGAGATCAAGCGCAAGTCCCTTGCGACAGGTTGCTGCTGCAAAAGCAGCTTCAGGCACAGGGATTCAATGTCCCGTTCCGCCTGATCCACCTCTTTATCGGCGGCGATGGCCTGCAAAGCGGCCTCCACGTCCTGCTTGACCAGCGCATCCGTGGCGCTGCGGATGGCACGCTCGATCAGCGCGCCCATTTCCAGCAGCTCGTGGTTGAGCGTGTGGAGCTGCTCATCAAAACGGTTTCTCATCAGCCGAACCTCCTTATACGGCCGGCACCGGATTCTCCGTTGCCGGCTTCACTCTGCCAATGCAAGCATTGGCTATCGTTCGTTCGGCTTTCAGCCGAACCTTCCTGTGATGTAGTCCTCCGTGCGCTTGTCCTGGGGCACGGAGAAGATCTTCGCGGTCTCGTCGTATTCGACCACCTCTCCCAGCAGGAAGAACGCCGTCCTGTCGGAGATGCGGGCGGCCTGCTGCATGTTGTGGGTGACCATGACGATGGTGTAGTCCTGCTTGAGCTGCAGGGCCAGATCCTCGATCTTGCTGGTGGAGATGGGGTCAAGGGCGGAGGTGGGTTCGTCCATCAGGAGGACTTCCGGCTCCACTGCCAGCGCACGGGCGATGCACAGCCGCTGCTGCTGACCGCCGGAAAGCCCCAGCGCATCCTTCTTCAGCCTGTTCTTCAATTCGTCCCAAATGGCGGCGTTGCGAAGGCTGCGCTCGATGATGTCGTCCAGCTTGGCCTTAGAGCGGATGCCATGGGTGCGCGGGCCGAAGGCGATGTTGTCGTAGATGCTCATAGGGAAGGGGTTGGGCTTCTGGAATACCATGCCCACCCGCTTGCGCAGGAGTGCGGTATCCATATCCTTGTACACGTCTACGCCATCCAGCAGGACTTCACCGGTGATCTTGCAGCCCTCCACCAGGTCGTTCATGCGGTTGAGGGTCTTGAGCAGCGTCGATTTTCCGCAGCCGCTGGGGCCGATAAAGGCGGTGATCTCCTTCTCACGGATGGCGAGGTTCACGCCCTTCAGCGCGTGGAAAGACCCGTAATGCAGGTCAAGGTTGTTGATCTCTATTTTCATGCGTGTTTTCCTCCAACTTTGCGTGCGATCAGCGCGGACAGGCTGTTGATGAGCAGCACCATCGCCAGCAGCACCACCGCCGTGGCGTAGCTCTGGTCGATGTACAGCCCCTCGGTGGAGATGGTGTACATGTGCACCGCCAGCGTGCGGGTGGAATCCAGCAGGGATTCCGGCACTTCGGGCACTGTGCCTGCGGTGTAGATCAGCGCCGCCGTTTCACCCACGATGCGCCCGATGGCGAGGATCACGCCAGAGAGGATTCCCGGCACCGCGCTGGGCAGCACCACCTTGAAGGTGGTACGCAGCCGCCCTGCGCCCAGGCCGAAGCTGCCCTCACGGTAGCTGTCCGGCACGGCGAGGAGGGCTTCCTCGGTAGTTCGCATGATGGTGGGCAGCACCATGATGGAAAGCGTCAGCGCACCGGAAAGCAGGGAGAGGCCCATCCCCATGGCCACCACAAAGAACAGCGCGCCGAACAGGCCGTAGATGATGGAGGGAATGCCGGAGAGCGTCTCCGCCGTCATGCGGACGAGCTTCACCAGCCTGCTGCCGCGGGGGGCGTATTCCGTCAGCCAAATGGCCGCGCCGATGCCCAGCGGCACGCAGACCAGCAGGGAGAGCAGGGTCATCAGCAGCGTGTTGATGATGGCGGGCATCATGGACACGTTGGTCGAGTTGTATTCCCAGGCGAACAGCTCCGGCGACAGGTGGGGGATGCCCTTGATGAGGATATACCCCACGATCAGCACCAGCACACCCACAGAGAAGGCCGCGCCTGCATACACGGCTGCGCGGTAGAGCTTTGCTTGCAGCTTGACCATCAGTTCGCCCTCCTTTTCAGGATGCTGGTCAGCACGTTGATCAGCAGAATGAACACGAACAGCACCACTGCCGTGGCGATCAGCGCCTCCCGGTGCAAGTCGGTAGCGTAGCCCATTTCGATCACGATATTGCTGGTCAGGGTACGCACGCCCTTCAGCAGCCCCTTGGGCATGGAGGTGCGGTTGCCTGCCACCATCATGACGGCGGTGGCTTCGCCGATGGCGCGGCCAATGCCGAGGATCACACCCGCCATCACGCCGGACTTTGCAGCAGGGAGAATGACATGGAACACACTGCGCTCGTGGGTCGCGCCCAGGGCCAGCGCGCCCTCATAATAGGCGGCGGGCACGGCGTTCAGCGCGGATTCCGCCACGGTGATGATGGTGGGCAGGATCATCATGCCCAGCAGCACACTGGCCGTCAGCAGGGACGAACCCGTGCCGCCGAAGACCTGGCGCACCAGCGGAACCAGCACCACCAGTCCGAAGAAGCCGTACACCACCGACGGGATGCCCGCCAGCAGCTGCACCGCCGGACGCAGGAGCTTCGCCATCTTCTTCGATGCGAACCGAGACAGGAACAGCGCTGTCATCAGCCCCGCCGGAACGCCGACAACCAGCGCGCCCGCCGTGACATACACCGAGCCGAGGATGAAAGGCAGAATGCCGAAAACCTCCTGCCCAGGCTTCCACTTTTCGCCGGAGAGGAAGTCCCACACGCCGATTTTCGCCATGCCGGGGATACCGTTGGCGAACAGGAACACGCAGATCAGCGCCACCGCCAGAATGGAAACAAGGGCTGTGAAGGTGAACGCCACTTTCGCAGCGCCCTCCTTCACACCCTGTACAGAAACCTTACTCATTGACCTCGCTCCAGTCGGTGATCTCGCCCATGTAGATGTCGCGCACCTGCTCGGTGGTCAGGCCATCCACAGGATTATCCAGGCTCACGATAACCGCAATGCCGTCCATGGCGATGGTCAGACCGGTGAGGCCCTTCTCGGTCTCGGAATCCTTCAGGGCGCGGGAGGCCATGCCGATGTCGCACACGCCGTCGATGGTAGAGGTCATACCAGAGGAGGAGTCGCTCTGCTGCAGCTCGATCTCCACATTGGTGTTGAGGGCCTCGTAGGCTTCCTTGAGCTTCTCCATCATGGGCGTTACAGAGGAGGAACCGGCGATGACGATCTTGCCATTCACCTTGCCGCCCTCAAAAGCGGGAGCATCCTCCACCACGGCGATGTAGCCGTTGGCCTCGATGACCGCCTGACCTTCGGCGCTCATGATGAAGGCGATGAAATCAGCCGCCGCGTCGGAAACCTCCGCCTTGGTGGCGATGTTGAAGGGACGGGCCACCTTGTAGCTGCCGTTCTTGATATTCTCCACGGAGGCAGCTGCGCCGTCGATCAGCAGCGCTTTCACGGTGTCGTTCATGGAGCCCAGGCTGATGTAGCCGATAGCGCAGTCGTTGCCTGCTACGCTGGTCATCATGACGGAGGTGCTATTGGTGATGTCGCAGTCGTCGGTGGTGTAGTCGATCTTCTTGCCCTCAGCATTCTTCTGTTCGATGCCGAACAGCTCGATGAACGCGCCGCGGGTGCCGGAGCCATCCTCGCGGGAGATGACGTTGATCTCTTCCGCCATTGCGCAGGCGGTCGTCAGCAGCAGGGTCAGAGTCAACAGGATAGAGATAATCTTTTTCATGATTTTCAACTTCCTTTCCATTTTGGTACGTCTGCATCATAGCGCAGCCATATTTGAGACGAATATCAGGAAGGTAAAAATCGAGTAAAATGTTCGGCGGAAGCAGCCGCCCTCCTGCGGCTTTACATACATTTTACACAAGCTTTGCATGACTCTGCTGGTCTTGACAAAAACCCGAGATTATAATGAATGCTGTCGAAATATGCAAGATTTCCGTAAAGGAGAGTCAACGATGACGGCATACATTTTCAAGATCATTTCCCTGATGGGCGGCCTGGCGCTGTTCCTGTTTGGTATGGATATCATGGGCAAGGCGCTGGAACGCCAAGCGGGCGGCAAGCTGCAAACGATCCTGGCCAAGATGAGCGGCAAGGTCTGGAAAGGTTTCCTGCTGGGCATGGCCGTAACGGCGGTGATCCAGTCCTCCTCGGCCACCACGGTGATGGTGGTGGGCTTCGTCAACTCCGGCATCATGACGCTGCAGCAGGCCGTGGGCGTCATCATGGGCTCCAACGTGGGCACCACGGTGACAGCTTGGATCTTGTCCCTGTCTGGCCTGGAGGGTGACAGCTTCCTCATCCAGCTTTTCAAGCCTTCCACCCTCGCGCCGCTGATCGGCGTGATCGGTATCTTCCTTTATATGGGCAAGTCCGAAAAGAAAAAGGGCGTTGGCACCATCATGCTGGGCTTCATGACATTGATGACCGGCATGGATCTGATGAGCAAGTCGATGTCCTTCCTGAAAACCGAGGCCTGGTTCGCTGATCTGATGATCTCCTTCACCAACCCGCTGGTGGGCATCCTCTTCGGTGCGGTGCTGACAGCCATCATCCAGTCCTCCTCCGCCTCTGTAGGTATCCTGCAGGGTCTGTGTGTGACGGGCGCCGTCACCTACGGCGCAGCCATCCCCATCATTCTGGGCCAGAATATCGGCACCTGCGTCACTGCCATGATGGGTGCCATCGGCGCGAACCGCAATGCCCGCCGCACGGCCATCGTGCACCTGCTGTTCAACGTGGTGGGCGTGGCGCTGTTCGTGGTCGTGTTCTACGGCCTGGGGATGTTCATCGACTGGGCATTCCTGACCCAGCCGGTCAGCGCCTGGAACATTTCCGTCATCCACACGGGCTTCAACCTGGCCGCCACGGCGGTGCTGCTGCCCATGAACAAGCTGCTGGTCAAGATGGCCTATGCCATCATTCCCAGCGAAAACACGCCCCAGAAGCAGGAGCTGCTGGACGAGCGTCTGCTGGCCACCCCTGCCGTCGCCGTGCAGCGCGCCCAGGAGATCGCCGCGGTGATGGCTGCCGATGCCGCCAAGGCCATGCGCATTGCTATCGGCCTGACGAAGAAGTTCGACGACGCCGCCATGGAGGAGGTTGCCGAACTGGAAGACCGCACTGACCGCTACGAGGATGCACTGGGCACCTACCTCGTCCAGCTGTCCGCGATGAACCTGTCGGTCCATGATAACCGCATCCTCAACACCCTTCTGTACACCATCTCCGACATTGAGCGCATGGGCGACCACGCCCTGGCCGTCGCCAAGGCCGCGCTGGAGATCGAGGAGAAAAAGATCAACTTCTCCGCACAGGCCAAGGGCGAATTGGCCGTGCTGGAGCGCGCTGTGCTGGACGTTGTGGATCGCACAGTATCCGCCTACACCAGTTTCGACATGGCGCAGGCCATCCAGATCGAGCCCCAGGAGCAGGTGGTAGACGCCCTTGTCCGCGAGGTGAAATCCCGCCATGTGCGCCGCCTGCGCGACGGCCTTTGCACGGTGGAGTACGGCTTCGTGCTGGAGGATCTGCTGACTGCCTGCGAGCGCACCGCTGACCACTGCTCCAACGTGGCAGTTGAGATGCTGCAGGTCTCCGAGGGCAAGCTGGAGGCCCACGAGTACCTGAACGCCCTCAAGGCCGGCGAGCTGCACGAGAGCGCTGCATTTGCCGAGCAGTTTGCGAAGTACAAGGCGCAGTATGCGTTCCCGGAGGAATAAACATCAGCATATGCAAAAACCAGGACCGCATCACCATGTGCAGTCCTGGTTTTGTATATGGATAGGATGCAAGTTAACAGTCTCCCCCTGTGAAGAAAAGAAAAATCCGAACCCGTTTCCAATCGGAATCAGGTTCGGATTTATCATGTATGGTGGAGCATAGCGGATTCGAACCGCTGACCCCAACACTGCCAGTCGGCCTGGGAACCCCGTTCGGGGTTCCTTCCAGGCCGGGGAGCACAAAATTCCTACATTATATGCGCGGAAAACTGACACGCGGAACTCTTATGATTCTTTACGGAATTTATTAAGCGTTCGCCGCCTGTGTTGTGGTCAGAAAATTGGTCAAAATTCAAGTGTTAGGGAAATTCTGCGGCTGGGGTGGCTCTTGGCTAGAGGATGACGGGGACGGTGAATCTCCCACGCACATAGCAGCGGAGATAGCCAGACCAAGAGAACAGTTTATGGTATAGTTGAATCCCAATCCTTTCAGCGATGGTGCAAAGCCATCGCTGATTCTACGAATGCCCGCTTACCATACAGCACGATGGCATCTCATAGCCACCTTCTGCCCTGGGACGCACAATAACAGGTACAAGAACGCCATTGTTCTTTATGCTCTGCGCTGTGCTTTCCATATGAACATCATCTACCACATGGAACGGATGATTCTTGAATGGGTACAACTCTGTCAGCGACAGCTCAACCACCTGTTCAGGGCCATCCCGTGCATGGACTGCGGGATTCCTCTCCTCGGCATTTGAGGGAGGACCGCGCTGTGCCTGATTGTTCATTCCGATCTTCTCCTTTCTTTTCTCCGTGTGCCGTTTTCAAAGCACCTGATGATGCTCTGAAATCGACGCGCTTTATGAACGCAAAAAGGACATCTCACTCTTGTCAGAGGGGATGTCCTTCAGGGATTGGGGAGGTGTTTTACTCCCTTATTCTTTTGTCGTCCATTTTACACCCCCAGTATATCAGTGACTTTTTCAGGCTTGTTCTCGTGATTTGGAAAAGGATGAAAACCCGCCTGACATCCGCAAATCCTTGATTTTCAAGGCTTTCCCGGTTTGTCCTTAATATACCATAAGGGCACACGTTCGCAACCAGAGCCATCGAATCCGGCATGGATGTGCGTACTCTTTCCGAAATCCTGGGACACACGAAAGTTGCCTTGACACTCCAACTGTATGCCCATTCCAGCATGGAAACCAAGCAAAAAGAGTTGGCGAAGATGGACACGTTCCTTTGATTTTCCCGGGTTTTCCGGTACCAATTGCGGTATGAATTGCGGTACGTCGCGAAAGGGGTACCCCATTTTGCAGGTTGTACAGGCAGGAACTTGCGATTTTTGCATGATAAAACGAAAAAGGACTTGCATTTCTGCAAGTCCTGAGTGGAGCATAGCGGATTCGAACCGCTGACCCCAACACTGCCAGTGTTGTGCGCTACCAGCTGCGCTAATGCCCCGTCAACGTTTGATAGTATATCACGTTTTCAGAGGCAAGTCAATAGGAAAATTTCAAAAAAATCGAGAAATCTGAAAAAAAGTTTTACACTGCTCATTTTCAAGGAATGAAGGGCTCGGATTCCAGATAACTGTGCCAGATATATCCAACGAATGGCGCAGTGTCGCTGAAACCCTCGACTTCCTTCCAGCCCGACACGCCAATCCAGCCATTCCTGCTGTTTGCGCAGCGATACACAACGTCCCCTCTGTTCAGTGTCGTCACCACATCTGAGCGCTTATCCGCCGCCTCGCGGACGTTCACCCAGTCCACGTTGGCAACGTACAAATTGGTCGGCTCCAGGTAGCTGTGCCAGATGTATCCCGTCACGCCGTCCGGCCTGTCGTCGTGGTACATGTCAACGCCCGGCCTGATTCCCAGGTCATCATTGCTGCAATAAACCAGCGTCCAGCCTCCGTCCTCGCCGCAGCCGGTCGCCAGCACCTGCACCGTCGTGCCGCGGGGAAGCTGCGCCAGGGAAGGCGAATCCTTGCTGTCCAACTGGCGCAGGTTGACCCAGCTCACATTGTCCACCATCATGGAGTAATGGCGCATAGTGCCCCGGCCGAGCATCAGCAGACGGCGGGCCTCGGTGCGTTTGTCGAACATATTGCCATCGCCGTAATACCACGCCTCGGGGTAGGTCTGGTTCCACCAGTAGTTGAGGCCGGTGCCCCACTGCTCGAGAGATTCGCCGATCATCCCATCACCTGCGTCATACACGGAGGCGACCCAGTATGTTTCCCTCCGATAGCACGCCTCCCATCCATAGACATATTCCGTGCGGTAGCGGAACCCATCCTCCTCCACGCAGTAGACGGAACCGAAGCCAGGATTGTCAGGATCGGGGTAAAACTCGGGGTTGCAGAATTCCGCCTGACCCATCTTATTGGCACTTTTCCCGCCGGGCAGACGCGGGCTGTCCTGGAGCACCTCCTGGAAGCACCCCTTCTCAGCGTCCCATAGCGCTGCGGTGTAGAACTCATTCCGCACGCCCTGGGCAGTAAGCAGCTGTAAATCCTTGAAGCCGTCAAAATTGTAATCCACCAGGCGGACGAAGGGCGCAAGACGCTCAAAATCCGGGTGCTCATTGGATTCCCAGGTGATTGTCTGACAGAAGTCTCCGTCTGACGAGGTGATCTCCACCGCCAGCAGGCTGGGGCGACGCTCATTGCCGGTACCGCGACCGGTGTCCATCACAGTGAAGGTCAGTGCAGGCAAACCCTCTGCCACGCGCTGGGCCTCCTCTGCACAGGCAGCAGGCAGCAGCAGCAACACCACCAGCAGGGTATACAAAAAGCGCCGCATCCCCATCAACTCCTTTGCTGATATAACGTTGCGCCGCATGAAAACCCTGCAAGTTCCGGCAGTTTATTCCTTCCCCGTCAGCGGCACGCGCAGGATCTCCCGCGTGGGCCAGAAGGCGCACAGGTGCAGATGGGTGATCCGTCCCCGGAAGGGTTCGAATTTCTCCATCAGCACGGGCAGCGCAGCGACAATGTTCTCCGGCGTATCGATGAGCATCGTTGTATGAGGCGTCCAGGGGTGACCATTGAGGGGCCGGTCATCCGCACAGGCCCGCTGGAGCGCCGTCAAGGCCGGATTGCTTTCCGGTGCAGCGAAGAGCACCCTGCTGCCTGCAAACAGCCCCACATGGCTGACGTGAACCTCCACCGGGGCATATTCCGCGGCGATTCGCTTTGTCAGAGCGATGGCCTCAGCTTCCGCCTCCACAGGAAAAGTCGCCAGACTGATGTGGTGATTCAACCCTGGCGTCTGCGTACCGCTGAAGCCCGCACGCTGGATGGCGTTGTACCAGCCATCCATGCGGAACTGGGCAGCCATGTCATAATCCGCCATCAGGGTCAGAAATGTCTCCGCCATGTTGAGCGCCTCCTTCGTTTCTTTTCCCGATGGCAGCACGGCGTCACTAAGAATGCCAGGTTGACATTGGGTCAGGGCACGGTTTTACAATCCGTCAGTACTGTTACCTACGCTCTGATTCAGTTTCCGCTGCTCCTCCGCTTCCGCCTCCATCTCACGGATTATAACAGTCTGTCTCGCGTCTGACATTACATCACCTGTCAGCATCCAGCGATAATCGAGCGTATGATAGCTATACTCCGAAGGAGAGGACAGTTCAAGCGTGCCGGTTTCGCTGGAATAATACTCGAAAGTGCGGTATCGGTTTCCCCATTCGCCATTGCTGTATTCATATCTCGTAAAACTGCGTGCTTCTTTTTTGCCGTACAGCGCTTCCAGCTTACCTTCCAGATCCTCCCGCATTGTCCATTTCATCACATCACCGGGTTTGCTGATCACCGGATATACGGCGCGCCACAGCATGCCTTCCTGCTCTGACAGGCTGTAAGATTGGCCATCCTCGCTCAATATGGGAAGAAAGTACAATTCGATATTGTCTTTATTCTGGGTCTTATACCCGGCTACCTTCAGATCGGGAACAGTAATGGAGCACTTGAGCATCTCAACCAACGGGTAATTGCTCACTTTGCTCACCTCTTCATACTGGCGCAAATTGTAGAACACATAGCTGAACTTGATTTCTTTTTCATCAATCTGCAAATCTTTTTTCAGCAGTTCAATCGCTTCGGCGGGAGAACACCCCCAGGGCAGTCCGCGAAAATCAATGTCCCGGTTTTCGGCAAGGGCCGAAACGCTCAGCAGCATAGCGATCATCAGCATCAAACCGACGATTCTTTTCATCTTCATTACCTCCAACGTATCCATTCCTGTTTTGATTGTCCGGATTCAGCACATCTGCATACCTGTCAGCAGGTATGTAGCCCCCTCTGCATCAAACACCAGACCATGCATTGGAAGGCCTTTCGCTTGCCTCTTCCTTCACAGTTTGTTTTATTATTCTAACACCGCATCTTCCCTGCGTCAATCATGCAATGCTGTATAAACATTTATCTTTGCTCAGGCGCTTGCCTGAAATCCGAATACAGTCCGTTATGCACGGGTACACCCTTTCGGCTCTTTATCATCTCATTCGCATGCAAGCAGGGATTCCACTTTCCGCGGCGAATATAAAAGGATACCCAATTGTTATTCAACGCCATATATAAGGAGGACAATCCCATGGCCATTACGCCTCATGATATCGCTAAAATGCTCGACCACTCCACCCTGCAGCCCTTCCTGACCGAGGCTGACATCCGCAAGGGCTGCGAGTTGGCGCTGAAATACGACTGCGCATCCGTATGTGCGCGCCCCTGCGATGTACCGATCCTGGCCGAAATGCTGAAGGGCTCCGACGTGAAGGTCTGCACCGTCATCGGCTTCCCCCATGGCAGCCACGAGACCGCCATCAAGGTTGCCGAGGCCAAGCTGGCGTTGGA
Source organism: Christensenellales bacterium (assembly GCA_045132495.1). Taxonomy (GTDB): domain Bacteria; phylum Bacillota; class Clostridia; order Christensenellales; family Aristaeellaceae; genus UBA11524. Next base: position 123,671 of record JBGUSK010000051.1, on the reverse strand, counting down.
GGAAGGCTGCACCGAGCTGGACATGGTCATCAACATCGGCAAGATGATCGCAGGCGATACCCTGTATGTGAAGAATGAGATCAAGCTGCTATCCGACTTGGCTCACCAGCACGGCGCGATCCTGAAGGTCATCCTGGAAACCTGCTACCTGACCGATGAACAGAAGATCTCCTGCTGCCACCTGGCGGAAGAAGCCGGCGCGGACTTTGTGAAGACCTCCACCGGCTATGGCTCCAAGGGCTGCACCATCGACGATCTGAAGCTGATGCGCGCTGCCGTCTCTGCGAACGTGCGGGTGAAGGGTTCCGGCGGCATCCGCGACCTGGACACCGTGCTGTCCGCCCGTGCCGTGGGCGCAAGCCGCTGCGGCGTCAGCGCCACCGCCAAGATCATGGAAGAAGCTGAGGCACGCTATGCCGCTGGCACGCTGGCAGAAGTCACCGACCTGACCGAAATGAGCGGCGGATACTGATCCCGAAGGCGCCCTCCCTTATGTGCTGGTTTCGTGCCCGTACAGAGACTGAAAGAGCTATCCCCAGCACAATCTCTCATAATGATACGACCCGCTTCGTCATGTGAACCACCCCCCATTTGTTAGACAGGTATGGTAGAATCCTTGAGAACAGATGGGGGGTAAAACTATGCCAAAGGGAATACCGAATAAGAGGTACTCAGGAGAGTTCAAGTATAAAGCAGTGGAAACCATACAGGCAGAACACCTGAGCAATAGCAAGACAGCGCAACAATTTGGTGTATGCACTCATCACCGAGTAGCATCATGGGAGCGAACCCACCTGACCGAGGGGCTCAATGGATTTTACAGTTTGGCATTTCCCCTATTGGGATTATGACATCGATTCCTTCACACAGTTCAAGCCAGCTGCAATGATTACAGCGCAGCAGTTACTGGTCTTGATGTATCACGGCGTTAGTTTGAGATTTTGCTGTAGTCTACAATTTGCTTCCGTACTTACAATTCGTAGTCCTTTTATGAAGTTCCTCGCGGACAAAAAGGACTCTGAAGCCAATACCTTCGAAACCGCTAAATGATACTTGCCACAAATTCGTCGCATTTCAGCGCATATCCATATCCCTTGTATGCGCAGATGGGGCAGGCTCCTGGTATCTTGGGAGTGGAATCCTTGTGTTGGTATCCGTGCCTTTGCTTACCTTCCTTGACAGGGCAGAAGACAGCATGGTAAAATAAACAGCATATACCAACGGGCTCGCCGGACGGGCAGACAAGGGAGCGTTTGTGATGCAATCTATTGTGGATCGTTGTATTAACCCAAATTGCCGAGGGCTGATCAGCTATGAAGAAGGGACACAGGAGATCCGGTGCCCCTGGTGCGAACATGCCTTTGGTGTCCGGGAGTTTGAGGGGGAATACAAGAAGATCGTTGCAGCGATGGCGGCGGGTAAGCAGGCCAAGGCTGCCCTTGACCTGACGGTCAAAGAAAAGGAAGCCCTGCAGGCCCTGCTGAACAAGTCCCAGCAGGCATGGGTGGACAATGCGGAGATTCAGCGGTACATCGCTGCGCAGCTGGAGGGCATCACGGCGGAAACGACGGCCATCAAGAAGGATACCGGTAAACTGCTTGGCGGACAGACGCAAATCAACGAAACTTTGAATGATGTGCTGGAGAAGGTGCCGGATCAGAACGATCTTGAGCGGATGAAGACGGACGTTGCTAAGCTCGTCCTGGATGGTGTGCGTGATGAGCTGCGCCGTGCAGAGAAGAGCGCACAGCCAGCACAAGACCAGCCAATAATTGTTGCACCGACAGTGCAGGTGCAGAATAAACCTGAAAAGAAAAAGGATATGTATTATGCGCTGGGTTTTGTGGTGCTGGTAATGGTGGGGCTTTTACTGGTGGATTCCCTTTTCAGCACGTCGGCGAAGGAGAATAGGCCTGAGCCAACAACAACGGTGGCGAGCCAGTCATCTTCCAAGCCGACGGATGTTCCAACACCTGTACCAACCGTGGCTGCGAAAAATGTGACGTATACTTATAGTTCAAAAGATGGAGGGACGCTGCATATCCGCTGGGACGCATGCGGTATATGGTGGAACATTGCGGTACGGGATATGACGAGTGGGTCCTCTTATCTGAATGTGGGAAGTCCCCATGAACGTGGCGATTCTCAAGGAATTTGGTATGCCGAATACGATAGCAAATTGACTCCGGCTGGCCATACTGTTGAGTACTATATTTATCCAAAGGAAGATAGCTATAACGGCCCGACCAGTTATCGTTTTGAATATACTTTCCCACAAACACAGAAACCAAGCCAAACCAACAATTACCCGGTTGGACAAACTTGCGAGGTATGGGTAGGCAGCGGGAGAGCTCGTTCAAATCCGGGAGAGGCACACGAACTGGTAGAGTATGTTAAAAAGGGAGAAGAGTATAATATCCTTGACCGAAAGCCGGGCACATCGGGAACACGTTGCACATGTGATGTGTTGGTGAACGGCAAGGTGGAACGGAAAACGGGCTACAAAGATTGGTACAAGATAGTTGTTGATGGTAATGCGTGTTGGGTGTCCTCAGGTATTGTTAAAATTGATAACTATTACGATGGAACGATGGATGGATATATCATAATTCAAGAATACTGACGTATAGGACTCCAATAGTAAGTCAAAAAGATTGCATAAGGTAACAGGTGACAACATGCAAAAGACATACCCAACCCTCCCTGGCGGCTGGGAGATAGTAGAAAAGTTGGGATCTGGCAGCTTTGGTACTGTATACCGGGCCCGTCGTTCAGTGGGCAGCTACACTGAGTGGGCAGCTGTCAAACACATTCCCATTCCTCGGAGCGAAGATGAGTTGAGTGCTATATACGACGAACTGGGATCAATGGACGCTGGACCAGTCGGACAATATCTCAACGAAATCAAGAATAGCCTGGTGGATGAGTACCAGTTGCTGCGTACATTTTCAGGACACACAAATATTGTCTCCTGCAACGACATCCAAATTATGGATAGGCAAGATGCTCTCGGCTATGATATCTATATTTGGATGGAACTGTTAACCTGCGTGAGCAGCTGCATTCTTGAAGGACGGATGGAGCGTGCGGAAACCACCAAGCTGGGCATTGACATCTGCAGCGCACTGATACGGCTGGAAAAAAGAAATGTTGTCCACCGGGATGTGAAGCCGCAGAATATCTTTGTCAACGAGGATGGCGACTATAAGCTCGGCGATTTCGGTGCTGCGCGGCGTTTCCGTGGAATATCGACAGTGCTTTCCCGTAAGGGAACAGATGCCTACGCAGCGCCAGAGATTATCCGTGAGCAGCAGGGTAATTGCACAGCTGATATCTACTCTCTGGGTTTGGTGCTGTATCGGCTGATGAATAACAACCTGATGCCTTTTATGAAACAGGGGATGGAAAGTTCGGTTAAGGAGCGGGAGCTGGCGATTCTTGTGCGGGTAAGCGGCGAACCCCTGCCCCCGCCTGTGAATGCTGATCCGGAGTTGGCGCGGATTATCCTGAAGGCCTGCGCCTACAAGAAGGAAGATCGCTGGCAGACCGCAGAGGAGATGCGGAGTGCATTGCGGCGCTTACGTAATGGGCAGCCAGAAAAGCCTGTGGCTATCGAACCCGAGGGCGAGAAAACAGAAGCGCAGACGCCTGATTCTGAGCAGCAGCCGATCGAAATCCAGCCGAGTGCTGATGAGAATCGGCCCCAGAGAAAAAAAAGGATCAATACGCTTGTGGCTCTAGGGATTGTGCTGGTAGGATGGATGCTGATTGTCTATCATGGCTCACCAACGAAAGCTGTGCCAGCAGCAATGCTGACAGCAACAAACACGATTTCAGAAGTTCCGTCAAAGTTGCATGCAACTGTCTTGACGACCACAACCACAGCTACGCCCACATCCACGCCTACGTCAACGCCGACAGCTACACCCACGCCGACAGCTACGCCCACGCCGACGGCTACGCCCACGCCGACGGCCACGCCAACGCCAACGCCGACAGCCACCCCGACGTCGGCTCCTACGACTGTGCCCCAGCCGGTGTATAAGTATACAATAGATCATAGCGAGAATTGCGTGATCACTCAGTATAGTGGATATGAACAGGATCTGGTGATCCCCAGCGCGATTGACGGACATCCAGTAACAGGGATTGGAAAATACGCATTTACCGACTGTTCGTATTTGATCTCGGTCAAGCTTCCTGCAGGGGTAAGCTATATTGACGATTACGCATTTTCGGGTTGTACTCAATTGCAACAGATTACAATCCCGAACGAAGTCTTCGGAATTGGTGCAAGTGCATTCCGCGGCTGTGAACAGCTGACGAATGTTCAGCTTCCTACGCAGCTGATGTATATTGGGAACCAGGCATTTTCGGAGTGCCATTCGCTCCGACGCGTAGAAATTCCGGAAAACGTGGAAACCATCGCGGCAAATGCGTTCAGCAATTGTTCAAGCCTGATAGCTGTGGATATCAAGGACGGAGATGAGGGCATACCCCTGGTGATCGGTGAAAGAGCGTTTTATGGCTGTACTGCTCTGCGGGAGATAACGATGCCTTACCGGGCTGAAGATATCCAGGAAGAGGCATTTATGAATTGCCGGGCTCTTGAAACTGTCAACACCAATATGGTTTCGCAGCTTGGCGATGGCGTTTTTTCAGGTTGTACTGCACTCAGGTCTATCCATTTGTCTATGCTGCTGGAGAAGCTTCCGACGCGTACTTTTGCCAATTGCACGTCTCTGCAGGATGTATACCTTCCCATGGACATGCTCCGGGTCGAAAGCGATGCATTCAAAGACTGTACGGGGCTGAAATCCATAACGATCAATGAAACGTTGAGCTTCATTGACAAGAATGCTTTGCCGGTCGGCTCTCGGGTAACCATCTGTGCGCCGCAGGGATCTTACGCGCAACGGTGGGCTCACGAGAATGGATATGCTTATGCAGAAGACAAGGGTGCAGTTTCTGAATTTTGTGACACAACTATGGATCGCGTCATAAGCCGTACTTTCTCGGTTTCGACGAATGCGATGACGAGCAAAGGCTGGACAACTTTCAGTTGGATAGATTCGGAGAGCCAGGCTCCCTATTCGGTCAGGTATACCCTGTACATTCCTGACAGCAAAATAAAGCAATATACATACAACAGGACCAATATCCAAAGTCAATCAGTAACTGTGCACGAGGTCATTCCTGGCTGTCAGTACAAGGTGGAAGTTACGGATAAAAATGGTACAACCATCTCCGAATATGTCAATGTTCCTGATGCGCCTGCTTATTCAGACGGAACGCTAAATGGATCGTCGGTCTCAGTTGATATTGAAAGTCGCTATCGTCATGAAGGTGAAACTGCGAACACAGATGCCATTGCTACCATGTTTTATGGCGCAACAATGGCTGACAACATGAAGAATAAAGGGTATAGGTATCTCGTTCATTACCGCGTCAATACACCTCGGTTTACGGAAAAACGAACGTATAACACTTCAATCGTGTACCGTGCCCCCAGTAATTTCAAGATGCTTGAGGCTTTTAACCAAGAGATTGCCTATGTATCCTCAAACTCTTGGACATGGACAACCAGCGGCATCAACTTTTTCTTGCGGCTTTTGGAGTGTTCTGGTACAATTCCTTCAGGAAGATACTATATTGACTTGTACTGGGATGGCATGTATGTGAATACCCAGTCTTTTGAAGTAAAGTAGTTTTCCATTCAGCCGGTACAGCGTTATACTGCCCCCCATTTGTTAGACAAGTATGGCAGAATACTTGAGAATATATGGGGGGTAAAACTATGCCAAAGGGAATACAGAATAAGAGTTACACAGGTGAGTTCAAGCATAAAGCAGTGGAAACCATGCAGGCAAAACACCTGAGTTATAGCAAGGAGCGCGACAGTTTGGTGTATGCAATCATCACCGAGCAGCATCATGGGAGTGAATCTGCCTGACAGAGGAGCCCGATGGACTCTACTTTGAACAAAGGGGAAGTAGAAGCACAGGGCGGCCTGCAAACATGCCCAAGAAGATCGAGGAGGATTTGCTGGCAGAGGTACAGTAACTCAGAGCGGAGAATACGTACCAAAAACTGCAGGCCTTTGTTCAAGAAGAGGAACATCAAGCGGTTGAAGATAGTTTGTTAATACTCTACTTGCAATCCTGCGATTTCATTGACCACTTCAAGGTCGAGCTGATCAGCTGTCTCTGATACTACAATTTCCGCCGCATCAAAGTCAAGTAAAAAGGCTTGCCGCCTGCTATTCACAGACAACAAGCCCTTGCGGCTGCTTACTTCTTTTCCATATCTACATATCGATGCAGCGAGTCGTTTTTTTGTTTGTCGAGCAAACCATCTTAGTCGCCGCTTACGCAAAGCCAGCTCTACCAAAGGGAGAGCCTTTGGGCACATCGCCCCTACGATCACTCGGCCTGCACTTCCTCGATCATCTCCAGCACCCTCATGGTGCCGTCCGCCGGGGGCGCAGCCTTGACGGCAGCGGTCAGTTTTTCCCGATCCGCCCAAGTCTGCAGCAGGGCCTCGGTGAGGGTGTCCGCCGTCATGTTCTCCTGCAGGAGCACACGGCACAGGCCGCGCTTCTCCAGGCTCTGGGCGTTGAGGATCTGGTCGCCGCGGCTGGCTCCCTTGGGATAGGGCACCAGCAGCAGCGGGCGCGCCAGGGCCTGGAACTCCATCAGGGCGTTGCTGCCCGCTCGGGACAGCACCAGATCAGCACAGGCGAAGATATCCGGCAACTCGGCGGAGACGAACTCCAGCTGGGTGTAGCCCGCTGTTCCCTCCAGGGCCGCCTCCAGGTTGCCCTTGCCGCAGATGTGCACGACATCGAAGGTCTTGAGGAGCTCCGGCAGCGCCTCACGCAGGGCCTTGTTGACCGCCTGGGCACCCAGGGAACCGCCCATCATCATCAGGACGGGCTTTTCGCCAGTGAAACCAAGAAGTTTGAGGCCCTTCTCCTTGTCGCCCGCGAAGAGCTCAGGGCGCAGGGGCGTGCCGACGCATTCCGCCTTGTCACCCAAAGCCGCGGCGCACTCGGGGAAGGTCGTGGCGACCTTCCTGGCGAAGGGAGTGCACAGCTTGTTGGCCAGACCGGGGGTGAGGTCGCTCTCATGGCAGACCACAGGAATGCGGTGCAGCCACGCGCCGAACACCACGGGTACGGCGACGAATCCGCCCTTGGAGAAGCACACATCAGGCTTGATCTTGCCCATCAGGTGGGCAGACTGGAACGCACCCGCGATGACGCGGAACGGATCAGTGAAGTTCTTCCAGTCGAAGTAGCGGCGCAGCTTGCCGGACTTGACGGCGTGATAATGGATGCCCTCAATGGCCTGGAGTTTGTCGGCCTCCACGCCTTTTTCCGTGCCGATATAATGCACCTCGTAGCCTTTTTCCAGCAGATGGGGCAGCAGCGCCAGATTCGGGGTGACGTGGCCCATCGTGCCGCCGCCGGTGAGGACGATTTTCTTGCTCATATGGTGATACCTGCCTTTCAGGTGGATTGTCTTTTGCACAGTCTATGATAAACCGCGGACGGAAATGTGTCAAGACCGAAAGGTTTACAGGAGGAGCACAGGAATGCTGCTCCCGCATTCTCCCTCAGTCAGCCGCAGCGGCTGCCAGCTCCCTCCCGGAGGGAGCTGGATTCACGAACGGCTTGAAAAGCCGCGAGTGAAGACTGCAGGAGAACGCGGACGCTCAAGCCCCGGCCTCCACCATAGAAGCCGGGGCATTTCATATATGCGATTACTCCGTGGGTTTTTCCGTGAACCCCGGCGTGGGCGCAGGCGTGGGGGCTGGGGTAGCCTCCACAGCCTCCACCGGCGTGATGAAGCTCGCCATCACATAGCCCTCGATCACATCGGTCTTGACATGCACCCAGCCCTCTTCCGCAGCCGGGCCGAGCACGATCAGCTGCTGATGCTTGTACAGCCGGCGCAGGATGTCCGCACCCTGTGTGGGCTCCTGACGCAGGTTGAGGCTGGAGTCATCGGCGATCTCTGTGACAGCTGCCAGATACGCGCCCTCGGGCAGGTCAGCCGTCATGGTGGCCGGCATCAGGGTCGGGCGGGGCGTGGGGGTGGCAGGCGGCGCGAGGGTCGCAGCCAGGTCGGCAGGAGCCGTGGGCAGCACCGGAGTCCCCGCGTCCACCTTGGACAGCGTCAAACCGGGGTAGTAGAAATTCATGATCTCCGTGTAGGTCTTGCCGTACTGGCCAGCCATCCACTGCGCGCCGCGCTGGCTCATGCCAACGCCGTGGCCGTAGCGCCGGGCCTCAAGGATAAAGTGCGTATCCGTCTCGGTGAGGGTCAGCATTTCATTGTCCGCACCGTAAACCGAGAGCAGCAGCACGTCGATCACCTCAGGGAAGATATCCACCGTGACGGTCATAGGTTCCGCCGAGGGAATGAAATCGCTGAGGGTCGCCGTGGGCGCAGGCGTGGGAGAAGCCTCCGGGGTGGCGGTGGGCGTAGCGGTGGAGGTCGGTTCCGGCGTGGCGAAGAAGTAGAATTCCTCCTCGTCCTCCGCCGTTTCAGGGACAGGGGTGGACAGCTCCGGCTCAAGCCACTTCTTGCCCGACCAGTTGAAGGTCAGCGTCAGCTCAGTCCAGGCGCGGCTGGGCTCGTCATGGGCAGGCGCACCGAGGGACATTCCGGTGATCTCATCAATGCGGAAGTTCTCCGCCGAGGCAATGTACCCTTGCCTGCGCATCTCCGGCAGGACGTAGGAGAACAGGATGGCCTTGAATTCCTCCTTCACCTCTCCGTTTTTGGGAATGCGAGCCTTGCGTACCACGGATTCAGGGTTTTCCACGTCATAGGGATCATCCACCACGCGATAGTAATCCCAGTCACCCCGGCCTGACCAGACGTTCTGCACCAGCTCGGTCTGACCGCCGTTGGAGGCGCTGTAATAGCAGATGGCCAGCTTTCCTTTATAGGTGCCGACTACACCTGCGGTCTCCCTGACGGCGCGCTTGGCATTCACATAATTGTGATTCACGCCCTTGAAAACCTGGTCATTGGTGGTGTCCACCACGTCGTAGTCAGCGTTGGCGCCCAGCTTGTTCAGCGCGTAGGTGCGGGCGCAGACAGCCTGGGCCTTGAGGGCTTCCAGGGGGAAGTACTCGCTCATCTCATAGGGCACCACGCCCAGCAGGTAGTCCTCCACGGACATGGTGCACACGGGATAGAGGATGCCCTCTTTGATCTTCAGCGCCAGATCGCCGGGATAGAGTCCGCCATTCTTGTCAAAGCGGATACCGGTGCGGGCGTCATCGCCGCCGGAGCTGTTCCGGACGAAGGTGACCTCGTCCCCAAGACGCAGGCTCAAGCCCTCGTAGAACAGGAACAATTCGCCGCTGCGGATGGCGACGGTGACCTTCGCATTCACGGGGAACCCCATGAGGACCTTGCCGTCCACGGAGGCGGTGTACACGCCGTCGAGGATAAGATCAGCGCGGTCAGTCAGGCCCAGGCGGCGCAAAAGGACGCGCACGTTGGGGGCCGCCGCCTCCGGAGAGGCGGCATGTACCGTCAGGGGCAGAAGGGCGATACACAGGAATAAGCAAATCAGCTGTACAAGGCGTTTCTTCATTGATCGAGAACCTCCTTGGGTATACACCTCATCAGTCAGCGCGAGCGCTGACAGCTTCCCCTCAAGGGGAAGCCCTGGGGGCAGATGACAGTATGTCATACAATTAACGGATGACATGAGTAATATCATCCGCATGGCAAATATTTATACATCCTTATAGGTATTTTCAAATTCGCCGGGGGTCATGCCGGTATACTTCTTGAACACCTGGCAGAAATAGCTCTTGTTGGGGTAGCCGCAGCTCGCGCTCACCTCGGCCAGGGACAGATTCTGCCCGTCAGAAAGCAGATACTGAGCCTTCTCCATGCGCGTACGGGTGAGGAAAGTTGAAAAGTGCTGGCCTGTTTTCTCGTGGAAAAGGCGGCAGAAATAAGCCGGGGTCAGACCCAGCGATTTGGATAGATTCGCCTGGGAATAGGGCAGCGAGCAGTCCGCCCGGATGGATTCGATCACCCGCTCGATGGGCGCAGCGTTGACCGTGGGCGGGCAGGCACGCAATATGGGCACCAAGGCCGTCAGCCAGGCCAGCAGCGCTTCCCGCGGATGGCGCGTCATTTCGGTCAGGGACAGCCCTTCGGTCAGCTTTTGCAGCGAGAGCTCGCCGTGCTGGCTCCAGATGGCCTCGATCACCAGCGGCACAAAGCCGAAGCACACGGGAGACAGCGCCGTTTCTGTCCGCAGCACACGGGACACATAGCCGCCCAGCGATCCATACTGGCGGCGCTTGATGCTCGTCTGCAGGCTGTTGCGGTGGGCGTGAGCCTTGCTGCCCTCAATGGGTGAGACCCGCCGCCACCAGTCGCTGATCTCCCGCATGGGGGCCAGGTGGGAGACCCATTCGGATGCGTTGCCGAACTCCTCGCCGATGAACATCGTGCCATCCTGCTCCAGATTCACGGAGGCATGATCCATCAGCGCATGGGCACACAGCCAAAGCACCGTGTCTCTGTGCACCTTCGCCGGGAAGCGATCCAGCGCCAGCATGATGGTCATCACATCGCCATCCGCCGCAAAGAGCGCCGCCGCCGTGCCCGCCGCTGACATGGTCGCGTCAACGCCCTCCAGAAGGGCCTCTCGCTGGTCGTCAGTGAGGGGGACGTCCGCCTCCCAGCGGATCAGCCGCCAGGCATACACGCCCGCATCCTCCGGCGCGGCCGCACCCGGGTCTCCTGCCAGCTGCGCCGCCATGGCACGGCTCAGGGAAAGCTCGCGTTCAGTCGCCATAATCGTTGCTCCTTAAAAAAGCGGCACGCACTGATATAACCATCAGTGCAGGCCGCGATATACGACACTTATTATATTTTACATGATTCCAATTGTTTTGAAAAGAGAATTATGCAAATTTGTTGCTTTTTGTCGAAAGTACCCATCACATTCCGCTCATGCCTGTGAAAAATGCTGTATCCGTGGGGTGGATATAGCACTTGCCAATGCATTGGATGCCGATCACCCGCAACACCTTTCCGGCAGATTTCTTGTCCATGCCCATCGCTGAGATGAGGTCTGCCTCCGGGATGGCGGGGAGCTCCATCGGCATGCCCAGCTGACGCAGCAGCACGTCAAGCCGATTTGCCGTGCCAGGGGCTGTCATACCCTTCTCTTCCGTCAGGCGGGTCATGACGTGCATGCCCAGGGCAACGGCCTCGCCATGGCGCAGACCCGTGTAATGCTGGCAGGTCTCCACCGCATGGGCGATGGTGTGGCCAAAGTTCAGCGTCATGCGAAGGCCGGTGTCCTTTTCGTCCTGGGCAACCACATCGGCCTTGGCCTGAATGCACCTGGCAAGGATGGTATCAATATGGTACATCAGCTTTTCCCGTCCGCCGGGGGCACATTCCTCCAGCAGGGCGAACAATTCCGCATCGCCGATGCAGCCGTACTTGACCACCTCACCCAGGCCGTCCCGCCAGTATTCGTCGGTCAGGGTGGTCAGGGTATCAGGATCCACCAGCACGAAATCCGGCTGATAGAACGCACCGACGAGGTTCTTGCCCTGGGGCAGGTCCACCGCGACCTTACCGCCCACGGAAGAATCCACCTGAGCCAGGAGCGTGGTCGGCACCTGGATGAAATGCACGCCCCGCAGGAAGGTTGCCGCGGCCAGGCCGGTCAGATCGCCGATCACGCCGCCGCCCAGGGCGATCACCGCATCCTTGCGGGTCAGGCGGTTCTCGCACAGGAAGGTGTACAGATTCGCCAGCTGATCGAGGCACTTGGTCGCTTCGCCGTGGGGCAGGGTGATCGTGCACACCCGCAGGCCTGCCGATTCGAGGGACTTCACCGCTCGGTCAAGGTAGAGAGGGGCGACGTTGTCATCGGTGACGACGGCAACGGAAATCTCGCCCAGCGCCTCCACGACGTGGGTGCCGAGGCAGTCCAGCATGCCGCTGCCGATATGGATAGGATAGGTGCGATCCCCCAGGGGGACGGTGATCATGGGCATGATGAAATCCTCCAAATAGCATTTTGAGTTCGGCTCTCGTCAGCTTCAGTGATCAGATCTCCCTGCCCACCGCTTTAGCGATGTTGCGGATATCCGCCATCACCTCGGCGAAGGCGTCGGGCTTGATGGACTGAGCGCCGTCGCACAGGGCGTGGGCGGGGTCGTTGTGGACTTCGATCATCAGGCCGTCCGCGCCCACGGCGATGGCGGCGCGGGCCAGGGGCTGCACCATCCAGTACTTGCCGGTGGCGTGGCTGGGATCAACGATGACCGGCAGGTGGGACAAACGCTTCACCGCGCAGATGGCGGAAAGGTCGGTGGTGTTGCGGGTGTAGGTCTCGAAGGTGCGGATGCCGCGCTCGCAGAGGATGACGTTCTCATTGCCGCCCGCCATGATGTACTCGGCGGACATGAGCCACTCCTCGATGGTGGCAGAAAGGCCGCGCTTGAGCAGGATGGGCTTGTCGGTCTTGCCCAGGCGTTTGAGCAGATCGAAGTTCTGCATGTTGCGCGCGCCCACCTGGATGCAGTCCACCTTATCCTCGAACTTGTCGATATCATAGGGGCTCATCAGCTCGGTAACGATGGGCAGTCCGGTGATCTCGCGGGCATGGCAGAGCATATCCAGGCCCTGATACTCCAGGCCCTGGAAGGAATAGGGGCTGGTGCGGGGCTTGAAGGCTCCGCCGCGCAGCACCGTTGCGCCGGCCTCCTTGACGGCCTTGGCGACCTCCTCGATCTGGGCGTTGGATTCCACCGAGCAGGGGCCGGCCATCACGCTCAGCTTCGTGCCACCCACGACGGTGTTGCCGATCTTCACCTCACTGGGGCCGGGGTGGAACATGCGGTTGGCCTTCTTGAAGGGCTCGGCAACCTTCATGATGCGCTCCACGCAGCGGAAGGACTCCAGCTGGGCCGGGTCGATGCGGCTGGTGTCTCCGATCAGGCCCAGGATGGTCAGGTCAGAACCGTACATCGGGTTGACGGTGATGCCGCCCTTGGCGGTGATGATATTGGCAACGTAGTCGATCTCCTGGCGGGTCGCGCCCTGCTTCATGACGATAATCATAATGTGTTTCCTCCCCTATTGTATCATTTTTCTGGCAAAAAACAAGCGCGGACGCTCCGCAAAGGAGCTTCCGCGCACATTTCCCTGCTTTGGTGGACAGGCATGCCTTCCGCTGACTTCACGAAACGTCAATTAACCCGGTTGCAAAAGCAGCCGGGAACGTAAACGCGAAGTAAGACGAATGCAGCATACGTTTGCCCTCCTTGTGGGGATGATAATAGCACTTTGTATACAGGATTGTCAAGGGCGGGGATTGTTCTTTTCGTGTACGGGAACTCCCTCCGTCTTCGGTCACGGATATCCATCCGCTCCCGAATCCACCTCCATCGAGAGGGAGGCTTTTGGCGCGTTGGCATCCGTAGGGGCGACCATTGGTCGCCCGCCCTGCGTCACCGCCCAATGCGCTTGAGTTCCTCGTACATCACAGGCATGAAATAGTAGCTGAACATGCCGGTGAAGATCGCCATCACGGAGGAAATCAGCGAGGCAAGCCAGGCAGGCAGCGCCGCCGACAGCGCGCCGATGACAAAAATCGCAGCAAAGGGGATAATAAACACCGGCAGACCGACCTTCACATAGTGCCAGCGGTAGCCACGGATCATGGCCTTGCTCTTTTTGAGCGCATCGCGTGCCCCGGTGGACGGGTCGTCGATCAGGATGCACTGGGCCATGCTGTAATTCAGCGACGCCCGGATGATCAGCACGATCATCACGATCATGCCCACCGCAACGCCAATCATGGACATCCCGCCGGAGCTGTCCAGCAGCGCGCAGATCAGACTGAGCACAACGCCGACGCCAACACCCGCCAACATCCAGCCCACCAGGCACAGCATCGTCCACAGGTAGAGCATGCAGACCTTCTGCCAATGGGGGAACATGGCCTTCATGCTGTCCAGCGTCAACGACTTGCCGCGGTAGTAGCCCAGCACGCCCTTGGTCAAGCCCATCATGGGCACCATGAGCAGTGCTGTCGCCAGAATGCTGAGAAACGCGCCGAGCACAGGGATCACGCCGACCACCTGATTGAGCACATAGCTCGCCAGGTTGATCAGTGCGCTGCCTGCCAGCACGATGGGCCAGGTCGCCTTCAAAGCCTCCAACGCGCGGGCGCGCAGGATCGCGGCAGGGGTGATCTTCTTCATGTGTGCTTCCTCCATTGTTGGAATGGTTTTCACCTATAATACGCACTCATGATGCAAAACATTTCACGATCCGGCAAAAATATTCCTGACTCAGCAGTTAGGCCGACGTACCTTTTCATCCTTCATGATGTGCACGATTGTGTCGTTCGTGCCGCCCATGCCGACGCAGACCAGCTCGCCCAGGTGGGCAATCAGCAGGTCAAAGCTGTCGTCCAGGATGCCATCCTGGGCATGGATGCCGCCGCCCTCCATGGCAAGGCAGGCTGCCTCCACCGCAAGGCCCGCGGAGAGCGCCACCTTGGAGGCACAGCCCTCCTTCGCGCCGTCACAGATCATGCCGGATACGCTGCCCAGGATGTTCCGGGAAGCCTGCAGCATCTCCTTTTCGCCGCCGCCCATGAGGAACACCACGCCGATGGAGGCGCTCAGGCCAGACGCCACGCCGCAGGCACAGACACTGGACAGCGGGCCGATGAAGCTCTTGATGTAGATATTGGAGAGAGCCGCGCAGGCCAGCGCTCGCAGGAGGCGCTCCTCAGAGACATTGAAGGTGCGGGCTGCCGCGTCCACCGTAAGGAAGAGGGTCAGGCCCTGATTGCCGCTGCCGGTGGCGGTCATGACGGGCAGGGGGATGCCATGCATACGGGCGTAGCTCGCCGCGCCGGCCATCTTCTTGGCCTGGGCATACAGGGAGCCGTCCTGCAAGAGCATGTTAGGCAGCACATGATGAGCCAGACCTTCCTCCATGGCGCGGTAATAGACGACGCGGTTCATGTTAAGTGCGTCCCGCAGGAAGGTCAGCTCCTCCAGCGGGCAGGTGCGGGCAAACTCAATAAACTCGCCCAGGGAGCCCTCATGGGCGGCCTCGGCAGCTTCCTCCGCATGCTCGGTGAAGGCGGTGAAGGGGGCATGCTCAATGCGGGCGATGCAGTCATGCTCGCCGCTGGTGATCACGCGCACCTCGTCCTCCCCGGTGGTGATGGTGGTCTCGATATACAGGCCCTTGGCCTCCTCGGCGATCTCCACCGTCACCAGCTCACGCAGGATCTTCGCCTCCGCCAGCTGATCAGCGCGCACAGTGTGCAGAGCGTTCATCCCCGCATCCGGATCGCCCGCAGTCACGCCCAGGGCCACGCAGAGGCTCACGCCGCGCTCGTCCGCGCCAGGGATGCCCACGCCCATGGCATTCTTGAACAGATATGCATCCAGCCGGGCCACGATGCGCTTGATATCGCCCTTCACGTTCGCACGGGCGGTGGCGGCGTTCAGCGCGATCGCCGCAGGCTCGGTGCAGCCGGTGGACGGCGCAAGGGAGGATTTGATCTTGTTCAGCCAGTACATATGATTCATCGTGATAACACGCTCCGTTTCGACAGGATTCATCATGAGTATTTCGCCCTGCATCGGGCGTTCTCCTGCCAGCTACAGCAAAATCCCCCATTGACGCGCCCTTGCGAAAACGTTATAATAAGCATCGTACGCAATGATTCCAACCTGAAAGGAAGATATATGATGATCCGTCTGAACTGCGATTATCTGGAGGGCTGCCATCCCTCCATCCTGGAGAAGCTCACCGCCACCAACTTTGAACAGACCCCCGGCTACGGCACCGACCACTACTGCAAGGAGGCCGCTGACGCCATCCGTGAGGCCTTCTCCTGCAAGGAGAGCGCAGTGCACTTCCTGGTCGGCGGCACCCAGGCCAACATGACCGTCATCGCAGCCGCTCTGCGCCCCTACGAAGGCGTGCTCTGCGCTGAGACTGGCCACATCAACGTCCATGAGACCGGCGCGATCGAGTCCACCGGCCACAAGTGCCTGGCCCTTCCCCACAAGGACGGCCTGATCGCCGGCAGCCAGGTAGCCGTCGCCGCCGCCACCCAGGCCGATGATGAGCATACCGTCCGCCCCGGCATGGTGTATATCTCCATGTCCACCGAGCTGGGCACGGTGTACAACCGCAGCCAGCTGAAGGATCTGTACTACACCTGCAAGCAGCTGGGTCTGTACCTGTTCATCGACGGCGCACGTCTGGGCTATGGCCTGGCCGCCCCCACCTGTGATCTGTCCCCCGCGGACATCGCCAAGTTCTCCGATGTGTTCACCGTTGGCGGCACGAAGATGGGTGCGCTCTTTGGCGAGGCGGTGGTCATCAACAACCCCGAACTGAACGTGCGCTTCCGCTACATGATCAAGCAGAAGGGCGGCATGCTGGCCAAGGGCCGCCTGCTGGGATTGCAGTTCCTGGCACTGATGGAGGACGGTTTGTACTTCAAGACCGGCAAGAAGGCCGTCGATCAGGCCATGCGCATCCGCACCGCCCTGATGGACGCGGGCTTCGCCTTCCATGTGGACAGCCCCACCAACCAGCTCTTCCCCATCTTCACCGACGCGCAGTGGCAGAAGATCGAGGAGCTCGGCTTCAAGCTGGAGTTCAACGGCCGCCTGGACGAGGAGCACGTCGTGCTGCGCGTTTGCACCTCCTGGTGCACGCCGGATGAGTATGTGGAGAAGTTCATTGAGGCCATCAAGACACTGTAATTACCCATGGAGGATCGTATGAATTACCCTGTTCGGAAGAAGAATCGGCTGACAGGCTTTGATTACAGCTCTCTGAACGCTTATTTCATCACGATCTGCACGCATCAGCGCCAGAAACTGTTCTGGACCGCCGTAGGGGCGATCATTTGTCGCCCGCCCGACCTCCCGCTAAGCCCATGCGGGCAGGTTGTACGTTCCGCCATCGAAACAATTCCCCAGCGCTATCCTGCATACATACTTGAACACTACGTCATCATGCCGAATCACATTCATCTGCTGCTGCGCATTCAGGCCGATGAGAACGGGCGACCAATGGTCGCCCCTACGGTATCCACCATTGTCGCGCAGATGAAAGGCGTTGTCACCAAGCAGGTCGGGATGAACATCTGGCAGAAGAGCTTCCATGACCACATTGTCCGCACCGAAGCAGATTATCAGGGCATTTGGACTTATATCGACAACAACCCCATCATGTGGGCAGAGGATTCTCTGTTCATGCCCTAAACGACCGCCGCCTCCGGAGGCAATTCCCGGAGGCGGCGGTTTCATATTCACTTGACAATCTGTTTCATCCGCGGATACAGTGCGTGGCACACCAGGCCCAGCGCCACACCCGCGACGCCCTGAATGCAATTCGCACTCACGGCAGCCCATGCCGCCGCTGCGCCATACATCACGCTCTCAAAAGCGAAGTAGCCCAGCACCATCGCGGCTTCCGCCACTACAAAGGCGATCACCGCCCGCAGCCAGGAGCCTTCCTTCCAGATCTTCCAGACGGTTTTCCCTTCGGAGTCAGTAACTGTGGCAACGAGCTGCTGGGAATCTGGCTTGTACACCTTCCACGCAATCAGTGCAACCAGCGCCTTGATCGCCATCGTGGGCAGGGCGTAGACCAGGTATCCACCCAGAATATCCGCCAGCCCGGATCCAATGGCTGCCGCCGGGATCCCCAGCGGGCCCAGCAGCAGCACCGCCAGGAAGATCGCGCCGTCCCCCAGGTGGACATAGCCGCCGGTCACGGGCACCGGCACCTTGGGCACATAGGTCATCACGAACACCAGGGCCGCCATCACACCGGCCATGGTCAGCTTCTTCACAGAGAGGTTCCGCATGTTTCTTCGCTTCCTTAAATCAGTATGGACGCTGCAGCCATGATTGGATACAGCGCCCATATTATATAGCGGATTGGTAGGCTTGTCAATAGGGGAACGAACTCCCTCAGTCTCCGCGCTCGCGCGGAGCCAGCTCCCTCGAGAGGGAGCCTTTTGGTTGGTGGAAGGGCGGGCGACCATTGGTCGCCCCTACGGCGATTACACGCAGCCATGCAGCCCGGCCGATGAGCGGCCGGACGCTCAACCACAATCAAAGCCCCAACCTCCACGCACATGGACGATGCCGAAGCAGTCAACGCCGTCGCGTAAAGGGAGTCCAGAGGGTCTGAGACCCTCTGGCAGGGATCCCTAAGGGGCAGCGTCCCTTAGGCCAGTTTTGCCAGGCCCAGATCAATGCGGCGCAGGCACTCGTCCTTGCCCAGCAGCCAGGCGATCTCGATGGCGCCGCCGGGGGTGGACATCTGGCCGGAAATGGCGATGCGCAGGGGCCACAGGGCGGTGGCGTTCTTCATGCCGGATTCGGCGATCTTCGCCATCAGCACGTCGTGGATGGTGGTCTCCGTCCAGTCGGAGATACCCTCGATCACAGGACGCAGCATTTCCAGCGCGGCCTTGGCGACCTCGGGGTTGGTCTTGGCCTTCTTGTTCACGAACATATCGGCCTCGTACTCCGGCAGCTCACCCAGGAAGCGCACCATGTCCGGCACGCGGTTGAATACCTCGGTGCGGGTCTGCATCAGCTCCGCCAGGCGCTTGTAGTCAATACCCTTGCCGGCCAGGGCCTGGTCGAACCAGGGGGTGGCCAGCTCCAGGTACTTCTCGGGGGACAGCTTGCGGATGTACTCGGCGTTGAACCAGGTCAGCTTGTCCACATCGAAGATGCCGGGGGACTTCGAAAGACGATCGACGGAGAAGGCCTCGACCAGCTCGTCCATGGTGAAGAACTCGCGGTCATTGCCGGGATTCCAGCCCACCAGGGCCAGGTAGTTGATCAGCGCCTCGGTCAGGTAGCCCTTCTCCACATAGTCGGAGTAGTAGGCGTCGCCGTCGCGCTTGGAGAGCTTATGGGTGGCGTCACGCATCACGGGGGCCATGTGGATGTACTGGGGGATCTCCCAGCCGAAGGCCTCGTAGAGCAGGTTGTACTTGGGGGTGGAGGAGATGTACTCCAGGCCGCGCATGACGTGGGTGATACCCATCAGGTGATCGTCGATGACGTTGGCGAAGTTATAGGTGGGCATGCCGTCCGCCTTGATGAGGATCATATCATCCAGGGTCTCATTGGGGAAGGTCATGTGACCAAAGACCAGGTCGTCATAGCTGGTCTCGCCGGTGGTGGGGGCATTCTGACGGATGA
This sequence comes from Christensenellales bacterium, assembly GCA_045132495.1. Lineage (GTDB taxonomy): Bacteria > Bacillota > Clostridia > Christensenellales > Aristaeellaceae > UBA11524. The sequence continues at coordinate 104,389 of JBGUSK010000051.1, read as the reverse complement.
CGTAGGGGGTGCCTGCGTCCAGCTTGGCCTGAACCTCCTCCTTGGTCAGCTTCAGGCAGTGCTTGTCGTACTTGAACACCTCGCCCCGGGCCTCGGCCGCCGCACGGCGCTCCTCCAGCTCGCACTTGGTGCAGAAGCAGTAGTAGGCGTGGCCGGACTTGATCAGCTGCTTGGCATAGGGCAGATAGGTGGCCTTACGCTCGGACTGGATGTAGGGGCCGTAATCGCCGCCCACGTCGGGGCCCTCGTCCCAATCCATGCCGCAGCCGCGCAGGGTGTCGTAGATGACCTCGGTCGCGCCCTCCACGAAGCGCTCCTGGTCGGTATCCTCAATGCGGAGGATGAACTTGCCGCCATTCTTCTTGGCGAACAGGTAGCCATACAGGGCCGTGCGCAGGCCGCCCAGGTGCATGAAGCCCGTGGGAGAGGGCGCAAATCGGGTACGGACTTGGTTAGACATATCGGTTGTCTCCTTACTATAGTCAATCGGTGGTAAATCAGTCGATGCCGGAGTGATCAGACAGGCCTTCAAAGCCCTGCACCCACAGCAGGATGGAAATGTTCTTTTGCGTCCAGGCGGAAGGGGCAGGCATGTCGGGTCACCTCCTTATTGCAGAATAAATGGTACGGAGGGCGGAAACAAAACAGGTCGAAGACCCTGCCGTCCCTACATGACACAGGTTGCTGGCAGCGGGCGACCAATGGTGCCCCTACGGCAGGCCGTCTGTTTATGGGGAACGGGTGGGGCAGCCCTGCCCCTACAAGGCATATCACGAAATACAGGCCGTAGGGGCGGCAACCTGCCGCCCGTTCCCATCATTTGCTGCTTAAAGCTTCATGCCATTCAGCTCCACCGTGCGGTTGAACACGGGCAGCTCGCTGGTGGAATCAGGATCCTTGCAGAAGTAGCCCACGCGCACAAACTGGAAGCTGGTGCCGTTTTCGCAGTCACGGATGGCGGACTCGGCAAAGCCGTGCAGGATGGTCAGGGTGTTGGGGCTGATCTGCTTGAGGAAGTCGTAGTCCTTGCGGGTGAGGGCGTCCGTCTCTTCGGCGGCCTCTTCCTCCACATCGGCGACAACCTCTTCGGCCTCCTCCTCGACCGTTTCGCCTTCAGCAGGCAGCAGGGGCTCGTACAGGCGGGCCTCAAAGGGAACGGCGTCCTCGGCGTTGACCCAGTGGAGCACCTTGCCCTTGATCTTGCGGCCGGAGCCTTCGCAGCCGGCGAAGGAATCGAAGTCGACGGTGCACTGAATCTCGACGACATTGCCGTTTTCATCCTTGGTGCAGCCCTCGCACTTGACGATGCAGGCGCCCTTCAGGCGAACCTCGAAGCCGGGGTACATGCGCTGGAACTTGCCCACGGGATTCTCCATGAAGTCCTCCGCGTCGATATAGATCTCGCGGGAGAGGGTCACGGTGTGAGTTCCCATGTCGGGGTTCTTAGGGTGGTTCTCGACGACCAGCTCGCGCTTCTCGCCCTCGGGCCAGTTGGTCAGGACGACCTTGATGGGCTTGAGGACAGCGCTCACGCGGGCGGCATTGGCATCCAGATCCTGACGGACGCAGGCTTCCAGCACGGCGGTATCCACCACGGAGTCCGCCTTGCTCAGGCCGATGCGGCTGATGAAGTCGCGGATGGCATTCGCGGTATAGCCGCGGCGGCGCAGGGCGCTCAGGGTGGGCATGCGGGGATCATCCCAGCCGCGGACGTAGCCGCCTTCCACCAGGGCGCGCAGCTTGCGCTTGGACATGACGGTACGGGTCATGTTCAGGCGGGCGAACTCGATCTGACGGGGACGGGCAGGCAGCATGTGGGCGGACTTCTCCACCACCCAGTCGTACAGGGGACGGTGGATCTCATACTCCAGGGAGCACAGGGAATGGCTGATGCCCTCCAGGGCGTCGCCGATGGGATGGGCAAAGTCATACATGGGGTAGATGCACCACTTGTTGCCGGTGCGCCAGTGCTCCTTGTACAGGATGCGGTACATGGCGGGGTCGCGCATGACGATGTTGGGGGACGCCATGTCGATCTTGGCGCGCAGGGTGTAGCGGCCCTCGGGGAATTCGCCCGCCTTCATGCGGCGGAACAGGTCGAGGGATTCCTCCGCAGGACGATCGCGCCAGGGGGAATTCTTGCCGGGTTTAGTCAGCGTGCCGCGGTACTCGCGCATCTGTTCCTTGTCCAGCTCGTCCACATAGGCCAGACCGCGCTTGATCCAGTCCTCGGCGATCTCGTAGCACTTGTCGTAATAGTCAGAGGCGTAGTACAGTCCGCCGGTCCAGGTAAAGCCCAGCCAGTTGATATCCCGCTTGATAGCCTCGACGTACTCGGTGTCCTCCTTGGCGGGGTTGGTATCGTCAAAGCGCAGGGTGGAAAGACCGCCGTACTTTTCCGCGGTCAGGAAGTCCATGATCAGGGCCTTGCAGTGGCCGATGTGCATATAACCGTTGGGTTCGGGAGGGAAACGGGTGTGCACTTGGGTGTAGCGGCCCTCGGCCAGATCCTGGTCGATCGCGTCCCAGATAAAATTGCTGCGCGTCGTCGTTTCTTCCATACGAATCCTCCTCCATATCCTCATGCAGTATCTTACCGCAGTGAATGACTTATTCTGTGCAAAATGGGTCAGCAAACAGATGCACCCATGATGCATTCTATCATTATAAATGCTAAACCCAAAGATTGCAAGGGGGAAGGGCCATTTGGCGCACAAAAATCCCCCGGATCACTCCGGGGGAAGAACGGATTACACCTTCTGCAGATACTTGACCTTATAGGCGCGGTAAAGCTCCTTGTACTCCTCGCTTTCGGACTTCATCGTCCGCTGCGCCTCGTGAATGTTCATGTTCTGCTGCTTGAGGTCGATCACGCCGCCGGCGATGTTGGAGCAGTGGTCGGACACACGGCCCAGGTCGGTCAGCAGATCGGACCAGACGAAGCCGGCCTCAATGGTGCAGTGGCCCTGCTGGAGCCTCTCGATGTGGCGGCGGCGCAGCTGCTCCTTGATGCGGTCAACCACCTGCTCCAGGGGCTCGACCTTGAGGGCCGCTTCCATATCGCCATCCGCAAAGGCCTTGCAGGCCAGGCCGACGATCTCCCGCACCGCGCTGCGCAGGATGGACAGCTCCTTCTGCGCGGCCTCGGTAAAGACGATCTTCTTCTCCTTCATCTCTTCTGCCGCCTTGAGGATGGATGCGGCATGGTCGCCGATGCGCTCGAAGTCACCGATGGCCTTGAGCAGCATGGCTGCCTCGGCGGAGTTCTCATCACCCACACGAACAGCGGAGAGCTTCACCAGATAAGTCCCCAGCACGTCCTCGTAGTGATCAGTCTTGTCCTCCCAGGCACGGATGTTTTCGGCGGACTTGCCGTCCACGCCATCCAGCATGTTGAGGGCCGCGTCGATGGCCAGGGCCGCGCAATCCGCCATATCGACGGTCAGGGCACGGGCGCGCTCCAGGGCGACGGTGGGCGTCGCCAGCAGACGCTCGTCCAGCTCCACGACGGTTTCAGGCTGCTTGTCTTCCGGCACGAGGATGTAGGCAATCTTCTCCAGCACCTTGGACAGGGGCAGCATCAACAGCGTGCAGGCCACGTTGAATACGCTGTGGCACACGGCGATGTTGAACTGATTTGCCGGAGCCGTCAGCAGCGCGGGCGCAAAGGCCGCTTTGACGATCACAAACACCGTCAGCCACACGATGGTGCCAATCACGTTGAAGCTAAGGTGTACAAGCGCGGCGCGGCGGGCATTCTTGTTCGTGCCCACGGAGGACATCAGCGCGGTGATACAGGTGCCGATGTTCTGACCCATGATGATCGGGATGGCCGCGCCAAGGCTGACAGCGCCCGTGGAGGACAGCGCCTGCAGGATACCCACCGAAGCGGAGGAGGACTGGATGATCGCCGTCAGCAGCGCACCGGCCAGCATCGCAAGGATGGGATTCTCGAACATGGTGAACAATCCCGTGAACCAGGGTTCATTCTCCAGGCCCGCCACCGCGCCGGACATGATGTCCATGCCGAACATCAGCGTCGCGAAGCCCAGGAAGATCAATCCCGTGTCCTTCTTCTTGTTCCCCTTGAGGAACATGTAGTACACGATGCCGATCAGCGCCAGCACGGGGGTGAAGGACATGGGCTTGAGAAGCTGGGTGAAGAGGTTTCCTCCTTCGATACCCGCGAGCGATAAAATCCACGCCGTCACCGTGGTGCCGATGTTGGCGCCCATGATGACGTTGATGGCCTGACTCAGATTCATCAGGCCGGAGTTGACAAAGCCCACGACCATGACCGTGGTCGCCGAGGAGGACTGAATCACGGCGGTGACCGCAAGGCCCGTGAACAAGCCCATCATTTTACCGGTGGTCAGCTTTCCCAGCAGGGATTGCAGGCTGTTGCCTGCGCGGCGTTCCAGCGCCTCGCCCATCACGTTCATGCCGAACAGGAACAGGCACAGACCGCCGATCAGTGTCAGTGCGTCAAAGATGTCCATTTGTAAGCCTCCTAAAGCTTAACAGGTTTTTGACTTGTCGTTGGTATACGGGTGACATATATGGGCACGCACAGGAAGGCAGAGAGCTCATTCTGCCCTCCTGCGCGGGTTTGTTCCTTAGTCTGCATCCGGATGGCAATCACTATCCGGCTGCGCGCGGCTGCCGATAGCGTCCCGGTTGGCAGAATAAAAGGCAAAGCCGAAAAACGGCTCTGCCTTCAAATATTCACAGCCAGTCACAAGAACCATACTCAATCGCCCCGTTGCAGCGGTTTGCGGCTCCGGATGAAGCCGCTGCTGAACCGGTGTTTACCCCGGTTCGCCTGTATGATAGCATGAAGGCTGAAATGCAATCAACAGGCAAATTCGACTTTCCCCTTCCAGGCAACGGCATTTTTACCCACAACCTGACGGAAAACTGCATCCGGAGCGAGCTATTTCTGCAATTTACAATGATATGCAGGGATTACTCCGCGTCAGGCTCCTTCTCATCCTCGGGGTCAATGCGGCGCAGGCCCTCCACGGCGGTCACAGGCAGGGAGAAGCAGATCGCCGCGGCCTCCGTGCCGGGGCCGGCCTTCTCCATGATGGCCTTCATGATGGCGGCCTTCTTCACCTTGTCCGCCACGATAAGCACCACATCCTTTTCGTTGGCCAGGGAGATGCCCAGGAACTTCTCGCTCTCGCGGGCGCCGGTGCCCTTGCCGGACAGCACGGTGCCGCCAGTCGCACCGGCAGGACGGGCTGCGCCCATCACCATGTCCGAGCAGCCCTCGTTCAGGATGACGCAAATCAGCTCATGGGTGGTATTCATATCCGGCTTTTCACCGGTGACGGTCTTGTTGTCGGTCAGATAAGCCATGGTTCTGCCTCCTCCTACGCTCTTGAGCGGCACGGACATCATGATGCCGTTGCCGGGAATGTCGATGAACATGCGCACCTTTGCCGCGCGCATGAGCTTACGGGTCTGCTCGCCGTCTGCCACGGTGAGCACCAGCGCGTACTCCGTGGGCACCAGCCCGTGCAGGGACAGGTGCTCATCCGTTGCGGTACCCCGGGCGTACAGCGTCAGCGCCAGGGGCAGCTTCATGCTGTGGATGATATCCTCCATCGCCTCGTGGCGGACGCGGGATACGATCGTCATAACCAGATTCAGTTCCATCCTCAGCCCTCCATTTCGATCACGTCATCAGCGCCCCACAGCTCGATCACGTCGTCATCAGCATAGGGATATTCGGGCATTTCGGCCGCCTTGCGAGTCTTGATCACGTAAATCAGGCCCATGATCTGCACGGTGATGAGAGGCATCATCGCCACCATCGCCACCAGACCGAAGGCGTCCAGCATGATGTTGCCGCCCAGAGCCTGGCACGCTCCCATCGCAAAGGGCAGCATGAAGGTGGCCGTCAGGGGACCGGAAGCCACGCCGCCGGAGTCAAAGGCAATGGCGGTGAAGGTCGGGGGAACCACCAGCGTCAGCGCCAGGGCGATCAGGTAGCCGGGGATGATGATCCACATGATGGACACGCCGGTCAGTACGCGGAGCATCGCCAGGCCGTTCGCCGAGGCGACGGCGATGGCCAGCGCGTAGTGCATCGCCTGTTCGGAAATCGCGCCGGCGGAGAGCTCCTCCACCTGCTTGTTCAGCACATGCACGGCGGGCTCGGCGTTGATGATATACCAGCCCATCACCATGGCAATGGGGATGAGCAGATAGCGCCACACACCCATAGATGCGATCTGCGCGCCTAACTCGACACCGAGCTTCTGGAAGCCCACATTCGCGCCGGTGAGGAAGAGCACCAGGCCCACCAGGGTGATGACGAGGCCCATCATGATGCGCATGAAGGGAATCTTGCGCAGGTGCAGCGCAGTCACCTGGAAAATCAGGAAGAACACCACGATGGGCAGCAGCGCCATCGAAACATTCCCGACCTCATGGGGCAGGGTGTGCAGGTAGGTCTTGCCCAGCTGGACGGTATTCATGATGCCCTCGGCCATTTCCGCATCGCCGGCAGCAGGAGCACCGGGGTAGAAGAAGGACAGCAGCAGCACCGCCAGGATCGGGCCGACGGAGCACAGCGCCACCAGGCCGAAGGAGTCCTCCTGAGCATTCGCGTCGGAACGGATGGAGGCCACGCCCACGCCCAGCGCCATGATGAAGGGCACCGTCATGGGGCCGGTGGTCACGCCGCCGGAGTCAAAGGCGACCGCCCAGTAATCCGGGGAGGCCAGCGCCGAAAGCAGGAACACCAGTCCATACAGGCCGATAAGAAGCCACTTCAGCGGGATCTTGAAGAGGATGCGCACCATGCTCAGCATCAGGAAGATGCCCACGCCCACACCGACGGTGACGATCAGCACCATCGTGTCGATAGCGGGGACATTGTCTGCCAGCACGGTCAGGTCAGGCTCAGACACCGTCACGGCAATGCCCAGCAGGAAGCTGACGATCAGGATCAGCGGCAGATTCCGCGATTTGGTCAGCTTCGCGCCCATGTGGGTGCCGATGGGGGTCATCGACACATCGCTGCCCAGGGTGAACAGGCCCATGCCCACGATCAGCATCACCGAGCCGATGATGAAGGAGAGCATCAAGTCCGCCTGCATGGGGATGAAGGTCAGGCACATCACGCCCACGATGATCACAATGGGCAGTACGGAGGCTGCTGCCTCCTTGAACTTCTCGTACAGTTGTTTTTTCGGCGTCACGCTGCTTCCCCTTTCCGTCAATATGGTAACAAGCAGCAGAGCCGCATCCTTTCCGGCAAAAAAAGAAAGGCAGGGCCGATGGACAGCTCTGCCTTCATAACTTCAATGCAAAAAATCGGGATCAAACCGCAACGCCATACACTCCCCGCCCGGACGATCCGTGCAGAGAACGGCGATCGGAATAAATCACGGCTTTTCGGGCACATGATGACAGACTCCACCACTTATTTCGATCGAATTTATGATACCATGCTGCGAAAAGACATGTCAACCCGGAGATGTGGGCCTTTCACGTCCAGAAAGCACAATTTGGCGACAGCTTTGACCAAATCATGCACACTCCGCGCCTCCGTCCCCCTTTTCAAATCCGTCAAAACGTGATACAATATACTCGCAGACGTATGCCTGCAATTCCTCATAAGGAGCCAAACCATGACAACCCCGCTGAAAGTAGGCATGATCTCCCTGGGCTGCAACAAGAACCGCGTGGACTCCGAGACCGCGCTGGGTCTGCTGGCAGACCATGGCTACACATTCACCGGCGACCCTGCGGACGCCGATATCCTGATGGTCAACACCTGCGGCTTCATTGAGTCCGCGAAGGAGGAGTCCATCGACACCATCTTCGAGATGGCCCAGTACAAGCAGACCGGCCGCTGCAAGCTGCTGGTGGTAACGGGCTGCCTCGCCCAGCGCTACGAGGAGGCGCTGAAGCAGGAGATCCCCGAGATCGACCTGCTCATGGGCGTCAACCAGTACAAGGAGCTGCCCGCCGCCATCGAGCGCGCCCTCAAAGGAGAGCGCAAGAGCTACTGCGCGGACGACAACTCCTACTACGCCCATGACCGCGTGCTGACCACGCCCTTCTACACCGCCTACACCCGCATCGGCGAGGGCTGCTCCAACCGGTGCACCTTCTGCGCGATCCCAATGATCCGCGGCGCATACCGCAGCCGTCCGGAGGCTGACGTGCTGGCGGAGATCGAGCAGCTGGCCAAGCAGGGCGTGAAGGAGCACATCCTCGTCGCTCAGGACACCACCCGCTTCGGCACTGATGCAGGCGGCCATACCACCCTTCCCGAGCTGATGAAGAAGGCCGCCGCCATCGACGGTGTGGACTGGCTGCGCGTGCTGTACTGCTACCCTGACGAGACCGACGACCGCCTGCTGGACGTGATCGCAAACACCCCCAACATCTGCAAGTACCTGGATCTGCCGATCCAGCACGTCAATGACGTGGTGCTGCGCCGCATGCACCGCCGGGGCAACAAGGCAGACATCCTGCGCTGCATCAAGGGCGCCCGCGAGCGCGGACTGACCCTGCGCACGTCGATCATCGTGGGCTTCCCCGGCGAAACCGAGGAGCAGTTCGAAGAGCTGCTGGACGTGCTGGGCGAGGCGGAATTCGACCGCCTGGGCGCATTCACCTACTCCCCAGAGGAGGACACCCCTGCCGCCCGCATGCCCGACCAGATCCCCGAGGAGATCAAGCAGGAGCGCCTCGACCGCCTGATGACCATGCAGAGCGCCATCAGCCTGAAGCGCAACCAGGCCCGCGTGGGCACGATCGAAAAGGTGCTGGTCACGGACGTTGGAGAAGATGGCTTCATCCTTGGCCGCAGCCACCGCGAGGCCCCCGAAACCGACGGCGAGATTGTGTTTGCGCGCAAGGGTAAGCCCGTTCCTGAGATCGGTACTTTTGTAAATGTCAAGATCACCCAAGCTGACACCTACGACCTGATGGGAGAAATGCTGTCATGAATACCCCGAATAAGCTGAGCCTTCTGCGCGTCGCGCTGATCCCTGTGCTGGTGCTGTGCATGTACCAGCCCGGCTGGTTCTTCATCCTGCTGAGTGCCGCGGTGTTCGGCGCGGCGGCCTACACCGACTACCTGGACGGCCACATCGCCCGCCGTGACCATATCGTGACGGACTTCGGCAAGTTCATCGACCCGGTCGCCGATAAGCTGCTCAACCTCTCCGCCATGATCATGCTGACCCACGCGGGCCTCCTGCCCCACTGGGCGGTGATCGTCATCCTCGCACGCGAGCTGGCGGTGGACGGCCTTCGCATGGTGGCCGTCGGTCAGGGCCGCGTCATCGCGGCAGGCAAGCTGGGCAAGATCAAGACCGTCAGCCAGATCGTGCTGGTACTCTTCCTGATGATCGCGGGCCGCATGGCGCCCATCCTCTTCGGCAGCGTCCCGGTGCTGCTGACCATCGTGGATGTGATCGGCTGGATCATCACCCTCTGGGTGGTCGCCATCACCATCTGGAGCGGTGTGGATTATTTCCAGAAGAATTTCGATGTAATCAGAAATGCGAAGTAAATAGCAAGGGCCGCTCTTCCGATGGAAGAGCGGCCCCTTCTTTATTACCAGGCAATATACGCCATCGTCAGGAACTCACCGTCCCGCTTGTCCACAGGCTGATAGAGCGTTCCGTCCCGGAAGGCCAGGAGCTCGGTCATGTAGCCCACATCGTGCTGTGCCATGGCCTCCGCCAGGGGGGCGAGGTGCTTGAGGTGGGGCGGCAGGTTGGACAGGCTCAGCTCATGCAGGTCGCGGGCGAGAGCGGCCAGCTCCGGCTGAAGGGCCTCGGCCAGGGGCGCGAAGATCTCCCGGCGGAGCGCATCGTGCTGGGCCCCGGTGAAGATGAGGAAGTTCGGCGTCAGCCGGTCGTCCTCCATGAACAGGAAGCCCTTTTCGATCAGCTGGGCCAGGGCGAATTTCTCCTCCTCCGTGACCAGATTCACATCGAACCCGCCGCAGATGAGCTTCACCAGCAGCATCCGCAGGTGCAGGTATTCCGGGGTCCAGCCATCCATCATGCTTTCGATCTCGCTGGCGCCGAAATCGTGCAGGCCAAACCAGTTGAAGCCGTCGCTATACATGCCACCGTTGTAGGCAAAGTTCGCGCGGGGCAGGTTGGGATCGAAGTCGCTGCGGTCAAAGCCCAGCGGCCAGTAGCGCCCACCGTCGGGGCGATAGGGCTTCTCCGGCGGTTTGCAAGGCATGTCCAGCTCCATAGTAAAGAAGTAGATCAGCGTCCACAACAGCTTGTTCATGGGCTTATCGCAGCCGATAAAGCCGATGCGGCGGATGCTCTCCTCATGGTCGAGGAGATACCGGCAGATCGCGCCGGACAGGGCCTCCTTGTGGGCCTCATATACGCAGTAGATCTGATGCTCCTGCGTGCAGGTGCTGATCATGAACGTGGTGAGGTAACGGCCCTTCTCTTCGGTGAGGAACTCCCGCTCCACCAGCCAGTCAATGTCATGCTCGATGTAGGGCCGGGCCACGCCCAGCATTTCCGCCAATTCCGCAGCGGTGCGGCCCTGGTCATAACAGGCCAGAAGGATGTTCTGCATCAGCAGGTTGTTGTTGATGCGGGTAGTATCCAGCTGGGCCACGGCCTGGCCGTTGATGCCCAGGTGCAGCTTGCGGGGGCGGTAGACAAATTCGGTATCCGTCATGCGGTTTGCTTCCTCCTTGATCTTGCGTCTCGTGTCGGAAAGGTGCCAGCGCAGCGTGCTTTCCTTCACGCCCAGACGGCGGGCGATCTCCTTTTGCGGCACCTTTTCCACATAGTACAGGATGAAAATCTCTCTTTGCAGCCGATTCAGGTTGACGATCCTTTGGTGCACCCATGCGCGCAGTTGGGCGTCCTCCTGCCGCTGGGCGATGTCAGCGGCGAAGTCCTCCGGATTGGGAGCGTCCGTCGCCAGGGGCAGCAGCTCCTTTCTCCGCAGGGATTTCAGCCACACATGCCGGGCCACCTTCCACAGCAGATGCTCCGGCTGGGCGATGGCCCGCGCGGCATCCGCCTCGCGCCTTGCGGCGGAAAAGAACTGCAGCCAGACTTCCTGGGCCAGGTCTTCGGCTGCGGTGGGATCGCCGGTCTTTCCCCGGGCCCATCTGAGCAGCGCCAGCGAGTATTCCTCCACCCACGCCGTCAATTGTTCGCGCACAGGCACACCTCCTTTCAAAGAGATTGGTCAGAAGCTTCTGCCTATATAGTACCACATCCAGCGTGAATGTTGGACACTACGGCTTAATTTCCCCTCTACACACACAAATCATCCCTTTCATTTGTTACATCTCCCCTTGTAATCCCGGAAAAGAAGGCCTATAATGTATACTGAGAAAATTTGCGGAGGTCATGAGCCCATGGCACGACGTCAACAATACATCTTTTCCGACGAACCCCGGCACGGCAAGGCTGCTCTGATCGGCTTCCTGATCGTCCTGATGATCCTGCTGGCAGCGCTTTTCACCGCCAACCTCGCCATGACCCACACCGTTTCCTACACCCGCGAGTATGTCACCATCTCCAACCTCCCCACCGATCTGGACAATTTCACCATCCTCCACCTCTCCGACCTCAACGGCGCAGAGCTGGGCGACAAGCAGTCTGCGGTGAAGAAGGCCATCGGCAGCCGCAGCGGCTACGGCGCAGTGGTGCTCTCCGGCAATATGGTAGGTGAAAGCGGCAATGTCCAGCCCGTGCTGGATCTTCTGGCCCAGCTGCCCTACGGTACCCCGGTGCTGCTCCTGCCCGGCGACGGCGATCCGGCGCTGTATGCCACCACCGCCCACGCCTCCCTTTCCCCCTATGCGGACTGGGCCCAGCAGCTCCTTGATGCAGGCGTGATCCTTCTGGACGAGCCCCATGCCATCAAGGCCGGCAAGGCAACCATCTGGTTCAGCCCGGAAACCATTTATACCATGGATACCGTCAGCACGGAGAAGGCCTGGCAGAACCAGATCGACGCGCTCAAGGCCCAGGTGGAGCCGCTGACGCTGGATCAATCCGCGATGCTGCGCACGGCGGAATACCAGGTGGCCCGCATGCAGCGCATCCGCGAGACCATCGCGTCCATCAAGGAGAAGGACATCCAGGTGGTCGTCAGCCACATGCCGCTGACGAAGGAATCCGTCGCCGATTCGCGGGCCTGGGCCACCAGCAAGATTTTCACCATGAGCCGGGTTTCCCTGGCGCTCAGCGGCGGATACTGTGCAGGGCAATGGCGCATCCCCGGTTTGGGTGCGGTGTATGTGCCGGAGCTGGGCTTCTTCCCCGATGACGAGCTGATCACCGGCATGGGGTATCTCTCCGGCATGTGGCAGCACATCAGCCCCGGCCTGGGGGCAGGGGTGGATTACCCCTGGTTCATGCCCATGCGCCTGTTCAATTCCCCCGGCGCCACCATGCTGGTGCTCACCGCAACGGTACATTAACGATAATTCACGGAGGATATCACCATGTTCCTGACAAAAAACGGCGCTGCTCTGCCCATTGTGGTGGAAGAAACCGCCCACGCAGGCGTTGCGCGCGTGGCCGGCAAGGTCATCGCGGATATCGAAGCGGTCTCCGGCGTGAATCCGGCGCTCCTGCGTCAGGCCACCAAGGAGCCCCACGTCCTCTGCGCAACGCTGGGATGCTCCGCGCTGGCGGACAAGCTGATCGCGGACGGCAAGCTTCCCCAGGCAGAGGAGATCCGCGGCAAGTGGGAGTGCTTCACCATCCAGATGGTGGACGGCAGCCTCATCATCCTGGGCAGTGACAAGCGCGGCACTGAATTCGGCATGTTTGAGCTGAGCCGGTACATCGGCGTGTCCCCGCTGGTTTATTGGGGTGACGCTGATCCCCTGCCCTGCGCAGATATTGAGCTGAAGGATGACATCTGCACCGTATCGAAGGAGCCCAGCGTCCGCTACCGCGGATTGTTCATCAATGACGAGTGGCCCTGCTTCGGCACCTGGGCGACAACCCATTTCGGCAGTGCAGAAGCGGCAACGGGAGATTCTGCCACCACCGAGAGCCACAAGGGCGTCACTCACTTCGGCGGCGTGAACGCGAAGATGTATGACCACGTCTTCGAGCTGCTGCTGCGTCTGAAGGCCAACTACATGTGGCCGGCAATGTGGGCCAGCGTCTTCGGCGAGGAGGGCCCCGGTTCCCTGAACGAGGAGCTGGCAGACGAATACGGCATCGTGGTGGGCAACAGCCATCACGAACCCTGCCTGCGGGCAGGCGAGGAGTTCAAGCACTCCATCCGCGACGGCGGCAAATACGGCACGGACTGGAACTTCGTCCGCAACCGGGACGGCATCACCCGCTTCTGGGCGGACGGCCTCAAGCGCTCCGGCAAGTACGAGCACCTGATCACCATCGGCATGCGCGGCGAAGATGACTCCGCGATGCTGGACGCAGATGCAGGCCTGCGCGCCAATATTGAGTACCTCAAGGACGTCATCACCACCCAGGAGGCCCTCATCCAGGAGCACGCAGGCCCCAAATCAAAGGATCAGCCCCGGCTGCTGGCGCTGTACAAGGAGGTCGAGCCCTTCTTCTACGGCAATGAAACCGTCCAGGGCCTCAAGGACTGGGAAGGCCTGCGGAACACCGTCTGCATGCTCTGCGAGGACAACCATGGCTTCATGCGTTCCCTGCCCACCCCGGAAATGACCGCCGCCCTTAAGGCGCGCGGCTGCGGCTGGGGCATGTACTACCATGTGGACTACCACGGCGGGCCCATCAGCTACGAGTGGATGCCCTCCACGCCCTTTTCGAAGCTCTGGGAGCAGATGTGCCTGGCCTATGACTATGGCATCCGGGACGTGTGGATCCTCAACACCGGCGACCTGAAGGGCAACGAGGTGAGCCTGCACCAGTTCCTCGACCTGGCTTACGATTATGACAAATGGGGCAGCCATGACGCGGAAAACTGGCGCAAGTGGGTGGAATCCTTCGTGCAGGAGACCTTCCCCGGGCTGAACGGCGCAGAACAGTCTGCCGTGGAGCAGCTGCTGACCGACCTGTACGACCTCAACGGCAAGCGCCGGCCCGAGGCGCTCAACGCAGACGTATATCATCCCTGTCACGAAAATGAAGCCGCCCGCATGTACGAGCTGGGCAAGCAGCTCTGGGACGCCAGCACCGCCCTGTACGAGAGCTTCCCCCAGCCCATGAAGGACGCCTACTATTCCATGGTGCATCTGCCCCTGCAGAGCGGCGTCAATCTGCTGCACATGCACCTGGACGCCGGCATCAACGCCCACTATGCCCGGCAGGCCCGCCCGGCAGCCAATGACTTTGCCGACCGGGTGGCGGACGGCATGTCCACCGACGCCGCCCTCTGCGCCGAGTACGCCGCCTTCCGGGACGGCAAGTGGTCGGGCATGGAACTGGAGGCCCACATCGGCTTCACCACCTGGAATGAGGACGGCTGCAGGATGCCCCTGCGCACCTATGTCTATCCCTGGAAGGAGCCCCGCCTGTCCGCCTCCCGGGCAGATGCAGCCCCTGTGTACGGTAAGAAATACGGCATGCCCATGTGGATCCCGATGCATGACTTCTGCGACGCGGGCGTGACCGAGGCCAGGCTTGAAATCGCAAACGCCGGCGAGGGCGAGCTGTCCTGGCACATCGAGGGCGAGGCCGACTGGCTGACCGTCTCCCCCCGCGAGGGCCGGACTGCCACGCTGGATATCGTCACCCTCACCTTCGACCGCAGCCGGCTGATCGACGAAGTGGAGCCGTGCCTGCTGACCATCTATGCGGATGACTGTCTTGTTCATGTGGACGTCTCCGCCGCCTGGCTCTTCCCCAACGAAAAGCCCGCCTACATGCCGGTGAAGAAGGTCGTCACCATCGACGCGCATCACTTCTGCTCGAAGCACGATGTGGACGGCGCAGCCTTCCGGGTGCTGCCTGGCTATGGCCGCAGCGGCAATGCGGTCAAGGTATATCCCTCCACCGCCGCCTTCCGTCCGGAGGAGGACGCACCCTCCCTCACCTACCGCTTCTTCGCGGAGAAGGACGGTGACCACATCTGCGAATTGTGGCTCACACCCACCAGCCCCGTGCAGCCCAGGACCGCCATGCGCTGTACCCTGGAAATCGGCGGCGAAAAGCAGATCGTCACCTGCGTCCCGGATGACTATCGCGCGGGCGAGAACAGCGATCCCCGCTGGTGTTACGCCATGGTCAATCACATCCGCAAGGTGAAGGTGAATATCCGCTGCACGCGGGAGCTCAACGAGCTGACCATCGGCGCAGTGGATCCGAATTTCAGTCTCGAGCGCATCCTGATTTATCCCGCAGGCCACGTCATGCCCGAGAGCTATCTCGGCCCGCAGGAATCCACCTGCATGTGATGCAAAGGAGAAAATCATTATGACACGCGTAAAAAAATATGAAATGGACATGACCGAGGGTGCATTGCTGCCCAAGGTGCTGATGTTCTCTCTGCCGCTGATCGCCTCCGGCATCCTGCAGCTGCTCTTCAACGCTGCGGACATGGTGGTCGTAGGCCGCTGGGCCGGCAAGGAATACCTGGCTGCGGTGGGCTCCACGGGCAGCCTGATCAACCTGATGGTCAATGTGTTCATCGGATTGAGCGTGGGCGGCAGCGTCGCAGTGGCGAAGTCCTTCGGCGCGAATGACCCGGCACAGGTGCACAAATCCGTGCACACGGCGATGAGCCTGGCGATCATCGCAGGCGTGGTGGTGGGCCTGATCGGCTTTATCTTCTGCCGTCCGCTGCTGCAGATGATGGACAACCCCGTCCTTGACCTGGCCACCACCTACATGAAGATCTACTTCCTGGGCATGCCCTTCAACATGGTGTATAACTTCGGCGCGGCCATCCTGCGCGCGGTGGGCGACACGAAGCGCCCGCTGATCTACCTGACCATCGCCGGCGTGGTGAACGTCATTCTGAACCTGATTCTCGTTATCGGCTTTCACATGAACGTGGCGGGCGTGGCCATCGCGACGGTGGCTTCCCAGGCGGTGAGCGCGGTGCTGGTGGTCATCTGCCTGATGCGATCCAATGGCATGGTGCGCCTCGACCCGAAGGAGCTGCGCATCCACAAGCGCCAGCTGATCGACATTGCAAGGGTCGGTCTGCCAGCGGGATTGCAGGGCAGCCTGTTCTCTATTTCCAACGTGCTGATCCAGTCCTCGGTGAACTCCTTCGGCGAGGTGGTCGTGGCGGCGAACTCCGCAGGCGGCAACCTCGAGGGCTTCGTGTACACATCGATGAACGCCATCCACCAGGCAGCGCTGACCTTCGCCAGCCAGAACCTGGGTGCGGGCAAGATCAGGCGCGTCCGCCGAAGCGTATGGGTGTGCGTCGCCACAGTGACGGTGATCGGTCTGGTCATGGGCAACCTGATGTACCTGTGCGGCCGTCCGCTGCTCTCCCTGTACCTGGATGACCCGATGGCCATCGACCCGCTCACCGGCGTGACCGTGCTGGATTATGGCATGAAGCGACTGACCTACATGCTGCCGCTGTACTGCCTGTGCGGACTGATGGACGTGATGGTAGGCAGCCTGCGCGGCGTGGGCTATTCCGTCATGCCGATGATCGTGAGCCTGACGGGCGCGTGTCTGTTCCGCGTGGTGTGGATCCTGACGGTCTTCGCTGCCACTCCCACGCTGGATGTGCTCTATGTTTCCTATCCCATCTCCTGGGCGCTGACCTTCGGGGTTCACATGCTGTGCTACCTGTTCATCGCCAGGAAGAAGCTCGGCGCCCTGGAAGCAAGAATCGCCCAAAGCAGCTGACAAGGGGGACTCACTTTGAAGCAATTCTGGATTGACTTTGCCGAGGGCCGCATCACCGTGCCGCAGATGCTGGAGAGTACGGAAGCCGAGCCTGCCCTGCTGGACTGGTTCAACACCATCGTGCCGGAGGGAACGGTCACCTGCGTCGTGCACAGGGAGACGGATGAGACTGGCTACACCCGGTATTTTGCGGAAAACGTACCCTTCACTGTACAGATCATGCTCCGGGAGGAGCTTAGCAAAGGCGGCCACAGTAATCTTGCTCACTGCTTGAACATCCACAGTTGCCTGTCGAACATCCTGGCAGAAGCCTTCCCAGAGGACGGCATCATCATCGACGAGACGCTGGAGAAGAAGTTCGACTTCATGCTGGACGCCTGCCCGGAAGCCGTCGATGGCCCCGAAGTGGCGCAGGTCATCGAGGCGCTGCTGGAATCCCTCCCCGCCGAGTTGCCCAAAGGCAAGCGGGTGAAGCTCTTCAAGGAGAAGGTGAAGGAGGTCTTCCCCACCGCTGCGGGCAAGTGGCCCCGGTGGGTGCAGGGCGGCGAATGGCCCCTGGGCGCGAACGGCAAGCCCATGTGCTTCATCGAGCAGAAGCGCAAAAAGGGTAAGGAATACGCCAATATGCTCTACACCCAGTATTTCTTTGAGGATGTGGACACCGGCGAAACCCGCGTGATCGATCAGTTCACCTGATCACACCAAGGAGCTGCCGGGGGAGTCTCCGTTCCCAATTCAAGGCACACAAAAACTGCCCCCTCCATACAGGAAGGGGCAGTTTGCTGTCATATCAGAATTTGCTGCCGCACTCAGGGCAGAACTTGGGCGCAGTTCCCTCGGGTTTGTAGCCGCAGGACGCACACTGGGGCTCTACGGGCGCTTCGGGCTTCTTCGCGCCGCATTCCGGGCAGAACTTGCCGGTATTGACGGAGCCGCAGACGCATCCCCAGGAGCCATCATCCGCAGGAGCGGGGGCTGCTTCAGGCTTCTTGCCACCGCATTCGGCGCAGAACTTGCCGGTGTTGATCGCGCCGCAGGAGCACTCCCACGCGCCATCAGCCAGGACGGGAGCTTCCGCATCCGCGCCGGAGGTCTTCGTCTCGGTCCAGGTGGCGGGAGCGGCGCTCTCGTCAGCAAAGGACAGCTTGTAGAGGAACTTGTTGCTCTCGTCATCAAAGCCATATACCAGCGTGCTGTCGGCAGAGACGGTGGGAGAATAACGGAAGATGAAGGGCAGGACAACGTTGCCATTCACGTCGATGGCGCCCCACTTGCCGTCCTTCTGCACACAGAGGATCTGATGATGGGCGTGGGGCGTGGAGAAGTCCTCGTACATCTCAGGCAGCTGACCCTTGGCGGCGGTGAAAACGATGTATTTGCCCATGTTGTTCACCACAGCGAAGTCCGCGCTGTAGCCGCTGCCCTTGTAATCGCTCTGGGAGAGGGGATATTCCGCCTTTGCGGTGACATTGCCCTGCTTGTCGATGAAGTGCAGATGTCCCTCAGGGGTGACGGCAGTCTGGTAATCGTTGTCGAAGAACCTGTTGGAATAGGGAATGTTGTCGTACACAGGCTGGGCGATCACATTGCCCTTGTTGTCCATGATGCCGTACAGGCCGTTCATGCGGATCTGGAAATACTCGCCGCGGGGATACACGCTGTCATACACAATGCCGGTCTTGACCACATTGCCCTGCAGGTCGATGAGCGCGTCCTTCTGGTCATCGTAGGTAACGGAGTAGGTCACATCCTCCTCGGTCAGCGTGCAGCCGGCAGTGAAGGCCCACTGCTGGGTGGGGTTGTGGAACACGCCCTTCTTGTACACACTGGAGAACTCGGAGGAGTTGAAATCCTTGTCCACGCGGACGATGTCGAAATGGCGGCTGATGTAGAAGCCGGAATCCGAGGTGGTTCTGACATAGAGATACTTGCCGGTGACGCCCCAGCGCAGGGAGGGGTTGAACTCATCGCGGGTGAAGGAGCCGATCACCCGGCCCTCATAGAGCACGTCGGTGCGCTTGACCATGTACTGATTGTTGTCGGAATCCTTGAAATCGCCCTTCGTTTCGGTGGTGGGCTCCAGGACATAAGCCATCGCCCAGCTTTCGCCGTTGAAGGTGATCTCACCGTAGATCGGCTCCGTCAGCACCTGGCCTTTGGCGTCCAGCAGGCCGGTGGTGTTCAGGCCGCCTTCAAAGCGGTACTCGTAGTACAGGCCGTTCCACTTGGCGCTCAGGTCGGGGTAAGCAGCGCTCAGGGCGTTGCCGTCCACGTCGAAAATCTGGTAGCCGCCGTCCACACGCTTGTAGTAGCAGTTGGTGGCCGAGCTGATGTAGATCGAGCGCTCCATTTCGGTGACGCTTTCGACCTTCACGTCCGCCAGGGCGGAAGCGGAAAGCACCACCACAAAAGCCATCAGGCAGATGAGAAGCTTCTTCATGAAAAACACACTCCTTACATATTCCGTTGGAATCCTGTACACATTTTACCATGTTCCCGGCTTTGAAACAAGTGAACAGGCGCAAAAAGAGCAAAAAATCCCTTTGGAAAGGGCAAAAACTTGCAATTTGCCGTCTTTCCAAAGGAAAAAGGGCTTCCCTTCCGTGCAATTTTGTGATATACTGTTTGGTGGATTCACTCGCGTATCGCAACAAGATGCGTTTGTGTTAATGATTTTACATCCAATGGAGGAATTGATTCATGATTACTGCTGGCGATTTCCGTAAGGGCATTACCATTGAGTGGGACGGCGGTGTGTGGAACATCGTTGACTTCCAGCACGTCAAGCCCGGCAAGGGCGCTGCCTTCGTGCGCACCAAGATCAAGAACATCATGACCGGCGCTGTGGTTGAGCGTTCTTTCAACCCCACCGACAAGATGCCCCGCGCCATCATCGAGACCAAGGAAATGCAGTACGTCTACAATGACGGCGAGATGTACTACTTCATGGACGTGGAGACCTACGACCAGATCCCCCTGTCCCTGGATCAGGTGGAGGACGCCATCCCCTACGTCAAGGAAGGCACCAACGTCACCATGCGTTTCTTCAAGGGCTCTCCCTTCTCTGTTGAGGCGCCCAACTTCGTCACCCTGGAGGTCACCGACACCGAGCCCGGCTTCAAGGGCGACACCGCCTCCAACACTTACAAGCCCGCTACCCTGGAGACCGGTTTCTCCCTGCAGGTCCCGCTGTTCATCAACACCGGCGACATGATCCGCATCGACACCCGCACCGGCGAGTACATGGAGCGCGCGAAGTAAGACGCGTGGCGTCTCGTGAAAATCCTGTGGGGATTTTCACGAAGGTTTGCACTCGCTCACTGGTCGGATGGCAAAGCCATCCTCCCGGCCGTTCGCTCGCGTAAGGAATGTTCTCGGCAAAGCCGAGAACGCCCCGCCCCGCCGGGAAACCCGGCGGATACGAATTGAGTCTGCCGACGGCGGATTTGATTGGACAGAAAATGGGTCGAAAACCCCTGCCGACGGCGAGCTTGTGGGACTGGGTGCAGCGCTTTGTACTTGAATAAAAAATGAGTCGAAGACTCCTGCCCGGCGGACGTGTGTCTGTCGGGCAGTTCTTGCATTTGTTGCAGCACGATCGCATATTATCAAAGTAGTCTGCTTTGCTGATTTCCACCTCATCACCCGCTGCAGCGGGAGCTTCCCCTCAAGGGGAAGCCAAAAGGTTCCCTCCCCGAGGAAGCTGGCGCAGTCAGTCAACGGAGGCAGCGCCTTCCCCTCGAGGGGAAGGTGTCGCCCGGCTTGCCGGGTGACGGATGAGGTGGAAACGCCATATCACTTCAACCCGCAATATATCCGAACCAACAAGGAGGGAACACCCCAATGAGCAAGCTCACCGACCGAATCAGCTACCTCAAGGGCATGGCCGCCGGCATGAAGCTGAACATGGAGAAGGACTCCAACAAGCTGATGCTGGAAATGCTCACCGTCATGGGCGAGATGGCCGAAGAGATGGCCGCCATGACCGAAGCCCACAACGACCTGAACGAATACGTCGAGTCCATCGACGATGACCTGGCCAGCCTGGAGGAAACCCTCTTTGGTGAAGAAGAGTTCGATGGCGAGGGCGAAGGCGGCGAACCTGAGGACGACGAGGAGCTGGACGAGGACGACCTGATCGTCTATGCCTGCCCCCACTGCGGCCACGAGATTGAGTTCAGCGCCTCCGATGTGGACTTTGACGAGGATTATCTCTGCCCCGAGTGCCAGAAGCCCATCTTCCCGGAACTGAATGAGGACGAGTAACACGCCGGCGCATCCCTGCGGGATGCGCTTTTTTGTTGCGCGCAAAGGTATTTAGCGCTATAATAGGATCAACGCTATCGTTGCAAAGGAGGCCACCCTCATGACTCTTCAGGAACGTGTCCAGGCCATCGTCGAGGCTGCCGTAAGCAACCGCGAGTGCGCCGGCGCAAACGTCCTTGTTCGCCTTCGTGGCGAAAACATTCTCTACGCCCAGGCCGGTATGGCGGACATTGAGTCGGGCCGCCCCATCGCCCGGGACTCCATTTTCCGACTGTACAGCCAGTCCAAGCCCATCACCGCCGCTGCCGTGATGCTCCTGGTTGAGCGCGGCCTCATTGACCTGATGGACGGCGTGGATCGCTATCTCCCCGGCTTCCGGAATCCGCAAATTGTGGACGCGCAGGGCAAGCTGACGAAGGCTCCCCGTGCGCCGTGGATCATGGAATTGCTGGGTATGACTGCCGGGCTTTGCTATCCCGACGGCGACCCTGCCGGGCAGTGCGCCGCCAGGGTCTTCGAGGAGGCCCATGAGAAGATCCGCCAGGGCGGCGGCATCCCCACGGTGGAATTCATGAACCGTCTGGGCGAGCAGCCTCTTGCTTTCCAGCCAGGGACGCACTGGCGCTATTCCACCTGCGCGGACGTGCTGGGCGCAGTGGTGGAAGTCGTTTCCGGCAAGCGCTTCGGCGACTTCCTGCGGGAGGAGCTCTTCACCCCGCTGAATATGGTTGATACCGCCTTCTTCGTGCCGGAAAGCAAGCGGGAACGCTTCGTCACCTGCTATGAGCGCGGTGAAAACGGCCTCACTCCGTGGCTTGGGATGAATCTTGCCTGCGGCGTGTACGACCGCGATCCAGCCTTCGAGTCCGGCGGCGCGGGCCTGGTCTCCACACTGGAGGACTACAGCCACTTCGCCGACATGATGTTGAACAAGGGTGTGTGGAATGGCCAGCGCATCCTCAGCCCGAAGAGCGTTGAGTTCCTGACGACCCCGCAGCTTTCCGACGATGTGCAACGCGACCTGTGGGACAGCCTGGACGGCTACTCCTACGGTAAGCTGTGCCGCATCTGCGTGGAGCCGGAGCGTATGGCGGGCTTTGCCATGCAGGGCGAATACGGTTGGGACGGCTGGCTGGGCAGCTATTACGCCAACTTCCCGAACGAGGGACTGACCATCCTTTCCATGCAGAACACGACCAATATGGGTACGTCTCCGATGATCAGGAAGGTGCGCAATGCTGTGCTGGCCGCGATGAGCCGGGGGGAAATCTGAATATTTTCCTGATTTTATGGAAGAAATTGCGCTCCAGACACGTTGTATATGCAGAAACATCCAAGGGAGGAATCTGCATGCGCAAGTGGCTGGCAGCACTTTTTTGCTGCTTGATGATGGCTTCCGCTGCCCTGGCGGAAGAAACCTCTGCGGACCATATTGCCGCATCCGTGCCGGCGGAGGTGCTGGAGCATCTGGCCGCCTTCCACCCGGATTATCAGCTGGAGGGCTATGCCGAGCTGATGGATTCCCCCATGGGTCAGGTGAGATTCTCCCTCATCCGCTGCGAGCACGGGCGGATGCTCCACGGTTTCCGTCAGGAGGACAACAAGTGGGTCAACTGGCTGGACAATGCCAAGGGCATCCCGCAAGCGGAGGAACTGAATGTATCACTGTACATCCAGCAGGAAAACACAGGCTACAGTCAGCTGTGGTACAGCGAAGACGTTCATCCCTTCACCACGCCTGGAGGCCCGGTTGTCTGCATACGCACCGACAATGGCGAAACCATCGAGGAACGCGTCACCTATCTCATCCGGGAGGAAGGGCTGTTCCTTTTTTCCTACGGCGACCACCCAAACTGCCAGATCGACGTGGTGGAAGACGAGCTTGTCTTCTATAACATCAGCTACGGCTACGACGGCAAGGTGAGGTTCAGCTTCCCCACGGATATACTTGCTGTGGATTTTTACGCCCTGCCCCGCAATGTCCAGGATGTACGCATCACCGGCACCGGCGAACCCAACCTACCCGCTCCTGATACCTACAATCCCCTCGGGGAGTGGGATAACTTCCTTGAGAAGCAGGATGTGAAACTGCGGTCGGGCAAGTACCCGGTCTACATGGGCCCGGGCAAGGAATTTGGCCGGGCTGCAAATGGCAAAGCCTCCGTCAGCACCAACGGCTGGGTGCAGGTCTTTGGTGAGTACGATGGGTGGCTGCTGATCCAATATGCTATCAGCGAGGAGCAATATCGCTTCGGGTGGATCACCGACGACGCCCTGGCAAAAGGTCAGAAGGTCAATGCTCTTCCCCTCACCTTTGGTGACTGGGTGAACACCGAAGAACCCATCGACCTCATGGATGACCCTCTCAACAGCCGCACGTCCCTTCTGCATTTGCCCCGATGGACGCAGATGGAGCAGCTGGCACAGCTGGGGGATGGGTACAGTCTCATCCGCGTGACGGTGGACGGGAAGACACACTGGGGCTTCGTGTATTCCTGGCCGCTGGGACATGGGTGAACCCCTCAGTCTCCTTGCGGCGACAGCTCCCCTATGAAGGGGAGCCTTGTTTTCTGATCCGCCCTTTCGCAGTGGGAGGTGGATGATCGCAGTGGGGAGCGGAGGGGTCCTCTGTCGCCAACACTGCCTTTTCCGCCGTCAGCCGCTCTTCCTCCCCATTGCGCAGGAATTCCGCTTGTGTTATAATATGCATATCGCAACCAGAAAGAATAGGGTCGAAGGCCCCATCCTGCACAGAAAGAAGGACGCATATATGGATCACCGCAACCCTCTCATCAACGCCAATCCCGGCAAGAAGTTCATCACCATGGGCGAGATCATGCTCCGCCTGACCCCTCCCAATTATGAGAAGATCCGCATGGCCGGCAGCTTTGAGCTCAGCTACGGCGGCTCCGAGGCCAATATCGCCCTGGCCCTGGCCAACCTTGGCGTGGACAGCACCTTCTTCTCCGTCGTGCCCAACAATTCCCTGGGCAAATCCGCCGTGCGATCCCTGCGTTCCAACGACGTGCACTGCACCCCCATGATCCTCTCCACCCCCGAGGAGACCCCGACCCACCGTCTGGGCACCTACTACCTGGAGACCGGCTACGGCATCCGCGCCAGCAAGGTCATCTATGACCGCAAGCATTCCGCGCTGACCGAGTACGACTTCTCCAAGGTGGATCTGGATGCGCTGCTGGAGGGCTACGACTGGCTGCACCTGTCCGGCATTACCCCGGCATTGGCGCCCAACTGCCGTCAGCTGGTGCTGGATATGCTCAAGGTTGCCAACAAGAAGGGCATGACGGTCTCCTTTGACGGCAACTTCCGTTCCACCCTGTGGACCTGGGAGGATGCCCGCGATTTCTGCACCGAGTGCCTGCCCTACATCAACATCCTCATGGGCATCGAGCCCTATCACCTTTGGAAGGACGAAAACGACCATTCCAAGGGCGACTGGAAGGACGGCGTGCCCCTGCATCCCTCCTACGAGCAGCAGGATGAGATCTTCCAGAAGTTTGTGGAGCGCTATCCGAACCTCAAGTGCATCGCCCGTCATGTGCGCTATGCCCATTCCGGCTCCGAAAACAGCCTGAAGGCCTTCATGTGGTACGAAGGCCACACCTTCGAATCGAAACTCTTCACCTTCAACATCCTGGATCGCGTGGGCGGCGGCGACGCCTTTGCCTCCGGCCTGATCTACGCCATGATCCACGGCTACAAGCCCATGGACATGATCAACTTCGCCGTGGCCTCCTCGGTCATCAAGCACACGATTCATGGTGATGCGAATATCACGGATGATGTAAAGACCATCAAGAATCTGGCGAATATGAATTATGATATTAAAAGGTAATTCTGAGCACTGAACGCAGATACACCCGCTGCACTGGTACGCAGCGGGTGTTTTTGTGCTCACAGCCTTTTCTCAAACAAGTGCTGGATGGTGACGTCAAAACAATCCTGCGCTTGGAAAATCATCTCGACACCGAGATGAGGCGGAATCGTTCCTTTTTCCAGCAGATTCAGGCTGTACAGCGAAATCCTCAGCAACTGGGCCATGGCCTTCTTTGTCAGGCCGTATTGACGACGGAGGAATGTAAGGTTGTGGATCAGGCTCGCACAAAGCTCGTCGTTGAGAGATCTGGACATGAAAAGCCTCCTTTCCTACGTCTAATAGATGTATCCGACTATATTTTACGTCTAAAAAACGTAAAAGTCAATACATCTTTTCGATGTAGTTGATAATGTATTATCAAAAAAGGAGGCTGCCATCCCATGTATCGACTGCGAGACCTGCGCGAAGACCGCGACCTGAATCAAACCGAGATCGCCCGGCTGATCGGCACAACCCAGCAGCATTACAGCAAGATCGAGCAGGGCAAGGCTGACATTGCAGGCCAGCAGCTCCTCGTGCTGGCTGATTTCTACGGCGTATCCATCGACTATCTTCTTGGCAGGACGAGAAATCCGTCCGCCTGATTCTCTCGGCCTTCCATTGCGGAGGCCGGGGTTTTTATGTCTCGATGGCTTCCCGCAGCAGCTCGATGGCCTTCTTCTCCACCCTCGAAACATAACTCCTGCTGATCCCCAGCACCTGCGCCACTTCGTGCTGGGGATGCTGCTTTCCATCGGCAAACCCATACCGCATCTCCAGCACCAGCCGCTCGCGGGCGGGCAGGGAGGTCAGCACCTGATGCACCCGCTCCAGCGTCACCCGGCGGATGACAGCGTTCTCCAAGTCATCCGGGTCCGTTCCCAGGATGTCCATGTAGGTGATGTCGTTGCCCTCGCCGTCGGTGCCCACACTGTCCTGCAGGGACACATCCCCCCGCCGTTTGCGGCTGGCACGGAGGGTCATGAGGATCTCGTTTTCAATGCACCGGGCCGCATATGTTCCCAGCGCTGTGCCGGATTGGGGCTTGTAGCTGTTCACTCCTTTGATCAGCCCGATCACGCCGATGGAGATCAGATCGTCCGGGCCGTAGCCGGGCACGGTGTATTTTCGGGCGATGTGGCTCACCAGGCGCAGGTTGTGGGTGATGAGCGTCTGGCGGGCTTCGTCATCTCCCTCCAGCATTCGGGTCACCAGGGGAGCCTCCTCTTCCCGTGAGAGTTGCTTGGGAAATTCGGATTTTCCCGTGATATAGCCGAGAAAAAACATGCATTCCCTGAGCATGATCGCGAATAGCTCCAGCATGATGCGCAACCTCCTTTTTTCGCATCCTATGCGGGAAAACCGCGTTTTATGGCAGCGTCTGACAGCAGCGTGACCCGTGTGAAAAACGGCTGAAGAAATGTGAATAGGCTGTAACTTTTTTCTTCAGGCATTGCACAAAACAAAAAAACGTGTCATAATAGTATCCAGCGCCTGCGCAGGACGCGGGCAAAAGGAAAGGAACCTGCAACCATGAAGACAATGAAGCGACTGCTGGCCCTCCTGCTGATGCTGGCGATGTGCCTTGCGCTGACCGCCTGCAAGAAGGAAGAGACCGCGCCGGATGCCAATACCACCCTGCCCGCCGTCTCCACCGGCAATCCCGATGACGTCATGATCACCATTGGCAATGAGAAGGTGACCCGTGCTGAATATGAAAGCTATCTGGCCACGCTGAACAGCTATTACACCAACTATGGCTATGACGTGACCGAGGCCGAGCTGGCTGCGATGCTCAAGCAGTTTGCCCTGCAGACTGGTGTTGAGTACGCCGTGATGAACCAGAAGGTCGTCGAAATGGGCCTGTCCCTGACCGAGGACGAGAAGAACGCTGCCATCGCCGATGCGCAGGCCCAGTGGGAAGCTGTTATTGCCAATGGCATGGCCTACTACGGCATCACCGAGGAGAGCACCGAGGAGCAGCGCAACACCACCATGGTGAGCGTGCTGGCCGAGCTGGAGTCCATGGGCTACACCGCCGAGAGCTACCAGGCCGATGCAATCAAGTACGCTGGCTATGATAAGCTCTCCGCTGTCATTACCAAGGATGTCGCCGTCACCGACGAGGAGGTTGTGGAATACTACAACGACCTGGTCGAGACCGACAAGGCCATCTACGAGAATGACGCCGCCGCTTACGAGCAGACCCAGTACATGAACCAGATGTACGCCATGTACGGCATGAGCGATTACGTCGTGGATATCTACTACAAGCCTGCCGGCTACCGTCTGGTCACTCATATCCTGCTGGAGGCCGACGAGGCCCTGCTGACCGCTTACACCGAGCTGCAGGCCGCCTACGAGGAGCAGCAGAACACCTTGGAGGAGGGCGGCGAGGTGACTGAGGCCCTCATCTCTGCCGAGGAAGTTGAGAATGCCCGTCTGGCCATCCTGAACAACGTGCAGCCCAAGGTGGACGAGATCAACCAGAAGCTGGCCGAAGGCAAGACCTTTGCCGAGCTGATCCCCGAGTACACCACCGACCCCGGCATGATGGATGAAGCCTCCATCGCTGCGGGCTACGAGGTTCATATGGACTCCACCAACTGGGTCACCGCCTTCCGCGATCAGGCCTTCACCGTTGACAACATCGGCGATGTGACCGCTCCTGTCGTGACCGACTACGGCGTGCACATCCTGCAGTATGTCGCCGACGTGCCTGCCGGCCCCGTGGAGCTGACCGATGAGCTGCATGCCGCCTTCAAGGCTAACCTGCTGCAGAGCGCCAAGGATGCAGCTTACTACGCCGCCATCGACGAGTGGATGGCCGCCGCCAACGCAGTCTACTCCGAGGAAGCCCAGGCCATCCTGGATGCCGCCGCTGCTGTGTCTGCCGCTGCCGCTCAGACCACCGAAAACACCGATACCACCGAAGCTGCAGAATAATCCAGCGTATATCATCAGGAAGTCCCTGCGGGGGCTTCCTTTTTTGTTCTTGACAGAGGCTTCTTCGCATGATATCCTCATTATGCTCCATATGGAGCATATATATCACCCAAGGAGGAGTCCCTATGTCTCCTGAGTCCTACACCGAGAAGGTATCCGTCAACATCAACACATCGACACTTTCCTCCATCGACCTGCTGGTGGACAACGGCTATTACTCCAACCGCAGCGATTTCATTAATCAGGCCGTGCGTGCAGAGCTTCAAAGGCAGCAAAGCGTCACCGACCACATCATCCGACGCAATGAGCAGAAGGCCGAGAGCGAACACGGCTGGTTCATCGGCGTGTACGGCATCACCGCGAAGGATGTGGAGGAGATGTGCCGCACCGGCGAATGCGTGGATGTAAACGGCTACGGGCTGCTGATCATCCACGAGGGCTGCGATGAGGAGCAGCTCTTCCAGGTGGTCAGAAGTATCACCGTGCGGGGACGGGTGAAGGCCAGCGTCAGCATCAAAAAACACTACGGGCTGAAATAATTTTCCGCAGAGCCCAACAAAATCCGCCGCTGCATCGTTATACGGTCGAAGGGAGGGATCAACATGGCAGAGGCTGAACGGGAGGCACGGCTGACCATCTGGGTCAGGGCGTACTCCGACATGCTTTTGCGCTTGTGCTTCCTCCAGCTGCAGGACTACGCCCTTTGCGAAGATGCGCTGCAGGAAACCTTCATCAAGGCCTGGCGGGCCATGCCCAAATACGAGCGCGGCAGCATCCAGAACGATCGCGCCTGGCTGTGCCGCATTGCACTGAATGTCTGCCATGACATCCAGCGTTCCCGGTGGATGCGCCATGTGGACGCGGCCCGTGCGCTGGAAAGCCTGCCTCCCGCGCTGTTTGCGGTGGAGCCGGAGGATCGCACCCTCCTGCTGGATGTGATGAACCTTCCGGAGAAATCCCGGGAGGTCATATTGCTCTACCACTACCAGCGGCTGTCGATGCGTGACATCGCCCAGGTGCTTCACCTGGATGTCTCTACCGTGCACGCACGGCTGAAAAAGGCGGAAGGCCTGCTCAAGCAGGTGCTGACAGAGGAGGTGGACGGCCATGAATGACCTGAAGCGCGCCGTAGACAGCGTCCTGTCCGGCCTGACCACCACCCCCGAAATGCAGGAGAACCTCATCCGGACGGCGATGGCAAGCCAGCCGCAGAAGAGGATCAAAGAAAGCACTGTCCAAAACCACGTCAAGCTCAAGCTGAACCTCTCATTGTCCTTCGGTCTGCCCCACCTGGTCGTGGCGGCCATCGTGATCATCGTGGTGATGGTGCTGCCGGCATTCATTGAGTATGAAAAACTCAAAGCAACGCAGTCCGAGGACGAGGGCTGGTACATCATCCAAGGGAACAAAGGCCCTCAATCGCAGGTTGCCCAGGCCGAGCACAAACCGCTTCCGGGCGGCAACTACATGTTTGATTCCATGGAGGAAGCCTTCGAGTTTGCTGGCAGATTCCCTATTCCAACGTGGATACCCGAACGGTATGAATCCTATCAGATCATGTTAAATGTCATGGTCGATGGCGAGCAGGAGCTTTTACGCGAATTCTGCTGGATCGTTGCTACCCCCGACCAAAAGGACTCTATCATTTTCACCTGGACGTTCTATACCGATCCCAGTTGTACAATGACTTATGTTGAGCAGAACGAAGCGGGAGAATATGTCACGCTCTCCAACGGACAGTCCATCTACTGCTCTTCCAACTACCAGTACGAAAGCGCTGTCTGGATCGACGGGGCGACAGAATACTTCATTGGCGGCTCCCTCACCCGCGAGGAGGCCATCCGCATGGCCGAATCCGTCAAAGTTCCATAACCATTCAGAGGGTCCTTCCCACCGTGGGAGGGCCCTCTTTTTGTGTCCCGCCGCTGAATGTGACACAAGTGGTTGCGCAATCAGCCGAAACATGCTATAATAATGTGTCAACGTGTAGCCATCAGGCGATGCGTCCCTTGCAAATAGATACATTGTATGAAAATATACCCCCATTCCACCGGAGGGCGTTCCGTCCTCCGCAACAGGAGGTGAACCGGCGTTAAGCCGGAGATCATGCCCACGAAAGAGAGAATGCTCATCACCGGCGGCAATCCGCTGATGGGTCAGGTGCGCGTCAGCGGCGGCAAAAACACGGCTGTGGCGGTGATTCCCGCGACGCTGCTTTGCAACGAGCCCTGCACGATCGAGAATCTGCCGGATATTTCCGATGTATACGCCCTGGTGGACATCCTGCGTTCCCTGGGCGCGCGGGTGGATTATGTTCCCAATGCGTTCATGACCGTCGACCCCCGCCCCGCCGAGGGCTGGCAGGTCGGCTATGCGGATTCCCAGCGCCTGCGCGCCAGCTACTACCTGCTGGGTGCGCTGCTGGGCCGCCGTCAGGAGGCAGAGGTTTACCTTCCCGGCGGATGCGCCATCGGCGCGCGCCCCATCGATCAGCACCTGAAGGGCTTCGCGGCCCTGGGCGCTGAGGTGGAACAGCTGGGCGGCCGCATCACCGCGAAAGCGGAAAACCTCGTCGGCAGCGACGTGTTCTTCGATGTGGTCACCGTGGGAGGCACGATCAACGTGATGCTCGCCGCCGTCAAGGCTCAGGGCAACACCACCATCTACAATGCCGCCAAGGAGCCCCATATCGTTGACCTGGCAAACTTCCTCAACTCCATGGGCGCGAAGATCAAGGGCGCCGGCACGGACGTGATCCGTATCCGCGGCCAGCAATACCTGCACAGCACGACCTACGCCGTCATCCCTGACCAGATCGAGACCGGCACGCTGATGATCGCCGCTGCTGCCACCCATGGCGACGTGGTCATCAACGGCTGCATCCCCACCCATATGGATGCGCTCTCCGCAAAGCTGCTGGAGATGGGCGTGCGCGTCACTGACAGCGATGATTCCATCCGTGTGCGCTCCGTGGGCGTGCAGCACCGCGCGGTGAACATCAAGACCCAGGTGTATCCGGGCTTCCCCACGGATCTGCAGCAGCCCATGTCTGCCCTGCTGACCACCGCCAAGGGTGAATCCACCGTACAGGAGACCATCTACGAAAACCGCCTGCGCCATCTGATCGAGATCAGCCGCATGGGTGCGCAGGTGCGCATTGTGGACCGCACCGCCATCATTGATGGCGTGCCGGAGCTCTACGGCGGCCCGATCACTGCCACCGATCTGCGCGCTGGTGCGGCACTGGTGGTTGCGGGTCTGATGGCCAAGGGCGTAACGGAGATCTACGAGCCCCACTATATTGACCGCGGCTATGAGAACATCGAGCAGAAGCTCAGGTCGCTGGGCGCGGTGATCTCCAGGGAGAAGGGCGACTGATGGAGGAACTCCCTCAGTCATCGCCTGACGGCGATGCCAGCTCCCTCGGGGAGGGAGCCTTTGGGCCCGTCCTTTGTCGGGAATCACGTATCATGCAGCCCGGCCGATAAGCGGCCGGACGACAGCGTCGGGTCAAGACCGCAGCCCCACGCGCATGTATTTAAAGAAAGAAGTCAACTCAATCGCGAGCTGGGTGCAGCGGCTCGCTGCAGGGGGTGTTCCACACGCGGAATCCGTTTGAGGTGCTGGGTCTGAATGCCGGGGCGAACGCGGATGACGTGCGCAATGCCTACCGACAGCTGGTGAAGACCTGTCACCCTGATAAATTTCTGGATGCGGACGAACGAAAAGCCGCACAGGAAAAAATGATCGCGCTGAACCTCGCCTATGAGGAGGCACTGAAGCTGACCGCCAGCCGCCGCAGCGCCGCGACAAATTATAACCGTGAGCTGACGGTGGAGGAAGCCATCGCGCTGGCGGACAAGATGCTCCGCCGCGACAGCCCGGAATCTGCCCTGCGCCACCTGATGCGCACAAAAAACCGCACCGGGGCCTGGTTTGCCATGCAGGGCCACGTCCTCATGGCGCTGGAACTGTATGAAAACGCCCACCAGTCCTACCGCGAGGCCGTGCGCCGGGAACCGAACAATAATGTCTTCCGCCAGGGCGCACTGGACGCCGCCGTCGCGCTGAAGAAGTCCCGCACCCCTGTGGGGCGCATCAAGGCGCTGCTGAAGAAACTCAAGCGAAGGTAAGGCATTCCCCTCTGTCTGCACCCGCAGCCGAGGGGAAACTTCATCCAGAAAGGAAATACCGCCATGCGAAAGCTGTTCCTGCTGTTTCTGCTGTTTCTGCTGCTCCTGTGCTGCCTGCTGCCCCTCGCGGCGCTGGCAGATGCGGAGCTGACCCTTACGCCCCAGGAAACGGGCTTCACCTACGACTTCACCCTGGAGGACGGATGGGTTCGCCTGCACTACAAGGGCCCCAGCGAGAAGGGCATCAAGACCCTCTATGCCCCCGACGGACACTTCACCGGCACAATCGACCTGCGAAGCGAGGCTGGCGGCAAGTACACCGTCACGGTGGAGAGCCTGGAGCTGAAGAACCTCGCCAAAGAGACGGTGCAGATCCCGGCTGCGGCGGATTACGTTGCGCCCAGCGGCAAGTCCAATGTGGCGGTGAAGCAGCTCCAGCTGACGGAGACCACCATCGGCTTCAAGTATTCCTTCATGGCGCCAGGCTCGGACTTCATGATGCTCTACTTCCGCTCCATTCAGGAGGAGGCCAGCATCCCGGTGTACCCGGTGAATGACGAGGGGCTGTACGAGGGCGAGATCGTTTCCGACCTGACCTACGCGCGGACGCTGTTCAAGGTGCAGATCCGCAATGGCAAGGGCAGCTCCAAGCGGGCCGGCGAGGTTCGTAAGGCCTACGAGGCTCCCGAAGCCCCCGAGCAGCAGCCCGGACGGCTTTCCGGCGTGGTGGTGTGCATCGATCCCGGCCATCAGGAGAACCACCATGGCTTCCGCGAGGACAAGGGCCCCGGCCTGACCGGCAGCGTGCTGAACACCGGCGGCATGGCCCAGGGCAAGACGACCCTGCGCAAGGAGTCCATCGTTGTGCTGGAGACAGGCATGAGGCTGCGGGATATGCTGCTGAAGGAGGGCGCAACGGTTGTCATGACCCGCGAAAAGCAGGATGACTTCCGCACCAACCTGGATCGCTGCAACATCGCCGAAGAGGCGGGCGCGCACATCCTGCTGCGGCTGCACTGCAATCTGACCAAGAGCACCAAGGTCACGGGTATCCAGGTTTATGGTCCGCGCAATTCCACCTACGCCAAGGCCGTGGCCTCCCCGGAGGAATACAAGGCCCTGGGCCAGACCTTCCTGAACGAAATGAAGAAGTCCACCGGCTTTGAGCTGGTGAGCGAGACCGGCAACGTCGCCCTGAATGACAACTACGTCGGCAACAACTGGGCGAAGATGCTCTGCTTCCTGGTGGAAATGGGCTATATGTCCAACGCCGGAGAGGACATCAAGCTCGCTACCCCCGAATACCAGACCCAGCTCGCCGAGGGCATGGTGGAGGGCGTGTATCAGGTAGCCCTTCAGCGCGGGTGGATCACGCCGTAAAATCCCTCTTGCCGGCCGCCGTCAAATACGGTAGAATAGATCAACACTACAACAGGAGGAAATGCACATGGAGTCCCTCAAGCGGAAGATCGAAGCAGAAGGCATCGGCATTGGCACGGAGGTCGTGCAGGTGGATATGTTCCTCAATCACCAGATCGACGTGGGTCTGGCGGTGGAGATGGGTCAGGCGTTCTACGAAGCCTTTAAGGATGAGCAGGTGGACTGCATCCTGACGGTGGAGGCCAGCGGCATCATCACCGGCATGACCACCGCAATGGCCTTTGGCAACATCCCGGTGATCTTCGCCAAGAAGGGCGAGCGCCGCAATATCGGCAGCGATGTGTACACCGCGGATGTGTATTCCTTCACCCACCAGAAGAACAACGTCATCCGCGTCAGCCGCAAGTACCTCAAGAAGGGCATGCGTGTGCTGATTATCGATGACTTCCTGGCCAACGGCGGCGCGATCAACGGTCTGATGCAGATCGTGGAGGAAGCCGGCGCCGTGCTGGTGGGCGCAGGCGTCTGTATCGAAAAGGGCTGGCAGCCCGGCGGCGCACAGATGCGCGGCAAGGGCGTGAAGCTGGTTTCCCTGGCCGTCTGTGACCGCATTGAGAATGGCCGCATCGTCTGCCGCGATTGATCCCAGCTCTGAAATTGCTAATATTTCGGCCTTGCTTCGGTTTTCCGCCGGAGGAAGGCCGTTTTTGCTGGATAACAAAAATCTCCATGCCAATACATTGCATGGAGATTTTTTCTTTTTTACCCGATTCAAGGCAGACTGCGCCAGCCGAACGGCAGCTGAATCAGGCTTCAGTTACAGCACGATATCTCCCGGCCGGTAGCCCTTGGGGAGCTCCTCATCCTCGACGAAACGGAAGTCCTCATCCTCCAGCGTTGGCAGGAAGGCAGCATAGGGAATGCCGTCAAACTCGGAGTGGTACGCGCTCGCGCCAAACCAGCCGCCCTCATGTACCTTCACATTCAGGTCGCGGGCAAACTTGGTCATGTTGCAGCAGTCGTGGATCACGATGGGCCACTGCTCCTCCACGCACTGTTTCATCAGGCGGCAGGTGAGTTCATGGCTCCAGATGGGGGAGAGGTAACCGTGGCGGGTCATGTACATCGGCTCGCCCTCGTAGTTGCCGATGTTGTTGGGATTCAGGTGGAGCTCAGCGCAGTTGATGAAGGCGATGCCGGTGGAGAGGATCTCGTCCTTCTTCTGCTGGAACTGCTCGTAGAAATCCGGGGTCATGGGGGTCTCGATGGCGATCACGGGGATGTACTTGCTCGCCAGCCTCATGTTAGCGATGACCTTGTCCGCGCAATTGGTGCCGCCCAGGTTGAAGCGCAGCTCATCCAGGCCAACCTCACCCAAGGCACGCAGGTTTTCCTCCGTGCAGAGGGTACCGTTGGTGTACATGTGCTGATGCACGCCTGAATCGTGGAATTTGCGGATGATACCGTAATACTTCTCGATCTCCATGAAGGGCTCAAGGTAGACATAGCTCACACCAGTAGGCTTCTTCTGGATGGACAGCAGGAGGTCAATGTCCTCCTCGCGGAACTTGGTGCCGCCGATCTCCCACATTCCTTCGCCGATGGGGGGCTGGCAGTCCAGCTCGCCATGATTATAGCAGAAGCGGCAGTTGATGTTGCACTTGTTGGTCTTGCGTATGGCAGACAAACCAGTGCCGGTCAGGCAGGAGCGGCAGCCCTTGGAAAACTTCTCCGCATCGCCAACGAAATAAGTCCTGCCCGCGATGGTCTGCAGATCGGGAATCTCGGCGCGCAGGGCCTTGATGCGGGCCTCCTCAGCCAGCTCGATCTGGCTGAGAACCGCAAGAGCGATCTCCTGCTGACGGGGCATGAGGGGTTCATCCTCGTCCAGCTGGGCAAAGAAGTTGTACCACATCAGCGCATCGCGCTTGGATATTTTCATATCGTGTACCTCCGAATTGATGTAACAGGGGCACGTCTGCGGACGTGTGGGCCTCATCCGCCTTCCCCGCAACGGGGAAGGTTAAGCCCTCTCGGTCAGCTAACGCTGCCAGCTCCCCCGGAGGGAGAGTCTTTGGGTTCCGCTTGCTTCAAAGGATCTTCCTCTGGGAGAGCTCCCGCGAAAGCGGTTGAGAGGGTTCTTCTCAGCCCTCCAGAATCTTCAACGCTTCGGCATGGTTGAAAACGGTGTAGGTCGGCACATCACTGGTCTTGCCCTTCAGGCTGAAGAAAATGCTGTCCACACCTGCATTGATTGCTGCCGGGATATCCGCGGTGAGGCTGTCGCCCATCATGACGGCCTGCGACTTGTCCGTACAACCCAGCATCTCCATGGCGACCTGAAGCAGCTTGGGATCAGGCTTGGCTGCGCCGACCTCCTCGGAGATGACGATGGCGTCGAAAAGAGGCGTCAGAGGGCATTTGGCAAGACGGCTTCGCTGAATGGCGCTCACGCCATTTGAGACCAGTGCGATCTTCACCTTTCCATGGATCGCCCGGATGAAATCCTCTGCGCCGGGCAGGAGATCGGCATGATTGCCCAGGCCTGCAGCATATTCCGCAGCGATGGCAGCTGCATCCACGTCATGCCGGTTCAGCGCCGTCAGCAGCTGGCGGAAGCGCTCCACCTTGAGCTGAGGCTGGGTGGTTTCGCCCCGCTCAAGCGCCTTCCACAGCGCGTCGTTGATCTCATGATAGGTGTGGACAGTCGCTTCGTCGGTAGGAAGGCTGTGATTCCTGAGCACGTCGATGAGCGCTTTTGCCTCAGCGGCGTTGAAATCCATGAGGGTATTGTCGTTGTCGATCAGCAGATACTGGTAGCGCATGGGAGCCTCCTCATTGGTAGTCGGGATTCTTGGTGTCCCGGTCGGTGTAGATCTCATGCAAATAATCCACCACCCAGACCTTGCCGTCGGTCCGCAGGCGAGTCAGCCCCACATAACCGACCAGGTAGGGGATTTTTTTCTTGTCCAGATAATTCTTCGCGCCGTCCATGACCGCGTTTGCGCCGTTCATAAAGACCAGCTCCGGGTCGATGAGCTCCAGGAAGCGGTCATCCAGCTTGACCTGGCCGTGGTGGGGATATTTGAGGATATCCGCCTTCAGCCCGCCCTCAGGCGGGGTGGTGAAATAGGAGCGCTGCGCATGGTTTTCCACATCGCCGGTAAAGAGGATGGCACGGTCACCAAACTGGATATGCAGCATG
Source organism: Christensenellales bacterium (assembly GCA_045132495.1). Classification (GTDB taxonomy): domain Bacteria; phylum Bacillota; class Clostridia; order Christensenellales; family Aristaeellaceae; genus UBA11524. The sequence continues at coordinate 67,792 of JBGUSK010000051.1, read as the reverse complement.
GCGGAGCGGTTATTGGCCTCCCAGGTGCCAGAATCGTTGCGCTGGATGACGCGGATCACCACATCCTCCTCCGGGCCCATATAGAACACGTCGCCATCCTCCACATGCTCGATGGGAATGTCCTTGGCGTTGTAGTAATCCACCACGCGCCTCATGTTCTCGTCGAAATCCTCCTCGAAGGCCAGCACCAGCCGCCCCACGGGGAAATACTCCGCGACGGGAATAAAGCCGTTGATGTGGTCGTCATGGGGATGGGAGTTGAAGGCCACGTCGATGTAATCCACGCCCATGGAATACAGCGCCGCCCGGACACGATCCTGCATTTCATCGGTGGCGGTGGATGCATCGATCATCATCGTGTCGTAGCCGTAACGGACGATGGCGCAATCCGATGAATACACCCGGGGGAATACGATCTCCAGGATGGGCGTGCCCTCAGGGAATTTATATTCTTCGGTGAGGTTTTTCGTGCGGTCGATAATAACCGTTTCCGCCCCTGCGCCCACGGGCAGCAGGCACAGCAGGAGCAGCAGGGAAATCAGGCGTTTCATGGCGCGCCTCCTCGCGTTTTGTTCAGTTTATTGTAGTGGATGGGGCGATGGTTGTCAAGCGGGGAGAGCCGTCGTCCGCCACCGCTGCCAGTTCCCCAAATGTGACAAAATGTAAATTTCCCTCCAGCTCCGCATCAAAATGGGCATTTTTTCCGTTTTTATTTCTGAGACGTCGAATTTCTCCCGAAAAGCATCGTCTATAGGGTGTAAGGTTCGAATCTTGAAACGAAAGAGCGCACATGGTGCAAAAGAGCAGTTCTATCATGAAGGAGGAAACCGTCCATGGACGCTGTAAGGGGCCCCGACAGCATCCAGTGTGCAGCTGACATACCGTCCGCTTTGCCGGAAGCCATCCTCACCCGGCTGGTGGAGGCCTGGCAAATGCCGCTGCTGCACATCTGCTACATGATCCTGCATGACGAAGCCCTCGCCGAGGATGCGGTGCAGGAAACCTACCTCAAGGCCTATAAGGCCCTGAATACCTTCCGCGGCGAAAGCAGCGAAAAGACCTGGCTGTTCCATATCGCCGTGAATGTCTGCCGGGATATGAAGCGCGGGCGGTGGTTCAAATACATCGACCGCCGCGTCACCCCGGAAACGCTGCCCATTCCTTCCGCCATGGCGGAGGACGACCATGAGGATCTGGCGCAGGCCATCGTCCTGCTGCCGGACAAGTACAAGGAGGTCATCCTCCTGCACTATTACCAGAACATGAACCTCCGGGAGATCGCACAGGCGCTGGGGCTGTCCCCTTCGTCCGTGTCCAACCGGCTGAAAAAGGCCCGCGAGCGCCTTCGCGTGCTGATGGAAAGGGGGAACCAGCATGGATGAAAAGCATCTTACAGAAAGCATCACCCGGGCAGTTGAAGACCACTGTGCCCATCTCCATGCGGACCCTCTTCTGGCGCAGAAGGTCATCCGCAGAGCCGACAGAAAGGAGCCTGTTATTGTGAGAAAAAAGATGAAATACGGCGTCGCGCTGGCGCTGATCCTGATGCTGCTGACCGCCACCGCCGTGGCTGCCGTGCTGCTGACCGGCATGGAAGTGATCGAGCAGGAGGCCGTCCCCATGGCCCAGGGCAACGACGGCGATGTCCGTCCGGTGGACGAATACACCTTTGAGGAGCTGCAGTCCATCATCCTGACCGCCCAGGAAAACGGCATATATCTGGACGATGATACCTCCGTCATGCGCGCACTGCGCAACGGCGAAGGCTACTCGGAGGAAGAGACCATCATGGCCATCTGCCGGGAGGCCTTCGGCGGATTGTTCTACGAGTGGACAACCGAGGAAAAGCACTGGTTCCAGGAGATGATGATCGACATCGGCTGGTCGACGGAGAATGGCTATGAAATCCCCGGCGAGGGCGAAATGTCCTCCGCCGAGGCCCGCGCCCAGGCGGTGAAGCTCCTGCAGGAAAAGTATGGCGCTGACCTCCCCCTGGATGATCCTGCCATGTACCGCGTGGAGGAGTGGTACTTTGCCAAGGGCGACGACCAGCTGGGCCTGAACTGGAACTTTGTGTTCTACCCCCGCTACCTGGAGGGTGCAACCTGTTACGCCAGCTTTGACAAGCAGGGCGGTCAGGCCGAGCTCTCCCGGGAGGAGCCCTATACTTGGACGGAATACACCGAGCTTCAGCTGAAGAACCGCGTGGATCGCATCTACAATTACCGCTACGCCGGCACCGGCATGGTCTCCTGGGAGTGTGACGCCTGGTATGCCTTCGGGCAGAAGCTCCCCGGCGCACAGCGCAGTGCCTCCTGGAATGAGGAGTATGACGCCTACGCCGCCTCCGTGTATCTCCTGCCCGGCGAGGGCGACCTGACCAGGCAGCAGGCGCGGGACATCGCCTTTGCCGATGCTGGCGTGAAGGACTACACCGGCGTGACCGAGCTGCTGCTGGGCAAGGGCAGCCAGCGCACCTGGAAGATCACCTTCAACACGTCGGAAAAGACCGGCAAGAATCAGCTTCTCTCCTACGAGATCGACAGCGTGAGCCGCGAGATCCTCCGCAGGGATGACCTGACCAGCGAGCAGGCCTGGGCCCGCTACGTGCTCTTCCAGACCTACGAGGCCTTCGCGCCCGACAAGGAGGATATCCTCACCCCGGAAAAGGCCGTTGAGATCGCAGTGAAAACACTGCACACCCATTTCAACGACGATACTATCCCTTACATGGACGAGAGCATCTACGAGATCAACGCCCGCTACAACGCCAACAGCGACCGCTATACCGTGCTGTTCAACGTCAAGCAGCTGGGCTATGGCCGCGCCAACGTGACCGTCAAGGGCGACGGCACAGCCCGCCTCGTTTTCGCCAATCCCAGCGGCCTGAACGGCGACACCCTCTTTGAATGCTATGACGACCTGTATGGCTCCTGCTTCGACTGGGATCAGTCCCGCTGGGTGGAATTCGGCCAGGCCATGCAGCAATACGAGCCCACCACCTTTGAGGGCAAGCTTTTCAAGCAAACCACCTATGTGGACGCTTCCACCGTGAAGATCAGCCGTGACGACGCGCTGGACATCGTCTGGAAGGACGCTCAGACCGACCACATCTGCGCCATCCTGATCGGCGCCGAGCCCAATCCCGTCTGGAAGGTGCGCGCCAACACCAATCCTGTCACCACGCTGTACGAGATCGACGCGATGACCGGTGAAATCCTGGATAAGGAGCTGTACTACATCCAGTTGTCCAACTTCGACCACACGATGAAGATGTACACCCTGCGCAAGGACTACATGCCCGCCGCGCTGGCTCACTTCGGTGTGGAGCGCATCGCCATGGAGCTGTGCGTGAAGGCCTTCGCTGGAGATTTTGAGCAGTACGGCGAGTCCCCGGACATCTTCACCAACAAGAGCGCCTACTCCGTGCAGGTGGACGGTATGACGGTGACCTTCGCCGCCCGCGACCCGCAAAACCCCTCCTACCGCGTCACCGTCGCGCAGGACGCCATGAGCGCGGAGGTCGAGAACCTCTCCCACGAGGAGGCCGCGCCCATCGCGCAGGCAGCAACGGCAGCCCTCTACGCCCAGTACGGCGAGGACATCCGCTTCTGGCCCGTGGAGATGCAGTTTGAGTACTTCCGCGACAGCCATGGCTACGATCTGCCCATGGAGGGCGATATGCCCTACGAGGAGGCACGGGATCACGCGCTGAAGCTGCTCATCGCAGAGGTGGGGCAAGAGGCCGTCGATGCACTGGGCGAATTGAAATTCTGCACCTATTTTGCCCGCATCTATCAGGACAAAGTGGCCCAGCGCTGGACGTTCTACATTGCCAGCGCAGCGGACACGTCCAAGGGCTGGAAGGTGACCTTCGCCATCTGGGACGGCGTGCCTGAAACCAACGCGGACATCAAGGATATCAACGACATGAGCAACGGTTAACGCACGAACAGGGGCTGCTGCACGTTCAAATGCAGCAGCCCCTGTTTTCTTTTCAGCAGTCCACAAACAACTTCCCGTTCCCGTCCACATCGACGGTGAGGGTGTCGCCGGGCTTTACGTCCGCAGCAATGATGCGCCTTGCGATCAGCGTTTCCACCTTGCTCTGCAGGTAGCGCTTGAGGGGACGCGCACCGAAGGTCGGGTCGAAGCCCTGGTCGATAACGGCGTTCATCGCGGCGTCGGTGAAGGCTACCCGCAGCTGACGGTCAGCCAGCCGCTTGTTCAGCGCCTCCACCATCAGGCCGACGATGCGGCTGATTTCCGCCTTCGTCAGCGGCTTGTAGGTGACGATCTCGTCAATGCGGTTGAGGAATTCCGGGCGGAAATGGGTCTTGAGCAGACGATCCACCTGTGCGCGGGCGGTTTCCGTAAGGTCGCCGTCCTCGATACCATTCAGAATGTATTCGCTGCCCAGGTTGGAGGTCATGATGAGGATGGTGTTCTTGAAGTCCACCGTACGGCCCTGGGAGTCGGTAATGCGGCCGTCGTCCAGCACCTGCAGCAGCACGTTGAACACGTCCGGATGGGCCTTTTCCACCTCGTCGAAGAGCACCACGCAGTAGGGCTTGCGGCGGACGGCTTCTGTCAGCTGACCGCCCTCGTCATAGCCCACATACCCGGGAGGCGCACCGATCAGCCGGCTGACACTGAATTTCTCCATGTACTCGGACATGTCGATGCGCACCATGTTCTTCTCGTCATCGAAGAGCGCCTGCGCCAGCGCCTTGGCCAGCTCGGTCTTGCCCACGCCGGTGGGGCCCAGGAACAGGAAGCTGCCCAGGGGCCGGTTGGGGTCCTGGATGCCGGCGCGGGAACGCAGGATGGCCTCCGCCACACGGGTGACGGCTTCATCCTGGCCGATGACCCGCTCATGCAGCACGTCTTCCAAGTGGAGCAGCTTTTCCCGCTCGCCTTCCATGAGCTTCGAAACCGGGATGCCCGTCCAGCGGCCCACGATGCGGGCGATCTCCTCGTCGGTGACACGATCGCGCAGCAGGCTGTCCTCGGATTTCGCCTGATCGGCGATGGCTTCCTCGTCGGCCAGCTCCTTCTGCAGGCGGGGCAGCTCGCCGTACTTCAGCTCGGCGGCACGGTTGAGGTCGTAGGTGCGTTCGGCGGCAGCGATCTCGCCGTTGACGCGCTCGATCTCCTCGCGGAGCTTCGTCACCTTGGCGATGGCGTCCTTCTCCGCGTCCCACCTGGCCTTCATCTGGTTGAAGACGTCGCGCTGCTCAGCGAGGTCGCGCTGCACTTCCGCCAGATGGGCCTGGGTGATCTGATCATCGTCCTTCTTCAACGCAGCCTCCTCGATTTCCAGCTGCATGATGCGGCGGCGGACGTCATCCAGTTCTGTGGGGAGACTGTCGATCTCCGTGCGGATCATCGCGCAGGCCTCGTCCACCAGGTCGATGGCCTTGTCCGGCAGGAAGCGGTCGGTGATGTAGCGGTTGGACAGCGTCGCCGCAGCGATCAGGGCCGCATCCTGGATCTTCACGCCGTGGAACACCTCGTAGCGCTCCTTCAGGCCGCGCAGGATGGCGATGGTGTCCTCGACTGTAGGCTCGCCCACCATGACCGGCTGGAAGCGACGCTCAAGGGCCGCGTCCTTCTCGATGTACTGGCGGTATTCGTTGAGGGTCGTTGCGCCGATACAGTGCAGTTCGCCCCGGGCCAGCATGGGTTTGAGCAGATTGCCCGCATCCATCGCGCCGTCGGCCTTGCCCGCGCCGACGATGGTGTGCAGCTCGTCGATGAAGAGGATGATTCGGCCTTCGCTCTTCTTGATCTCCGCGAGGACGGCCTTGAGGCGCTCCTCAAATTCGCCCCGGAACTTCGCGCCTGCGATCAGGCTGCCCATGTCCAGGGAGAAGATCGTGCGCTCCCGGAGGGAATCCGGTACGTCACCCGCCACAATGCGCTGGGCCAGGCCCTCGGCGATGGCAGTCTTGCCCACGCCGGGCTCACCGATGAGCACCGGGTTATTCTTGGTCTTTCGGCTGAGGATGCGGATGACGTTGCGGATTTCCGCGTCGCGCCCAATCACGGGGTCGAGCTTGTTCTGCCGGGCCAGTTCGACCAGGTCGGAGCCGTACTTTTTCAGCGCGTCGTAGGTTTCCTCCGGGTTGTCGGTGGTGACGCGGGTCGCGCCGCGCACCTCGGACAGGGCCTTGAGGAAGGCCTTCTCGTCATAGCCGACGCGCTTCAAAATATCCTTCACGCGGGCTCCCGGTTTGCCGCACAGGCCCATCCAGACATGCTCCACGCTGAGGTATTCGTCCTTCATCTGCTTGGCGCGGGCTTCGGCTTCAATCAGGGCCTTTTCCAAATCGGGGGAGATGTAGACCTTGTCGGCCTCGCGGCCGGGGCCGGATACGCGGGCGATGCGCCCCACCGCATCCGTCAGCGCGGCGCGCAGGGCATCCACAGACAAGCCGCATTTTGCCAGCAGCTGGGGGATCAGGGCGGCATTGTCCTCCGTGAGGGCAAGCATCATATGCTCCTGATCCACCTGCTGGTGGCCGTATTCCACCGCAAGCTGCTGGGCGCGCTGGATGGCCTCGATGGTCTTCTGGGTAAACTGGTTCATATTCATAAGCAGCCCTCCTTGCTGGAAGCGTAGTCGTTCGTCTGACATTTGACTTTCTTTGACCTTTTGACGATGCTATTCTATATCAGTTTTCACCGCTTGTCAAGAGGGCATGCAAAAATTTCTGCATCCACCGCACAGCAAAGGCCGCCATCCCGGCGGACAGCGGCCCGATATGCATTTACAGTTGTTCCTGCCCCTTCTTTTTCAGATACCACGCCAGCACCGCGCCGCCGATGAGCTGCGCCAGGCCAAGGAAGATGATAAAGCCGAAGAAGATATCGAAGGGCTCAGTCATGCTGACGGTCATGCCGAAGGGATCGACCGAGGAGCTGCTCCATCCCAGGGCGGCCAGATCGTTATCGGTCAGCCCGAAATGAGAGGGAGAGACGATGTTGCCGGCCTCGTCGTAGAAGGTTATCCCTGCATTCTGCGTGGCGGGGAAGATCCCCCCGGTCATGTCATTGAAGGAATTGCCCATGGATGTGAACATAGCGTTGGCCACCAGGCCAATCATGATGAACAGCACGCCGCTGATGGCCATGCGCACGCCGAAGAGCCAGCCGTACTTCTTGACCATCCGCCCCAGGAAGCCGGGCAGGTGGTCAATCCATTCGGGGTAAGTCTGCATGGGCGCGTCCTGCGCCGGGGCAGGGGATTCTTCGGCGGGAGCCTCTTCCGGGGCGTCCTCTTCAAATTCGGCTGCGTCATCCAGCAGCCAGTCTGCCGTGACCCCGAAGGTCCGCGCCAGCAGGGGCAGCTTGGTGATCTCGGGGGACGCCTCTCCGGTCTCCCATTTTGAAATGGCCTGGCGGCTCACGCCGATCTTCTCTGCCAGGGCCTCCTGGGAAAGGCCTGCCTTCTTCCGGCAGACCCAGATCTTGTCGCTGAGTTTCAAGTGATCATCATTCCTTTCCGTGGGGATGGCTCCATCATAGTGCCAAAGGGCGGAAATGTCTGCATACAGGTGGTGGAAATTACTGCAACCAGCGGTTGCAGGGGGGATTTCATCCCCTTTTGCTCCTATTTCAATATAGCACATGCGGGCTGCTCCTGCAAGGATTTCCTTGCGCCCCCTCCCTCGCTGTGGTAAAATGTCAGCATCAGCAGAAAGGGAGGTACCGATATGGCTGCGATCACGACCAGGCAATTCAATTTGCTGACCGACGTCAATATGGCCTGGGACTTTCTCGTGGAGGTCTACGACGCCAACCGGGTGGAGGCCCCCTATTTTGAATATGCCATCACGGAATCCTGGATGAACAAGGACTACCTGCACCTGTGCCGCTTCTGGCTGGAGGGGGAGAAGGTGGTGGGCTTTTTGTTCCATGAGAATCCGGTGACGAGCCTGCATTTTGCCCTGCGCCCCGGCTACGAGTCCCTGGCAGGGGACATGGTCGGCTATGCCGCAGGGATGCTCCCGGCCAGCTTCGGTCCGCCGGAGTTCGTCTTCGATCCCATGCAGACGGCGCTGATCGCCGCGGCGGAGAAGCAGGGCTGGGCGCTGGCCGAAAAAGAGCACGAATATCGCCTCGACATGACGAAATCCACCCTGAACTACGAGCTGCCAGAAGGCTATCACTTCGTTGATGCGGCGGAGGTGGACGCCCTCAAGCTGGCCAGGTGCACCTGGAGCGGCTTCAACGAGTGGGAGCTGGGGCCCTTCAGGGATTGGGACAAACCGGACAGCTCCGACTGGAACCCGCACAAAGCCTTCCTCGATGTGCAGAGCAGCCTCATGGCCCCACCGCCCCATTCAACCTATGAGCACAATGTGGTCATCGCCAACGAAGCGGGGGAGTATGTGTGCTACTCCGGCATGTGGTGGGTGCCGGAAAACGGCCTGTGCTACATGGAACCTCTGTGCACCGCGATGAACTACCAGCACCGGGGTCTGGCCTCCGCTGCGCTGACGGCGCATTACCGCAAATTCAAGGCTTTGGGCGGCAGGGTTCTCACCGGCGGCGGCAGTGATTTTTACCGCAAAATCGGCTATGATACAGAGACGTACAGCCTGATCTACCGCATGGGATGATTTCCCCAAAGAAAAATTTGCGTGTTCCCCTTGCAAACCTTTGTTCGCTGTGTTAGGATGGGTATATCGCAGAAATACACTGTACGAGTTCATCTCGTTTTCGAAAGGATGTTGTTGAAATGGCTGCCAAGAAGACCGCCAAGGCGGAGAAGAATACCCCTGTGAATTCCGCACAGGAAGAGAAGCTGAAGGCCCTTGAGCATGCGCTCAGCGACCTGGACAAGCAGTTCGGCAAGGGCGCCGTGATGAAGCTGGGCGAGCGCAGCGAGCAGAATGTGCAGGTCATCCCCACCGGCTGCCTGACCCTGGACGCAGCGCTCGGCGTGGGCGGCATTCCGCGCGGCCGTATCGTGGAGATCTATGGCCCAGAATCCTCCGGTAAGACCACCGTGGCGCTGCATATCGTCGCCGAGGCCCAGAAGGCCGGCGGCATCGCTGCTTTCGTGGACGCGGAGCATGCTCTGGACCCCGTGTATGCCAAGAAGCTGGGCGTGAATATCGACGAACTCTACGTCTCCCAGCCCGACACCGGTGAGCAGGCCCTGGAAATTGTCGAGGCCCTGGTGCGTTCCGGCGCGCTGGACGTGATCGTCATCGACTCCGTGGCGGCGCTGGTGCCCAAGGCCGAGATCGACGGCGAGATGGGCGACTCCTTCGTGGGTCTGCAGGCGCGACTCATGTCCCAGGCCCTGCGCAAGCTGGCCGGCATCATCAACAAGACCGGCTGCGTGGCGGTGTTCATCAACCAGCTGCGTGAGAAGGTCGGCGTGATGTACGGCAACCCCGAGACCACCCCCGGCGGCCGCGCGCTGAAGTTCTACTCCTCCGTGCGCCTGGACGTGCGCCGCGGCGAGCAGCTCAAGAACGGCTCCGAAGTCGTGGGCAACCACACCAAGGTCAAGGTCGTGAAGAACAAGGTGGCCCCGCCCTTCCGCACGGCGGAGTTCGACATCGTCTACGGCGAGGGCATCAGCAAGGAAGGCACCCTGCTGGACATGGCCGTGGAGCGCGACATCATCCACAAGTCCGGCGCCTGGTTCTCCTACAAGGATCAGCGCATCGGCCAGGGCCGCGAGAACACCCGTCTGTTCCTGCGCGATAACCCCGAGATCACGGGTGAGATCGACGCCATCATCCGCGCCGAGATCTTTGCCTCCGCCGCCCCCGTCGCCCCCGAGGCTGACCCCGGCGAGATGCCCGAAGAGGAAGAGGACGACCTCCTTACCCTGCTGGAGGAAGAAGTCTAACCCGCCATTTCACAAGGCACCGCCGAAAGGTCGTGCCTTGTTTTGGTATAGCATCTGTGCAGATTGCCGCCCCTACCGTGTGTTTTCCGTAGGGGCGGCCATTGGTCGCCCGCCGCACCCCGCAATATTCACTGATGAGGTGTTGTGGGTCAGCCGTACGGGAATCACCTCATCCGCCCTTTGGGCACCTTCCCCTCAAGGGGAAGGCCTGGCTTATGCACCGTAGGGGCGGCAATCTGCGGCCCGTGCTGTATCATATCCCACATCAAGGAGGTCCACCATGACGATGCTGGAACTGATCTCCGCCCGCCGCAGCTACCGCGGCAAGTACCTGCCCACCTCCGTCCCCCGCGAGCACCTGACTGCCATCATGCAGGCCGGTCTGGATGCGCCCTCCGGCTGCAACAAGCAGACCACCAGCCTCATTGCCGTGGACGATCCCGAGGTGCTGGCGAAGCTCCGCGCGGTGATCGATCCACCCGTGGCGGAGACGGCCCCGGCTTACATCTGCGTGCTGACCCGACGCATCATCGCTTACCGCGACCGCTGCTTCGCCGTGCAGGATTACTCCGCCGCGATCGAAAACATGCTGCTGGCCATCGTCGCCCTGGGCTATGAGAGTTGCTGGTACGAGGGGCATATCACCGATACTGACCGCATCGGCGACAAGATGGCGCGCATCCTGGGCGTGCCGGAGGAGTACGAGCTGGTGTGTCTTCTGCCCGTGGGCGTTGCTGCCGACCCGGTGAAGTCCCCGAAGAAGAAGGAATCCTCCGAGCGGGCGTGGTTCAATAGGTTTGGCGGGTAAGTCCTTTTCCATTGTCTGTGCTGGAAAACTCCCTCAGTCTCCGCGTAAACGCGGAGCCAGCTCCCTCGAGAGGGAGCCTCTGTTCGCACCGCTACTTGTCTGCTCACCTGTACATTTTTGTGCCGCAGCAAGACGGCGGCCAAAAGCCTCCCTCTCGAGGGAGGTGGATTCGTGAGCGTTTGAAAAACGCGAACGAAGACGGAAGGAGGATTCCCGGTAAATTTCCCCCGCTTGCAGGATTTTTGTCGATCCCGGCGAATACCTATTGGAATCCAATCAACCGAGGTGTATTTTCATGGCTGAATGTAATCACGATTGTGCGAATTGCTCCAGCAAGTGCTCCAATCCGAGCCCGGCGTCCCTGCTGGCGCCTGCCAATGCTGGCAGCGAAGTGAAGAAGGTCATCGGCGTGGTGTCCGGCAAGGGCGGCGTGGGCAAGTCCCTCGTCACCGGTCTGCTGGCCAGCGCCACCGCCCGCGCGGGCAAGAAGGCCGGCATCCTGGATGCGGACATCACCGGCCCCTCCATCCCCCGCATGTTTGGCGTGGACGAGCCCATCCTGGGCAATGACTACGGCATGCTGCCTGCCTACTCCAAGACCGGCGTGGGCATCATGTCCATTAACCTCCTGCTGGAGAACAACACCGACCCCGTCATCTGGCGCGGCTCCCTGATCGCCGGCACCGTCAAGCAGTTCTGGACCGACGTGTGCTGGGGCGACGTGGACTGCCTCTACGTCGATATGCCTCCCGGAACCGGCGACGTCCCGCTGACCGTGTTCCAGTCCCTGCCCGTGGACGGCATCATCATCGTCGCCAGCCCCCAGGAGCTGGTGGGCATGATCGTCGAAAAGGCGGTCAACATGGCCAAGATGATGAACATCCCCGTGCTGGGCATCGTGGAGAACATGGCGTACATGCCCTGCCCCGACTGCGGCAAGAAGCTCTATCCCTTCGGCGAGGGCAAGACCGCTGAGGTCGCTGCCAAGCATGGCCTGCCCCTGCTGGCCCAGCTGCCCATCAACCCCGCCCTGGCTGCCGCCTGCGACGCGGGCAAAGTGGAAGACATGGTCATCTACGAGATCACCGATGCGGTGAACGCTGTGCTGGCCTGCCCCAAGAAGGAAATTGCTGAATAAGTGCATCAGAAACCGGCCCTTTGCGACATGCAGGGGGCCGGTTTTCGTGTCGCGAGACGCCCACAAAAAAAGAAACGCTCTCTTTAATAGAAGCGTCTCTTTCCCTGATCCTTCAGGGATTCGCGCACATATTTTTTCTCCACCAGACGGATGAAACAGCGTTCCTCGTCCTCCGGGTCAAAAATCACGTCAACACCTTCGCCGACCTGAGCTTCCGGGGCCCAGAGAATAGGGCTCCTGAATTCCAATTCCTTGCCGGAGGGCGCGGTACATTGGATCGTCAGCCGCACGGAGCAGGTCTGGTTGACCTGGATGACTTTGCTTTGATGCAAATCAGTGATCACTCCGCGGACCGTCACGCCCTTCCCCTGGAGCGTCCTCTCCAGCCAGAGGCAGCGCACCAGCGGAATCAGCCGCCACAATGTCGCGGCAAGAGTGCATGCGCTGACAACCGTCAGCACCAGACCAAACATCTGCGGCGTGAGACCCTCAAAGGGCAGCTCCCCAAACAGGGGGATGCTGCGCTCGGCCTTCACCATCAGCCGGATGCCCCAGACAGTCAGCACCGAAGAAACACCAGCTTCCGCCAGCAGAGCAAGCAAAACCCTTCGCATCCATTATTCCTCCGGGAATTCGATCACATAGCGGCGTTCATCCATCGGGTCATAGATGACCTCCACCTGGTCGCCGGCAGAAGGGCAGGCACGCCACAGGTGCTGGCTCGTCAGGGTGACTTCACCGGTGGGGAAGGTACATGTCACCTGTGCAAGCAGCGGACTGCGTCCATTCACCCGAATGGAACGGTTTACGCGCACCTGCGTGACCGTCCCCGTCACGCGTGTCCCCCAGATGAGCAGCTCCTCCCGCATGCGCTTCTTCCTTCGGCCCACAAGGATGAGGATCACCGTCACCAGCAGGAAGATCACCCCCAGCGACGTGAACACCACGCCGTTGATGGCGAAGGCCAGCTCATCCTCCGTGAGGGTGAATATCCGCCGAAAATCCCCTGCAGCCTTCACCGCCGCCGCCAGGAAGCCGCCGCCCACCACCACATAGACCGTGCCCAGCAGGCCAAAGATCAGTTTGAGAATGATGCTGCCATTCTTCATCAGGTATCCCTCCAGCATGTTTCACACCCGGCAGGGGCATGTTATAGGAAGAGTATAGCATTCCCCGGGGATCAGAGCAAGTTTTTCCCGTGTTCGCCTTGCAAGACGGGAACAAATGTGCTATACTACGCTCATGCCAGCGCAATCATTCTCCCTTGATCCAGGCTTCTGTGACCCGGTGATACATGATTCCTTCCCGGCCATGCCAGGTGTAGGATACATGAATAAATCCATCCTTGGACTGCATGATGGAGGGATAATGATAGGTGTGGTTCAAACACTTGTTCATGTCGCCTGCAAATCCGTCGCCGGGTTCAATGATACGCTTGTAGGGGAAGGTGTCGCCTTCGTCATAGGTCAGGGCGACGGCGACCGGCACGCGGGGATTTCCCCACTTGACCGCGTTAGGATCATCGCCGCCCTTCACGTCGTTATAAATCAGGGCGATTGCACCGCTTTGCAGGCGTATCGCCTGGATGGAGGCGTTGTTGTTGGGCAGAGAGAGCGCACTGGGCCGGGTCCAGGTACGGCCGTAATCCTCGGAGAAGGCACGATAGATTCTGTCCGCCGAGCGGCTGCGGAAAAAGGCCACCAGATGTCCAGGCCGGGTTTCTACAATCGACATGTGTACGCGGCGGACGCTCCCGGGCACCTCGTACTCATGCCAGGTTTTTCCCTGATCCTGGGATATTTGCACAACAGAATAGTCCCGACCATACTGGGGCTTGCTGGCGTCCTCCTCCACTTGGGAATACCACATGGGGAAGATCCATTCACCATTGCTCATCACGGTGATGGGATGACGGCAGAATGCGCCCGGCTTGGTGAACAGGCTGGTCATTTCCGACCAGGTGTAACCATGATCCGCAGAGGTTCTCAAGCGAACTTCAGCCGTCTCCTGCATAGAAAAATGTCCCTTCACTTCACCCCGGCGAAGCTTTTCTGACCACTCCTCATGGGTCATCAGCCCGCGGGAAAGCTGCGCTGTATGCAGCAGCCAGACCTTTCCGTCCGGCGCCTGGAAGAGCGAGGGATTCTGCTCTGAGCGATGGTAGTCATCCGAGATCAGCATCGGCTCGCTCCAGCGGTCAGCGCCCCGGTTCAGCCGGGCCATGACGATCTTCACATCCGGCGCGCCTTCTGCCAGACCGGCAAACCATACGCACAGGATGTCCCCATTTTCAAGTTCGATCAGGTTGGATGCATGATTGTCCCGGTAGGTTGTGGGAATGTAGGCTTTGATATGCTGATCATAACCATGCTCCCTAAAGAGCCGGCCTTCCTGCGTCAGATCATGAAGATTGAGAACGCCCATCGTTGACCTCCTGGTGCAGCATTTTTTTGATTGTATCACATTCCATCATCCATTGTCAAAGCCGGATGCCCTTCGACACGCTCTCCGGCAGATGACCATTCGAGGTATCAATATGAACGAAAACATCGTCATCAAGGGCGCGCGGGAGCACAACCTGCGCAACGTCAACGTCACCATCCCCCGGGATAAGCTGGTGGTGATGACGGGTCTTTCTGGCTCGGGCAAGTCCTCCCTCGCCTTCGACACCATTTATGCCGAAGGCCAGCGCCGCTATGTGGAGAGCCTCTCCAGCTACGCCCGGCAGTTCCTGGGGCAGATGGAAAAGCCGGATATCGACAGCATTGAGGGCCTGTCTCCCGCCATCTCCATCGACCAGAAGACCACCAGCCGCAATCCCCGCTCCACCGTCGGCACGGTGACGGAGATCCACGATTATCTGCGCCTTCTGTGGGCACGGGCGGGCCATCCCCACTGCCCCAGCTGCGGAAAGGAAATCCGCCAGCAGACCGTTGATCAGATGGTGGACGCGATGTGCGCCTATCCGGAGCGGACGCGCTTCCAGGTATTGTCCCCCGTCATCCGGGCGAAGAAGGGCGAGCACATCAAGGTCTTCGAGGAGGCCCGCAAGAGCGGCTTCGTGCGCGTGCGCGTGGACGGCGAAATCCACGAGGTAGACGACGTGCCGGCGCTGGACAAGAAAAAGAAGCATAATATCGAGATCGTGGTGGATCGTCTGGTCGTCCGCCCGGGCAAGGAGTTCCAGTCCCGCCTGGCGGACTCCATCGAGACGGCCTGTCAGAAGAGCGGCGGCCTGGTTATTTTCGATATGATGGACGGCAATGAATTGCTGTTCTCCATGAATTACGCCTGCCCGGACTGCAACATCTCCATCGAGGAGCTGGCTCCCCGCACGTTCTCCTTCAACAGCCCCTTCGGCGCATGCCCAGTGTGTTCGGGCCTGGGCAGCCGGATGGTCATCAGCGAGGACATCCTCTTCCCGGACAGGAACCTGACGCTGCGCCAGGGCGGTCTGAACGCCATGGGCTTCAATTCCGCCGAAGGAAACGGCGTAACAGCCCAGTATTTCGCTGCCCTGGGCGAGAAATACGGCTTCGACCTGGACACCCCTATCAAGGACATCCCTGAGAAGGGCATGAAGGCCATGCTCTACGGCACCGGCGCGGAGAAGGTCACCCTCGTCTACGACACCCCCACCGGCCAGGGCAAGTACGCCACCACCTTTGAGGGCATCATCCCGGCCATGGAGCGCCGGTATGAGGAGACCAGCTCCGAGACGATGAAGATCGCCTACGAGGAGTACATGGAGGAGGAGCCCTGCCCTGCCTGCAACGGTCAGCGTCTGAAGCCCGAGGCCCTCGGTGTGACGGTGGGCAACAAGAACCTCGCAGAGGTCTCCGAGCTGTCCATTGTCAACGTGCGGGAGTTCTTCCAAAATCTCACGCTGACAGAAACCGAGAACATGATCGCTGCGCCCATCCTGCGGGAGATCGACGCCCGTCTGGGCTTCCTGACCGACGTGGGCCTGGGTTACCTGACCCTGGGCCGCGCGGCGGGCAGCCTCTCCGGCGGCGAGGCGCAGCGCATCCGCCTGGCCACCCAGATCGGCTCGGCGCTGATGGGCGTGCTCTACATCCTGGACGAGCCCTCCATCGGCCTTCATCAGCGGGACAACCAGAAGCTGATCGCCACCCTCAAGCGCATGCGCGACCTGGGCAATACCCTGATCGTCGTCGAGCATGACGAGGACACCATGAAGGCCGCCGACTGGATCATCGACGTGGGCCCCGGCGCGGGCATCCACGGCGGCAACATCGTCGCCGAGGGCACGTTTGAGGACATCTGCAACAACGAGGAAAGCATCACCGGCTCGTTCCTGTCAGGCCGGCGGAAGATCGCCGTGCCTGCGGTGCGCCGCACGCCCCACGGCTTCCTGACCATCAAGGGCGCAAAGGAGCACAACCTCAAGGATATCGACGTGTCCTTCCCGCTGGGCTGCCTGTGCTGCGTGACGGGCGTGTCCGGCTCCGGCAAGTCGAGCCTTGTCAACGAGATCCTGTACAAGCATCTGGCGAAGGTGCTCAACCGCGCCAAGACCCGTCCGGGCAAGTTCGGCGCCATGGAAGGCGTTGACCAGCTGGACAAGATCATCTGCATCGACCAGAGCCCCATCGGCCGTACGCCCCGCTCCAACCCTGCCACCTATACCGGGCTGTTCGATCAGATCCGCAAGCTGTTCGCCGCCACCCCGGAAGCCAAGGCCCGCGGCTACAAGGAGAACCGTTTCTCCTTCAACGTCAAGGGCGGCCGCTGCGAGAGCTGCTCCGGCGACGGCCTGGTGAAGATCGAGATGCACTTCCTGCCGGACATTTACGTCCCCTGCGAGGTGTGCAAGGGCAAGCGCTATAACCGCGAGACGCTGGAGGTCACCTACAAGGGCAAGAACATCTATGACGTGCTGGAGATGAACATTGAGGAAGCGATGGGCTTCTTTGAGAATCATCAAAGCATTCTGCGCAAGCTGGAGACGCTCTACGATGTGGGCCTGGGCTACATGAAGCTGGGCCAGGCGAGCACGACGCTCTCCGGCGGCGAAGCACAGCGCGTCAAGCTGGCCACGGAGCTGAGCCGCAAGGCCACGGGCAAGACGATTTATGTGTTGGACGAGCCTACGACAGGATTGCACATGGCGGACGTGGAGAAGCTCATCAGCGTTTTGCAGCAGCTGACGGACGCGGGCAACTCGGTCATTGTAATTGAACATAACCTGGACATGATCAAGGTGGCGGACTGGCTGATCGACCTGGGGCCTGAAGGCGGTGACGAGGGCGGTACGATAGTCTGTGCCGGCACCCCGGAGAACGTCGCCGCTTGCGAAGGTTCCTACACCGGCTACTTCCTAAAAGGACTGCTGACGCCGGCAGAAAAAAAGGGTTAAGGGCCTAAGGCCCTTACGGGGTCCAGGGCCGCGGAGGCCCTGGCCGTCGGAGACCCCCGTCCGCAGGCGAAAACTCCCACACGCGCCTTTCGAGAATCCGAATGGATTCGAGAAACAGCTCACGCAGCTCCATCGAAGAAGACAAAGGCCGCACCTGATTCCTGCGCTATGGGGATCGGGGAGGCAGGCGCCGGTTCCAGGCTTTCAGAGGCTGATATCTCCCCCCCCGCGACTGTATCCGCAATGGTCTTGCCAACTTCGCCGGAATGTGCTATCATGTTCGCATAGAACAGGAGGCGTTTATATGATTCGTTATGCCCATTTTGGCGATGCATCTGCCATTGCGGCGATTTACGCCCACTATGTCCACAAGACCGCCATCACCTTCGTCAACGAGGCGCCGGTCACTGCGGATTTCGTTGCCCGCATCAGCGACCCGCGCTATCCCTTCCTTGTTGCGGAAAAGAACGGCCGCGTGGTGGGTTTCATCTATGCGTCCATGTTCCGCACCAAGGCGGCGTACCGCTGGGATGTCGAACTGAGCATCTACCTGGCGCACGGCATCGAAGGCGAGGGCATCGGCAGCGAGCTGATGGAGGAGTGCCTGCAGATCCTGATCCGTCAGGGCTACCTGAACGCGTATTCCTGCATCACCATGCCCAACGACCGCAGTGTAGCGCTGCATAAGAAATTCGGCTTTGAGGAGCTGGGCCGCTTCCCCCGATCAGGCTACAAGCACGGCAAGTGGCACGACGTCATCTGGATGGGCCGCCCCCTGGCGGAGCTGAGCGATGACCAGGGCGACCCCGCCGAGCCCCTGTTGCTGACCTGATCCGTTCGGGTTTCTTCCCCGCGAATAAAAACCTCCTGCTGCATAACCCCGGCAGCAGGAGGTTTGGTCTGTCTTCTGACGTTTTACTCGTTGAGCTTTCCTGCACGGCGCAGCATGCCCTCCGCAACGGCGATACACTCATACACCAGCCCGTCGCAGAAGGGCTTTTTTTCGTTGCCGAGCTCGGCGTTGCGCTGGAGCAGCGGTTTACAGTCGATGGACTCCGGGTGCTTTTCCCGGATGCGGGCGTAGTATTCCGCCGTGGTCTCCGGATCGCTCAGTCCGTAGAGCGCCAGCACGGTCACGCCGCCTGCAACAGCTCCGCACAGCGCGCCGGTTTTCATTCCGCCGCCGAAATTCGCAGCAAAACGCATCACCAGATCAGCCGGGATGCCCATTTCCTCCGCGAAGGGCAGCAATACAGCCTGACCGCAGTTGTAGTGGGGCTCAACGATGGCGCGCAGCTCCTTGGCGCGGGTGATGTATTTGCTCATGTGGATTCTCCTTTGCAGTATCATTCTGGATGATTATACAGCATCTGAACAGATTTGAAAAGATTTTCCGCTGCATTGGAAGATTTTCTTTCCCTGATGCGTCTTATATATAGAACCCCTGCACGAAAGGAGCCGTCCCCTATGAAGAGAATCCTGCTGGTGACGCTGGCGCTGCTGCTCTGCTTGTCCACTGCCTCTGCAACCATCCTCCCGTCCTCCGGGGTGGATGAAGATTTCAAAGCCTGGACGGGCATCGAATGTACCCCCGCTGTGGTGCTTTGTCAGTCCCTTTCCGTGCTGGATAACCGAGGCGACCAGGGCGGCAAGAAGGTTGATACCCTCTACTATCACTCCGGCGAAACCATCCCCGTCATCGAGAGCTGGGACGGCTTTGCGAATATCTACTACGCCGACGGCACGAAGACCGGCTGGGTACGCAGCGACTACCTGCTGATGGACCCCGCCTGGTACGCCTGTGACGACGCCACGCAGGTCTACGCCTACCCGGACGCCATGGCGCCCCGCGTCGCCCTGCTGGGCACGGGGGACACGCTGCCCATCCTCACCCAGTGGAATGATGAGGAGAGCATGGCAGACTGGGTCTGCGTGAGCCTGCGGGGCGCGGCGGGGTGGATCTGCAAGACCCCGAAGGATACCGCCGACGATACCTGGTTCCGCCCCGAGATGCTGGCAGACATCACCGGCGCGGTGATGCAGCTGGGCGATGAGGCGGCGGGCTCTGCCGACAAGGCCGTGCTTGATCGGCTGGCGGTGCTGCTCACCAATGTGGAGGATAAGGGCGGCCCGATGGCGGGCTGTCCCTTTGGTGCAACACTGACACTAATGCTTGCTGACGGGCAGAAGGTCGAATTGCAGCTGGCTACCGACTCCTGCTGTATTTACCGGGTAAATGGCCGGGACTACGCTTATGCCCGCAATCTGTTCGACCCCTATGAGGGCGCGCCGGACAATTCGGTGCTGTTCAGTCTGTTCGGCATGAGCGCAGAAAGCACCTGGGCAAAGTGATGCCGTCACAACTGTAAAACATCTGGCTGCCTCTTCCAATCTGACGGAAGATGCAGCCTTTTTCCGTTATATGGGCAAAAGGAGGGAGTATTTTTATGAAGAAATTGTGGATCACCCTTTTGCTCTGCCTGCTGCCCATAATGACGCTGGCGGAGGAGGTGCGCATCATTGATGCAGAGGAAGCCGCTGGTTACACCGTCCTGCTGACGGAAGAGGCAGATAGACGTTACATCACCATCCAAACGCCGGAGGAGACCCGACGCAGCGGCCCGTGGCCTGAAGACACCATCTTCTGCGGCGTATGGCATGAGGGCATGATCGAGCTGATGTGGGATGAACGACTGGCCTGGTATGGACTGTGTCCGGATGGGGAATGGCGGCTGACAGCCCTGCATGATGCCGGCGTGAGCTTCTGGGTCGCCACAGCACCCTGGGGGATGTACGAACCCAACGGGGATCGGCTCATCGTGGGAAACTGCGCTGCCGACCTGTTCACCGGTCCTATTGGAGATGCGCTGTACGACATGGCCGCAGCCCCCGACCGTACTGGCTGGGCGGTGGTGAAGGCGGAAAGCGCTTCCCTTTATGACACGCCGGCACAGGAGGAGACCCATGGAACCTTCTTCGCCGGAACACCCGCGAAGGTGCTGGGGATGCAGGGCGGCTGGGCGCAGCTGTCCATTGCGGCAGATGACTCCCTCACCGGCTGGATACGCGCGGATCAGCTGGCCCTCGGGGCGGAGATCGCCGGTGACGAACTGTTGGATATCCGCTTTTCCCTGCCGGAAAGCGAGTGGGACAGGATGCCGCAGCTCCCGCCTTATCACGCCATCGGGACGCAGGGGCCATTCCTCATCCTCCTGACGGCTGAGGGCGTGAAGTACGCTGTGCACGACAGCCTTTCCGGAGCCGACGCCCCGGCGCTGAGCTGGGGGTGGACACGCTCCCAGGGAACGTCCCTCCTGCTGGCGCTGGCAGAGGATGGAGGCGCCCGGCGGCTGTGGCTCTGCGAAACCGATGAACAAGGCCTGACGACCATCCGCCACACCCGCCCGCTGCCCCGGGATGTGAAGCTGACCGTCCACCAGCAGGAGGAATGGGAGTCTCAGGAGATCACCCTGACCTGGCAGAATGGGCAGCGCCAGGCCTGCTTCAACCGCCGCCCGGACGGCAAATGGCTGCTCTGCGGGCTGGGCGGCGATGCCTCGTGGTCATGGACGACAGTGTACTTCTGCGGCACGGCGGCCTGGATGGGCGGGCCGCCCCGGCCCTCATCCTTCAACGGCCTGGCAGAGACGCTGTTCTCCACCGACCTGGACACGCTCTTCGAGCGTTCAGACAGGCGGCATTACAACGATTGGGCGATGGTAGAAAGCTTCTTTGCCGAGGTGTACGACAGGAAGGAGGGGGAATACATCTGCCGCCTGTGGCAGGGAACGCCTTTGCGGGTCCTGAAGGAGGACGGTATTTGGTGCCAGGTGGAGCTGGGCGACGGCGGGCTGACCGGCTGGACATACAAGGCTCGTCTTGCCATCCGGGACGACGTTGCCGAGGCGAAGCGGCTGCCGGATCTTGGCTGCACAGCGCGGGAGCAGATCGTGAGCGCATCGCCCATTCCTCTGGACAGCACCACTTATTACGATCTGATTTGGCCCGTGGGCGAAACAGCAGATGGCTCCCAGGCTATCCTGCTCACCTGGGACGGCGCGGTGGGCCTTTGCCCCTCCGGATGCGTTCTGCCTGAAAACGGTTGATCCCCCCCCAATTGTAACAATTTCCGAAATGTCGCCTGTTTTGCCCCAAAACAGCGCCCCGGTGTCTACAATGACGTTGCGGGAAAGGGTCGCCTGTGGTAAAATAAAATCACCAGGAAGGGCATTTTTCCCTGGAAAACGAGGATAGGTTTTACAAAGGAGGGTCATCATGCAGAACTACACCGTACCCATTATCATTGGCATTGTGCTGCTTCTGGCGATCATCATCTTCATGTGCAATTACATCAAGGTGCCGCCGAATGTGGCGCTGATCGTGTCTGGCCGCAAGCACAAGTACAAGGTCAAGGACGCCGACGGCAAGGAGATCACCAAGCTCTTCGGCTACCGCATCGTGCGCGGCGGCGCGACGTTTGTCATTCCCTTCTTCGAGCGCGTGGATAAACTGAACCTGGGCATCATGCAGGTGGACATCAAGACCAACCAGCCCGTGCCCAGCCAGGAGTACATCGGCGTGCTGGTGGACGGCGTGGCGAATATCAAGATCGGCTCGGACGACGTGAGCGTCGCCACCGCAGCCGAGCAGTTCCTGGGCTGGAAGCAGCATGAGATCGCTGCCGTCGCCATGCAGGTGCTGGAAGGCAACATGCGTGAGATCATCGGCCGCATGACCATCGCCGACCTGGTGCAGAACCGCGACAAGTTCGCCAATGAGACGCAGAACGCCGCCACGGCCGATATGCGCAACATGGGCCTGGAGATCGTCAATATCACCATCCAGAACTTCTCCGATAACGACGGCGTGCTGGACACACTGGCGGTGAAGAACATCGCTGAAAAGAAGCGCGACGCGGACATCGCCCGTGCCGAAGCCGAGCGCGACACCGTCATCCGCCAGTCCATCGCCGATCAGGAGGGCAACAAGGCCCGCGCTGAGGCCAACGCCACCATCGCCGAGCAGAACAAGGTGCTTGAGCTGCGCCGCGCCCAGTTCCGCGCTGAGCAGGATCGCGCCAAGGCGGACGCTGACCTGGCCTACCAGGTGCAGCAGGAGAATGCCCGTAAGGCTCTGGAAACCGAGCGCGCCGCGGCTGAGCTGATCCGTCTGCAGAAGGAAACCGAGCTGCAGGCCCAGCAGGTTCAAATCCAGCGCGAGAAGCTGTCCATCGAGGTCCGCGAACGCGCCGAGGCCGAGCGCGACGCCAAGATCGCCGCTGCCGAGGCCGAGCGCATGGTCACCCAGGCCCGCGCCGAAGCCGAGCTCTACAAGACCCAGAAGGAAGCTGAGGCCAAGCTGGTGCTGGCTCAGAAGGAAGCTGAAGCCCAGTACGTCCTGGCGGAAAAGGAAGCTGAGGCCATCCGCATGAAGGGTGAAGCCGAGGCCGAGGCCATGCTCAAGAAGGCCGAAGCCATGAAGCAGTACGGCCAGGCCGCCATGATGCAGATGGTCATTGATAAACTGCCCGACATGGCCAAGGCCGTCTCCGAGCCGCTGAGCAAGACCGACAAGATCATCCTCTTCGGCGAGGGCGGCGCGACCTCCATGGCCCGCGACACCGCCGGCACCATGCTGCAGACCTTCGAAGCCGTGAAGGATGCTGTGGGCCTGGACATCCCCCGGATGCTCAAGGACGTGACCACCGGCGGTTTGATCGGCCGGAGCCCGGCTGGCAGCAAGGCTGTCAGCGAGAACGACAAGGCGGAATAAGGAGCATCACATGGGGGATCGCTTTGAGAAGGTCTACACCCAGGGCGTGATGAATGTCACGGAGATCTGGGTGGACAAGGAAACCGGTGTGAACTACATCTTCCATGCCTCCGGTTCCAGCGGCGGTCTGACCGTCCTGCTGGACAAAGACGGCAAGCCCGTTGTCACGCCCGTCAGGTGAATATTCAGGAGGGCCGCAGCTCGCGGCCTTCCTTTTTTGTTGGAGCGCTGCACAGGCCGCCTTCTTTCTTCTCTCCGGAAAAAGATTGTACCCCATTGCATTTTGTATATGATTATGGTAGTATATACACAGCGCAATCGTTTACAACAAAACATTTCACCGGAGGTATAAGCAATGGGCAACTATCGCAATTTCAAGCTGGTGGCTTATTTTGTAGCGGGCGGCGTGCGCAATGCCACCCGTGAACAGCTGGAGAAGGATCTTGGCTTCTTTGAGCGCCATATGCGGCTGGACAAGGTGTACCTGGAGCCCTACCGCGATTTCTTCGTGGAAGAGGACAAGTTCCTCATGTGCCGGGAGATCCTGCAGAAGCACGGCATTGAGGTCGCCGGCGGCATCACCACCACCTTCCCCGGGAAGGAGGACAAGAAGAACCGTCAGCGCATGTTCGACACCTTCTGCTACAACGATCCGGACATGAAGGATCGCCTGAAGATGGTGTCTGCCTTCCTGGGCAAGCACTTTGACGAGTTCATCATCGACGATTTCTACTTCACCAACTGCACCTGCGAGGACTGCCGCGCAGGCCGCGACGCATTCAACAAGCTGCACGGCATCAAGGACGGCTCCTGGGAGCGCTACCGCCTTGACCTGATGTACAACGTCAGCAAGGAGTGCATGATCGCCCCGGCGAAGGCCGCCAACCCCAGGTGCTCCATCACCATCAAGTACCCCAACTGGGCCGAGAGCTATCAGGAGACGGGCTATAATCCGGCGCAGCAGCGGGAGATCTTCGACAACATCTACACCGGCACCGAGACCCGCGATCCCGTCACCACCGACCAGCATCTGCCACGCTACCTCAGCTATTCCCTGATGACCTACTTCGAGAACATGTGGCCCGGCCACAACGGCGGCGGCTGGTTCGATCCCTTTGACATGCATATCACCGAGCATTACCTGGAGCAGGCCTACCTGACCGCCTTTGCCAAGGCGAAGGAGCTGATGATGTTCTGCTTCCAGGCGCTGGCGAACACCATGAACGTGCCTGCCCTGGGCTTCCAGCTGGACAAGCTGGACGCCGTGCTGGATCACTGCGGCAATCCCGTGGGCGTTCCCTGCTACCTGCCCGACAACTGCCAGGGCGAGGACAATGTGCAGGACTTCCTGGGCATGGTGGGTCTGCCTGTGGTGTGCACGCCCTACTTCCCGGCGGAAGCCCCTGCCATGCTGCTCACCCGTTCCTCCGCCTGCGATCCCGACGTGGTGGACAAGCTGGAAACCTATGTTGCGGGCGGCGGCAAGGCAATGGTGACCCACGGCTTCCTGCAGGCGACGATGGATCGCGGCATCCAGCGCATGACCTCCATCCGCTTTGCCGACCGCAAGGTGATCGCCGGGGACTTCCTCGTCGAGCAGGTGCCCAGCATCATGCACTGGCGGCTGATGACCTATCCCCACGGGCCCAAGCCCATCCTCATCACCGTGCCGGAGCACCGCAACAATGCCTCCTGGGCGCTGGTGAAGACCCGCGTGGGTCAGGAGAGCTACGGTATGCTCCTGCGGGACACCTACGGCAAGGGCGAAATGCTGACCCTCGCCGTGCCGGATTCCTTCTCCGACCTGTATCATCTGCCGGTGGACGTGCTGACCCGCATCCGTGCCGCCCTGCCGGTGAACGGCGTTTATCTGGAAGGCGAGCCCCTCATCAGCCTCTTCCATTATGACAATGACGCCTTCATCCTCTACCCCTATGTGGACGAGGGTACCCAGCCCAGCCTGTGCCGCATCCACATTGCCGGTCAGGTGCAGTCCCTCGCCATGCCGGTGGAGGGCCGGGAACTGAAGCCCCTGTACACCACGCCGGAGGAGACCGTGTTCGAGCTCCGCGCCGTGCCGGGACAGTACATGCTGTTCAAGGTCGTCAGGTGAGATCAGGGCTCTCCCGCCAGGGAGAGCCTTGTGCCTTCTGCACTTGCAATTTCCGTGCGAACATGGTAAGATGAAGGAACAGTAAACCAAAGGAGGTGCGCAAATGCACATCCACGAATCTGCGGAAGATTACCTGGAGGCAATCCTGCGCCTCCGTGAAACCAAGGGACAGGTGCGCTCGGTGGATATCGCCCAGCTGCTGGGGGTGACAAAGCCCTCCGTGTCCTTCGCGATGAAGAAGCTGCGGGAAAACGAGTACATCCACATGGATCAGGATAATCTGATCACCCTGACCGACAAGGGCGAGGGGATCGCCATGCGGGTGTATGACCGGCACAAGACCATTTCGACCTTTCTGATGAAGATCGGCGTGGAGGAAGCCATCGCCCGCGAGGACGCCTGCAAGCTCGAGCACGATATCTCCGAGGAGAGCTTCAACGCCCTGCGCAGACACCTGCTCAAGCTCCAGTGATGCATACTTTGCCGCTCCGGCGACGGGGCGGCCATTCTTTTTCCTGAGGTGACATGATTGAAAAACACCCGCTGGCGGCCTGCCCTCATGGCGGCCTTCCCCCATACGATCCCGATCATGACCGGTTTCCTCTTCCTGGGCATGGCCTATGGCATCCTCATGCGGACGCAGGGCTTCCACCCCTTATACCCAACGGTGATGGCTATCACCATCTTCGGCGGCTCGCTGGAATATGTCTGCGTGGAGATGCTGCTGAGCGCCTTCGCGCCGCTGGAAACACTGCTGATGGCACTGCTGATCCAGGCGCGCCACCTGTTCTACGGCCTGGCCATGCTGGACAAATACCGCGGCTTCGGGTGGAAAACGCCCCTCCTCATCTTCGGCATGTGCGACGAGAGCTTTTCCATCAACTGCTCCGTGGAGGTCCCAACGGAGGTTGACCGCGGCTGGTTCTACCTGTGGGTGACGCTTCTGAACTGGTTCTACTGGATCGCCGGAGCCACCATCGGCGCACAGCTGGGCGCAGTGCTGCCCTTTGACACCGAAGGCCTCGACTTCGTGATGACAGCCATGTTCGTGGTCATCTTCCTGGAGGCCTGGCTGAAGGAGAAGCAGCACTGGTCGTCGCTGATCGGACTTGCCTGCTCGGTGGGCTGCCTGCTGCTCTTCGGGGCGGAGGGCTTCATGCTGCCGACAATGGCAGCCATCCTGCTGGCGCTTTACCTGACGCGCAGACCCATCGAAAAGGCGGAAGGGGGCGCAATAAAATGAGTCCGATGACATTCCCCCAGCAGGTGATCACCATCGCCCTGTGCGTCATTGCCACGATGAGCACCCGCTTTTTGCCCTTCCTGATCTTCTCCGGCAAGAAGGAAACGCCCGCCTTCGTGCAATACCTGGGCCGGGCGCTGCCCTCGGCGATCTTTGCGCTGCTGGTGGTATACTGCCTGCGCAACGTGGACGTGGCCGCTCATTTCGCCCTGCCGGAAGCCATCGCTATTGCCGCAACGATCAGCCTCCACCTGTGGAAGCGACAGATGCTCCTCTCCATCGCCGGAGGAACAGCGGTATATATGCTGCTGGTGCAGATGGTGTTTTGACGCCCCAAGGCTCTCCTATGCAGGGGAGCCTGTTTTACCCTTTGGAGTAGGATAAACCTGTTCATCCCGCGTTCTCCCCAGTCAGCCGCATTCCTGCTGCAATTCAAAGCAAGCAGCACAACCGCACTGCCGCCAAAGAGCGCGCAGTTCCGGCAGCGGGTAAGTCGCGGAACCGGGCGAAGCCCTTGCAGATCTTGTGTCTGACAAGGTCCGGTACTGCTTCTTTCTCGGGCCGAGAAAGAAGAGGCTCCTCAAGTACCTACAAACAAATGAAAACCCAGCATACAAAACCACAGCCCGCACGCCATTCAGCAACCGTGCGGGCTGTTTCGTATTCAGTTATTCAGCTGTACCGCAGGCCGACTTACCACTTCAGGAACCAGGTGGACATGTAGCCCTCCACGCCGTCAACGACCACCTTGCACCAGTCGGTGCCGTGCTCGATCACCGTCACAGAGGAGCCAACGTCAATGCGGTCAATGATGCCCGCGCTCAGGCTGGCGCCCTTGCGGAAGTTGACATAAGAGCCGCCGTTCACATTGATGACCTTCGCCTGGAAGGGCTGAACATCACCCTGTTCGCCGGTCACCTTGAGGAACTTCGCCATCATGTAGCCGATCTTGCCGTCCTCAACCTGCACCTTGTGCCAGGTGGAGCCAGCCTTGAGGATGGTCACCTCCACGCCGTTGCGGTAGTAGTCCAGCACCTTCGCGTCCAGGCTGGCGCTCTGGCGCAGGTTCAGCACCTGGGTGTCCTTGGGATTGTTGACCACCGCCACCTTGCCGGTGACGGTAGAGGAGGAAGACTGGCTGCCAAAGCGCAGATACTTGGTGGACATAAAGCCCTCCTGGCCGTCCACGGACACGCGGCTCCACTCAGCGCCCTTCTGCAGAACGACAACCTGATCGCCGTTCTTGACGGAGGTGATGATTTCACCGTCGGTGCCGGGCTCTTCGCGCAGGTTCAGGCCGATGCCGGTATTGGTGCGCACGGTGGCGGTCTGGGCAGATACGCCCGTATTCAGGTACTTGGCCATCATGAAGCCTTCCTTGCCGTTCACCTCAACCTGATGCCACTCGTTGCCGTGGGAAATGATCTCCACCAGCGTACCGGTGGGGAACTGCCCCAGCACCTTCGCAGACAGGGAAGGGGTTTCGCGCAGATTCAGCTTGCCGCCGCGCACCAGCGCGCTGTCGGCGGTCTCCGCCATGGCGGCAGTCGTGGTCAGGGTCAGGGCCACCGCGGCGGTCATGCCGGCCAGCTTCTTCATGGGGATGTGTTTCATGGGATGATCCTCCTTTGCTTTTTCAGCCATCGCTGATGCAGGAGCAAGCGTTGGCTGGGTTTGACCTTGGGAGCGTGTTCATTGCGCTCTCACCCACAAAACGACCTGCAAGGGGTGAAGATTGCCTTTGGGGGCTGGTATCATCTGCCAAACGAGGGGGGGCAAAGCCCCAAATTGGAAGGTTTTTCATCCTTTATCCACACATTTGCCATCATTACGACGCTTTCTGTGGATAAATTTACATATGTGACTGTAATCTGCTCTGTACATCCGCCGGATTTTCATGTAAAATAGAATCGGCTGAATCTACCATCCCCGTGGATGGTTCCCAAAGGAGTGTATGTATATGATGAAGAAGATGCTGTGCGTGCTTCTGGCCCTGCTGCTATGCCCGGTGCTGACGCTGGCGGAGGAATCTGCGGCGGGTATGCTCACCAGCCAGGAGCTGGTCGATTGGGCAAACCGCTATATCGAGCGCGCCTGGACCTCCGAGCCGCTGAACAACCCTGCCGAAAGCTCCTCCCCTGATGGGTATGAGTACATCTTTGATTTTGCAACCCTGTATGCCGATACCCCCAGCATGAGCGCAGACACGACGGTCAATGCCATCGTGATCACCTCTGATGCAGAGGCCGGTCCGCGTCATGTGAGCATCGGCAACCCCTTGTCCACGGTGCTGAGCGCCTACTACACCGAGAACCCGGAGCTGCTGGGTTCCCGGGAATCTGCCGTGCTCTATGCCATGGACATGCTTCCCGAATCCGCCGCCTGGGGCCAGCTGCTGCGGGATGGCCAGCGGGTACAGACCGTGCAGTATGCTGCCCATGAGCAGCTGGCTGCCGGCGGAGAGGGCTACACGGATGTGGGCGTGATCTACACCATGTCGGAAAACCGCGTGGCAGCCATCCGCGTGTACGGTCTGAACAGCCGTATCACCCGGGAGGAGGCCAGCAGCGTTCTGTACGGCGTGATGACGGCCGCTCTGGAGGATGGATATGCGCAGGTACCCTTCTCCTATGACGGCGCTTCGCTGAACAAATTTATCGAGGCCGATCTGTCCTTCTCCGGGCTGGACTTCCTGACCATGACCCCGGATTCCGCTATCAACGCCCTGGGTGAACCGATGACCGACCTGTGGGTAGAAAACGGCGAGGACGGCTACTTCCGCGTGCAGGACTTCGCCTCCTGCAAGCTGACCTGGCTGTTCAACAAGGCGCGTACCGAGGGCAGCATCTACATGCTGAACATCACCGCCGATGGTCTGGAAGGCCCCCGCGCCGTCCGCGTGGGCGATTCCTTCTCCAGTGTGTACAACCGTTTCCGCAATGGCGAGGGGGAATATCAGGAGAACGGCACGGAGATGCTCTACGGCACGCTGGGCGAGGGCAGCTTTGGTCAGGCAGTGTACGGCGATGATGCCTCTGCCACCGTCCGCTACAGCCTGGTGGCGGAAAATGGCCGCAAGGTCACCCTGCAGCTGAACTTCACCGTGATGGAGCTGGCAGAGATCCTGCTGTACGCAGATTGATCCCCCGCTCCAAGGAAAGGACGTGTTCCCGATGACAATGCGCATCGACCTGACCTGCCCGGTCGAAGCATGGAAATCCACCCTGCCCACGGCAGAAAATCCAGCCTGCGAGGTGACGCTGTTCAATCTGTCCTCCCTGCAGGTGGTGAGCGTGGAGGTAACGCTTCTGCTTTCCTCCTCAGACGGCGAGGAAACAGCGAAGATCATCCACCGCGGCCGGGGCCTGAATGGCGCGCCGGGCAAGACCTTCACCATGAACGTGCCCGTAGACGGCCACATTTCCCCCGAACGCTATGAGATCACCGTGGAAAAGGTGTGGTTTGACAATTCCTCCGTCTGGCGCAGGGAGAAGGAAAACACCATCACCTACACCCCCAACAATCTGCGCCGCTCCGCTCAGCTGACCACCCTGCGCGCCATCGCAGGCGATATGGCCAGCGGCTATCCGGAGCAGCAGAAGGGCTTGTGGCTGTGCGTCTGCGGGCGGCCCAACCCGGATGACGCAGTGCTCTGCGCCCGCTGCCACAGGGACAAGGCGGAGGTATTCGCCAATTTCAGCCGCGAGGCCATCGACGCGGTGGTCGCCCAGCGGGAGGAAGCCCTGACCCAGCATGGCCGCGAAACCCTGCGGGAGACCGGTCGCAAATTCGCCGACGAAAAGGACTTCGTGCGCCGCAAGGGAAAGTATGCCTGGGTGTGGAAGCTGGCAGTCGCGCTGGTGCTGCTTGCCGGGCTGACCTTTGGCGCGGTGAAGTTCGGCGTACCCTATGTGCAGTACGAGCTGGCTCAGAAGGCCTATGAAGAAGGCGATTATGCCGGGGCTGCGGAGCATTTTGCAAAACTGGGGGAATACAGAGACGCCGCTAATTGGCATAAGTACTGCCTGCTGTGTTATGAGAACGATCAGCTGGTCATCGATGCCCCCATGACGGCGGAGAAATACGCCGAGCGTCTTGCTGCTTATGAAGCCCTGGGCAATTACGAGGCTGAGATTGACGGCAAGAACGTCACTGCCGATGCACTGCGCGCTGAAAGCGACTGGCAGCACGCCGAATACCTCTTTTCCGATGGCCGCTACGATGAGGCGGAACCCCTCTACACCGCCCTGGGCGACCAATACGAGGCCCCTGCCCGCCTGACCGAGATCGCCTACATCCGCGCCTGCGGCATGCTGGAAAGCGGCGAGTGGGAATCCGCCCGCGCCGCCTTCGAGGCCCTGGGCGAGTACAAGGACTGCGCGTCCCTTCGCCTGGACACCTGGTACAATCCCGCCGTTGCCGCCATGGATACCGGCAACACGGACACCGCCCTGACCCTCTTTGCCAAAATCCCCGGTCACCGCGACGCGGATACCCTGATCAAGAAAATCCACTACGACAAAGGCGTGGCCTTGCGCGCCGAGGGGAAGATCAACGAGGCCGCCGAAGCCTTCTATATGGCCAAGGGCTACGAGGACGCGGAGGCTCAGGCCAACGAGTGCTTCTACGGCCCGGCCAGCATCGCCTGGGAGATCATGGAATACGAGGAAGCCGCCGCCCTGTTCGGCAAGATCCGCGGCTACCGCGATGCGGACGAAAAGTGGCGCGCCTCCCTCATCGAGGCCGCGAAGATCGCCATCGGGCAGATCAACTATGCCAAGGCACTGACCTTCCTCGAGCAGCTGCCCGTGGAGGACGAGGAGGCCGCCGCCCTCATCCGCGACTGCACCTATTACCCCGCCGTGAACGCCTCCGTCCGCGGGGATTATGAGGAAGCCATCGAGCTGTTTGACAACATCCGCGGTCACCGGGACAGCGACGAGCTGCTGCTCCAATGCCGCTACAATCAGGCTGCTGTTTTTGCTGACGATGGCGATTTCGCCCAGGCAGAGAAGCTCTACATCTCCTTGGGCGAGTATGGGGATTCCGCCGCCAGGCTGACCGCCCTGCACTATGCGCAGGCCGAAGCTGCCCTCGCCGCCGGGGACAGCAACAGCCTCGATCAGGCCATCGCGCTGTTTACCAGCCTGGGCGAGTACGGAGACTCCACCGCCAGGCTCGCGGACGCCAACTTCGCCAAGGCCGGTATCCTGCTGGAAAAGGGCGATCACGAAGCCGCCCGCGCCATTTATTCCGCCCTGGGCGAATATCCCGGCGCGCAGGAACAGCTGTCCGCCTGCGATTACGCCGCCGCGCTGGCTTTGTCCGCCGAAGGCAAGGTGGAGGAAGCCCTCGCCGCCTTTGAAAAGCTGGGCGAATATGCGGACTCCGCCGAAAAAATCGCCCTGCTGCGCTATGACGCGGCCCTGGCGCTCTCCGTGACCGACCCGGTCAAGGCCATCGAGCAGCTGGAGGCCATGGGCGACTATGCCGATGCGGCCAATCAAGCCCGCGAGCTGCGCTATCAGCAGGCGGAAGCCCTGATCGAAACCAATCGTGCCGGGGCCATCGCCGCCTTCCGCGCGCTGACGGATTATTCCGATGCGGCGGGCCGCGCCAATGCCCTTTGCTACGAGGATGCGCAGGCGCTGGTCAAAACGGACCGCGCTGCCGCCATCGCCGCCTTCGAAGCCCTCGGAGATTACGCCGATGCAGCCGACTGCGCCAGCGAAATGCGCTACGAGGACGCCTCTGCCCTGGCCGATGCCGGCGACTGGGAAGCTGCTGCTGCCGCATTCGACGTGATCGCCTCCTACAAGGACGCTGCCTCCCGGGCGAACCAGCTGCGCTATGACGCCGCCATCGCCTTTGCCGACAAGGGCGAATGGGACAAGGCTGAAGCCGCTTTCGCCGCCATGGACGGCGAGCTGGATGCGGACGAAGCAGTCAATGAGCTGCGCTACGCTGCCGCTGAGGAGCTGCTCGCCGCAGGCAAGACCGAGACCGCTGCTGCTGCCTTCGAGGCCATCGGCAGCTTCCGGGATGCGGGCGAAAAGGCTCAGCAGATACGCTACGACGCGGCAGACAAGCTTGCTTCCACCGATGCAGCCGCTGCTGCTGCCACCTTTGAGAAGCTGGGCGAATTCTCCGATGCCGCCGACCGGGCGCTGGCGCTGCGCTACAACATCGCCGCCCAGACCGCTGCCGCAGGCGACTGGCAGTCTGCCGCCGCTCTGTACGAGGCGCTGGGGGATTACTCCGACAGCGCAGCCCGGGCACTGCAGGTGCGCTACGAAGCAGCTGCCAAGATGGTTGCCCGCCAGGAGTGGGATGCAGCCGTCGCCCTGTACACTGAGCTGGGGGATTACGCCGACTGCAGGGATCGCATCTCCCTGACCCGCTACGCCGAAGCAGCCGCGGCTGAATCCGCCGGGGATTACCTGGCTGCTGCAAAGCTCTACAAAGCCCTGGGCGGCTACCGGGACGCAGCCGAAAAGGCGTCCGCCATGTACAGCCAGTACTACGCCGGCCCCATGGCCGCGATGGAAAAGGCCAGCAAGGCCAAGAACTATCAGGAGGTCATCCAGATCATGTCCTGGCTGGATGTGACCGATCTGCCCAGCCAGTATGCCTCCCTGACGAAGATACATCAGGATGCACTCTATCAGGAGGGTGAACGACTGCTGGCGGAGGGTAAGCCCTACGAAGCCTATGCCTACTATCAGCAGCTGCCCGCTGATTACCGTTCCCTGAGCACGCGGATGCAGCGTGCCTGCTACCTGCTCCTGGGCACCTGGGAGGATCGGAACGGTAACCGTTACATCTTCCGGGGCGAAGGCGTTTGCAACCTTAACGGCGAGGTACTGGTCTTCAATGTCCAGGGCTATGATGTGTATACCGGCAAAACAGCGGACGAGCTGACCCGTACCCATCGGCTCAGCGGCGTGACCCGCAGCACCGCCTGGCTCGTGGACGAGCGGGGCGAGAAGGACGTCTCTATCAATCTGACCCGCGTGAAGGAATAATTTACAACTTTTACGCAAGAAAAGCAGACAGTCATGCGTTATATGTGCAGAACGACATTCTTGGGAGGGTTTTCCTGATGAAGAAGCTTCTGACACTGACGCTGGGCTGCCTGCTTTTTTGTACCCTGACCACCTCTGCGCTGGCCAACGGCTGGGGACTGCGGGGCGGCGTGTACGATATCGTCTCCGATGATGACCGCTACGAAAGCTACACCGCCATCGCGGATAATGGCAACGACGTGCTGGCCGGCGGCTTCCATGCCAATCAGGCGATCCTGCAGAATCGCTATGACGCGCTGCTCATCTCCGCCTCCCGGGATGGTAAGGTCTGGACGGCGGATCATGTGAACCACACCGCCGTCTATCAGCCCGGGGACAAGCGGGGCGAATACCCCAACACCCCTGTGCTGGAGCACATCGGCTATGGCTTCAAGCTCTCCTACGGCGAAAACGAGAGCTACATCTTTGCCTGTGAAGACGGGCAGTACATCCTCCATGACGTGCGCTACCGCCAGAATGAAATGTACACCGACTGCTTTGTCCGCCAGGACGGCTGGCTGGAATTCTGGGAATCCAATCCCGGCGGCGCTTTCCTTCCCGTAGGCGACGCCCGGTGGGAAGCGACGATCACCCTGGACGAGTTCAACATCGCCCAGATGCCCCGCTCCATGGCGGAGGTGCGTCAGCTGAGCATGGTCTCCAACGCACTGATGGATGCACCCCCGCTGGAGATCACCGACACCTGGAACGGCGCTAAGGATTCCGCCAAGCTGGCGGTGTATTCCGCGCCGGATGCAGCTTCCTACCGCTCGGCAGAGGGCAAGGCCAGCGTGAGCCTGGGCGGCGAAATCCGCATCTACGGCACCCAGGACGGCTGGACGCTCATCGGCTATGAGGTCAGCCCCCGCACCAGCCGCATTGGTTATGTGCAGCAGGAGCTGGGTGAGGAGCCTCTCGCCTTTGCCAATGTCCCTCTGACGGCAGCGGCTGATACCTTCCTCACCGACGACCCCTTCGTGTCCCAGTTCGCCCAGGCGGACATTCCCAAGGGCGCAGCCCTCACCGGCCTGGCCAAATGCGGGGAATACTACGCCTATGTGGAATACCAGGCGGACAAGCTCTACCGGGGCTTTGTGCCGCTGAAGGACCTCATCACCACCTATGACCGCGCCCTGTCCACCGGGACTGACCTCCCCACCGCCGCTGTGCGCTGGGATGTGATGGACGCGCTGTGCGGCAAGTGGGAGCACTCCGACGATGAGGGCGACGGACGGATGATCCTCTTCTCCGACGGAACCTATCGCAACCACATGCCCGGCGACGGCGCACGCTACCGCGAGGAGGGCAACTACCGCGTATACGATGTGGCAGAGGGCGACGGCGCCACCTACCAGCTCTACATCCGCACCGAGGACAATCAGGAAACCACCTACACCATGCGCCTGAACGAGGACGGCACCATCACCCTGAAAACCGACTGGACGGAAACCGTCTGTCACCGGGACGAGTACTCCACCTATGGCAATGGCTGATGCATGACAATGGCCGCAGGATCGTCTCCTGCGGCCATCATTGCAATATCGGGCGCTGCAATGCCTTTACCCGACGTTGGCTTCCCCGTCGGTCACATTGGTGAGCGTGTTGGTGTCCACCATGGTGCCCTCGTTGCCGGGCTTGTCCTTGCGCGCATCCTCCCAGGCCCGCTCGATGGCCAGCAGGATGTCGCCGTATTCGCCCTGCAGGGACATCGTTGCGGAGCTGGCCGCATCGGTCTGGCTGCCGGACATGTCAGCATCTGCCATGTCGTTCACCGGCTGGGCCGCGCCTGCGTCGGAGGCGTCAGTGGCCTCGGTTTCGCTGCGGTTTGCGGTGGAAGAACCGCGGCTTTCATACCACGTTTTCACCTCGTCAACGGTTTTGCCCACCATGGCCTGCTCGTAGGCGTCCATCTGGTCGCGCCAGGAGCCGCTTTCCAGCATGTAGGAATCACCCATTGCGCCCTTGGTTTCCCAGGCCGAGACCTCCTTCAGGAAGGCTTCCTCGCCCTCAACATTCTGCGGGAAGCCGCTGAAGACACTGCCGCCGCCCAGGTTGGGGGTGACGACCTCCAGCTGATCCACCTTGATCGCGCGGATGGTGCCGTCCTCCTCGAACTCGCCGCTGGCAAAGACCACGTTGAAGGAGTACACCTGGCCGCCCTCGCTGTCCTTGCCCGGGCCAACCCGGCCGGTGGACGCCATGCCTACGCCCTTGAGGCCTCTGGCAGAAGCCGCCTCGGTGGCATTCGTGCCATCCATGGGGATGACCTGCTGGATCATGCCAGCATTGCCCAGCGCCTGGCTCACAGCCTGCTTGATGGCCTCGCTGGTGATGGTCGCGCCGGATACGCTGTCCACATCGACAGAATCCGCCTCCTCGATGGCCTTGGGCAGCGCGTCAATGGCGCGGGTGCCCACGCCCTGGGTCTCCGAGTGCTCCACAACCTTGACGTCCGTGATATCATCGCCGTTCATGCTCACGGTGACCTTTAGTTTTCCGCCGTAGCCCTCAGCTTCGCCGGTGCGCTGGTCGGCGCTGGCAGTGCAGCCCGTCAGACAGGGCAGCAGCAGCGCGCTGAGCAGCAGCATGGAAATGGTTTTGCGCATGATCAATTCCTTCCTTTCACACAGGGTTTCGGTGAAATCATGCCCCGGAATGGATTTTTTCATGCAGATTTTTCTTTGGATGCGGAATCTGGCAGGAAAATCGCTCTGAACGGCGAATATACTCATTGAATCCGCCTGTCTATACCTGTTTGACGGGTGGAAATGGGCAAAATCCATATGAAAAACCCGCAGAAAGCAGGTGTCAACCATATGAGCAACAATTCCCGTATCAAAAAGCGCAAGGATCCGATGGTGGGCCTGATCGTCCTGGCGGTGCTGATGGCGCTGCTGGTGGCCGGCTGCATCATCGGCGGCAGCATGATCAAGGAATACCGCAGCGCGCTGCTGAACGAAAAGCGCCAGACCGTCATGGATCGCAACGCCGCGAAGGAAGCTGAGTATGACCGCGCGGTGGATGAATACATGGCCAAGCTGAACCAGTCCAACGAGGTCAATGAGGACTGGCCTGAACCCGCCAAGGAAGGCTGGGATATCATCGACCTGACCAATTACCCCCTGGAAGCGCCCGGCACTGCCTCCGTTTCCCGTGCAGAAATCATGAACAATGGTCTGCTGCTGGTGAACGAATGGCACTCCCGCCCGGAGGACTTTGACGACAGCGCCGTGACCAGCGTAGCCGGCTATGCCCGCAACGACAAGGAGCTCTCCAGCTTTGTGGAGAACAATACCTGCCGCCTGCTGCCCACGGCGATCGACGCTCTCATGGCGGCCCTCAAGGACGCCAAGGCTGTGGGCCTGACCGGCTATGTTCTCAAGGCCGGCTCCACCTACCGCTCCTATGACGATCAGTATGCCATCTTCCAGAAGGAAGTGGATGACCAGCGCCGCCGTCACCCTGATTACTCCGATGAAAAGATCGTCGAGCGGGCCAAGCGCACGGTCAATTACCCCGGCACGAGCGAGTTCAATACCGGTCTGGCCTTCACCCTCTACCTGTACGAGAAGGACAATGACGCCCTGAACAACTCCGCCTTCTACGAGAGCGCTCAGGGCAAGTGGCTGTATGAAAACAGCTGGAAGTACGGCCTGGTGTTCCGCTTCCCCAAGGCTGGCTATCCCATGGCCGATACCACCGACAAAACCTACAAGACCGGCATCCTCAGCAAGCTGAACATCTACCGCTACGTGGGCGTTGCCAATGCGGAGATCATGCACCACCTGGATCTGTGCCTGGAAGAGTACATCGAATACCTGATGGAGCACCCCCATGTGGCCGTGTTTGAGGATGGCGTGAAGAAGTACGAGATCACCCGCCAACAGGTGGGCGACGACCGCTCCACCTTCACCGTGGATATCAACCGCGTCACCTCCAACTACACCATGTATCTGGACAACATGGGCGGTGTGGTCACGGTGTATACCTACTGATCCGCCAATCAAAAACGCACTCCGGTTCACAAGCCGGGGTGCGTTCTTTATATGCCATTTTCGCAGACGCCGTCCTCAGGGGATGTTCTCAAAGAGATCCTCGCCGATCACATCTGGCCCAACCTGCGTGTAATACAGCCCGAAGAGTGCGCAGTTGTACGCATTCCTGACGCTGACATGGTACCTGCCCGTCTGCTGTGAAACATGAAACAGGAAGGCTTCCCGCGCGATGGTCAATCCATCTTTCCCGTCAAAGGCACTCAGCGGCTGCTCCCAGTCGTATTCGACCTGATTGTTCTCATACAGGTGAATGTACAGCTTCTGCGGGTCTGCCACACCCCACAATTCTGCGCTGGAGGCGTCATATGCTGCATCCTGGCACAGCGCTGTGACTGCCTTTGCCACTGCTTTGGTGGTGATCTGATGATGATTGTGCCCGTATTCTCCCTTCAGATCCTGCGTCACCACGACCCGGGGGTTCCACTTGCGCAGCAGCCGGGTGATGTGCAGATCGACCGCGTTCTCGCCGCCCCAGGCCTCGTAGGCCGTTATCATCGACGCAGAGCCCCAATCCTCAAACCGGCCGATCTCCGGGTAATACCTGACGCCGCAGTGCCACAGGGCATTGAGCAGCTCGATGCGCCGGATACGGTTTAATCCGCCGACCATATAGGCCACCTGTACCTTCATCCGGCGCTCACCTGCATAGGTGGGCAGCAATCCGCCGAACCAGAGGATGTCGTCATCCGGATGGGTCGCGATCAGCAGCAGTTCCGCATCGCCTTCCAGCGTGGACCACCGCTGAACCCAGCCCGGCAGTTCGCCGGGGGTCATCACCTGCATGCGGGAGATCACCATTTCGCCCTTTTCGGCGCGGCGGATGGTGAATTCCGCCGACGGACGGCTGAAGGGAATCCAGGCATTGTAATACGGCTCGTTCCAGTCAGCCAGAAGGGTGCCGTCCGCATCGCAGACCACCAGATGGGGTACGTCGCAGAAGAAGGAGAGGCTAACGCCCTGGGCCATTTTGCCCGCAGGGAGGCGGACAGTCAGCGTGCCATCCGCCATGCCATCCCAGCAGCGGTCTATTTTTTCGGCGCACACATTTCTGACGCTGCCTTGGTTGACACTCGCCGAAAGAGCACACTGCGCCGTTACATCCTGGGCTTCCTCCGCCCATGCGGCCCCAACGCCGAGCAGCGCAAGCAACATGAGCAGCATCCATATGATTCTTTTGTACATGTTGTTATTCCATCCGTTCATCCTGATTCTCCCATGGAGGTGCACAACCATTTTATCATATCTTCATCTGCTGTGCAAATAGGTGCACTGGAATTCAACAGCAAAAAACCAGCCCTTACGGACTGGTTGTGGTGGTGCCAGTAGGACTCGAACCTACGGTCTCACTTCGCTCGGTCAGATAACGTTTTCCCCTGCTGCTTCCGCCACTGGCGGCGCAGGGGAAAACGCCCCATCGATGTGAATGATGACAGCAAAAAACCAGCCCTTACGGACTGGTTGTGGTGGTGCCAGTAGGACTCGAACCTACGGTCTCGCTCCGCTCGGTCAGATAACGTTTTCCCCTGCTGCTTCCGCCACCGGCGGCGCAGGGGAAAACGCCCCATCGATGTGAATGATGACAGCAAAAAACCAGCCCTTACGGACTGGTTGTGGTGGTGCCAGTAGGACTCGAACCTACGACCCCATCGATGTGAACGATGTGCTCTACCGACTGAGCCATGGCACCATGTCGCTTAACGACATGTGATATGATACCACGGCCGGAGCGGATTGTCAACCCCTAAAATGATGTTTTTACAAAAAAGTCCGCCCCGCTGATGCAGGACGGACGCTGTTTACTTGCTCCACAGAACGTAGGAGGTATCGCCGTAATATTGGGTTGCCTGGGTGACCGTGGTCAGCGTACTCAGGTAGTTCACCCGCTCCTGTACACCCTTGTAGGCTTCGCCCAGGGTGATGGCGGCGTCGCCATTGCTGTCTGCAGGCAGACGGCCCAGGGATGTTCTCTCCCATTCGTCATAGCCGCTGCCGTAGCACAATCCATAGGTGAATACGCCCCAGTAGTGCCCGTTGCCTCCTGAAAGAGAGATGGAGGTCTGATCCTTGCGGCAGGAGGTGAGGACGATGTACCCCGCATCCTCCAGATTCACCGAGGAACGAGAGGCAGAGGACAGCGCACTGATGACCGATCGGTTGAAGGCGGAGGGGCTGGCGCTCGTCGCATCAGCGGAGCGGCCGATGGCGCTGCCTGAATAGCAGCTGTCCAGCAGCACGACCTTTGTTCCAGGAACCTTCTGCAGGGAAGAACGCAGGCCATAGACGGACAAATAGGTGCTGCCGGTGCCCACCAGCTCACCCTTTTCCGTGCCGTGACCGCTGTAGTAGAACAGGGACACATCGCAGGGCTGAGCGCCGGAGAAGGCAGAGGCAATGGCTGCCTGAATGCCGCTGGCGGTGATCTCGCGGGCAGTGGTTACCTTATAGGGTGTGCCGGACATGCTGTTGAGCACCGTCAGCATGGCCATTATATCCGTTGCAGGGCCCTCCAGCTGCGGGATCGTGTCGTTGGAATAGGAATTGCCCACCAGCAGCGCCCGGTAGGTGATCTTCATCTCCGTCAGGTTGACCTGACCGCCGGAGGCACTGGCATAATCGCCCACCTCATCCGTGGCCGTGACGGTCACGGTGCACAGGCCCTCCGTCATGGGGGCATATTTGATGCTGGGCTGGGTGGTGGTGGTGGTGACAGTCTCTCCGCCCACCTCGAAGGTCCATTCATAGATCACATCGCCGTATGCGCCGTCGATGCTGGTGGTCCAGGTGACATAGTGGCCTGCGGGGGATTCAGTCACATCCGGCACAGGCTCGGTGAGGAAGAGGGTCTGATAGTTGACGGTCTTCACGCCCTCAGTCTGGCCAAGGTAGGCCGGAATACGCACCTCGCTCAGGCCGGTGTTGGACAGATACAGCTCGCTGATGGTGGTAACCGGCACCCCGTCCAGCAGCTTGGGAATGGTGACGCTGCCGGATAACACGCTGGGAGCCTGGGCGCACAGGGGCTGGGCTGTATCAGCGACAAAATAGTACAGCCCGCTGTCGGAAGCCAGCTTGCTGGAATCATAGAAGTTGCTCAGCGAGGACGCAGGAGAAGATACAGGCCCGAACACAAAGGGGACGCCGCCCTCATCCGCCAGGGTGGTGGACGAACCGTTGAGGTAGATGTAGGAAGCATCACTGCCCGCGAGTACCTGCGCGCCGACCTTGTTCACCGTCACGGGGACGATCAGCGCGTCGATGGCGGTATTCGCGAAGGCCTCATCCTCCACCTCCGTGACCGAAGCAGGTATCGAGGTGACGGCAAAGGCACAAAGCGGCAGAAGCAGCAGCACGCTCAGCAGAAGAAGGAGTCGCTTCATTCGTATCACCTCCGCAGATTATTCTTCAGCAGGCAGGTAGGGCAGGGTCAGGGAGCTCATACCCTCGGAGGATTCCAGCGCCTTGAGCTCCTTCTCCTTTTCAATCAGCATTTTTTCCAGCTCCCGGTTCTGCTTATCGCCGGGGCGCTGTTTGTCCTTGTCGTTGTAGTTGGCGTCGATGTGGATCAGCCGCATCACCTGCGCCCCCAGCCGTCCGGTAACGAACTTGGGCTGGTAGTCATTCACCTGATCCTCGGTGGAATCAACGGGGCGGTCAATGGAGGTGGTCTGCACGGGGTACAGGGTCATTTGCTGGCCC
Source organism: Christensenellales bacterium (assembly GCA_045132495.1). Taxonomy (GTDB): domain Bacteria; phylum Bacillota; class Clostridia; order Christensenellales; family Aristaeellaceae; genus UBA11524. Next base: position 26,649 of record JBGUSK010000051.1, on the reverse strand, counting down.
TTGTAATTGCCCTCATCGTCGAAGGTCAGCACCGCACGGACGATGAGCGCCGGGGCCGCATCCTGCACCTTCTTGCCCCGCTTCTGGTAGGCGTTGGGATTACCGCCGAAGCAGAAGTTACCAAGGCTGTAGAACGCGCTGCGGTTGCCGATGATGTCCATGCCCATCACGACGTGGGCGTGGTGGCAGATCACCAGATCAGCGCCTGCACCGAAGGCCATTTTGGTGAAGACCTTCTGGGGGACGGTGGCATGGCGGCCATACTCCTGTCCGCCGTGGAGGATCGCGATCACCGCATCCGCCTCGTCATCCTTCTTGATGCGGGCGATCTCGTCCGCCAGAAACGCACCGCAGCCATCCTGCTGACCCTGGAGGTAATCATCCCAGTACAGGCTCATCAGGCAGATGGTCACGCCGTCCTTTTCGTAGAAGAAGAAGCGCTCGGTGTCGGTGGTATGGCGGGCGCGGGTGCCAAACCATTCGACGCCAGCACCCTCCAGGGCCGCGATGGTGTCCCGCAGGCCCGATTCTCCGTAGTCGTAGGTGTGATTGTTGGCGATGGAAGCCGCCTCCACACTGGCAGCGGTGAGGACATTCACATATTCGGTTTTTCCCTTGAAAAAGTAGCTGCCCAGCTTTCCCGCTTCCCTGGGGGAGAGATTCTGATCGCTCAGCACGCCCTCCAGGTTGATAACGGTCAGGTCGTCCTCAGCGAAGAAATCGGCAAAGTTTTTCAGGAAGTACTCCGGGCCGTTCTTTTCATACACGGCCGCGAAAGAGGTGGGTTCATTCATCAGGCGTTCCTCGCCGCCCAGGGTCACATCGCCGGCGAAGGTGATGGTGATGGTTTTGTCCGCCAGGGCGATGCAGGGGAGCATCAGCACCAGCAGCAGAATCAGCAGTCGGGAAAGTCGCATTTTGTTCCTCACATTATTCAGCAGTCAGGTTTTCCAGCGGGGCAGCTTCAGTCATGACCGGCTCGTCCTCACCGGGAATGAGATAGAGCGTGTAGGGATCCTCCTTCGTGCCGGAGCCGGAGTCAGGATCGATCCATGCCAGCCGCAGATCCAGCCAGCATGCCGGGCGAAGGCCCTCGTCCTCAGTGATGACGTTGATGTAACCGATCTCACCCTTGGACTTGATGCACCGTGCGCCCTGCTTGTTGGAGGTGGACTGGCTGCGGGTCCAGTAAGGGCTGTGGCTGCCGCGCACGGCCCGGTACACAAAAAGGCCGTTGGCCTTGGCGTACTCGGTGCCCCAGGCCTTTCGGCTGTCATTGGACACAAAGCCGTAGTCCTTGTTCTTCAGGTCATCAGCAGAGAGGAGGAAGAACGTCCCGTAGGTCTCATCCTCCGCAATTGCGGACAGCTCGCCCTCGGCGAAATTCGCGGTGAAGTCGCCATTCAGGTACTGTGCCATTTCGGTCTGGGTGTAATCACCGTTGAAGCCGGGATACTTTTTGTCCGTGGGTTTGTTGGCATATTCCTTGTAGTCACCATGGATGCGCCGGGCCTCCAGCACATATTCAGACAGGATCAGCGCCCTGCCAGAGCCTGGCTGGCTGCTCTCCTCTACGCTCAGCACGCGCCACAGGATCGGCAGACGCTCGCCCTCCTTCGTTTGAGGGAAGGTACCCAGGGTCAGGTACTGGTATCCGTCCTTCTTGTCCCACCCGCGCAGCTCCACATGCGGAATTTCTTCAGCCAGCGCAGGAACGAGGGTCAGCATCGCCATCAAAATACATACAAAGCGGAGAAGCTTCCGCACGATCATCACTGCCTTTCATGCATCAGGGGCATATTGAATCACTTTATTCTACCACAAACGGGACCGCCTTGTCCACCGATGCAGGGAAAGTGTTAAGTTTGTTAACGGAGACAGCCCCATTGACTCTCTACCATCCCCGTGCTAAAATGAAACAAATTCACCTGCAAGGAGCAATCAACATGTCCAAGATCATCATTCTTGACGGCTTTGTCGCCAACCCAGGCGACCTGAGCTGGGAGCCGCTTTCCGCCCTGGGCGAGCTGACCGTTCATGAGTACACCGCCCCCCAGGACGTCATCGCCCGCATCGGCGACGCACCCATCATCCTCACCAACAAGACCGTCATTTCCGCCGATATCATGGCGGCTTGTCCGAACCTGCGCTACATCGGCGTGCTGGCCACGGGCTACAACGTGGTGGACGTCGCCGAGGCAAAGAAGCGCGGCATCGTCGTGACCAACGTGCCGGCGTATTCCACCCCCACCGTGGCCCAGTTCACCATGGCGCTGCTGCTGGAGATCTGCCTGCATGTAGGCCATCACAGCCGCGTGGTGCATGAGGGCAAGTGGAGTGCCTGCCGGGATTTCGCCTTCTGGGATTACCCGCTGATGGAGCTGCAGGGCAAGACCTTCGGCATCGTGGGCTGCGGCAGCATCGGCAAGGAGGTCGCCAGGGTCGCCCAGGCCTTCGGCATGAAGGTGCTGGCCTACTCCCGTCACGGCGCAGAGGACTTCCACACCGAGCTGGACGAGCTCTATGCGAAGTCCGATATCGTGTCCCTGCACTGCCCGCTGACAGCGGAAAACACCGGCATGATCAACCGTGACACCATCGCCAAGATGAAGGACGGCGTGATCATCCTCAACACCGCGCGGGGTGGTCTCATCAACGAGGCTGACCTGCGGGACGCGCTGGTCTCCGGCAAGGTATACGCAGCGGCCTCCGACGTGACCTGCCGCGAGCCCATCAACGCCGACAGCCCGCTGCTGGGCCTTGACAACATGATCATCACGCCTCACATCGCCTGGGCGGCCACCGAAGCCCGCCAGCGTCTGCTGAGCGTCGCCATCGACAACGTGCGGCACTACCTGGCGGGAAATGTGCAGAATAACGTGGCGAGGTAAGGAGGTTCCCATGCGTCCCACCATCTTCACCTTCAACCTGAATGAAAACCGCCTGACCAAGCTGCGGTTTATCTGCTTCAAGCTGGGCATCCTGGTCAAGCCCATTCCGCCGGAGCGGTTTGACCATCACATTGCCACCCTCGTTGGCCTAAGTGAGCCGGAAACCGAGCCTTCTGTCAATTCCTTTGATGACGAGATGCTGCTGTTCCACAACCTGAGCGACCATCAGCTCAACACCTTCCTGACCACCTGCAAGCAGCAGCGTTTCGCCCCGGTAGCCCTCAAGGCCGTGGTGACGCCTGACAACAGCACCTGGACAGCTGTGGAACTCCACGCTGAGCTGCGGCAGGAGCGCCAAGCCGTTTTGAAGGGCGAGACCGCCGACCACAAGGAGTGATACGATGCATGAGTTGACCCTTCACCCTGGCGACAGCCTGCAGGCCGCTATCAACAGCCTGCCCGATGACGGCCATTCCGCCCGCATTCTGCTGGCCCCGGGCGTGTACCGGGAGAAGATCGAGCTGCGCCGCCCCAACACCATCCTTCAGGGCTCCGGCGCGGAAAAAACCTGCATCCTGTGGGACGACGCAGCCACCGCCCTTCACCCCGACGGTCGGAAAAACGGCACCTTCCGCTCCTATACCCTGCTGGTGCTGGCGGACAATTGCTGTGTGAAGAACCTTGCCGTCCGCAACGACGCAGGCTGCCTGGCTGATTCCGGCCAATGCATCGCCCTCTTCGCGGACGGCGATGGCTTCGTCTGCGAAAACTGTGAGCTGACGTCCTGCCAGGATACGCTGTTCACCGCGCCGCTGCCGCCCAAAGAGGTCATCCCCGGCGGCTTCCTCGGTCCGACCCAACTTCTCCCCCGCAAGGCGCAAAGGCAGACCTATCTGCGCTGCGTCATCAAGGGGGATGTGGACTTCATCTTTGGCGGCGCGGCAGCATGGTTTGAGGACTGCGAGATCATCTGCATCCGCCGCGAAGGCCGCGATCCCGGCGGTTTTGCCACCGCCGCCTCCACCCCCGAGGGGCAGAAGTATGGCTATGTGTTCAACCATTGCAGGTTTGTGGGCGAGAATGTTCCGGACGCCTCCTTTTATCTGGGCCGTCCCTGGCGGGAATACGCCCGAACCATCCTGCTGGATTGCTTCCTCGGCCCCCACATCCGCCCCGAGGGCTGGGACGACTGGGGCAAGGAGAGCTTTCCCCGCAATGGCCTGTACGCCGAATACCATTGCTTCGGCCCGGGCAGCAGTACCGAAAGCCGTACCTACTCCCGCGTGCTGACAAGGGAGGAAGCAGCGCAGATCGCCTATGCGGATTTCATGAACAGCCTGTGATGCATTCTATTGGCAGGGCAGCCACCTGCTACTGGACCAGACAACACCACATCAAAAGCCCGCTTTCCCATTGATGGAGAAAAGCGGGCTTTTTCTATGCCGGGATTTATTCTGATTCAGAAGGCTCCTGCGAACGAAAACGGTTCGGCGGAACGCCGCATTGGGCAAGAAATGCACGATGGAAGGTACGCTGATTGCCATAGCCGCACAGATAGGCGATCTGCGAGATGGAATAGGATGGATTCCGCAGCAGCGCCCGGGCGCGGTCAATGCGCAGGGTGTTGATGTACTGCCGGAAGTTGATGTGCAGCTGCTGGGAGAAAATATGGCTGAGATGGATGCGGCTGATGCCAAGGGCATGGGCGGTATTCTCCAGCGTCAAGGGCTCGGTGAAATGCTCGGAAATATAGTGCAGCACCTGATAGGTCAATGTGGAATGGGGATTTCTCCCGCCCGGGATCAGGGGCAGGCAGGTAAACAGATAGGACAAAAGCAGATGCAGGTACCCCAGCCTCAGCGGTGTATCCTTGCTGTTTTCGATCACCTTCTGCATTCCATCAATGATCGCATCCAGCTCCGGCGCCTTTTCCTGACCCAGCAGCAGCGGCTGCACCGGCTGCATCGTGCGGAAGGTGTGGTAGAACTCCATGATCGTGTCCGGAAGAAAGATCAGAGACAGTCCCGCTGCATCCGGTGATACCTCGTCGTAGCTGTGGGAAATGGAAGGAAAGACGACCGCGATGTCTCCCGGCAGCACCAGCAGGCTCTTACCGGCAATGGTCATACTCAAACTGCCCTTCCGCAGGCATACGATCTCTACCACATCATGCACATGGGCCGGAAAGGGATGATCACAGATGATACCAGCAAACAAATTTTCTTTTCTCTGCTCATAAAAAACAGGATTCATCCGCAATCCTCCCTTCTGTTAGTTATTAAACCTGTTTCATTGACTTCAGTTTAGCCGATTCATTCCGTTAAGTAAAGGAAAAGGATATTTTTGTCTATAAATATGCACATTATTTGTAATTATTCATTTTTTCGTTTTTCGCTTTGATTTTTCCTCAAGATATTTTTGCCCATCTCTGTCCATTTTATTCCCATTTACAATTTAATATGACGCAACCAACTCTTTTGTCCATAAAAAATTAAGAAGGATACTTTTGTCCATAAATACATATTTATGTGCATTGCGTGAATATTATCGACTGGGTATACTTGTCTTAAATGGGATGTTCGTTCCCAAATTGTTTTAAGGAGGACCACAAAACATGCGTAAACTGTTGGCTGGCATCCTGGCACTGGCAATGATTTTGTCCCTGTGCAGCTTTGCTGTGGCGGACGAAAAGGAAGTCATTACCGTGACCGTCTTCCGTGGCGATCCCGGCGATCAGCCCCTGGACAACAACAAGATCTACAAGATGATCGAAGATGAATTCGGCATCAAGTTCGAGATCGAGTTCCTCGCGGGCGACCTGGACGAGACCCTGGGCACCAAGATCGCGGGCGAAGATTACCCCGATCTGTTCGACGGCGGCAACAGCGCTGAGAAGATCATCAACGCTGGCGCGCTGATCGACCTGCTGCCCTACATCTCCGAGGAGAAGACCCCCAACCTGTACAACCACATCAAGGATCTGCTGCCCCAGCTGGTCAATGAGAACGGCGAGCTGTTCATCATCCCCAACTACGGCATCAACTACAACGCGCAGATCCAGAACGCCTGCAACGGCCCCGCCTTCTTCATCCAGAAGCAGGTTTTGGCCTGGGCTGGCTACCCCCAGATCAAGACCCTGAATGAGTACTTCGACCTGATCGAGCGCTTCATCGCCGCCAACCCCACCAACAAGGACGGCAACCCCTACACCGGTTTCGCGATCCTGTGCGAAGGCTGGCGTCACTTCTGCCTGATCAACCCCGTGCAGCACCTGATGGGCCGCCCCAACGACGGTGAAGTCATCATCAATATCCACTCCGGCAACTGGGAGACCGAGACCTTCATCAATCAGGACTACGCCAAGCCCTACTACAAGAAGCTGAACGAAGAATACAAGAAGGGCATGATCAACAAGGATACCTTCGTTATGAACTATGACCAGTACATCGCGGCCCTGTCCAGCGGCACGATCCTGGGCATGTTCGACCAGACCTGGGACTTCGGCTCTGCCACCGCCGCGCTGGAGACCGCTGGTATGTACGAGAACACCTTCATCGCCCTGCCCCTGGTGTATGACGAGAGCTACGGCTACGGCGTCATCGAGGAGCACTACCTGAACGGCGCCGTGCCCAACAAGGACCGCGGCTTCGGTATCTCCGTCAACTGCGAATACCCCGAGCGCATGATCGAGCTGTTTGAAGGCCTGCTGTCCGACCGCTGGCAGAAGCTGCTGCAGTGGGGCGTCGAAGGCGAAGACTACTACGTCGAGAACGGCCGCATGCTCATGACCGAGGAACAGTACAAGAACCGTCAGGATGCTTCCTGGCAGATGGCCAACACCGCCAAGGCGATCTGGGAATCCGCGCCCAAGAAGCAGGGCACCCAGGACGACGGCAATGCCTGGGCCCACAGCGATCAGGCTGAGAACTACTTCAACCTGATGAGCGATTACGACAAGGCCTTCCTGTCCGCCTACGGCTACAAGAAGCCCGCTGATTTCTTCAATGCGCCCATCGAGCTGGCTCCCTACGGCGAAGCCTGGCAGATCGACAAGACCCCCATCCAGGATGACTACAACGACTTCAACGCCATCCAGGACGAGTGGCTGCCCAAGATCATCATGGCCGCTGACGATGCTGAGTTCGACAAGCTGTGGAACGAATTCGTCGAGGAGATCACTCCCTCTGCGACCATCTACACTGAGTTCATGCAGGAGGAAGTCCTCAAGCTCGTTGAAGCCGCTACCAAGTAATCCTCGCATCTTTCAGGCTATGGGGAGAGCTCCGTCTCTCCCCATGGCTTTTTCAGAAAGGGGTACGCAACGATGACCCGAGCAGGTAAGAATCCCGCACCGGCCATGCAGGTGAAAAAGAAAAAAGGCTTTTTCAAAACGCTGTGGGGACAGAAACAGCTGATGCTGATGTCCGTTCCCATGCTTTTGTATGTGCTGCTGTTCAACTATTCCCCATTGTGGGGCTGGATCGGCGCTTTCCAGAATTACAAGCCCAACCTGGGGCCCTTTGGCAGCAAGTGGATCGGACTGGGCAACTTCGAGTGGCTCTTTGGCCGTGATGACTTCCTGCTGGCCATCCGCAACACCCTGGCAATGAGCCTGATCAACCTGGTGTTCGGCACGCTGGCAGCTATCTTGCTGGCCATTCTGCTCAACGAGGTGCGCCTGCGCTGGTTCAAGCGCACTGTGCAGACGGTGACCTATCTGCCCCACTTCCTGTCGATGGTTATCGTCGTGGGCATGGCACAGAATATCTTCTCCAGCAATGGTGTGGTCAACGATATTTTGCTGAAGATGGGCGTCATCGATACGCCGATCTTCTGGCTGGGCGAGGAGAAGCTCTTCTGGCCTCTGGTTGGCGTGATCAACATCTGGAAGGAAGTCGGCTGGAACTCCATCATCTACATTTCCACCATGACCTCCATCGACCCGACGCTGTACGAAGCCGCCTCCATCGACGGTGCTGGCCGATTCAAGCGCATCATGCACGTCACGCTGCCGGGCATCAAGTCCACCTTCGTGGTGCTGCTGATCATGAACATCGGCCACCTGATGGAAGCCGGCTTTGAGATCCAGTACCTGATGGGCAATTCCCAGGTCATTGATTATTCCCAGACCATTGACGTGTTCGTCCTCAAGTACGGCATTTCCAACAACCAGTACGGCCGCGCCATCGCTGCGGGTATGTTCAAGAGCGTGGTTGCCATCATTCTGCTCTTCTCCGCCAACTTCATCGCAAGGAAGCTGGACGAGGAAACGCTGATCTAAAGGAGGGATATCCTGTGACTGTGTCGAATCTCAGTAAAAGACTGAAGCGCCGGGATATCGTCTTCCCGGTGGTCAATACCATCTTGCTGTGCGTGCTGATGTTCATCACGCTTTACCCGGTCATCAACACCGTGGCCATCTCCTTCAATGATGGCACGGACGCCCTGCGCGGCGGCATCGGCCTGTGGCCCCGTGTGTTCAGCACGAAGGCCTACGAATCCCTGCTGACCGACCCGCTGATTTACCAGGCATTCCTCATTTCCGTCTCCCGCACGGTGATCACCACCCTTCTCAACGTGGTGCTGACCTCTATGCTGGCCTTCGCCCTCAGCCGCCGCGAATATGTGCTGCGCAAGTTCATCACCATGCTGATGGTGCTGACCATGTACGTTAACGCGGGCCTGATCCCCAACTATCTGCTGATCTCCAAGACGCTGCATCTGTCGAAGTCCTTCTGGGTGTACATCATCCCCACGATGTTCTCCTGCTTCAACATGATCGTCATCCGCACCTACATCGGCGGTCTGCCCGAGGCGCTGGCGGAATCCGCCCGCATTGACGGCGCAGGCGACTTCCGCATCTTCTGGCAGATTATCTTCCCGCTGTGCATGCCCGTGCTGGCGACCGTCGCCCTGTTCGTGGCCGTAGGCAGCTGGAATCAGTGGTTTGACACCCAGCTTTACAACGGCAGCAAAAAGCATCTTTACACCCTGCAATACCTGCTGAAGATGAAGCTGGCCACCACCACCCAGAGCATGAATGCGGCCCAAACCTCCGCAGACGCGCTCAAAAACACCACCCAGACGACGCCGATCACCATCCGCTGTGCAATCACGGTGGTATCTGCACTGCCTATCCTGGTGGTGTACCCCTTCCTGCAGCGCTACTTTGTCACCGGTATGGTGCTGGGCGGCGTGAAGGGCTAAAAATGAATTCAGGATGCGGAATTCGGAATGCGGGATTGAATTGTGAGGCGGCTGTCCGCAATGTGATTCCACATACCGGTTCCGCATTTTCATGCCTTTATGAGAAAAGGAGGAGTTTTCCATGATTCGTCGTGTCAAAGTCGAAAACGGCTGGGTTCGCGGCCTTCCTGCGGCTGACCCGCGGATCACCAGCTACAAGGGCATCCCGTTCGCCGCGCCGCCGGTGGGCGAGAACCGCTGGCGTGCTCCCCAGCCCTGCAAGGATTGGGAAGGCGAGCTCTTCGCGGCGGAATTCGGCCCCATCGCCATGCAGGCCAACTGTGCCGGCGACCCCATGAAGGATATCTATGCCCGGGAATGGGCTGTGGACGCAGATCTCCCCATGAGCGAGGACTGCCTGTACCTCAACGTCTGGGCGCCTGCGGATGGCCGGAAAAACCTGCCCGTGTACGTCTGGTATTTCGGCGGCGGATTACAAGTGGGCAACACCACGGAGATGGAATTTGACGGGGAGCGCATCGCACGCCGCGGCGTCGTGGTCGTGACGGTGGGTTACCGCCTGAATTGCTTCGGCTTCCTCTGCCACCCGGAAATCACCGCGGAAGCCCCCGAAGCCCCTGCGAATTTCGGCTTCCTGGATCAGCAGTGCGCGACCCGGTGGGTCAAGCGGAACATCGCTTCCTTTGGCGGCGACCCGGAGAACATCACCATCGGCGGACAATCCGCTGGCGGCATGAGCGTCTGCGCTCAGATGACCAGCCCCACCAATCATGGATTGTTCCAGCGGGCCATCGTGCAGAGCGGCACCTTCACCCAGCCCTATGGCGCAAAGATGGGCCTCTTCCCCCGCACGATGAAGGAAGCGGAGGAACAGGGGATGCGCTTCTTCGAGGCCCTGGGCGTGAAGACACTGGCCGAGGCCCGTGCGCTGCCTGCCCGCGTGGTTGAAGACATGTCCCTTTCCTGGCCCTGGGGCTGCTGGGGCGAAACGGTGGACGGCGTTTTCAGCACCTTCCGCTCCAACGAGTGGTATCTCCACCCCGAGCGCATTCAATGCCCGGTGCTGCTGGGACAGACAAGCAGCGAGTTTACCGCCCTTCCCCCGGCGGATTCCGAGGAAGCCCTGCGGTCCTTTGCCGAGGCCCAATTCAGCGACAGGGCGGAGGAATTTCTTTCCTTCTTCAGCCACCCCGCCACAAAGGAAAGCATCACCAGCGAAGGCCTGCAGCATGCCATCGGCTTCGCCATCCGTGCAGCCAGCCGCATGAATGCGAAAAACGGCGTCAAGCAGCCGCTCTACGCATACAATTTTGATCCGGAAATCCCAGGCTGGGACAACCCGGGCACCTTCCATTCCGTCGATCTGTGGTTCTTCTTTGAGACCCTGGCAAAATGCTGGCGGCCCTTTACCGGCAAGCACTACGATCTGGCGCGGAATATGTGCGATTACTGGGTGAATTTCATCCGCACCGGCGACCCCAACGGCCTCGACAGCCAGGGTAAGGAGCTGCCCCTGTGGCCCGCCTTGACGGAGGAATCCCCCGCGTGGATGGTCTTTGGTGACCATACCCAGCCCGAGCGCTGGCCATTGCAGGGCCTGGAAAAATTCCTCCTGGACCGCGCGCTGGAAAACTGATTCTGCATCATCAGCAGACGCCCGTAAGAATGCGGCCGTCTGCTTTTGTTATGCTTGCCAAGCGATGGAAGTTGTGCTACACTGCTTGCAGATGCATTTTCACATAGTCTACACAAAGGAGAACCCTGATGAAGAAGCTTTTCTTCCTGCTGATTGCCGCCCTGCTGTTGACATTCCCCGCCCTCGCGGAGGAAGCGCAGGATGTCACCGGACAGTGCACCCTGATGCGCAAAACAAATCAGGTAGATTTTACGCCCATGCTGGACAGAAATTATGCGTCCTATTACACCATGAATCCCCGCCGGGTGTTGGAGATCCATGGGGAGGAAGATCTTTCCGCAGTCTATCTGCAGTTTTTCCGATATGCAGCGCCGCTGGAGATCCAGACTGAGCAGAATGGTCAGTGGCTGTCAGCAGGTGAGCTCAGCAGCGAGTATCTGACCAGTTATTTCCCCCTGCCGGAAGGCACAAGGAAGATTCGCATCATCAACAACAGCGGCGACCGGGTGGATGTGGCTGAGCTGACCGTCTTTGGCGCGGGGGAACGTCCTGCCCGCATCCCGCAGTGGGAAGCGCCGGGCAAAGCAGATCTGATGCTGCTTGTCACCCATCCGGACGATGAACTCCTCTGGTTCGGCGGCTTGCTGCCCACCTACGCCGGAGAGAAGGATCTGCGGGTGCAAGTGGTATATCTGGTGCCTTCCATCGGCTACCGGAGGCTGGAGCTGTTGGATGGGCTATGGCATTGCGGCGTGGAAACATACCCCATCTTCTGTGAGATGCTGGACAAGCGAGCTCCCAATCTGTCTGCCCAGTACAAGCTGTGGAACAAAAACCATCTGGTGGGCAAAATCGTGGAAGCGATCCGCTTCACCCAGCCGGAGGTTCTCGTCACCCAGGATGAAAAGGGCGAATACGGCCACGGCGCCCACCGCGCCTGTGCTGACGCAGCCAAACTGGCCATTTTTGCCGCAGCCGATGAAAAACAGTACCGCGACAGCAGCAATTCCTTCGGCCCCTGGCAGGTCAAGAAGCTCTACCTCCACCTGTACAAGGAAAACCAGCTGCGGATGAACTGGCGCGCTCCGCTTTCCGCCTTTGACGGCAAGGACGGCCTCACCATCGCCACCGAAGCCCTTGCCTTCCACAAGAGCCAGACCATGGGCGGCTGGGCCATGGAGGAGGGCGGCGCTTACGACAATGCCCTCTTTGGCCTGTTTTATTCCGCCGTGGGCGAGGACGTCCGCAGGGATGATTTCATGGAGAATATCGCCATCAGCAAGTAAACGGCACAAAAAAAGTCCGCTGGATTGTTCCAGCGGATTTTTTGCATCACATTTTCAGCAGGATACCCACCACTGCGCCCGCCGCGATGAACACGATGGGATGCAGCTTCTTCACAGGCTTCCAGTGCAGCAGCGCCACCAGCACCGCATAGAGCACCACGGCGATCCAGTTGATGGAGCCCAGGAAGGTTTCCGCCTGCTGGAACAGCGCGATCTTCAGCACCGCAAAGCCTGCCGCCGCGATCAGACCAGCCACCGCAGGACGCATGAAGGCAAACATATTCTGCACCAGCGGGCTGTTCTGGTAGCGATCCATTGCCCGCGCAACGATCATGATCACGATCAGCGAGGGCAGCACCAGAGACAATGTCGCCAACAAACCGCCGAGGATCCCAAAGGAGGAATAGCCCACATAGGTGGCCATGTTCACGCCGATGGGGCCGGGAGTGGATTCACCCACGGCGATCATGTTCGCCAGCTCCTCCGCGGTGAACCAGCCGTACTTTTCCTGCATCTGGGTCAGGAAGGGGAGGGTGGCTAATCCGCCGCCCACAGCGAACAGGCCCGTCTTGAAGAACTCAATGCACATCGTCAGCAGTTCCATCACGCCTTCGCCTCCCTCTTACCGAAAATGAAGCTCAGCACGGCGCAGGCCACCACCACATACACGGGGGACAGCTTGAACAGCGCCACCACCACAAAGGCAGCCACCGCCAGCGCGATATGCCAGTACTTTTTCACGTTGGATTTGAACAGCTTCACCACAGATGCAGTAATCAGCGCGCACACCGCCACGCGGATGCCCGCAAAGGCGTTCTGCACCCATACGATGTCCATGAAATTCTCCAGGACCATGGCGATCACGGTGATGATGACGATGGAAGGCGCCACCACGCCCAGGGTCGCAATGATGCTGCCCCAGGTCCCCTTCACCTTGTGGCCCACAAAAGTAGCGGTATTCACCGCAATGATGCCGGGAGTGCACTGGCCGATGGCGAAATAGTTGAGCAAATCCTCCTGCTCGCACCATTTGTGCTTCACAACGATTTCTCTTTCCAGCATGGGCAGCATGGCATAGCCGCCGCCGAAGGTCAACGCGCCGATGGTAAAAAAGGCGCGGAACAGATCGAAGAGTACCTTCATACCGATCCTCCTGTTGGTTTTGTCATCCTATTATACGACGGAATTTCCCGGGATGCAACCGCAATGCGGCAAATTGCTGCCCTGGTTCAGCCCCGCTTCTTCGACGGAACAAAAATTGCAGCCAGCGAACACACCAGCAGCAGCGCCGGATAATAGAGCTTCGGTATCAGATCAAAAGCAGAGACGATGCAGCCCATTTCCGCTGCGGCGGAGATCGCCACGAGTATCTGTGCGCCATAGGGAATCACGCCCTGGGCGATGCATGAAAAGGTGTCCAGCAGGCAGGCTGCACGCTGGGGAGTGATGTCGTAATCCTGGCTCATTTCCTTTGCGATGGGGTTCGCCATGACGATGGCAACGGTGTTGTTGGCCGTGGCAACATCCATCGCAGCGACCATCAGGCCCATGCCCAGCTGTCCGCCCCGCTTGCCCTTGAAGAATCGCCGCACAAAGGACAGCAGCGCGTCAAAGCCGCCGTTTGCCCGGATCAGCGCACACAGCGCCGATACCAGGATCGCCACCATGCAGGTCTCAAACATACCGGACATGTTGGTTCCCACATTCAGCAGCAGCTGACTGAATACCGTCTGCCCCACCTCAGGGATGATCGCGCCGCTGGCAATGCTGATCACTGCGCCGGTGACGATGCCTCCCAGCAGCACCAGGAACACATTCACACCCGCCACACCACCGATCAGCACGAGAATGTAGGGGATCATCAGCAGCAGGTCATACTCCCGGACGATCTGCGCAGGGGCTGCCTTCAGGGTCTGAATCAGGATGATTACCAGCGACAGCAGCGCTGCGGGCAGAGCAATCTTGAAATTGCCGCGAAACTTATCCTTCATCGCGCAGCCCTGGCCGTTGCAGGCGGCGATGGTAGTATCGGAAATCAGCGAGAGATTATCGCCGAACATGGATCCGCCTACCACCGTCGCGATGCACAGGGCAGGGGCATACCCCGATGCCGTGGCAACCTCGACAGCAATAGGCGTCAGCAGGGTGATCGTCCCCACAGATGTGCCCATCGCCGTGGATATGAAGCAGCTCACCACAAACAGCACTGCTACGGCAAACTCCGACGGAATCACACTGAGCATGAAATATGCCACGCTCTGGGCGCTGGAGCGTCCCACAACGCCCACAAATGCGCCCGCCGCCAGGAAGATCAGCAGCATAGTAATGATGTTCTTGTCCCCAATACCCTGTCCCATGATGGACAGCTTTTCCTCAAAGGATGTCCTGCGATTCTGGAAGCAGGCCGTACAGATTGCCACCAGGAACGCGCCCACAATCGGCACATTGTAGAATCCCATGGGGATCTTCATCCCGTATTCGAACAGCAGCCCCAGGCCCAGATACATCAGCAGAAACACGCCGATGGGCAGCAGTGCCGCCGGATTTCCCTTCTTCATCGGATTTCCTCCGTTCATCATGTGAATTGCACATCTCAAATACTGTATCATGCCAGGGAATGGAAGTCAATCATTTTCCCACGAAAAAACCGCACGGTGAACGCATTCATCCGCACGGTTTGTATTCATTTTTTGTTCCTGATGCGAGCGATGGCCTTTCCGATCAGCACCGGGCCTTCTGAAATCACCAGCACCAACAAGATCATCACCAGCGCGTAAGCATAGATGTCCTGATACTCATTGAAATACCCGCTGGTATGCACGGCCTTTCCCAGGGAATTACGCGTCTGCACCAGATATTCTGTGGAGACCGCCAGCTTCACACCCATACCGACCGCATTGACGTAGGCCTGCTTCAGATAGCCCGCCATCAACGGCAGATACACCTGAAAAAGCACCCGGCCGTTGAAATTCGCGTTCATCCGGTAGACGTCGATCAGCTCTTTGTCGATGCGCAGGCATCCCTCGCAGGCAGCTTCGGCGATCATTGGGATCAGAATGATGGACGAGGCGATCACCGGCACCCGGTCGTAGTCCGTGATGACCATGATGATAACGATCAGGATGATCATCGGCAGTGAGCGCAGCATGATCATCAGCGGCTTCATGAGATTGCGCACAAAGGGGATCATGCCCATCGCCACACCCAGTCCAACGCCGATCACGGTGGATACCGCCATGGACACGATCAGGTGCTTCATGGTCGTCCAGATGAGCAGGTAGGTTTTCGGGGTGATGATGATCCGACCAAAGGCCCGCAATATCTCATCTACCCCGGGGAACACCAGTGCATCCCCCTTGAGTGCACCCGCTGCCTGGATCAGCACGCCGATCAGCACGATCCCCAGGCAGAAGGTGCATGTATCCTTGATTTTACTCTGCGACATAGTAGAAGTCGTCCGCGGGCACAGCGCCGCCGAACTGGGTCAGGTCGATATTGGCCGTGACCTCGACCTGCTCCTTGGCCTCCAGCGCGCTGACAAAGCGGATGGAGCAGCCGGGGATGGCATTGGTCGCCACCTTCACATTGGGCAGGATCTCAAGGGTGACGGCGGCATTGGCCAGGGCGGCAACGTCGGTGGACGCGGTCTCGCAGGAGGCAGCAACAGCCTCGATGTAGGCCTTCACGACCTCAGGCTGATTGGCGATGGTCTCCGCCTTGACGAACAGCGCAGCCTGGGTATAGCCTTCATAACCGGTGGCGGCCTTGTACAGGTCGTTCACGGCGTAGGCGGTGATGGCAGCGTTCTTCATCTTCGCGGCGGTCAGAGCGGGCTCAGCGGTCACGACAATGGCATTGGCGTCCGTCAGCAGCAGGCTCTGGGTTTGAGCAGCGCTGGCCAGGTACTCGATGGACGCAGGCACGATGCCGTTCTTCTCCAGCGCATACTTCACGACGGAGGCATTGATGGTGTTCTCACCAAACAGCGTCACATTCGCGCCGTTCAGGTCATTCAGGGTGAAGCCTTCCTTCTGGGAGGCAATAAACAGGTTGCCCCAGCTAACTACGCCCGCCAGCTTGTAGGTAGACTTGCCCATCTTATACAGCTTGGCGCCGGCATTCAGGGGAGCGACGATGAAATCAGAATTACCGTTGGCGAACTCAGCAGAAATGGTTTCCGCAGCGACGAAGGTGTAATTCTCCGGATTCTCCACCGCCAGCATCGCCAGCGCAAGGGCCGGCGCGCCGCTGGGAGCGGAAGCCTTCACCACATATTCTTCCGCACAGGCGGTGCAGGTGAACATCATCAGGGCAATCAAGATCATAGACAGGAACTTTTTCATAAATGGGACACTCCTTTCAATTATATACACATGATACCAGGAAAGGGAACGGGTGAATCACCCAACTACGCTGGAATACGCCGTTTTGACGCTTACACCCGTGAGCCCGCCGATTTTTCCGGCAATGGTGGAAATGACGTTCTGCGGCGCATCCATGGCGATGGAAATGATGCTGATTTTCCGCTGACGGTAGGGAATACCCATCCGCCCGATGATGTATTCGCCGTGTTCGTGCAGGATCGCGTTGATCGTTTCCACGCTGTTGCCGTCCTCCACAATGATGCTCATCACAGCCACGCGGGTCTCCATATGTTCACCTCCAAACAAAATTGCCGTACCCCAAAGGCACGGCAACAAAAACCCTGCAGCAGCAAGGTTATATGTGGACGCACCTTTCACGCAGCTTGAAGCTTTGGGTCAGGATCGTGTTGTTTTTTAGGATTGCTATCGGACGCCACGCAGGGGGAGCCTTTGTGGAATCCTGTAAGCATGATTATTGTACGCGATTGTGAAGCAATTGTCAAGCCATATTCTCCAGCTTGTCCATCAGCACAGTGAGATGCTCGCTTTCCTCATGCACAATGGCCATGAAGGTATCGTGTACCTTCTGATCCTCGCACTTGTCCGCGAATCCGCCGTAGGTTTCTACCGCACCGGCCTCGCTGTCCGCCGCATATTCATACAGACCGCGCAGGGTCGTCAGCGCCTGTTCGCGCTTCATCTCCATCACACCGCCGGTGAAAAGCACCTCCGCAGCCATGGAGGAGATGAGCAGCTTCTCCTCATCCACCGGGACAGGATGCTGCTCCTTCATTTCGCTGAATCGGCGCAGATGCTCCCGTTCATCCGCGAGGATCTCCCGGATGCCTGCAACCACCTGCGGGTCTGTTGCCAGCATCAGCGCCCGCTCATATACGCGAATCGCGCGTTTTTCCATTTCCACGGCTACGCACAGCGCCTGGCCCTCATTCCGCACGATCATATTCACACCTCTATTCACAGTTTTCACAAGGGTTATCCACGGTATCCACCGGTTTATCCCCAGTTATCCACAAAGTTATCCACATTATCCACAGAATAAAAGGTATAAAACCATATATTTGTCCACAATGTCCACAGGGTTATCCACACCGGATGTGTATGGCTTTTTCCTGCTCCAAAACCCTGCAATCCCGGTGAAATCAAGCCTTTGCGTCATTTTTGAAAAGAGCCTCCTTCTGCCTGAACAGCAGGGGAGGCTCTGCTTTTACTTTTCCAGGTACACTTCGTTCAACTGCTCGACGAGGGTATCCACATCGTTGCCGTGCACCATGGCAGCCTGCTCCAGGGTTTCACCGGTGGAGTGGGGGCAGAACAGGCAATGCATACCCATGTTGTTGAACACACGCACAACGTCCTCGAAGGCTTCCTCCGCGCAGGAGCGCAGCACTTCGCCGACGGTCATATCCTTATGAATGGTCATGTTAAATTCCTTCCTTCCGCAGACAAATTAAAGCAGTCCGCTTCTATTATGATACGACAGCTTGTCCATTATGTCAAGTCATATCAATGGGCAGATCCGTCTCATGGAAGGGATCAGCGCCCTCGTAGCCATCCAGGCTCACGTGCTGGACACTGGCTGAATTCGCCTGATGGACGGTTGGCGCAGACAGCATGGTGATGTTCATGAAGCCATCCTCCTCAATATCGAGGTTGATTGCCTGACCATGATTTGTCATCGCGATGATCTCTGTTTCACGGGTACGGCTGCGGCGGGCAAATTCGCTGATCACGTCGCTGCGGCCCCAGAAGTGCATTGGAAGCAGCAGACGAGGCTTGGCTGTAAGCATGAAGTAATTCGCGCCCGCATCAAAGAGCATGCCCATCCGGGGATCCACCGGAAAAAAGGCCACATCCATTTCCATACCCTGGAAATCCGCCATTTCACCGCGGAAATCCTCTTCAGCCTCCTGAATCTGCCGAGCGTTGGACACCTCCCGCCAGTGCCAGAAGTTCAGATCACCGGCGTGGAAAAACTTCATCCCATCCAGCGTCACCAGAAAGGACACGCCGGAATCGGTCGAGCCATAGGCCTTCACCTGCACCCGGTCAGACAGCGACAGCTCACTGCCCTTTTTCATCCTGTGCCCCTTGGCCTTTTCCGGCAGACAATCAGCGACGATATAGGTCACCGGAGCATACTGCTCCCAGGTGTAGACAATCTCATCAAAGTGATCCTCATGCTCATGGGTGATGAACACATACACCTCGTTGAACCTTGCCAGGGTTTCCGGGGTGACGCCCAGCTCCTCCGGCAGGCGGAGCTTCTTGCCCCGCCAATAGTCAAACACCAGCAGGATATCGCCGCTTGCCACGGAAAATCCGCTGTGGTGGTAATACGTAACCGTCATCATCTTGCTCATACTTGAGGCCTCCAATTGCCGCGAACGGCAGGCGCGGCTTTGGTATCTGTTCGCCGCTTTCTCCCGGCGGAGTCGTTGCGTCCAATTGAATGTATTATGCCACAATTTTCCCCATTTGTCAAATATTTGGGTGATATTTGCGCATGAAAAACCATATTTTAATGTAAAATCATAGATTATTGATAATGTATTCCCACTTGAAACCCATTTTTCGCTGAAAAACGACAAATGTCGCCACTTTGCTTAAATCCGCCAGAGGATCATTTTCCGCTGGTCAAAGCTGGCCTGATACTTCCCACCCAGGCTGCGCACCATGTCCTTTGCCCGTTCAATGCCCTCATAATTCCGATTCACATCATGGCTGTCTGACCCAAAGGTAAAGTTTTCGCCGCCCAACTCGATGTATCGGCGGATGATCGACGAGTGCGCGAAGGTATCCCCCGTGGATGCAAACCCGCTGGTATTGACCTCCAGGCACTTGCCCAGATCAATGACATGCCGGAGAATTGTATCGAACACATCCGGCGCATCCCCATAAACCAAGGCCTGCTCCGGGCCGGTGAAAGCGCTGAATTTGGCCGCATAGCCAATGTGGGCAATGCTGTCAAAATCCGTCCATGCAAGGATGGATTCCGCCTTTGCCTCGGCATACTCGCGGTACGCCTGATTGCGGTTCTTTCCGGCAAAGTATTTTTTCTTGTCGTAAGGATCGATGCCATTCACCAGGTGCAGCGACAGCAGACGGAAATCCAGTGGCAGCTTATCCAGATCCGATTTAATCTGATCCCGCAGCAATGGATTATCGCCGATCTCCACGCCTGCGCGGATGGTCAGCTGAGGATACTTCTCCCGCATTTGTTGGATTTCTTCCATATATACAGGCCAATTCGGCGGAATATCCATGCCTTCCTCCGGATGCCCGGGCTCAATGTGCTCTGTCAGGCAGATTTCTTCCACACCGCGTTCCACCATCGTCCGGCAGAGGTCTTCCACCGACTGCCGCCCGTCCATCGAGTGAAACGTGTGCAGGTGATAGTCCATGCGCCTTTGTTTCACGTGAAACATTCTCCTTTACACTGCATACTCTCTGCTTTTGCTGATCGAATACAGGTATTTTTCCTTGACCGGGATCCCCGTGATACGCGTCAAAGCCCGCGCGTACCAATCCAGCTGCATTTCATACCGCTGAACAAAGGCATCCTCATCCTCAATCCGGTCGGTCTTGTAATCCACCAGCACCCATTCGCCGTTTTCAATGAAGGCGCAGTCGATCACGCCCTGCAAAAGCGTATTTTTTTCGTCCATCACCAGGTTGAAGGCCCATTCCCGGCGGACATTCTGGCTTGCCAACACCCTCTGGCCCAACTTGCTGCCGAAGAAATCTGCCACACCCTTGATGTAGAGCAGCATGACCTCCTGATAGGTGAAGATTTCCCGTTCAGCCATATCGTGAATCGCCTGCTTTACTGCGGCATAAAGATTGTCCGCCCTGCGCAGCTTTTCCAGCGGGATCAACGACAGCGCTCGATGCATCAGCGTGCCCCGCTCTGCACCGGTAAGCTGCTTTTCCTCCAGGAAAGCCGGGCGGCTGGGCAGCTCTGACAGACGCAGGGGTGACACGATTTCCTCTTCGATACGCTTGGTTGCCTCGTCCTCCTCTGCGTCGCTCAGCGGCATCGGATCGGCCAATACCTGCTTCTTTGCAATCGCTGTGACGGAGGTTTTGATCGGCGAGAAATTGCCTTCATCCTTCTTCTCCCATGCACTGAAATCTCCATCAACAGAGCCGGAAAGAATGCTCCGCAGATACCCGGTAAGTTCTTTTTTATCCACATCGTTATCCACAGCCACGCCTGTCAGATTGCTCCAAGCCCGGATATTCCATGGGTTTTCGTCCCGTGGACAAGTTGTGGATAAGTTGTTTATATCTGTGGATACAGCCTGCATGACCCAGTCCGTCATAGAGCGCGCATTCCATACTGCATAGTCGCTGGGCGGTAGATTCCACACGTCCCGCTGGCTTTCCTTGCAGCATCCGATCATGATCAGCCGCTCCCGCGCACGGGTCATCGCGACGTAAAGCAAACGCGCCCTTTCTGCCTTTTCATCCAGTTCACGCTGTACCTTAAATGCTTCATCCGCGAGGGTCTTCCTTTTGATGCGCAGTTCCCGATTGACGTAGGGCATCGCTACACCAAGCTTGGTATGCATCAGCAACTCACCGCGGAAGCCTTTGTGAAGTCCGCCGCTCATCTGCATCAAAAACACGATAGGGAATTCAAGTCCCTTCGACTTATGCATGGTCATGATGCGAAGCAGATTTTCGTTTTCGCCCAGCATCTTCGCGGACATTTTATCATCTCCGGCAGATTGTTCATCCGTCAATCGCAGGAAATCTGCCAGCGTTTCACCGCCATCCTGTTCAAAGGCCTGTGCCCGCTGATATAGCATCCGTAGATTCGCCTGACGCAGCTCACCCTTAGGCAGTGCTCCCACTGCTGCATAATAACCGCTATGCTGCATAACACGCCAGATGAAATCTGACAAACGCATCGTTTCCGCTTCAAACCGCCAGTTTTCCAGCTGCGCACGGATGGACCGGCATTTTTCAGGAAGGACGCCCTCCAGGCTGCAGATTTCTTCGAACGCCTCATAAAAGGGCACATTTTTGCCTGTTTTTGCCGTCCGGATACTCGCCAGATCACTGTCCGTTAAAGAAAATGGCGGCATTTTCAGCGCAGCCAGCAGCGGAATATCCTGCATTGGGTTATCAATGACCGTCAGCAATGCCTTTATAGTCTGTACTTCCGACAACTCATAAAACGACGCTGCACCATCGTAATACACCGGAATACCTGCCCGACCCAGCAACTCAACCAGCTTTGGCGCTGTGTTTGACGCCGCAGACAGCAGAATCACCATGTCCCGGTAGGTGTAATTGCGCAGCCCGTTGCCATCGTCAAACTGCTCCTTCAGCAACTCCTGGATACGCTCAATCACCACCTGTGCCTCGGCTTCGAGTGCTTCAACCGCTTCTCCATCCTCATCCGACGAAACATCCAGCAGATGCATTTCAACCGGCGGATCATCTTCCGTGTCCCGGCCGCAGATCAGTTCATCAATCGGCTCGTAGGTCAACTCGGTCACATTCGGGCGCATTGCCTTGCGGAAGACCTCGTTGGTGGCTTCAAGCACGTTGTATCGGCTTCGGAAGTTCTTTTGCAGAATGATTCTTCTGAATTTGGCATTTTCATCGTCCGAATAGGTGCGCAGACGCTCCATAAACAGCGTCGGATCGGCCTTTCGGAAGCGATAAATGGACTGTTTCACGTCGCCGACCATGAACATGCAGTTGTCATCGTTGTGGATTGCCTGCAGAATCGCGTCCTGAATCTGGCTTACATCCTGGCATTCATCCACAAAAATATGGTCATACTCGGCCTGCATCTGAGCCTTCAGCGCCGGGTCGGACAGCACCTGCATGGTAAATTGCTCCATATCGGAGAAATCAATGAGATGCTTTTCCGCCTTTTTTGCAAGAAATTCGATATTTACCGCCTTCGTCAGCACTGAAAGACCATGTAAATGGCGCTCCATCATGGCAAATTCGCGGCTCATTTTTTCCTCATCAAGGGTCAAATTTGCCCGAATTTCCTTAACCATGTCACTAATCTGCTTACGTTGTTTGGAAATCCGCTCGCTCCATTCCTTTTCAGCGTCGGAAAGACCACGAATTACCTTCGCGCGCCCCATTGAGAAGCCATCCAGCAGAGACAATAACTCTTCTATTCCGCAATGTTCCACGTGAAACAATGCTTCACAGGCTAATTCATCCGCTTGAAATGTTTCTCTGCGTGCTTCCACAGCATTCGGCTCGGAAAACATGTTCCGCATTGCCTGTAATATCGCCGGGATGCCCTGCAGCTGCATTTTTGCGTGCTCAAGCAGCACCCGCACCCACGGATGCGTTGAATAAGGCGGCTGATTTACCCTTGTTACAGCGTCATCCAACCAATCGAACGGGTTTGGCAGCGACATCAGGAAGTCATACAATGCGGCGGTCATTTCCTGCAGCGACTTCTGATCCCACGCATATGCCAGCTCTAAAAAGTCGTGATCGTCTCGTCTTTCCAGCAGAGCATTGAATGCATCCAGCCAGGCTTCCTCGAACAGGACTTTTTTCATTTGTTCATCGCAGGGGCGCACCATGGGGTCAATACCGACGGCCTGAAAATTACTACGCAACACCTTCTGGCAAAAGGCATGAATGGTCGAAATTTCTGTGGATTCCAACTCATCCAGCGCACGCCCGAAAACTTCCGGATCAGCCGCTGCCTCCCGTATCAGCCGCTTGTTGAGGCGCTGGCGCATTTCCGCCGCTGCAGCCTTGGTGAAAGTCACAATCAACATACGGTCCAGGTGGAACCCGCCGCGAATCAGCTGCACAATGCGCTCGACAAGCACCGCTGTTTTTCCTGAGCCAGCTGCTGCACTGACAAGAATGGTATTATTGCTTGCATCGATGGCCTGCAACTGCTGCGTTGTCCAAACCGGCATGTTACCGCCCCCTTTCACATCTCTATTTTATCACACTCTAACCCTTTGGGAAAGTGTTTCACGTGAAACAATACTAATTTTTCACAGAAATATAAATATATATATTTTCATTATCGTTTATTTAGCAAACCCGTTGATTTTACTGTTATTCACACAAATTTTCCTTTTAAAACAGCGGATGACCTGCTAACATGAAGACTGGTTCATTTTGCGGCGCTAAAAATTACTCTCATCGCATCCTATAAAACAGCCCGGCAGACATCTGGACTGTCCGCCGGACTGAAAATGTTTCACGTGAAACACGATCATTCAAATTCAAGATCATCAAAACTACTTTCATCCTGATTGACCATCTCGCCCGCCGAGGCCTCCTGCACATGGCCGAAGCCTTTTGCATCCATGTACACCTGATAGCTGCGACGCTCGCGGCAACCCTCAAGGTCGCTCTCGTCAGTGCAGGTGATGAAGGTCTGCACACCGCTGATCTCCTCCAGCAGCCGCGTGCGACGGGTCATATCCAGCTCGGACATCACGTCATCCAGCAGGAGAATGGGCGCTTCACCGGTTTCGCCGCGGAAAACCTCCAGTTGGGCGAGCTTCATACTCAGCGCTGCAGTGCGAATTTGCCCCTGGGATGCAAACACTTTCATTTCCCGCCCCTTAAGGGTCAGGAGAATATCCTCTCGATGGATGCCGAAGGTAGTTGAGCCACGGAAAACGTCCTCCTGCCTGCCATTTTTGAGCGCTTTGACCGCATAAGAAGCAATATCTTCTCCCTCAGGCACGCAGCACTCGTAGGCCATGCGGAATTTCTCGGTCTCACGCCCGCTGATCGACGCGTACTTTTCGCCTGCAACAAAGCCGGTATGCTGCACCATCCGACGGCGCAGGGGGATCACCACGGCACACTGAGCCGCCATGGCTTCTTCGAAGGCATCCATCATGGCTGAATCAAGCCGCCCGCCCTTTTTTGCCTCACGGAGCAGGGCATTTCGCTGATCGAGGGCCTTCTGATACTGCTGCAGCGCGGTGAAATACGCCGTTGACAGCTGGGAAAGCATCATGTCCAGGTAGCGGCGGCGGATCGCGGGGCCTTCCTTGACGAGCATCAAGTCCTCCGGAGAAAAGATGACGCACTGGACGTGGCCCATCAGGTCGGACAGCCGGTTGGCACGTTTACGATCCACAAAGACGGACTTTTTTTTGCCATCATTGGGCGTCAATTTAACCTGAATATCCATCCTTACTGCATTTTTCTGCAACTGAACGCCCACAGCGGCAAATTCCGCTGACTTGCTGACGACCTCTTTATCCTGCGAAGTACGATGGCTGCGGCCAAGCGCGCAATAATGGATGGCTTCCAGCAAGTTGGTTTTGCCGGAGCCATTCTGACCGAAGAGGATGTTCACCCCGGGATGAGGCGTGATCTCCAGCTCCTGATAGTTGCGGAAATCCCGTAATTTTAATGATTGTATAATCATATTTGTTATACCATTAAAACAGGATACAGGTTCGATTTCACCTGTATCCCGTTATTATTTCATATGTAGTTTAGGAGAAAACACGCACCGGCAGGATCAGGTACAGGTACTGATCGCCGTCGATGGGGCTGACCACGCAGGGGCTGACGTTGGAGTTGAAGTGCATACACAGCTCGTCATCGGTGATATTGCGGATCACATCGGTGATGTACTTGGCGTTGAAGGCTATCTCGATGGGGTCGCCGGTGAGGGTCGCATCCAGCTCCTCCAGCACATCGCCCAGCTCGGCATTGGAGGTAATGGCGAGGGTTTCGCCGTTCATGGACATGCGGATCAGATTATTCTTGCCCTCGCGCGCCATCAGGGACGCACGGTCGATGGCGCTCTGCACGCCAACGCGGTCGGCCTTCACCACTGTCTTGAAGCTGAGGGGCAGGATGCGGCGGTAGTCGATGTACTCGCCCGCCAGCAGCACGGTGGACAGCTTGGTGTTGCCGAAGGAAGCCTGCATGCGGGTCTTGTCGATCAGCATCACACAATCCTCCTCGTCGTCAGCGAGGATCTTGCTGAGCTCATTCAGCACGCGGCCCGGAATAACGGCTTTGAGGGTCTCGACGCCTGCAGGCAGCTCAAATTCCTTCACGACCTTCTGGATCGCCAGGCGGAAGCCGTCCAGGGCGACCATACGGGCCTCCTGGGCAGTGACCTCCAGCAGACAGCCGGTCAGGATCTGACGGCTCTCGTCGGTTGCGATGGCGAAAACCACGCGGGAGATCATCTCGCGAAGCTCCTTCTGAGCGATGGCAACGGTGGTACCTGCGTCCACGGAGGCCATTTCGGGATATTCCACCGGATTCATGCCCGCCAGATTGGACTTGAAGGACATACAGCGGATGGACGCCATATGGTTGTCGCCCACCTTGATGGTGACCTCACCGCCGGGCAGCTTGCGGCACAGCTCGGTAAAAAGCTTGCCGGGCAGCACCGCGCGGCCTTCCTCGCGCACATCGGCGCACAGGTTGGTCTCAATGGTCAGGCTGCCGTCGGAGCAGGTCAGGGTGATGCCCTCTTCCGTCGCCTCGATCAGCACACCCTCCAGGATCTGCTTGGGCGGACGTGCCGCCAGCGCTCGGGTGACGGTATTCAGCCCCTCCAGGAGCTCCTGAACATTCACGGTAAACTGCATATTGGTACCTCCAATCTGATATGGCATCATCTGCTTTGGGGCATCGCATTCGGCGTTTCTTTGCTGTATGCATAGGCGCCCAAAACAGAAATAGTAGCTGTAGATATATTATTTATTAGCAGTAGTAGTAGGGCTTGTGGAAACTGTGGAAAAGCCGCTGAAGCCCTTGAAAATCCTGCCTTTTGGCATTGGGACAAATTGTGGAACATCGGCCAAAACATCCACATTGCCTGTGGAGTCTTTCCTATCCTTCTATATATTCGCGTTCACCCCGGCGGATTCCTGCCTGCCCTTGATGCATAATATGCATATTTTTCTCCAAAAAGGCGGCATTATGGGTTCTTCTTGGATTTCCATGATTCGACCAAAATGGATTCATCCACAAACCCACAGGCTGTGGATAAATACCCCTGTGGACGGGCAAAACCAGCCTGTTTCCGCCTTTTTTTGCGGGCGGGAAAAGTTATGCACGGCTTGTCCACATGAAAGGATAAGCTTTGGGGGGTGAAGGGTGGGATGTATGGGGATGTATATGTGATTTTCCGTACTTTCTCACACGCGAGAAGATAACTTCTTTCTCGCTCCCGAGAAAGAAGCATATCGGCTCTTGCCAGCTTAAAGCTGTCAAGGGCTTCGCGCGATCAACGCAAGCGTTGATCG
>JBGUSK010000050.1:0-5468 GCA_045132495.1 Christensenellales bacterium | reverse complement strand
CATCAGAAGGCGCTGGATATCATCGAGGGCCGCAAGCATGATCCGCGCTTTTACCCAGTTATTTTCGGCCTGCCCGATGATGCAGACTGGACGGACGAGAAGAACTGGTACACCGCCAATCCATCGCTGGGGTACACCATTGCCATCGACAAGGTGCGGGATGCCTTCCGCAAGGCCCTCGAAACGCCTGCAGATGAGAACATGTTCCGGCAACTGCGCTTGAACCAGTGGGTGAAGCAGTCTGTGCGCTGGATGCCTATGGATAAGTGGGATGCCTGTGCCGGACGGGTTGATCCGCGTGCGCTGGAGGGCCGGGCATGCTATGCTGGACTTGACCTCTCATCCACCAGCGACCTGACAACGTTGGTCCTTGTGTTTCCGCCAACCTGGGAGGATGAGCCCTATACGGTGCTGCCGTTTTTCTGGCTACCGGAGGACACTTTGTCCCTGCGTGTACGCCGCGACCACGTGATGTACGATGTATGGGAGCGCCAGGGGCACATCATGACCACCGAGGGCAATGTGGTGCACTATGGTTTCATTGAGCAGTTCATCTGCCAGCTGAATGAGCGCTACAACATCCGTGAGATTGCCTACGACCGCTGGAACGCCAGCATGATGGTGCAAAACTTGCAGGATGACGGCTTCACAATGGTGCCTTTCGGCCAGGGCTACAAGGACATGAGTCCGCCCACGAAAGAACTGATGCGCATCGTGCTTGAAGGCAAGCTCAATCATGGCGGGCATCCGGTGCTTCGGTGGAACATGGACAACTCCTTTGTCCGCACCGATCCCGCTGGCAACCTGAAAATCGACAAAGAAAAATCCACCGAGAAGGTGGATGGTGCGGTAGCCCTGGTCATGGCTCTTGACCGCGCGATGAAGAACCAGAGCAGTGCTGAATCGGTGTACAACACCCGTGGCCTGCTGGTGCTGTGAGGTGAAAATATGCCGATGAAACCCAAAAGGCCCTGCCGTCATCCGGGTTGTCCCGCCCTTAGTGATGAGGTCTACTGCGAGGCACATAGGGGCCTGTATGCCCGGGAGAACGCTGCCGCACGTGGCTATGATGGCCGCTGGAAGAGTGCCCGACGCGCCTATCTTCGGCGAAATCCGCTGTGTGCGGAATGCCGAAGGGCTGGGAAACTGACTCCGGCGACCGTGGTGGACCACATCGTGCCCCATCGCGGGGACATGCGGCTTTTCTGGGATAAAACAAACTGGCAGCCCCTTTGCAAGGACTGCCATGATCGGAAGACTGGGATGGGGTTATGATAATGAGAGGTTGGGTAGAGGTAATTACAAACCTTCCACATTTGAGGCAGCATCAAGTGTTTCCTTCAGAATGAGTGCTTCATATGCTTCCTGAAGCCATTCGTCGCCATCTGTTGTGCCATATCGGATAAGAATTTCTTTGCTTCCACTACTGTATTTTTTACTTAATAGAACAAGCATAGTATTATTGCCACCGTACCAGACCGTGTATGTTTCGTCTATAATATAACCGTCCGTTTTTGTTGCAGCCGGTTCGCCGTAAAGAGAAGTAAGTTTCGCAGTCAGGTCAGCATATGCAGCATCGAGATCTTTAGGAGAGATTTCATACTCCGCAAAAAAGAATGCAGTATGGATATTATCCTCGACGAGTAGTCCATCATTGCCAGGTACCCATGCAAAACGCAAGCGCAGCCCTGCAAGCTCATAGCCTGCAACTTTTATACCATCCAATGAGCTGGAACGCGCATAGGTATACCCAACAACATGACCATCAAAATACCCCTCTGATTCGTCAAGCATATAGTTGCTGACAGTGCGGTTGCTGTCTGTTTGCAAATCATAAAACTTAATTTCTGCTGGAAGTGCTGCCAGCACGTCAGAATAGGACGACCCCCATTCTATACCTCGAAAAAGAATCGGCTTCAAAGAAGTTTCTTCTGCAAAAACAGGGAAAATAGCTGAAAACGTAAGTAGGCAAACAATAAGAATAGCAAGTAACTTCTTCATAGTATGTCCTCCTAATGTTACGTAGTACACAAATACTAACACAAGTTTGTAAATTTTACAAGTGAGGTAACTCATGAAAAATCCCTTCACCCACCTTTTTCACCCCCGTGACAAGCCCACCAACGCCGTCAGCACTGCACCAGTCTTTTGCTTCGGTGCCAGCGGCTCCGGTAAGGCGGTCAACGCCCGCACGGCAATCCAAATGTCCACGGTCTACGCCTGCGTCCGGGTCATCGCGGAAACCATCGCCAGCCTGCCCCTGCACGTATACGAGGGCAGCGATGCTGGTAGCAATAAGGCAACCAAACACCCGTTGTACCGCCTGATCCATGACGAACCCAACCCGGAGATGACCTCCTTCGTCTGGCGCGAGACCATGCTGACGCACCTGTTGCTGTGGGGTAACAGCTACAGCCAGATCATCCGCAATGGTCGCGGACAGGTGGTGGGGCTATACCCGCTGCTGCCGGATTACATGGAGGTCGATCGCGATGCCAAAGGCAAGCTGACCTACAAGTACACAAATTCGGAGGGCACCAGCACCTGGCTGCGCCCGGAGGATGTGCTGCATATCCCCGGCTTGGGCTTTGACGGCATTGTCGGTTACAGTCCGGTTGCCATGGAGAAAAATGCCATCGGACTTGGTATCTCCGCCGAGGAGTACGGCAGCAAGTTCTTCTCCAATGGCGCACGACCTTCTGGCATCCTAACACATCCCAATACGGTGAAGGATCCTGCTGCCCTCCGTGCCAGCTGGAACGCGGCATATGGCGGTGCAGCCAATGCCAGCCGGGTTGCCGTGTTGGAGGAAGGCATGACCTTCGCGCCGCTGTCCATGCCAAACAACGAGGCACAGTTCCTCGAAACCCGCCGGTTCCAGGTAGAGGAGATCTGCCGCATTTACCGAGTCCCGCCCCATATGGTGGGCGATCTGTCCCGGGCAACCTTCTCCAACATCGAGCACTCAAGCATTGACTTCGCCGTCCACACCATTCGCCCGTGGCTGGTGCGCATTGAGCAGGCCATGAACCGCGCTCTTTTTCCGGATCGGGAGAAGGGGCGTTTTTATGTGCAGTTCAATCTGGATGGCCTGATGCGTGGTGACTACAAGAGCCGCATGGAGGGCTACGCCATTGCCCGCCAGAACGGTTGGATGAGCGCAAACGACATCCGTGAACTGGAGAATCAGAATCCCATTCCGGCGGAGGAGGGTGGCGATGCCTACCTGTGCAACGGCAACATGATCCCCATCAAAATGGCGGGTACCACATTGACTGGGGCGATTTTGCCTCAGGGAAAGGAAAACGAATGAGAGAAATCTTTCTGAACGGTTACATCGATGAAGATGTGTGGTTCGGCGATGAGATCACCCCGGGCATGCTCAATGACCAGCTGTACTACTCGGGGAACGATCCCAAAGAGGACATCCGCATCATCCTCAACAGCTACGGCGGCAACTGCAATGCTGCAACCCAGATGCACGATGCCATTCACCATTACCCCGGCAAAGTGCACCTGGTCATCTCTGGCACGGCAGCGTCGGCGGCAACGGTGGTGGCCATGGCGGCTGATCGACTTGAAATGACGCCTGGCAGTCTGTTCATGATCCACGATCCCATGCTGGCGACATACGGCAACGAGTCCGCCATGGAAGCAGCCATTGACACCCTGCGTGCCTGCAAGAACAGCATCCTCAACATGTACATGAAGAGGGCGAAGGGCTCCCGCGATGAACTTGCTGAGATGATGAAGAATACCACCTGGATGGATGCCAACGAGGCCTTTGCTAATGGCTTTGTGGATGGTATCATGAACAACCCGACCACCGGCATCGAGAATGCCGCCTTCATCCGCACGGCGAATCTGGAAGAGGCGCAGGCAAAGTTCACCGAGTGGACCGACCGCCACCGGCCCATCATCCGGAGCAACGCGGACATCCAGAACCGCGCTGATCCGCAAGATGAACCCGAGGCAGAACTACCTGCCCCCGAGGATATCGAACCTGAAGGTGTCCCGGTAGAGCTGCTGCTCCGCCAGCTGGATGCCATCCGCTACTGGTAACACCGTCGCTGTAAACAGCGGCGTTTTTCAATTTCAACACAATACAGGAGGAAACAAACATGAGCAATATCAACGAACTCCGTCAGAAGCGCGGCGAAGCTTGGGATAAGGCCAAGGCTTTCGCCAAGGAACATCAGAATGAGAAGGGCCTGATGAGCACTGAGGACAACGCCGAATACGCGCGTCTGCTTCAGGAGGTGGAGGACATGGGTGCCGCCATCGATCGTGAGGAACGTGCGGCTGCCCTCGACCGCGAACTGAATGCCCCCACCAACACCCCTCTGACCTCCCGCCCCGAGCAGGCTCCCATCGCCCGCACTGGCACTGCTTCCAATGAGTACAAGACCGCCTTCTGGAACATGATCCGCAAGCGCAATGGTATCAACACCGCTATCAATGCGCTGCAAGTGGGTACTGACTCCGAGGGCGGTTACCTTGTGCCCGATGAGTACGAGCGCCGCCTGATTGACAGCCTGGCAGACGCCAATGTCCTGCGCGGCCTGTGCACCACCATTCGCACTGAGTACGGCGATCGCCGCATTCCTCTGGTGACTGGTCATGGCACTGCAGCCTGGGTCGAGGAGGAGGGCATTATCCCTGAGAGCGACGACTCCTTCGGCATGATCGCCCTGGGTGCCCATAAGGTTGCCACCATCATTAAGGTGTCTGATGAGCTCCTGCAGGACAGCGTTTTTGATGTGGAAGGTTACATCACCAAGCAATTCGCTCAGCGCATCGGCGGCGCGGAGGAGATTGCCTTCCTGACCGGTGACGGTGTTGCCAAGCCCACCGGCCTGCTCCACGAAACCAATGGTGCGGAGGTGGGCGTCACCACTGCCGGTGCGTCCATCACCACCGATGACCTGCTCGATCTGATTCATTCTGTCCGTGAGGTATACCGCAACAAGGCAGTTTTTTTGATGAATGACAGCACCAAGAAGGCATTGCGCAAACTGAAGGATGGTAATGGTCAGTATCTGTGGGAAAAGAATACAAAAGAAGGCACTCCTGACACCCTGCTGGGCCATCGTGTCATTCACTGCGCCGCTATGCCTGACATCGGCGCGGGTGCCAAGCCCATCCTGTTCGGTGACTTCTCCGGCTACTGGATTGCTGATCGCCAGGGCCGTACCTTCCAGCGCCTGAACGAGCTCTACGCCTCTACCGGCCAGATTGGCTTCCGTGCCACCCAGCGCGTGGATGGTCGTCTGGTGGAGTCTGAGAAGATCAAGTGCCTGCAGGTCAAGGCGTAAGGAGGGGCTGTATGAACAACTCCCGCAATTACCATGCCCACGGCGGCAATGAATGGGTTGTTGGTGGCAAGCTGACATTCCTGCCGGGGGCCACGGTGGAGGGTGCTGACGGTCTCTTCGACCTGCCCTCCGGCAAACAGATTCCCTTCATAC
>JBGUSK010000049.1:0-5805 GCA_045132495.1 Christensenellales bacterium | reverse complement strand
AGGAGGACATCCCTGTGCTGGTGGAGAAGCTGGGCCTTGGCGACGGCAAGACCTGGGGCTTTGTCCGCCTGTCCTCCGAGAATGTGGCTCAGATCTACCACATCGCTGCCAAGGCGACCCTGTAACATAAAAATGCACCCTGCTGATGATTGGTCAGCAGGGTGTTTTCGTATGCAATTGAGGGGGAGGGGACTTATCGGCCGGGCCGACGGCCGCCACCGCCAGGCCAGCCTCCAAAGCCACCGCCCGGGCTGCCCATGCTGTGGCCGCTTCCGCCCTGGAGCAGGGTGGTCATATCGATGGAGCCGATGCTCGTACCACCGGTGCAGGCTGCGTCAGATGCGAAGCCGTGCTCATCCATGCCATCGATCTCAGCGCCCATCACGACCGAGTAGGTGTTGCCCACCTGCAGCCCGGGCGCGGTCACGACCACGGCAGAGTAGCTGTTTTCCGGCGTAAACGCCGCGACGACGTGATCCTCCGCATCCACAATGGCGATGTTGACGCCGCCTTTTGCACCGTTGATGCCAAAGAGCATGCAGCCCTGGTTCTCAGCTGCGGTGAAGCTCTGGGCCATGCCGCTGCCGCCAGTGGCGATAAGGAGGCCGCCGGTCACAGTGGCTTCGCCGTCATAGTCGAAGGCCGCATTGGCGCTGTTGGCCGAGCCGGAGACCAGCGTTACGCCGCCGGACACGAGGATGGTATTGTTGGAGTCGATGCCATCGCCGGAAGCATTGATGTGGATGTACCCTCCGGAAATGGCGATCTCACCCACCATGTTGGAGAACATGCCGCGGCCGCGACGATCAGCAGAAGCGGAGCCATCCGCGCCGCCCGCAGCATTCAGGCCGTCATCGGCTGCAGTGATGTCGATGTTGCCGCCGGAAATGGTGAGCTTGCTGGCTTCGATGCCCTCATAGCTTTTGCTGATCGTGATTTCACCGCCGGAAATGAGCAGATTGCCGTCAGCGTGGATGCCGTCATCGCCGCTGGTGAGGGTGAATTGGCCGTCCGAAATGGTCAGAACTCCGTTGGAATGGATGCAGTCGTCCTGAGAATCAATGACGAAGGCGCCGCCATTGAGGCGGATGGCTTTTCCGGCCTTTAGGGCCTTCCAGGAGCCTTCGGAGGCGTCAACAGCACTGTCCTGCCCCATGAAGCCCCAGCCGCCCCTGCGCCCCCAGGAATCGCCGCTGGCGTGGGTGACGCTGGCACTGCCTTCGCCTGTTGTGATGGTCAAAATGGCGTTATCCGCCTGCAGCAGGGTTTCCGCCTGTACACCGTCGCTGCCGGCGGTGATGGTCAGCGTGCTGTCCTGGATGTAGATGTACCCGCGGGTCGCGTCCTCCGTGTTGTCGGAGCGAATGCCGTTGCTGCCCGCCGTGATGGAGGCGGAGACGCCGCTCAGCATCACGCAGTCCTTGCCGTCCAGGGCGGTGGAGGCAGCATTGACGGTCAGCGTCAAACCGGTGATAACCAGATCGTCCCTGCTGACAATGCCGTGCTTGAAATTGCCCCTGACAGTCAGCTTGCCGCTGCCGTTGACGCAAAGATCAGCCCGGGAGAAGATGGCGGCGTCCAGGGTGGAATCAATCCGGTCGGTGCCATCGGAAAGGCTGTTATCCGTTCCTTCTGCTGCGGTGAGGAATACCTTGTCGGCATTTTCCACATAGATTGCCGGGCCGGAGAAGTTGGTGATGTTTGCGCCATTCAGCACGATCTGCACCTTGTCCTTGTCTCCGGCGGAAACGACGGTCTGCAAGTCAACGAACTCGCCGGAAAGAACATACACGCCTTCCTCCGAGAGCGTCAGCGTGCTGCCGGAGAGCCTTGCCCCTTTCCCGGAGATGGTGCAGGCGCTGCCCGAGCCGGTAATGGTCACGGCGGACTTGGCGTCCCATGCGCCGGACAGCTCCCGGTCGGTGAAGGTGAGGTCAAATTCGCTGCTTTCTGCCAGCACATTGACCATTGCCAGCAGGGTCATCATTAGCAGAAGCAGGAAAAAGCGTTTCATGCTTCATCGCTCCTTGATTACAGTTCTTCAGCGCCGCCCATGATATCGCACAGGGAGATCTCGAGGTTGCCGTTGCGGCAGCGCAGCTCGTCGATAAAGGCCTGGCTCTGCTTGGCGTCCTTCATTTCAACCCGGTAGTCCAGCTTGTAGAGGCTGCCCATGTTGGTGGTGCGGGCGCGCATAAGCCGGTGACTCTTGAGGTACTTATGGAACACATCGTCAAATTCATTGGCATAGCGCAGGCTTTCGGGGATGGTGATGTGCAGATCCATGCAGCGCTCGCTGCCCATGGGAATGAGGGTGACGATCACCATGCCCAGGCTGACGATCAACGTGAACACCAGGGCGATGCCCAGATAGCCGCCTGCGCAGGCAAGGCCTGCCGTCATCGCGAGGAAAATGACCACGATATCCCTTGCCTTGCCCGGCACGGAGCGGAAGCGGATGAGCGAGAATGCGCCCATGACCGCAATGCCGGTGCCCACGTTGCCGTTGACCATGGCGATGACCGTGCAGACGATCATCGGCAGCAGGATCAGGCTGGACAGGAAGCTCTT
Source organism: Christensenellales bacterium (assembly GCA_045132495.1). Classification (GTDB taxonomy): domain Bacteria; phylum Bacillota; class Clostridia; order Christensenellales; family Aristaeellaceae; genus UBA11524. The sequence goes on along the minus strand of JBGUSK010000049.1, from coordinate 3,234 downwards.
GCTGGCATGGCTGCGGAAGGAGGCTGCCAGCGCGGTCAGCACACCGCATGCGCCCGCTGCCAGCAGGCAGAGCAAATAGGTGCCAAGGGTAATGTCGCTCCCAACGATGATGGAATCAAACAGTTCAAGCATGGATGGTTATTTCTCCTCTCACGGTATTGCTTCGGGGGTAGGAAGGGGCTTCGATCAGGCCGGCATTGCGCAGATAGGCGGTGCCGTATTTGGAGAAACGGGCAGGGAGGATGCGGCACTGGCTCAGGGCCTGAGCCAGCCAGACAGGCATTGCGCCGTCGGTCTTGATCTCCATGAGGATCGCGTCCTCCGGCAGGAGGTAGTCGCCGTGGGAGCCGCTTTCCAGACGGCAGTCGGTTTCTCTGGCGCGGACGTTGGTGTCAAAGGTGATGCGAAGATTGGGGTTTTCACCGTCGAAATAAGCCTCGCGTTCATAGGCAATGAGCATCATCGGCTTGGGTTGGCGGTAGAAGTGCATCGCATAGTCGATTTCCCGCATGATCTGGGAGTCGCAGGGTTTGCGGCCGTGTTCAATGTAGGCCATGGCTTCCTGCAGAGTCATCACCTCGCGCCGCTTATAGACCACGCCCTTGAATTTCTTCTTGATCTCCAGGAAGACGTGATCCGCCATCGTAGGGGTGCCGTAGGAGCGTAGCCGAAGCTTCTCCTTGTAGGCTCTGGCGATGATGGAGTTGCGGATGATGAGATGATCCGGCGTATCCAGATAGAGGCTGCAGATGGTGTTGCGGCCATGGGCGTCCGGCGTGAGCCGTGGCCCGATGATCTGCAGCAGCGCTTCCTTCTGGGCGGGGGTGAGGCGGTATTTCTTCTCCACCCGCTTGAAGATCATGATATCTTTCATAGGTGCTCCTTGACTGTTTTACAGGGGCATTGTACAACCTGTTTGTGATGGCTGATTGATGAAAGCACATCTTGTTTTTAATTCTTTGTGAATATGCAGGAATCCTTCTTTTTTGCTGAAAAACCGCCGGAATATTTCATTCCGGCGGGATAAATTACAGGTTATAGAGGCTGGTAAACTTTTTCGTCAGATAATCCACATAGCAGTTGGGATCGAAGTCTGCACCGATGGCATTCTTGAGGAGCTGGGGCGGCGTGAGGAGCTTGCCGTGGCGGTGGATCTTTTCGCCCAGCCAGGCGGTCACGCGGGAGAGATCGCCCTTTTCAATGGCGGCCCAGGGGTCGAAGTCCTTTTCCATCGCAGCGAGCATCTGCACGCCATAAGCGCTGCCCAGTGCGTAGGAAGGGAAGTAGCCGATCATGCCGCCGGCCCAGTGCACATCCTGCAGGATGCCCTCACGATCATTGGGGACGGTCACGCCCAGGTACTCCTTGTACAACTGGTTCCACAGCGCAGGGAGCTCGTCCACCTTTGCATCGCCGCTGATCATCAGCTTCTCCATCTCATAACGGATGGCGATGTGCTGGCCATAGGTCAGCTCGTCCGCCTGGGTGCGGATGAGGCTCGGACGGGACTTGTTCACCGCTGCGTAGAGGGCTTCAGCGGATACCCCCTTCGTCTGGGCGGGGAAGACCTCCTGCATCACGGGCAGCAGCGCCTTGCAGAAGGGGAGGCTGCGGCCGATGATGTTCTCATAGAAGCGGCTCTGGCTCTCGTGCAGGCCCATCGACGCGCCGCTGGCCAGGTTGGTGAACTGGATATCGTCCGCCGTGCCCAGCTCATACAGTGCGTGTCCGCCCTCGTGGATGACGGAGTACATGCTGTCTGCCACATCGGTTTCGGAGTAGTTGGTGGTGATGCGCACATCCCACTTGTTGAAATTGGTGGTGAAGGGATGCTCGGTTTCCGCGATACCGCAGCGGCTGCGGTCGATGCCCATCATCTGCATCAGCCGGTCAGAGAAGATGCGCTGATCGGCAATGGGGAATTTCTGCTGAAGGAAGGAAGCGTCCGGCGAGGGCTTTTCCGCCACAGCCTTGATGACGGGAGAAAGCTTCTCACGCAGCAGGGCGAAGAAGGGATCCAGCGTGGCGGTGGAGGCGCCCTTCTCGAAGCCGTCCAGCAGCACGTCGTAGGCGGGACGCTTGTCGTCCTTGTAGGCGGCAAATTTGCGGTTGAAGGCAATGATCTTCTCCAGATAGGGCGCGAAGGAGGCGTAATCATCCTTCTCCTTGGCTTCATGCCACACAGCACCGGCATTGGTGATCAGCGTGGAGTATTCGACGTACTCCTCCATGGGGATGCGGACGGAGTCGTCGTAGTCCTCCTTGAACAATTCCGCCTGGCGGAATTGCACAGGGGTGACACCGTCCTTGTTGGCAAGGATGGTCTCGAGTGCTTCCTTGACCTCGTCATTCACCAGCAGCTGGTAGGTCACGCCGGAGAGATAGCCCATGGTTTCACCGCGGCCGCGGGCGGAGGCGCTTGGCGCAGCGGTGTCTCCGTCAAGGGACAGTACGCCCATCGCGTGATTGTAAGCATGCTGGGCGGCCTGGAGTGCGTTCATCTTGTTCAGAGCCTGTTCGAGGGTCATGGGGATTCCTCCTTTGCAATAAGCGCGTGCCATGAAGCGACGGCACGCGCTGAATATGTGGGTTACAGTTCTTCGCCGAGGGAGCCGAGTTTACGGCGCCACCACTTCATCCGGTAGGTGGGGATGGACAGCAGCATCGCCACCACCCAGGATATCAGCAGGGAAACAAACAGCGCGGCGGGCTGACCGTTGGGCCATTCGGGTGTACGGGTCATGTAAGCAAGCAGATATGCCAGAGGCATGCGAAGGATGACGGTGGTGATGATGGAAATATACATAGGCACCTTGGTTTCGCCCGCGCCGCGCATGGTGCCCTGCAGCACCTGGCTGACGCTGAAGCAAATATAACCAACCGCCAACGTGTTCAGGCCCTGCACACCCAGTTGCATGGTCAGCTCAGTTTCGGTAAACATGCCGATCAACTGATGACCAAAGAGCAGGATGCCTGCCACCATCACGGTGGAGGAGATCAGGCCGAGTTTCAGCATGGCCTTGACGCCGGGCTTGAGGCGTTCGCCCTTTCCAGCGCCGATGTTCTGGCCGATATAGGTGGTGGCCGCGGTGCCAAAGGTGAAGTTGGGCATCATTGCGAAGCCGTCCACGCGCATAACAGCGGTGTTCGCGGCAACCATCGCATCACCCAGGGTGTTGGTCAGGCTCTGCACGATGATGGCGGACATGGAGAAGATCGCCTGGGTGATACCGG
>JBGUSK010000048.1:0-12262 GCA_045132495.1 Christensenellales bacterium | reverse complement strand
CTGCACTACGCTCCCTGCTCCGCCAAGGCTGGTCAGGGCTTCCGTGTGCTGGTGGCTCTGCCCCTGAACACCAATACCGATTACCGTCCCGGCGGCGGCGCGAACCAGATGGACGCCATGCTGTGGGCCCGCAACAAGTGGCTGATTGCTCATCCCGAGACCAGCGAGGCTGCTTCCGGCGCGTGGGTCGGCCTGGTGGGCGAGAACATCGACATCGCCGCTGACATCTGATGAACAGGCAAAGAGAGGCTTCCGGGCCTCTTTTTTTATGTGGAACCCTTCAGTTCGCTTGCGCGGACAGCTCCTCCTGCGAAGGGGAAGCCTTTTGGCGAGCTCTGGTATTGCTTTTTTTCGTAAACCGCGCTATAATGTAAGTTGCAATATTAGAATTATCATCAGGAGGACTATACATATGAAGGTTATTCTGCTGCAGGACGTCAAGGGCGTCGGCAAGAAGGACACCATCGTGAACGCTGCGGACGGCTACGCCCGCAACTTCCTGTTCCCCCAGAAGCTCGCGGTGGAGGCGACTCCCGGCGCGATGAAGGGCATCGAGAAGATGCGCAAGGCGGAGGCTGACCGCGAGGCGGAACGCCGCGCCAACGCCACCGAGACTGCTGCCAAGCTGCGCGGCCAGAAGATCAACATGCAGGTGAAGTGCGGTGCACAGGGCCGTCTGTACGGCTCCATCACCAGCGCTGAAGTGGCTGCTGAGCTGGAGAAGCAGCACGGCGTGAAGATCGACAAGCGCGACATCAAGTGCGAGAATATCCGCGTGGTGGGCGATGTTGAGATCGAAGTGCGCGTGTATAAGGATATCAACGCCAAGATGACCGTGCATGTGGAGCCCATTCCGGCCAAGTAAGACCGGTAGGGGCGGAAAAAAGGGTGTCGAGAGGGCCAATGGCCCTTCGCGGGGTCAAGGGGCAGCGCCCCTTGCCGTCGGAGACCTCCGTCCGCAGACGAAAGAAACCCGCACGCGCCTTTCGCGGAATCCCTGATTCCGCCGAAACAGCTCACCCAGCCCCAAAAGAGCAGACCATAGTACACCAACTACTCTCCCGCGAAGGTGGTGAAAACGAAGATGTCCGAGTACCAGGGTGTGACGCCCCCCAACAGCGTCGAAGCGGAGCAGAGCGTCCTGGGCGCGATGCTGCAGGATGGCAATGCTGTCCTCCAGGCGGCTGAATCCCTCCTGCCGGAGGATTTCTACCAGCCCCAGCACAAGGAGATCTTCGACGCGATGATCGCCCTCCACCGGGAGCAGAAGCCCATCGACTTCATCACCGTGGACAGTGAGCTTTCAAGGCGCGGCACGCTGGAGGGCTCCGGCGGCACGCCTTATCTGCTGCGCCTGGTGCAGTATGTGCCCACCACGGCGAATGTCAAAGCCTATATCGGCATTGTGGCGGAAAAATCCACGCTGCGCAAGCTCATCAAGGCCTCCCAGGAGATCGCGCAGGAGTGCTACTCCCAGCAGAATCCCCTGCAGGAGACCCTCGGCCATGCCGAGAAGGCCATCTTCGATATCGTCATGAACCGCGCGTCCGGCGAGGCCCTCAAGCCCATCAAGGACGTGCTGTACAATACCTACGCCAGCATCGAAGAGCTGGCCAAGCTCAAGGGCCGGGTATCCGGCGTGCCGTCGGGCTTTACCGCGCTGGATCAGCTGCTGACCGGCTTCCATGGCGGTGAATTGATCATCCTAGGTGCGCGCCCCTCCATGGGCAAGACCTCTCTGGCGATGAACATGGCCGGTTATGCGGCGCTGTACGGCGGCAAGTCCGTGGCGGTGTTCTCGCTGGAAATGCCCCGTGAGCAGATCGCTCTGCGTCTTTTGTGTTCGGACGCGAAGGTCAACATGCAGCGCGTCCGCCAGGGCACGCTGACCGGCGACGACTGGATGCGCCTGGCACGTTCCATCGGGCCGATGTCCAACAGCCGCATCTTTATCGACGATACGGCGGGCATCACGCCCACCCAGCTGCGCTCCCGCTGCCGCCGCCTGATGATGGACAAGGGCCTTGACCTCATCGTGGTGGACTATCTGGGCCTGATGCATGCCGACGGCAAGGTGGAAAGCCGCCAGCTGGAGGTTTCTGAAATCAGCCGCCAATTGAAGGCCATCGCGCTGGAACTCAAGGTTCCGTTGATCGCCTGCGCGCAGCTGTCACGTGCCAATGCAGCCCGCGAGAACAAGCGTCCCGCGCTGACCGACTTGCGTGATTCCGGCTCCATCGAGCAGGACGCCGACGTGGTTATGTTCATCCATCGCGAAGGGTACTATGACCCCGAGTGCGAGGAGAAAAACGTGGGCGAGATCATCGTGCAGAAGCAGAGAAACGGCCCGCTGGGCACCATCAAGGTTGCCTGGCTGAGCGAATACACGACTTACGCCAATCTGGCTCCTGAGGCTGGCGGCGGAAATGCCGATGCTCCTTTCTAATATTGAACAAACGAGGTTATTTAGATGGATATTACCATCAATATGCTGGAAACCGGCATGCGCTACGAAGGCTTCCTGCTGGTGCGCAGCGCTGATCAGCGCGAGGGCAAGACCGGCGGCAAGTACCTGGATATGAACCTGACCGACAAGACCGGCGAGGTCAACTGCAAGCTGTGGGACGGCACTGTTCCCCCGCCGCCCCAGGGCAGCGTGGTGAAGGTGCGCGGCCTGGTGCAGGAGTACAATGGACGCAAGCAGCTGCGCATCGAGAAGATGCGTCCGGCGGTGGATTCCGACGGCGTTGACCTGTCGCTGCTGGTGCCTTGCGCGCCGGAAACGCCCGATGCCTACCGCGCCCGCATTGAGTACACCATCGAGTGCTTCCAGTCCGAGGACCTGAAGAAGATCGTCCGCGAGATGCTGCGTCTGGCGGGCGACAAGCTGGAGTGGTTCCCGGCGGCCCAGCGGCTCCATCATGCGGAGCGTACTGGCCTGCTGCACCACACCTGCTCCATGCTCAATACCGCCGAGCATATCATCCAGGCGTACCCCTTCCTCCACGGCGATCTGCTCAGGGCGGGCGTGATCCTTCACGACCTCTCTAAAATCACCGAGATGAAGAGCGACGAGCTGGGCAACGTGACGGACTACACCCGCGAGGGCCTTCTCCTGGGCCATCTGGTGATGGGCGTGGCCAAGCTCCACGAAGCCGCGCAGAACGTCGGCGTGACGGGTGAGATCGTGGTGCTGCTGGAGCACATGATCATCAGCCATCACGGCATCCCGGAGTACGGCAGCCCCAAGCCCCCGATGTTCCCCGAGGCTGAGGTGCTCAATTGGATCGACACCCTGGACGCCCGCATGAACGAGATGGAGGGCATCATGGCCCGCGTCCCGGCTGGCGCGTTCTCCGAGAAGATCTGGAGCCTTGACAGGCGGCTGTATCATCCCTTCTACGAGGATGATGCAGAGTAAACCGGTGTGATGCGGAAGAATTTCCGCTTCAGGAACGTTATATAGGTGAATCCAATATCTGGAGGTAAGAACCATGAAGAAACGGTTGATGCTTGCTCTGATGCTGATCCTGTGCGCGGCCCTGCTGGCCAGCTGCTCCGGCGACAGCAAGAAGTTTGACGTGCTCTCTTCCAACAATGGCGGCACTGCTCAGCAGAATGTGAATCAGCAGCAGTCTGCCTCCTGGGACGAGAATCCCCTGGCGGAGGAGGATGACTACGACGAGAATTGGGCTGAACCGCTGCCCACGCAGGTCGTTCCCACTGCAACCCCTGCCCCCACTGTGCGCAGCGAGTATGCCGGCGCCACACCCGTGGTTCTTGACCCCATCGACAAGCCCACGCCCACTGCGGTTCCCAAGCTGAACGTGACCTATACCGCCTATGACGCCATCAAGCTGGGCCTGTCCTTTGAAGGCCCTGCTGGCTGGCTGAAGGATGATTCCGCAGCGGATACTTACATCATTCAGAATCCCAATGCCCGCATCGACTACCCCGCGACGCTCACCCTGCGCGCGGAGAAGGTTTCCAGCGACTATTCCACCGACAACCTCAAGTCCATCGTCAATGGCATGCTGGATTCCATCGGCAGTGCTGGCTTTGAGAGCTACGATCCCTCTCAGACTGCCGGCCGTACTCTGCTGGGCAAGAATGGTATCTACGCCAATTACGAGGGCGTCCTGAAGGATGGCCGTCAGGTGGCGGGCCGCGTGCACGCCGTGTGCGTGGATCGCGTGCTGTACACCATCCACCTCACCGCTCCCAAGGCCCAGTGGAACGACTACAAGGACATGGTCTACGATAAGCTGCGCGATACGCTGACCATCGTGAAGTAAAATTCACCAAACAACGCCGTGCCCGGGGGTATTCTGCCCCTGGGCGGCTTTTTATGGAGGAAGAATCATGACCAGGCGGGAAGAGCAGGCGGTGCAGAACTTTCATGAGGGGAATAACTGCGCCCAATCGGTGCTGATGGCCTATGCGGATCTGCTGGGCCTGACGCAGGAGCAGGCGGCAATGGTTTCCGTAGGTCACGGCGGAGGTATGGGCCGACTGCGCCTTCACTGCGGTGCGTTCTCCGCAGCGGTGATGCTGGCTGGCGTCATCGAAGGCGCGGAAGGTGCGAAAAAGGAGCATCGCCCGGATACCTATGCCCGGGTGCAGGCGATTTACTGCCGTTTTCTGGCGGAAAACGGAACAATCTCCTGCGCGGAGCTGCTGGGCAGGGCGGGCGTCCCGGAGGATCCCACGCCGGAGGAGCGTACCCCTGAATACTACGCCAAAAGGCCCTGCGCGCGGGTGATCGCCAGCGCATGCCGGATCATTGACGAGATGCTGGCGGAAAAGGAGTCCAACGATGCGTGAAAAAAAAGAAATGAGGACCCATACCCTGGGTGTGGCGTTGTCTGCCGGGTGGCCGATGGCACTGGCGCTGCTGCTGCTGTCGGGGATGGTGTTGGTGCTGTTCCCCCTTTCGCGGGGCTGGCCGATCATTGCGATGCTGGCATTTGTGGTGGCGCTGACCTTTCTGTGGTGCCTGAAAATGTACCTGGGGACGTATCTGTTTCTCCCTGCCACGGAATATAAGGGCGCGCGGATCATCGCCCGGCTGGGCCGCAGCAACGAGATTGAGATCAGCGGCGTGCTGGCGGAGGAGGTCATCGTCAAGCAGGGCTGGATGGAAAAGCGGCTGGGCGTGTGCCACATCCGGCAGAAGGGGACGACGATTTACCTGCGTGGCGTGCGCGAGCCGGAGCGGGTGAAGGCGTGGATCAAGGCAAACTTTCCCAAGGAGCGCAAGGCATCGCCGGTGAAGGGCAAGAAGGGCAGGAAGTAAGCAAGGCAGGGGCATTATCGCTCCTGCCTTTGACAATTCAGACACAAAATGGCGGTTTTCAGTCAACATCTGTTGATTTTCCCTTCGAAATGTGGCATGATGAACACGTCACGAAGGGAGTGTACACCATGACAAGGAAAACGATGCTGATCACCACGGGTCTGTATGCATTCTGTGCGCTGATCTGGGCAGTGAATTTCTTTCTTCACTGGAGGCAGGATGGCATGATCGAGGTCAGTACGGCACTGTTCGGCGTGTCAGCGGTATGTTTTGCAATCGCGGCGGTGCTCAATGGGATCCGCCTGAGCCGTCTGCGCAAGGATAAATCTGCATCCGCAAAGGAGGAGAAGTAAGATGGAACGCAAGCAATTTGTGTGCGTCAAGTGCGGCTGCCGTCATTATGAGACCGACCAGTTCCAAGCGACGGGCGGCAATTTCGCCAAGCTGTTCGACATTCAGAACAAGAAGTTTGTGACGGTCACCTGCTGTGACTGCGGCTACACCGAGCTCTACAAGCAGCCTGAGGATGGCGGCATGAATGTGCTGGATTTCCTGTTCGGGAATGGGTAAATGAAAACACGCGGGAGGAACGAATTCTTCCCGCGTGTTGCTATTCAGATAAAAACCGGTTCATGACACAAGGCAGGCACGACCTGCTCCCAGAAAACCTGCTGCTCAAACAGCACCGTGGCTGAGTTGTCGCAGGGGTGGAAGGCGATGCGGCCGTCCTGCTGCACGTCCTTGTCAAAGGCCAGACGAATCCGCCTGTCCGGATCAAACCACAGCCCCAGGGGGGACAGGCTGCCGCTTTCCAGGTGGAGCATCTCCGGCAGGCATTCAGGCGGCGCGAAGGACAGCCGGGACGATCCCAGCCGCTTGGAAATGTCGCCCGTGCGGAAGGGCTTGTCCGGCACCGTGACGTAGAGGTAAAACGCCGTCTTGGGCGTGTTGCACAGCAGGAGATTCTTGCAGAAGGTAACATCCGGCGCGGCGTAAGGGAGGGCCAGGCAATCCGCCATGGTGTGGGCGGCGGCATGCTCGTGGTATTCGTGGGGGATGCCAAGCTCGCGGATACGGGCCATGATGGTTTCTTTGGTCGTCATGGTATGCTCCCTATGGGCAGGAATCGAGCGCGGAAATAAGCTGGTTCCAGTGGTGAATATGCAGATGTTCGCCGGTGATGGTCAGCCCGGCGTTCTTGAGGGCAAAGCAGTTGGGAACGCTGTCGCAGTCGTACCAGACGGGAAAGAGCCCGGCGGCTTGCGCACCGAAGATGTCCGCTTCGATCTGGTCGCCGCAGAACCATACGTCCTCCGGGGAGAGACCGGCCCGGGACAACGCCGCACGGAAGAGCAGTGGATTTGGCTTGCGCACGGCGTAGTCACTGGAGGAAATGACGAACTCGAACGCATGCTCAGGCAGAAGGTGGCGCAATCGGTCTGCAAGGGCCTCGCCCGACCAGCCCAGATTGCTGATCACGCCCGTGCGGATGCCCTTTGCCCGCAATTCCGACAGCATCTCCTGTACGCCGGGCATCGTTTGGCCAGGGCAGGTGGCTGTCCAGAGGAGCGTTTCGATTTTGTCCAGTGGAAGATTAAAGGTCAGGCCCAGCAGGTCGTATTTCAGCCGCAGCTGCTGATGCTCATGCAGCTCCCAGCCGCTGTGGCGGCAGTCCCGCGCAGCGAGAAAGAGCTCTGTGCCCAGACGGGCGGCCTCCTCCGGAGTGACTTGGCGCGGGTTGTCCTTTACGTGGGCGAAGACCGCCCTTTCGCCCCGGAGGAAGTCTGCATCCGGCTCCCAGGCCAGTGTGTGGGCGTAATCAAACAGGATCATCGCGGGTCTGCGCATGACGATTTCCTCCGAAAATGCGAAAAATGAACGGAAATGACACAAATTCTTGTGGAAATGAAACGCTACACATGTTATAATATATCCAACAGCTCCGAAAATCAAGTGAGGAGGCACAGTGAGATGAAGAGAAGAATCGGTATCCTGACCAGCGGTGGCGACTGCCCCGGCCTGAACGCGGCCATCCGCGGCGTGACCCGCGCGGCCTATGAAATGTTTGACGCGGAGATCGTGGGCATCCACGATGGCTACCGCGGCCTGATCGAAGGCGATTATCAGGAGATGAAGCGCAGTGATTTCTCCGGCATCCTGACCCTGGGCGGCACCATCCTCGGCACGGCCCGCACGCCCTTCCGCGATATGCGCAAGATCGGCGAGGACAAGGTCGATAAGGTTGCCGCGATGAAGAAGACCTACAAGGATCTGAAGCTGGACTGCCTGGTCACCCTAGGCGGCAACGGCACCCACAAGACCGCGAACCTCCTCTCCCAGGAGGGCCTGAACGTCATCGGTCTGCCCAAGACCATCGACAATGACCTCTACGGCACCGATTTTACCTTCGGCTTCCATACTGCGCTGGACATCGCTACCGACGTCATTGACCGCATTCACACCACCGCTGCCAGCCATGGCCGCTGCATGGTCATCGAGATCATGGGCAACAAGGCGGGCTGGCTGACGCTGTACTCCGGCGTGGCTGGCGGCGCGGACGCCATCCTCATCCCCGAGATTCCCTATGACATCAAGAAGGTCGCGAAGGTCGTCGAGGCCCGCGCAAAGTCCAACAAGGGCTTCACCATCTTGGCCGTCGCCGAGGGCGCGATGGACAAGGAAGAAGCCAAGATGAAGAAGAAGGAGCGCGAAGCCAAGCGCGCCGCCGAGCACTTCTCCGCCAGCGCTTATGTGGCTCAGCAGCTGCGTGAGCTAGTTGGCGTGGAAGCCCGCAACGTCGTGCCTGGCCACATCCAGCGCGGCGGCAGCCCCAATGCCTACGACCGCGTGCTGTCCACCCAGTTTGGCGTACATGCGGCGGAGCTCATCCGTGACGGCGTGTTCGGCGTGACCGTGGCCCTCAAGGGCAACGAGATCACCCACAACAATCTGGCGGACATCGCGGGTGTGCCCAAGCTGGTGCCGGAAGACGACCAGATGGTCAAGACCGCCAAGAACATGGGTATCATCTTTGGTGACTGACAAACCATGGGCGCTCCCTTGGGGAGAGCTGGCTGCGAGCCTGCTCGCAGACTGAGAGGGTCTCTTCGGGAGCCCTCTTTTTTGTAAAGGAGGATGGCAATGAAAAGACTGCTGACGCTTTTGCTGCTTCTTCTGCTGCCGCTGATTGCCCTGGCGGAAAAGCCCCTGTTCACCGAAGGAGAGCCCCATAAGTCCCACCTGGACTACCGCCAGTATTTCAAAACCGTGACTGCTACGGTGGGGGATTGCACGCTGTACATCGCGGCGGACGCTTACGACCCGGCCCAGGCGGAAGAAGTGTATGCCCGTCTGCTGGCGGATGAAGCGATGCTGTCGGAACTGCTGCCGCTGCGGCCCCATGCCGTCTATGTGGTGAAAAAACCGCTAGCGGGCATGCAGTGTAGTGGGCGAAGCATCTACTGCACGGCGGCTCAGGTGCTGGACGGCAGTTACCGTTCCTGGCTGGTTGAGGCTGCCCTGGGCGCTGAACGCTGGCAGGCGGTGGGCCTGGCGGGGTATGCTTTCGGCGCGCAGGCAAACGAAGCGACGCTGGTAGCCTGGTATGCGGATGCGTGCCATGACGATATGCTCAGCCTGTTTCCAGCCTACTTCGTGGAGGCCTTTGCCTCGGCGGACGAAATGCATATGGCGGAGCAGACCGCCCTGTTTGTGACGGATTATATTGTCCGTGAACGGGGGATAGCGGCTGTCCTCACGGCTGACCTGGCGGAATCAATGCCCAGCTGGCTGGCCTCCATCGGGGTGGAACGGGCCTATGCAGACCCCTATGCCGGACTGCTTGCGGGCTATACCTATACCCATAACCAGTTTTACCCGTTGATCGCCACCAGTCCAAGGGGCGATGTGTTCAAATTGACCCCGCTGGAATACGATATGACCACGCCGGGCCGGGTGCGCATGGCCCTGTGCGAGTTGGAAATCGGCGTGGACGCCATCCTCGAAGGGATCAAGCAGGACGCTCCGGACTGGTATGACCGCCTGGCGGCCGGCTATGCCGCGCCCATCAACTATGAGTTCAAGGAAAACCGATACTACTCTCTCACCAATTGGGCGGCCCGCCGGGTAGAGGTCGGCGCAGCCTTTTCCCTCATCCACGAGACGGCGCATGTGATGGCGCCCTGTGTGTATGACCGCATCAGCCGTTACACGGATTACTGGAAAGCAGAGGCTGTTGCGGAGTACCTGTCGCTGACCTACTATCCGGGGCTGATCAGGCAGACGGATGACTGGCAGTATTTCCAGGATGAGGTTCTCCGCGCCATGACGGGCGGGGAGCGGGCCTATTATACGCGTCTGCGGGAGGAGTACCTGCGCCATGCCCCCTGGCCGGATACCCCGCAGGATGTGAATGAAAAGCTATATTGGCGGCTGGCTGCGCTGACGAAGAACGCAATGGATATGGAGGGGTACTCCGTCAGCGACACCTACATCGGTGCAGGCTCCGTTACCATGAATGAGGTTAATGGCAACGAGCTCAGCTACATAGAAGGGGAGTGGCTGGCCAGCTACCTCGTCAAGCGCCATGGCCTGTCCGCCTTTCTGCACTACTGCATGGATGAAGGCGTGTCCTTTGAGGCTGCCTTTGGTATGACCTACGAGACGGCCAAAACGGAGTGGCTTCAGAGCCGCACACTATTTGATTGACAAAGGAGAATCTCCATGACCTACGCCGAAATGTTTCAGGCGCTGCAGCCCGGCTTTTTTGACAAGCCCTACATCGCCTCTCTGCCCGAAGATGAGGTCTTCGACGAGCAGATCATCGACCTGCATGCCTGGCAGCCGGGCGAGCCTGTGCCCTGCCCTGCGCACATCACCTTCGGCTTCTATCAGGGTGATATCGACACGCTGCAGGCTGCTGTCCGCGAGGTGGATGATGACTGGGTGCAGTGGTTTGGCAAGATGGATCGCGTGTTCTGCGCCTTTGACGGCGAAAAGGTGATCAGCTTCTGCCTGCTGGATTCTTTCGGCGAGGCAGACGGCAAGAAGGTCGGCGCGCCGGGCTGCGTGGGCACCGTCCCTGCATACCGTAAACAGGGCATCGGCCTGCGGATGATCCAGCTGGCTACAGCCATCCTGAAGGACGAGGGCTACGATCTGAGCTGGATCCATTACACTGCCGTCGGGCACTGGTACGCCAAGCTGGGATATCAAACTGTCGTCCGCTGGAATTGCAAGGGAATCATGGAATAAAGGAAACTCCCTGCCGGTGCAATGTGCATCAGCAGGGAGTTTTAGTGTGCTTTTTTACTTGCGGTACGCGCGGAGTCTGTCGCCCTCCCAGGCGAAGTGGCCACGGAGACTTTCCCGGTCGAACTGGCGCAGATCCACCAGATGAACCCCCATTTCGTCGCAGCGGGCGCGGATATTGTCCAGCTTTTCGTTGGCTTTGGGCATGCACAGGAGCACGGTCTGGGTGTGGGCAGAGCCAAGGCGATCACCCAGCACATTCAGCTCAGCCACGGCCTTCAGGTCTGGCGCACAGGTCTTGCAGGAGACGATCATCAGGCCCATGCCGGTGGTGGCGACCACATCCAGTTCGTTGATGATCTTCTCGTTGTTCCACTTGACCACGCAGGAGAGCTGCACATCATCGAAGGCGCCGCAGGAACGCAATGCATCCCAGGCAGCGATCTCCAGCCATACGCCGAAGTCACACAGACAGTCCTTGATCAGCTCGCTGGCGAAGGTAACCCAGATGCCTTCGGCGCAGGGTTCAGCCTTGCTGATCGCGCCTTCCTTCAGCAGGGTGGTCAGTAGCTTGCCCTTGCCCAGCGATACGCCGTGCTCGCGGCAATTGGCGCTGTCCAGCAGGATGGTGACGGCGTGATCCTCCGCGCGGGAGGCGCACTGCTGGAAGCAGGTGGTGTGCTGCGTCCACTGGCGGGGATGCTTCTTCTGAATGCCCAGAAGCCGGTGGGCCATGTCGACCAGAGGCTGCTTGAGATCAGCCGGAGTCAGACGGCCAAAGCGCTCCAGCGTGGCGTCGTTAAGCAGTAGGCGCTGTTCCACGGTGAAGGAACCGCCGCTGGCCGTGACCGCCTCGCCGGAGGGCAGCGCGATGTAGCGGCCATCCCGCGCACGAGTATAGAGGCGGCAGGGCGTTTTGCCATAGGCCACACCTGCGGAGAAGAGCATGACGTCGTCGCCGCCGGTGAGCTCAATGGCGTAATCCCCCAGATCCTCCTGATGAGCCTGCACCCAGGCCATCATGTGGCTCACATCCAGCCGCTCCAGCCTTTCCATGCGCACATTGCACCTCAGACCAATGCGGTTGAACATCTGCGCCAATTCCTTGCGCTCGGCTTTGGGATCTGCCAGATCATAATAAAAATAAACGATGCTCTTGGGATGCAAATGCCACGCACCGGTTACATTGGTGATGGGCTCACGGCGGTCATATAGCTCCAGCAGGGTATCAACGGTATGTGCCATGGATATCAGCCTTTCCACAGGAATTTGCTTGTATCCAATAGTATAGCACGTTTGTATCAATTACGCAAGAAGGCTCCGTCGGCGCATGTGCACCAACGGAGCCCGGATTTTGCGGGAGTATGAAGAGTTTACTGACCGGCCATGCCGCGCTCGGCCTGCTCGATCAGGCGCTTGACCATGTAGCCGCCGATATAGCCGGCCTGGCGGGAGGGCAGGTCGCCGTTGTAGCCCTTCTTCAGGTTGATGCCCAACTCGCCGGCAATCTCGTACTTCATGTTGTCCAGGGCCTGACGGGCCTCGGGCACCACGACGCGGCTCTGGTTGCTGTTGCTGGAAGAAGAACCCTGCTGGAACTGGTTCTGCTGCTGCTGCATGGGGGTCTGGTTGGCGTTGTTGTTGATGTTGTTATACATGGGCGTGATCCTCCTTGTTATTGGGGAAACCCCGTCAGTCAGCCTTTCGGCTGTCGGC
>JBGUSK010000047.1:0-15907 GCA_045132495.1 Christensenellales bacterium | reverse complement strand
ATCAGCTGCGAACGCTCAAAAATGAAGCGCCGAAGGAGGCCTGCCTGTCCGCCCTGTCCTTTGATGAGGATGTGAGCAGGTATTATCCCCATGGCGCGCTGCTGACCCAGGTGCTGGGCCTGACGACCATCGACTCCGAGGGCCAATCCGGCCTGGAGAGCCAGTATGAATCAGTCCTGGCGGGCATGGAGGGCAGCTATCTGAGGCAGGTGGACGCCCGCAACCGCGTGCTCCCCGGTACGGAGGGGTGGTACATCCCCTCTCAGGAGGGCAGCACCCTCCAGCTGACCATCGACGCGACCATTCAGGAAATCGCTGAAAAGGCGATGCGTGAGTGCCTGGAGGTCAATTCCGCCGAATCGGTCACCTGCATCGTGTCCGACGTGCGTACGGGCGGCATCCTCGCCCTGTGGATCAAGCCGGATTATGATCCCAACGAGCCGCCCCGCTCGGACGTCAGCACGCTGACGGATTTGATGCGCATTACCGCCATCTCCGACGTGTACGAGCCGGGCTCGACCTTCAAGATCATCACCTCCGCTGCTGCATTGGACAGCGGCGTCACCAACCCGGAGGATCACTTTTACTGCTCCGCCAAGGTGACGGTGGACGGCGATACCATCCGCTGCTGGGGCCGCGCCCACGGGGCGGAAACCATGGCGCAGGGCCTCCAAAACTCCTGCAACCCGGTGTTCGTGGAGCTGGCGCTGCGTATGGGGACGGATGCCTTCTACCGGTATTTGAATGCCTTTGGCCTGGGCAGAAAAACCGGCATTGACCTGCCTGGTGAATCCGGTGGTATCCTGATCGGCAGCCGCTATGTCAAAACGGTGGATCTGGCCCGCATCGGCTTTGGCCAGTCGGTGGCGGTGACGCCCCTGCAGCTGGTCATGGCCTGCAACGCCGCCATCAATGGCGGCAAGCTGATGAAGCCCTACATCGTCTCCGAAATACAGGACGAAATGGGGCAGGTGATCCAGCGCTTCAGCCCGACGGTGGTTTCCGCACCCATCAAGGCCGAAACCAGCCAGACCCTGCGCGGTCTGCTGGAGGCCGTTGTCTCTGAGGGCGGCGGCAAAAATGCTTACATCGACGGCTACCGCATCGGCGGAAAAACCGGAACGGCCCAGGTGTACAAGGAAGGAAAGATCGTCTCCAATGTGCACATTGGCTCCTTCTACGGCTTTGCACCGGCGGATGATCCTCTCATCAGCGTGCTGGTGGTGGTGAACGAAGCCCATGTGCCCATCGACTACGGCGGAACCACCGCTGCGCCCTTCGCACGGCAGATCTTTGAGGAAGTGCTGCCCCTGCTGGGCGTGGAAAAATATGCGGAATCTCAGGAAGAAGTTTTGGTTCCCGACATTCGGGGCTTGACGATTTCCCAGGCAAGGCGTACACTGACAGAGGCCGGACTGGAAATGCTGGATGACGGCGCAAATGATGTTGTCCTGGATCAGCTGCCTCCGCCCGGCGCGAAGCTGGCGACCGGCGGACATGTCATGGCTTACACGTCGCAAAGCGAGACCCTCACGCCGGAGGATCTGGTCTGTGTGCCGGATTTGAATGGCTGCAGCGATGTGGACTGTGCGCGGCTCCTGCGTCAACGGGGGCTCATCATTTCCATGGCGGGAACGGGCCTGTGCGTCAGGCAGTCGCCGGCGGCAGGGGAGTACGTCGCTCCGGGCACAAGCGTGCATGTCATCTTCGATTCCGCAGAATAAAGTCAGATAGATACAAGATCATTCGGATCGTGTTGAGAATAGGAGAATCACCATGAAGCTCTGTACAATGTTTGAGAAGCTGCCCTACCTGATGGAAACCCGGGGCAATATGGTTACCGAAATCGAAACGCTGTGCTCCAACAGCCGCGAGAAGGTCGAAAAGGGCCTGTTCTTCTGCATCCCCGGCGCCCGCTTTGACGCCCACAACTACGCTCCTCAGGCCGTGGAAAACGGCTGTGTGGCGCTGGTGGTGGATCACTTTGTGGACGTGGACGTCCCCCAGGTGAAGGTAACCTCTGTCCGTGCGGCGATGTCCCGCATGGCGGCGGCCTTCTACGGCCATCCCTCGGAGCAGATGCGTCTGGTGGGCGTGACCGGAACCAAGGGTAAGACCACCACCACCTACATGATCAAGTCCATCCTTGAGCAGGCGGGCATGAAGGTGGGCCTGATCGGCACCACGGGCAACATGATCGGCGACAAACGTATCGCCTCCAACTACACCACGCCCGACCCCATCGACCTGCAGCGTGACCTGCGCGCGATGGCGGACGAAGGCGTCAACGCCGTGGTCATGGAGGTCTCCGCCCATGCCATCGACATGTTCCGCCTGGACGGCATGAGCTTCGAGGTCGGCGCGTACACCAACCTCAGCCAGGATCACCTGGATTACTTCGGTACGATGGAAGGCTACTTTGAGTGCAAGAAGAAGTTCTTCACCTCCGGCATGGTGCGCAACGCCGTGCTGAACGTGGACGAGGAGACCAGCGTCAGCATTCTGCGCGATCTGGAGATCCCCCATCTGACCTTCGGTATCGCGGCAGCGGCGGATCTCTTCGCGCGGGATATCGAGATCAGCGAAGCCGGCGTGTCCTTCGAACTCAAGCTTCAGGGCATGCATGCGCTGCCCATCAGCCTGCGGATGACCGGCATGTTCAACGTGTATAACGCCATTGCGGCGGCTTCCTGCGCGATGGTGCTGGGCATCTCCCATGAGGACATCAGGGCTGGCCTGGAGAAGATCGAGAACGTCCCTGGCCGCATTGAGATGCTGCCCACGGGCACGCCCTACCGCGTGATCCTGGACTACGCCCATGCGCCCGACGCGCTGGATAACATCCTGCGTACCTGCCGCGAATTCACCCGTGGCCGCCTGATCGCGCTCTTTGGCTGCGGCGGCGACCGCGATCAGGGCAAGCGTCCCATCATGGGCCGCATCGGCGGTGAGCTGGCCGACCTGTGCATCCTGACCTCCGATAACCCCCGCAACGAGGATCCCATGACCATCCTGGCTTCTATTGAGGAGGGCATCAAGGAGACCGACTGCGAGTATGTGGTGATCGAGAACCGCCGCGAAGCCATCCGCCACGCGATGGAGATCGCCCGCGAAGGCGACGTGATCGCCCTGTGCGGCAAGGGTCACGAGACCTATCAGGAGATCAAGGGCGTGAAGCACCCCTTCGACGAGAAGGTCGTTGTTGCCGAACTGCTGGCTGAAATGGACGACTAATTTGAACTTTACGAGGTACTGAACATGCTAAGGATGATTCTTGCACTGATCCTCTCTGCAGCCATCGTGCTGCTGACTGGCCCGAAGCTCATCGCCTGGCTGCGCAAGCTGAAGCTGGGCCAGACCATGTATGAACTGGGACCCCAGTCCCACATGAAGAAGCAGGGCACCCCCATCATGGGCGGTCTGTGTATTGCGCTGGGCTGCGTGGTGGCGTTTGTGGTGTGCGGCGTGACCCTCGGCGCGTGGGATCACATGCTGGCGCTGCTGTTCGTGGCGCTGGGTTCCATGGCGGTGGGCTTCGGCGACGACTGGATCAAGATGGTCAAGAAGCGCCATGAGGGCCTGACCCCCTGGCAGAAGATCATCGGCCAGGCCGTGGTGTGCGTGGGCTTTGCCTGCTACTGCTACTTCCACCCGGAGGTAGGCAGCAAGGTGATCGTGCCCTTCGTGAACGTCGAGTGGGATCTGGGCATCTTCTACATCCCGCTGCTGGCGCTGACGGTGCTGTTCATGGTGAACTCCGCCAACCTGCAGGACGGCCTGGACGGCATCCTGTCCTCCGTGACGGCGGTGGGTTCCATCGGCTGGGCGGCGATTGCGCTGACTGTGACAACAACGCTGCTCGACGTGGAAAGCTCCTATGGTGTGGGCATCGTCAACTATCCTGAGTTTGAGAATGTGGCGGCGCGTACTGCGCTGGCAGGCAATTACCAGACCATTGGCGTTTTTGCGCTGGCTCTGTGCGGTGCGTGCATCGGCTTCCTGCGCTTCAACCACTACCCGGCGACGGTGTTCATGGGCGATACCGGCTCCATGTTCATCGGCGGCGCGGTGGTTGGTATAGCGATGCTTCTGCGCGAGCCCTTCCTGCTGCTGCTGATTGGATTCACCATGGTCATGTCCAGCGTGAGCGTCATCCTGCAGCGCTACTACTACAAGCTGACCCGCAAGCTGACCGGCACCCCCAAGCGCCTGTTCAAGATGTCGCCCATTCATCATCACTTTGAAATGTGCGGCATGAAGGAACCGCAGATTGTGCTGATGTACGCCATCGTGACGGCGGTGCTGAGTGCGATTGCCTGGTTCTCCATCAACGTGCTTTTCTGATTACACACACAGGAGGCGCATCCACATGCGCAACATGAATAACTATGCCGGCAAGCGCGTCCTCGTTGTGGGCATGGCCCGCAGCGGCGTGGCGGCGGCAAAGCTGCTCCACAAGGCCGGCGCGAAGGTCATCATCAACGACAACAAGACCGCCGAGCAGCTCGGCGACGCGCTGCTGCCACTGATCGGCCTGGACATCGAATACGCCCTCGGCTGTCCGGCAGGGGAGTGCCTCGCCGGCATCGACGCGATGATCATCAGCCCTGGCATCCCGGATACGGCTGGCTTCGTC
Organism: Christensenellales bacterium; assembly: GCA_045132495.1. GTDB lineage: Bacteria > Bacillota > Clostridia > Christensenellales > Aristaeellaceae > UBA11524. The sequence goes on along the minus strand of JBGUSK010000047.1, from coordinate 11,271 downwards.
GTCAAGGCGAAGACCATGGGCATTTACGTCACCGGCGAGCTGGAGATGGCATACCAGCTGTCCTCCGGCGAGATGGTGGCCATCACCGGCACCAACGGTAAGACCACCACCGTCAGCCTGCTGGGCGAGATCTTCCGTAATGCGGGCCGCACTACCCATGTGGTGGGCAACATCGGCTACCCCTACTCGGCGGCGGGCTTCGACAGCACGGACAGCGACATGTTCGTCTGCGAGGTCAGCTCCTTCCAGATGGAGACGGCGGAGACCTTCCACCCCCGCTGCGGCGCGCTGCTGAACATCACCGAGGATCACCTCAACCGCCACGGCACCATGGAGTGCTACGCGCAAACCAAAATGCGCATGTTCCAGAACATGACGGCGGAGGATGTGGCCGTCTTCAATGCGGATGACCCGGCCCTCGCGCCCTACATCCCGCAGGTGAAGGCGCAGGTGATGCTCTTCTCCCGCAAGGCCGAAGTCGAGAATGGCGCCTTCGTGCGCGATGGCGTCATCATGACCCGCTGGAATGGCGTTGAAACCGCTGTCTGCCCGGCGGACGAGCTGTATATCCCCGGCCCCCACAACCTCGAGAACGCCCTCGCGGCGGCCTGCATGGCGACGGCCTGCGGTGTGTCGGCTGACCTGATCGCCCACACCTTCCGCACATTCACCGGCGTGGAGCATCGCATTGAGTTCGTCCGCGAGCTTGAGGGCGTGCGTTACATCAACGATTCCAAGGGCACCAATGTGGACTCCACCATCAAGGCCATCCAGACGATGAATCGTCCCACGGCGATCATCCTGGGCGGCTACGACAAGCATTGCGACTTCACCCCCATGGTGAAGGAAATGCTGGCCAGCGAATTCATCCGCGAGGCGGTGCTGATCGGCGTGACGGCGGATCAGATCGAGCGTCAGTGCCGGGAGAACGGCTACGTCAACTTGCACCGCGCCGCGACGCTGAAGGACGCCATCGACCAGTGCCGCGCCCTGTCCAGTGACGGCTGGAACGTGCTGCTCAGCCCGGCGTGTGCCTCCTTCGACATGTTCCCGGACTATGAGGCTCGCGGACGCATCTTCAAGGAACTGGTCAATGAACTGAAATAACAACAGCCTTGCGCTTCATCCGTAGAAAGGAGCATCCATGCTCGTACAGGAAAGCGCACCAAAGAGGCTCATCAAAGTACTCACGCGCAGACGCAATCCTGTGGACGGCAGCCTGGTGATCATCATGGTCATGCTGCTTTCCGCGGGATTGCTGGTTCTGTTTTCAGCGACTTATTACAGCGCAACGGAGAATCGCCTGAGCGAGGTCTTTAAGCAACTGATCGGCGTGGCGCTGGGCACGGTGGCCTGTATCGTCACCAGCCGCATCCCGTATCGCTTCTGGCGGCAGACATGGGTGGTGACGACGGGCCTTGTCGTGTCGGCGATATTGCTGATTTTGGTCATCATCCCGGGGATCGGCGTGTACATCAATGGCTCGCGCCGGTGGCTCAGCCTGGGCGGATTGTCCTTCCAGCCGTCGGAGTTGGCGAAGTTTGCCATCGTGCTGTACATGGCGACGGTTTTGTCCTATGCCGGACCGAGGGTGAAATCCCTGTGGAAGGGCCTCGTGCCGGTGCTGATCGTGCCGGGCGTGACCTTCCTGCTGATCCTCGAGCAGCCGAACCTGTCCACCGCAGGCTCCATCATGATCGTCAGCCTGATCCTGATCATCATGGCCGGAGCAAAGTGGCGGCACATCCTGCTGATGGTGGCGGGCGGCCTCACGGTAGGCGCGTACTACGCCTGGTCGGAGCCCTACCGCAGGCGGCGATTGCTGTCCTTCCGCAACCCGTTTGCGATGATGCATGACGAAGGCTACCAGCTCTCCCAGTCGCTGATTGCCTTTGGCTCCGGCGGGATCTTCGGCATGGGGTTGGGGCAGGGAAGGCAGAAATATGCCTACCTGCCGTACCCGGAGAGCGACTTCATCTTCGCCATCGTCGGGGAGGATTTTGGGCTCCTGGGATGTCTTGTGGTCATTGCACTCTTTGTTGCGCTGATGATCGCGGGCTACCGGGTCGCCATCGCCTGCCGGGATAAGTTCGGCGCACTGCTGGCGGCGGGCATCACGTCCTCCATTACGGTTCAGGCCTTCCTGAACATGGGCGTGGTGGTCGGCATATTACCGACCACCGGTCTGCCGCTGCCTTTCTTTTCAGCGGGCGGCACCAGCGTGTCCATCACCATGGCGGCCATGGGAATTCTGATGAATATTTCCAGAACGGCAGGGAAAATGGACTGCTGATCGTTATATCATCAGGAACCAAACTTTTCCGCCGTCATACGCTGTACCATCCCGATGGAGGTGGAGCGTATGGAAGCGTTGGTGGTACAGGGCGGAAAGCGGCTGGAAGGTTCGCTCCGGGTGGACGGCGCGAAGAATGCCGCGCTGCCCATCCTTGCGGCGAGCGTCCTGACGGAGGATACGGTGCATCTGCTGGATGTGCCGGACATTCTCGACGTGCGTCGGATGGCGGATATCCTTGATATGCTCGGCTGCGAAACGCATTGGTGCGGTCACAGCATGACCGTATCCGGCCGAAGCATGCGCAAAAGCGAAATGCCCGATCAGCTCTCCAAGCAGATCCGCTCGTCGATCTTCCTGCTCGGGCCGATCCTGTCCCGTTTCAGGAAGGCGACGGTTACATATCCCGGCGGCTGTGAGATCGGGCTGCGGCCTATTGATCTGCACCTGTCGGGCCTGCGAGCCCTGGGGGTGGACGTGCGCGAGGAAGGCGGCGTCATACGCTGCGATGGCAGCAACATGCATGCGGGGGAAGTACATCTGGATTATCCCTCTGTCGGCGCGACGGAGAACGTCATTATGGCGGCGGTCAGCCTGGATGGTACGACAACCATCCACAATGCAGCCCGGGAGCCTGAAATCGTCGATCTCGCCCGCTTCATCGGCGCGATGGGCGGTAAAGTTCATGGTGCAGGAAGCGCAACCATTGTGGTCGAGGGCGTGAAGCACCTGCACGGGGCGAATTATGCTCCCATGCCTGACCGCATTGTCGCCGGAACGCTGCTGTGCGCAGGGGCGATCACCGGCGGCGCCATTGAGCTGACCAACGCGCCAGTGGCGGAAATGCATGCCATCTGCGCAAAACTGCGCGAAATGGGCTGCACGCTGCAGGAGGAAGAGCGCATCATCCGCCTGCAGGCGCCGCGCAGGCTGACAGCCTTTCCGATCCTCCAGACCCAGCCCCATCCGGGGTTCCCGACGGATATGCAGGCCCAGATGCTGGCCCTTTTGTCCGTTTCGGAAGGAACTGGCGTGATCGTGGAGAATGTATTTGAAAACAGGTTTACCCACGCGGGGGATCTGAACCGCATGGGTGCGCGGATCATCTGCTCCGGGCGAACGGCGATCGTCCGCGGAGTCGAGGCTCTGACCGGCGCCCATGTGACAGCCCGGGATCTCCGGGGCGGCGCGGCCCTGGTGCTGGCGGGCCTCAAGGCGCAGGGTGAAACGGTCATTGAGCACGCGGAGCTGATCGACCGGGGCTATGAACGCTTTGAAAAACAGCTTTGCAGCCTTGGCGCGGAGGTATCGCGCAGAACCAACATAACATGAGACATGCTGCCTGGCCGGGGGAGGAATGCCTTCCTCCGGCGGGCGGCAGAAGGGAGCAGACGGCGATGGACGAGCGCGGATGGAATACAGGCAGTCAGCCTGCGGTGGGGGAAAGGCCCCATGCCACGGAATCGCCCTTTGAGGAGCCGGAACAGGCGCCGGAGTTGCGCGCGGATCGCTCGGATAACCTTTACAGCAGGGACGAGCCTTTCTGGAACCGCGTTGTCGATCCGGAGCAGCCGGGACGTGCTGAAGTAAGGGACGCCAACTACTGGAATCATCCGGATGTGATGCGCACGGATCGCGTGCTTCATTTTGACACGGATACGAAGCTTCAGAAGCTGAAGAAATTTCTGGGTTCGGGAACGGTCAAGAGGTGCCTGCTGGCGGCGGGGGTCGTCGTCGTGATCGCGGTGATTCTCTACAGCGCCCTGTTCCAGGTGCGCACGATTCATGTGGTGGGCAACAGTACCATTTCTGAGAAGGAGATCATCCGCCTGTCAGGGCTTCGGGCCGGTCAGAGCTCCATGACCATTGACGATGAAGCCGTCATGCGCAAGGTGGAAGGCAACCGATACCTGCGCTGCACGCTGGTGGATGTCCAGTGGGATTCGGTGACCATCCACGTCAAGGAGCGCGTGCCGGCGGCGTATATCAATCACAACGGTATGCTGGTGACGCTGGACAACCGGGGCTTTGTGCTGGAGGAATCGCTGAACAGCTTCTCTGTTCCCCAGGGGCTGGTGAAAGTGATCGGTCTGGATATCCGCCGCTGCGCGCTGGGCCAGCAGATCACGCTCAATGCCAGCCAGCAGCTGGAAACCTATACGCAGATCCTTGTGGAGCTCAAGGCCATGAAGGGCCTTGATCTTCTCAGTGAATTGGATATGTCCAGCATGGACAGCATATATCTTGCCACCCGTGATGATTACTATGTCCGGCTGGGCAGCGAGGACAGCATTCACGAAAAGCTGCGTGCGTTCCTGATCACCCGGGAAAAGCTCATCAGTATGAACGAACGCTCTGGCACCATTGATGTGACTGACCCCGCCCGCCCCACCTTCCTGTCGGATAAGAAGACGGAAAACCCCACCTGAGGTCATTTTTTTGCAAGAAAATGTACACAATTCCCCGCAAATGCCGGAAAATGCTTGCATTCTTGGGGAAAAGTGTTTATAATGGAAAGTGGCATAATGGATAGTGGCTTCCCATGCCATCCTGGCGGGGAGGACAAGCCTTTGAACTACAAAGCGGAAGGAAGCCTTTCAAGCCCATCCGCATCAGAATTGGTTTCCGGAGCATCCCGGCGCATATGCAGGGCACAGCGGAAGCCGGAAAACAGGGGGTATGATGCAATATGAAGACCACGGTAACGAGCCTCGATTTCGGTACGAGCAAGATCGTGACCCTGGTTGCCGAGAACAGCGGCGCCCAGCGCTGCGATATCGTGGGCGCGGGGATCGTGACCTACAACGGCTTCCTTGAGGATGGCTGGAACAACCCCGCCGAAATTGACGACTGCATCCGTGAGGCCATTTCCCAGGCCGAGCAGCAGAGCCATCACAAGATCCGCGAGGTCAACATCGGCGTGCCCGGCGCCTTCACCAAGGTGTATGTCACCGAGGCCCGCGTGTCCCTGACCGGCGCTGATCCCCATGTCACGGCCAACGACGTGCGCGCTGTGTTCAAGAAGGCGACGGAGAATCTGGGCCTGGAGACCCTGCCGGGCGAGATCATCAATTCCAGCCCCGCCTGGTTCCGCGTGGACGACGGCAAGAAGACCCTCGAACCCGTGGGCCTCAAGGGCCGCGAGCTGACGGCGCTGATCTCCTTCGTCATCGGCAACCGCTTCTTCCTGGATGACGTGACCACCCGGCTGCGCAACATGGATATCAAGCCCAAGCACTTCTTCTCCACGCCCGCGGGCGAGGCGATGCTCTACCTGCCCGAGGAGGATCGTGACCGCACGGCGGTGCTGATCGATATCGGCTACCTGAACACCGAGGTCATGGCCGTGGAGGGCGACGCGCTGATTTATCACAAGTGCATCGACATCGGCGGCGGCCACATCGCGGCTGATCTGTCCGAGCAGCTGGATATTTCCTTCAAGAACGCGGAGGAGAAGATCAAGCAGCCCTTCGTGTACTCCATGTCTGCCACGCCCGAAACCTACGAGATCCCCGCGATGAACGAGCAGCCTGCACGTTCCTTCACCCGCGATGAGGTGGCTCCCATCATCACCGCACGCGTGGACGAGATCGCCGAGGAGATCAAGAAGGCGCTGGATGAGTCCGGCGTGAAGCTGGGCAACTGGTCCAATGTGTACCTCACCGGCGGCGGCGTGGCCTTCAACCGCGGCGGCAAGGATTACCTCAGCGCCAAGCTGGGCCGTCCCGTCCGCGATACGCCCAAGCGCACCGTCAAGATGTCCAGCCCCATCTACACCTCTACCATGGGCCTGATGGATCTGATCATCGACACCATGGAGCAGCAGCGTCAGCCCGCCAAGGGCATGCTGGGCAAGGCCGGCGAGTTCTTCAAGTCTCTCGTGGGCGGCTAAGCGCTCCTGATAACAAGCATACAACCACTGAATATATAGGGGGATGCAAACGTGATTGAGTTCCAGAATGATCAGATGACCAACAACTACGCCTCCATCAAGGTCGTGGGCTGCGGCGGCGGCGGCGGCAATGCCGTCAACCGCATGGTGCAGGCTGGCCTGAAGGGCGTTGAGTTTATTGCTGTGAATACCGACATGCAGGCGCTGCAGATGTCCGGCGCGCATGAGAAGATCCAGATCGGTGACAAGGTGACCAAGGGCCTGGGCGCTGGCGCTGTGCCTGAGGTGGGCCGCCGCAGCGCGGAGGAATCCCGCGAAGAGATCGCCTCTGCCCTGAAGGGCGCTGACCTGGTGTTCGTCACCGCCGGTATGGGCGGCGGCACCGGCACTGGCTGTGCTCCCGTTGTGGCGGAGATCGCCCGTGAGCAGGGAGCGCTGACCATCGCGGTTGTGACCAAGCCCTTCTCCTTCGAGGGCAAGCAGCGCATGCGCAACGCCGAGGCCGGCATCAACGACCTCAAGCAGCGCGTTGACACCCTGGTCGTGATCCCCAACGACCGCCTGCTGCAGGTTGTGTCCAAGGGCACCAGCATGGTGGAAGCCTTCGGCATCGCCGATGACGTGCTCCGCCAGGGCATCCAGGGCATTTCTGACCTGATCGCGCTGCCCGCGCTGATCAACCTGGACTTTGCTGACGTCAAGACCGTCATGGAGTCCGGCGGCATGGCCCACATGGGCATCGGCTACGGCGACGGCGAGAACAAGATGGTGCAGGCTGCCAAGAACGCCATTTCCAGCCCCATGCTGGAGACCACCATCGACGGCGCCCGCGCTGTGCTGATCAACATCACCGGCGGCGCTGACATCTCCATCATCGAGATCAACGAGGCCGCCAACCTGATCATGGAAGCCGCTGATCCCGACGCGAACATCATCTTCGGCGCTGGCATCGATGAGACCATGGGAGACCAGGTGCGCATCACCGTTATCGCCACCGGCTTTGAGAAGACGCCGTTCCCGCCCCGTGATCCGGTGAAGAAGGCACGCGATATTGAGCGCGAGCGCCTGTATGGCTCCACCTACACCGGCTCCTTCGGCGCATACGCCGGCACTGCTGATTTCGCGCAGGAGACGCCTTCCTTCGCCCAGCCTGCGGTGGATTTCAACCGCCCCTCCATGGGCGTGCCCACCCCCGCTGCTCCCCAGCAGCCCCAGATGTTTGCTCAGCAGCCTGCCCAGCAGGTTCCTCAGAGCACCAATCCCTACAATCCCCAGATGTTTGCCCAGCAGCCCCAGCAGGCTTACCAGCCTGCCTTCCAGGCGCAGCAGCAGCCCATGATGGGCGGCAGCACCGGCCCGATGGCTCCCCAGCAGCCCGTGCAGCAGCCTCAGCAGGACAGCCGCGGCGTGCCTGTCTGGATGAAGAAGCGCAGCTGATCGCATATTTCAGGAGCGCCCAGAGTGGCGCTCCTTTTTTGATGCAAAGATGAAGCAGCCACATTGTGCTTCCTGTTGACAAATCAGCTAAATTGAGATAATCTATGGAAAGCTATGTTTGGAGGCATGAGAATGGAAACACAAATGACCCCTGCTCAGCTGAAACGCTGGTTTGATTCCGCTGGGTTTGAACAGGCGTATCATTGCGACGCGCCCCTTGGTGCATGGCTGGATGCGGCAGGTACCCACTTTGCGCTGTGGGCGCCCACGGCATGCAAGGTGGTGCTTTCCCTCTATCCTGATGGCGGGGAGAGTCCCGCCGTCCGCAGGATTCCCATGAGGAAGGCGGAACGGGGATTGTGGCTGCATGATGAGGCTGAGCAGCTTGGCGGCGTGTATTATGATTATGATGTGACAGTGAATGGTCATACCTGCCGCACCCAGGATCCCTATGCCAAAGCCTGCGGCGTGAACGGCCTTCGCGGCATGGTGGTGGACCTGGCCGGGACGAATCCGCAGGGCTGGACGCAGGATAAAGCGCCTGCCAAGCCGGCGGAGGATGTGATCTACGAGATTCATGTGAAGGATTTCTCCTGGGATTCCCACAGCGGCGTGCCGGAGAAGCTCCGGGGCAAGTTTGCAGCCCTGACGCTGAATGATACCACGCTGGATGGAAAGGGCAAGTGCCCCACCTGCATCAACCACGTCAAGCAGCTGGGGGCGACCCATATCCAGCTCATGCCGGTGTATGATTACGGTTCCGTGGATGAAGCGGGTGCTCCGGACGCCTTCAACTGGGGTTATGACCCTGTGAACTACAATGTGCCCGAAGGCTCCTATGCCAGCGACGCCCACCATGGCGAGGTGCGCATCCGTGAAATGAAGGAAGCCGTCATGGCGCTGCACCGGAATGGTTTCCGCGTCATCATGGATGTGGTGTACAATCACACCTACCATCTCAAGGAAGGCTGTCTGTTCAAGGTGGTGCCCTGGTACTACTACCGCCAGAATGAGGATGGAAGCGCCTCCAACGGCTCCGGCTGCGGCAGCGAAATCGCCTCCGAGCGCAGCATGGTTGCCCGATATATACTGGAGTCCGTGCTTTACTGGGCGGAGGAATACCATATTGATGGCTTCCGCTTTGACCTGATGGGCATGCTGGACGTGCCGCTGATGAACCGCATCCAGCAGGAGCTGGATAAGCGTTTCGGCAAGGGTGAAAAGCTGCTCTATGGGGAGCCCTGGGCAGGCGGCGAGTGCCATCCCCGCCCTGAAACGGAGCTGGCTCACAAGGGCAGCATGAAGCTGCTTGATCCGGCCATTGGCGCATTCTGCGATAACACCCGGGATGCGGTGAAGGGCAGTGTGATGGACGAAATGTCCCGCGGCTTCGTCAATGGCGGCGGTTTGAAGTCGGATGATCTGGCATTCTGCGTTTGCGCATGGGCGGGGAACTGCGGCGATTTTGCAGCCTCTTCCCAGACGATCACCTACCTGTCCTCCCATGATGACTGGACGCTGTGGGATAAGCTCGTCTTCACGATGGACAAGAACCGCCGCTTCACGGGCTGCGATGAGCGGATCATCCGCGCCAACAAGCTGGCGTTCGCGATCATTGCAGGATGTCAGGGGCACCTGTTCATGCTCTCGGGCGAGGAGTTTGGCCGCACCAAGCAGGGCGTAAAGAACTCCTACAATTCCCCCGTGACCATCAACCGCATGGATTGGCAGCGCTGCCAGAAAAATCAGGAACTGGTGGACTATTATCGGGGGTTGATTGCGCTGCGCAAGCAGCTGCCGGGCCTGTGTGACAAGGCTTCCAAGGAAGGGGATTGCATCCGCGTTGCCCGTCAGTTGGGGGAGGATACAGCCGCCATCCTGCTGGACAATGGTGCGGACAGCGCCTGGCCGGAGCTGTTGCTGGCCTATAATGCTTCCGGGAAACAAGTGTCGTTTGATCTGCCCAAGGGAAAATGGGCTGTGCTGGCGGACGGCGAAAGCAGCTTCCTGTGGCAAAACCCCGAAGTTATCAGCGGCGATGCGGAGATCCCCGCTATGTCAGCGCTCATCCTGGGGAAAATCAGATGAGAAGCCAATTGAAGTGACTGACACCTTTTGCATACATCAAAACAGGCTGCCCGTTCCGGGAGATTACCGGGACGGACAGCCTGTTAAATTGCGGTGATTACATTTCCACATCAAAGGGCAGCAGGTCAAGGATATCCCGCTGTACATCCACGCCGGGGTAGACCTCCAGCAGCTTCAGACCGCGGGCTGTGAGGATGAATACGCAGCGTTCGGTGATGTAAAGCACCTTCTGGCCATTGTCGATGGCCTTACGGGCGGAGAAGCTCACGGTCTTGACCGCGTTGACGAACTTGGGCACCTCGCCGTTCTCCACGATGGTGATCTCTTCGCCATTCTGGGCCACGGAAAGGCCCTTGGTGTTGAAGGTCAGGCAGAAGACGACCGTCGGGGTCTTGGCGGTGATGTTGGCGAAGCCGCCGATGCCCGCATATGCGCCTGGGCCGCGGTGGGCGTTGACATTGCCGTGCCCATCAACCTCCAGCGCACCCATGAAGCAGATGTCCAGCCCGCCGGAATTGTACAGGTCGAACTGGTTGGCCATGTCGTACACGGAAGCAGCGCCGATCATCGCGCCGAACACCTTGCCTGAAGCCGGGAAGCCGCCGATGCCGCCGGATTCCACCGTGAGGGTGATATGATCCAGCATGCCGCTCTGCTCGGCAAAACGGGAGATGGTCTCCGGAATGCCGATGCCGATGTTGACGATGTCCTCCTTGCGCAGCTCGCGGGAGGCGCGTCGGCCGATGATATCCGCCGCAATGCCGGAGGAGCGGATGACGTGGTTCAGCGCGTCCAGCTTTTCCGTCCAGCCATGCCAGTCCTCGTAGCGGATCTCGAAGGAGCCGGTGAGGGCGGTGAGGGCGTCGTCGCGGGGTTCGGGCTCCTGGACGACGATGGCGTCCACCAGGCAGCCGGGGATGATGGTGTTGCGGGGACGGGTGGGCTCATCCACCAGGCGATCCACCTCAACGATCACGATGCCGTTGTTGGACTTGACCGCCTGGCAGATCGAAAGCGCGTCGCCGGACATGTACATATCGTCAAAGGAGATGTTGCCCTTGCGGTCAGCTGCGGTGCCCTTGATGAGGGCAACGGTGATCTTCGGCAGCTTGTAGTACAGGAATTCCTCGCCGTCCACCTCGACGATCTTGACGAAGGAATTGTCCGTGGAAATCTGGTTGATGCCGGGGCCCTCGCGGCGGGGATCGACGAAGATATCCAGTCCGACCTTTGACAGCGCGCCGGGTAATCCGCCAGCTTGCGCCCGGATGGCGTGGGAAATGCAGCCCAGCGGCAGGTTATATGCCTCGAAGCGGTTCTCCAGGATGATCTTCTTGGTGGAGGGCATCGCGCCAAAATGACCGCAGATCAGCCGGTCTACAGCGCCTGCGCGGATATAGCCCTCGGCGTTTTTGTTCTCGTCCCACACGCCAAAGCCTGCGCTGGAGACGATCGTCAGATGTTTTGGGGAATGGGTCTGCTGATAACGGCGATAAAGCGCCTCGTGCAGCTCCACAGGATTCTCAATGCCAACAAAGGAATTGACGCAGATGCAGTCGCC
>JBGUSK010000046.1:0-8969 GCA_045132495.1 Christensenellales bacterium | reverse complement strand
CTTGCCCACGCCAGCCAGCTTGTTGCCGCCGAACAGCACCAGCACCACAACCAGAATCAGAACGATTTCCAACGCACCAAGACGCATAACAAAAACCTCCTAATTATTCTTCAAGCTCTTTTTGAAGCTCCTTGGACGCCGCGTCAACATCCTTGCGGACGCCTTCGACCGTTGCGCGCAGCTCATCCGCGGCAGCTTTTACATCCTCGCGGACGTCCGCATCCTTCACCGTGGATTTCACGTCATCCGCTACATCCTTGAACTCCTTGGCGAACTCATCCCAGCCGGTCTCCTTCTTGATCTCGCGGATGAGCTTTTTCAGGCTCTTCAGCTGCCGCGCGATCCATCGGGCCACTTTGGGCAGATCTTTGGGGCCGACGATCAGGAATGCCACTGCGAGCACAAGCAGAATTTCCATCATGCCCAGATTGAACATCCATTCCGTCCCCCTTTCCCTGTGTTTCGCTAAATTTGCTAAAGCATATTATACAGCATGAACCACCAAAAGTAAAGCCTTTTTCCCTTTGGCACGCCATTGCCGATCATGACATTTCCAAATTCCCCTGTTTTGCAGGAAAATTCACAGATTTGGCTTGCCTAACCAGTTTTTTTATTGTATAATAACTGTAACCGTGCATAAGCACGATGAGAATCCTGTGAGGAGGAAATGAAAATGAGCAATCTCAATCGCCGTGACTTCCTGAAGCTGGCTGGCAAGACCGCTCTGGGCGCTGCCGCCCTGACCGCTGTGCCCGCTGTTGTGAGCGCCGAAGCTGAAATCGCCGCTCCCGCCTTCCCCTGGACCTGGCCGGGCCTGGATGTGAAGGAAGTGCAGGACAAGATCTACGCTAACTTCTTCGCCAAGGGCGGCTGCTGCGCTGGCGTTGCTTCCGGCATCCTGGATCTGCTGGCTGAGAAGTATGGCTACCCCTACAACCAGATCGATGGCCGCATGTTCGCCCATGGCGGCGGTGGCTACGGCCGTCGCAACCTGTGCGGCTCCCTGGGCGGCGCCTTCGCCGTGCTGAACCTGTTCACCACCGGCAGCGACATGTCCGGCATCCGTAACCAGATCTACACCTGGTATGAGTCCACCGCTTTCCCGATCTACCAGCCCGCTGATCAGCCCGAGCATCCCGTCCACTCTGTGGCCGGTTCCGAACTGTGCAAGGACTCCGTCGGCAACTGGATGACCGCTTCCGGTCATGAGTTCGGCGATCCCGAGCGCGGCGTACGCTGTGCTTCTCTGTCCGCTGACGTGGGCGGCAAGCTGGTTGAGCTGCTGAACATCCACTTCGGCTTTACCGCCGCTCCCTCCGTTGAGGCTGAGGAAGTTCCTGAGCTGGCCGCGAACGAGTACATCGGCGTTGCCAAGGGCTTCGGCGGCGACATCAAGGTCAAGGTCACCATGGATGGCGAGAAGATCGCCAAGATCGAGGTGCTGGAGCAGGCTGAGACCGCCGGTATCTTCGACAAGGCCTACCCCTCTGTGACCGACAAGATCATCGCTGCCAACGGCGTCGAGGGCATCGATGTGGCTGCGGGCGCTACCTACTCCTCCAATGGCCTGATCGAGGCTGTGAAGAACGCCCTGTCCCAGGTGAAGTAATTTTCACACATTGCTCCCCGGTTTTTCCGGGGAGTTTTTTTGTGTTCATTGACGTTTCGTATCGGAAATGGTAGAATATGTCGAATCTGCTACGGAGGAGGCCGCCCATGCACAACGAGTATAAACGCCAGTCACCCTACCGTGGGTTTTGGATCACCATGATCCTGCTGCTGCTTCCTCCCCTTCTCAGCTACGGGCTGATCAATTCCCTGCTCAAGGAATTCAGTCCCTGGCCCGAAGCGCTGGACGCCGCTACCGCCAAGGCACTGGGCTGCGGTCTGGGCTTCTTGTTCCACTTGATCTGCGTGCTGTGCGGCGTACTCACAGATGGGTGGGAAGCTGTCAAATACCGCATCGGAGAGTTCTTCGAGAACCTGAACGTCGGCGTAGGATACGCTTTTCGCACCTATTGGGAGGATATGCGCACCGATGGCGTGACCTTCGTCATTTACAGCAGCGTGATCCTGATCAATACCTACTTCATGGCAGATGGACTGCTTGACGCCGTCGCCCTGCTGACATAATGAACTGGAGCCGCACTTCTTTTGGGGTGCGGCTCCAGTGTTTTTATTCCGTTGTTCAGCCCAGATGCTTTTTCAGCGTCGCGCGGACAGCACCGGGGCCAGTCAGCATTTCGCTCAGGTAGCCCTCGATCTTGCCAGCCAGGCCGACCTCCTTCAGGTCAACGCCGAAAAGCACCTTGTTGGTCAGGATGCCATCCAGCTTCCCCTTGCAGGATTCCGGCTTGCCAAGCTCCACGCCTGCAAGCTCCGCCTGCAGGGCAGGCAGCATGGGGTCGGAGGATACAGGCATTTCCTTGCCTTCGTCGTCCACCGCCAGCAGGTAGCGCAGCCAGCCGGCGATCGCCAGCGGGATGGCGTTCAGGGACGCAGGATCCTTCTCCGGATCAGCAACATAGCTCTTGATGGTCTCGCCAAAGCGGATCGGCACCTTCAAAGAGGTGTCCGTCGCGATGCGCTGGGGCATGTCGGGGATGAAGGGATTGGGCAGGCGCTGCTCCACCACCTCGTCGATGAACGCCTTGGGATCGATGATACCCGGGTTGACCACCACCGGCAGCCCCTCCACATAGCCGATGGTCTTGACCAGCTTGACCAGCTGCTCATCCTGCATCTCGGCAGCAATGGAGGTATAGCCCAGCAGGCAGCCGTACACCGCCAGCGCGGTGTGCAGGGGGTTCAGACAGGTGGTGACCTTCATGCGCTCGGTCATGTTGACGGTGTCGCGGTCGCACAGGTACACGCCCGCCATCTCCAGCGCAGGACGGCCGTTGGGGAAGCGATCCTCCACCACAAGGTACTGGGGGATCTCCGCGTTGACGAAGGGCGCGATGTAGGTGTTGCGGGTAGTGACGACGGGCGCCATGTCCTCCACGCCCAGCTCTGCCAGCTGATCACGGATCACATCCGCCGGACGGGGCGTGATCTTGTCGATCATGCTCCAGGGGAAGGAGACCTTGTTTTCGTCCTTCACATACTCAGCAAAGGCGGCAGGCACATGGCCCTTCTCGACCCAGCCCTCCACGATGGTCACCACGGAGGACTTCAGTTTTTCGCCATTGTGGGAGCAGTTGTCCATGGAGACCATGGCGATGGGCTGCGCGCCGGCCTGATAGCGGGCGTAGAGCATGGCAGCCACAACGGCCATCGCATGGCGGGCCTTGTCAGGGCCATTCGCGATATCCTCGGTGACGACGGGCATCATCTCGCCCTTGACGTTGGTGAGCGCATAGCCCTTCTCCGTGATGGTGAAGGAAGCCATCTGCAGCGCAGGATTGGTGAAGAAGGCCTTCAATTCCGCCCATTGGGCGCTGTCTGCGGAATCCGCGCGGATGCCCTTGGCGATGGATGCGATGACCTCCTTATCCGTGGAGCCGTCGGGCTTGAGGGACACCATGAGGGTCATGGAATCGAAGGGATCGTAGATCTTGTTGATGATGTCATAGTCGAAGGTTTCCGCCGCGACGATGCCGCTGGTGGCGAGGCCTTCGTTCAGCAGGCGCTGCTGCAGCACGGCGATGAAGCCGCGGAAGATATTGCCCGCGCCGAAATGCACCCACACGGGGGCCTTCTCGGTGGCAGCGCACATGGATTTCCAGTCGTACTTGGGCAGCGCTATGCCGGCAGCGGCAAAGGCGGCCTTGTCCTGAATGCCCTGGTAAGTCAGCTTCATATGATCTCCTCCTGTACAAAAAGCGGCCAGTGGCCGTGAGGTTATACTCACTATACCACTGACCACGATATTCGTCAATTCATATTATGCACCTAAGTCAATCTCTTTGCCCGCGCCATGAGGGCGCGGAAAGTCAACTGCAGGCACAGCCCCAACTCTCACGCGGTAGGTCTATGAAAGAACAGCCCACTCAATCGCGAGTTGGGTGCAGCGTCAACGCTGCCCATAGATCTTGCACAGGGCTTCCCAGATGCCGTTGATGTAGGTGGCGCCCAGGGCACGATCGTACAGGCCATAGCCGGGACGGCCTTCCTCATCCCAGATCATGCGGCCATGGTCGGGGCGGATGTAGGTGTCGGGGCAGGTGTCGTAGATCGCCTTCATGATCTCGAACATGTCCAGATCGCCGGTGGAAGACAGGTGCGCAGCCTCACGGAAGTGACGGTAGCCCAGGTACTTCACGTTGCGGACATGCATCGCGCCGATGCGGTCCATCTCGCCGAAGTGGCGGATGATGGCGGGAATGTCGTTCTCGGGGTTGGAGCCCAGAGAGCCGGTGCACAGGCACAGGGTATTGGCAGGGCTGTCGTACAGCTTGACGATCTTGTCGTAATCCTCCTGGCTGTGGGCAATGCGGGGCAGGCCGAAGATGGGCCAGGCAGGATCGTCGGGATGGCAGGCCATCTTCACGCCGACTTCCTCACACACAGGGCACACGCGCTCCAGGAAGTACTTGTAGTTCTCGCGCAGCATGTCGGGGGTGATGCCCTCGTACTGCTTGAGGGTGGTCTCCAGCTGAGCCAGACGCTCGGGCTCCCAGCCGGGCAGGGTGAAGCCCTTGGAATCCTCGGCGGTACGGCGGACGATCTCCATGGGGCCCATTTCGCCCAGGTCTTCCTCATTGAAGTACAGGGAGTTGGAGCCATCCTCGGGGATCTCGCGGGCCAGGTCGGTACGCAGCCAGTCGAAGACGGGCATGAAGTTATACACGATGACCTTCACGCCGTACTTGGCCAGGGTACGGATGGTGGAGCAGTAGTTCTTGATGTACTCGTCACGGGTGGGCAGGCCCATCTTGATGTCCTCGTGGACGTTGACGGACTCGATCACTTCCAGCTCCAGACCGCAGGAGTGGACGTAATCCACCAGCTCCTTGACTTCCTCTTCGGGCCAGTCAACGCCGGCGGGCTTGTCCAGCAGGCCCATCAGACCGGACATGCCGGGAATCTGCTTGACGTACTTGAGCTGAATGGGGTCGATCTCCTTGCCATACCAGCGGAAGGTCATTTTCATGTGCGTTCTCTCCTTATTTTCGGGGCTGACGGATGCAGCCTCCTTTGATTGAAACATCGTGAAGCAGCCCTTCGGCAGACTTTCACATCATGTATATTATAGCACGAACCGGGTTTGGTTGTAAACCATTCCACAGGCAGAATGCGACCCAATTCGCGGCGCATCTGTGTCGCGAATGGATTTTCTGCGCCCATCCATGACAAAAGGCTGTCAAAGCATATCAGGAATGGGCCTCCGTCACCGCGCCGGAGCGATAGGCGGAAAGCAGATCCATCAGGTCATCCACCTGCGACTGCAGCTCGCGGCCCTCGTCGGTATGCGCAACGTGCATGCGGCTGGTCAACGTCTCAAAGATGACCGAATCATTCTGGATATCATCGTTGCGGTGGATGGCATTCCACTTGCCCGGGAAGGGCTGATGAGACACCATGCGATAGTGACGGGAGTTGAACAGCAGCGTATACCCCGCGATGCCCGAAGTAGGCTGATACGCCTTGGAAAAGCCGCCGTCGATCACAAGCAGCCTGCCGCCACCCTTGATGGGGCTTTCGCCCTTCCCTGCCCTGACCGGTACATGACCGTTGATAATGTGACTGTGCATGCCATTCAGGCCAAACTCCTGCAGCAGCATTTCACACATGGCCGGATCATTGTAGTGCGCGTAATAGGCGTTCTTGGGTTCAGCCCAGGTGCTTTCATCCTTGATGAAACGGCGCTCGAAGGTGGTCATCCTGTCTCGGCCATAGATCGGACTGTTGCGCCCCGCCCAGAGCCACCACAGGAAGTCCAGGCCAAAGCGCCTTTCTGGCGTGCCGCGCTTGTCGTAATAGGCTTTGCGGGCCAGACGGTCAGCGTAGTCCATGAAAGCGCGTCCCGACCGCGCCTTTCCGCCGATGGAGAAGGTCATCAGCGTGCCGTCGGCATTCATGGGGATGCAGCCGTGGAAGAGCAGATTGCCGTTGTGCACCTTGTAAAGGCTGCCGTTGGAATAGAGGAAGCGGATCTGGCGTTGAAGCTTCTCCGAATGGCGGAAGGACTCGGTCAGCTGCTGGATGACCTGCGCTTCCTCCGGCGTCAGGGCATAGGGGTCAGCCGGGTCTACCGTGGGGAAATCGCAGTCCTCCATGGGGTAGGTCCTGCCGTCGATGGTGACCGTTTTGTGCTGATAGTCGATTTTGTCCAGCAGCAGGCGGTCCGCCATGCCAAATTCCGGGCATCGCTGGATCTTCTGCCCTTCCAGCTTGAAGAGAATGATGGTGATCGCCTTGTACATGCGGGCAGAAAGCAGCTTATCCTTCTCGGTATAGCGGCTGGCAGCGTCGCCGGTGAGCTTGACATGGAAGCAGTGGGTGTCGCAGTGCTTGTACACCTCATTGGCAAACACGGACAGCGGGCGCAGGGAGATGCCATAGCCGGTTTCGATCACATCCAGGTTGTTGTAGTGGATGGAATTCGAAAGCACGGTCGCCACCATCGTCCTGGAGCCGGAAGCCGCACCCATCCACAGCACATCGTGATTGCCCCACTGGATGTCCACGTTATGACATTTCATCAGTGAATCCATGACGATATCCGCCCTGGGGCCGCGGTCGAAGATATCACCCACGATGTGCAGATGATCGCAGGTCAGCGCCCGGATCACCGCACAGATGGCCTCGATGACCTGCGGGGCCTGTCCAATGCGGATGATGGTCTCCAGGATGCTCTCATACTGGGCATAGCGGGTATCATCCGTGTCCTGGAGGAAGACCATCTCGTCCAGGATCTCAGCATACTCCCTGGGCATGTAGGTGCGCACCTTGTTGCGGGTGTGCTTGACCGACACATGGCGGCATAGCTCCACCAGCCGGTTCAGCGTCGTACGATACCAGCCCTCCAGATCATCCATTTCATCCGCCACAAGGGCCAGCTTCTCGGTGGGATAGTAAATCAGCGTCGCCAGATCTCCCCGTTCCTTTTCCGATAGCGTGGCTGCAAAGAGGTCGTTCAGCTTCGCCTTCACTTCCCCAGAGCTGGAATTGAGGATATGCAAAAAGGCTTCATGCTCGCCATGGATATCGGACATGAAGTGCTCGGTGCATTTGGGCAGATTGAGGATCGCCTGCAGACGGATGATCTGCGTGCTGGCCGCTTGCACAGTCGGATACTGCCGCGCCAGCAGCGTCAGATAGCGAAGCCTCTCCGCAGAAAAGGACTTGGGGGTGTTCATGCTTCTTCCCTCCCCGGTTACGGACAATTCGATTCATGTTGCTGTATGATACGTCTGTTATGGTTTCATCATATCACATTTAATGCATCCATTTCAAGGCCGCAGCAGCTGCAAGCACGGCATTTCCCGTCATTCCACGACAGATTCCCGCCGTGGAGCGCTTCCAGCGCCCTGTCTTGTGTTTTCACAGGCTTTGCGGTATAATACAATATACCATGCATATCCTGTCATGAATATCGCCTTTCAAGGAGGACCCACCATGAAAAAGCTTATGACGTTCTCTCTCCTTCTCCTTTTCAGCCTGACCCTCGCCAGCGCCTGCTTTGCTGAACCCGTTGTGGATGGCTCGCTGCCCACCTTTCCCTGGGAACGCAGCGCAAAGGAGCACTGGCGCATTCTGCCCACGGGCGAACTGAGCGAGCAGGGCCCGCACAAGATAACAGATGCAGTCTGCACCGTCTGCGGCAGCGAGATCTGGGCCTTTGACGATGGCTCTGCAGACATAAGCGATTACAACGAGCAAGGCGACCTGATCCGATACACCTCCTTTGGAGCGGACGGCAATGCGCTCATTGAACTCAGCTACGCCTATGAATACGACGAAAAGGGCCGCATGCTGCTCACCCGCGAGTTCACCGGAGATGTGCTTACGGGCGAGGTGGTCTACACCGTCAGCGCAGCGGGCGAAAGCATTCCCGTGTCCCAGGTCGCATATTACGATGACGACACCTGGGCCATCAATGAATACGATGAGCATGGCAACCTGAATCACGCAGCAACCTTCGATCCAGACGGCAGTATGTCCTTCGAGGAGTTTTCCGAGTACGCCCAGGACGCTGAGGGCAGTTGGTATGAAATCAGAAAAACCTCCCGTTTTGCAGACGGTGCTACCTTCTACAGCGAATATAACGAGTTCGGCGATCCCACCCTCCGCCGCAACACCGATGCGGATGGCTCGGTTTGGGAGGATTCCACCTACGAGTATCACTACGCAGGCGGCTCCATGCTCTGGAAAAAGCAATACACCAGCGGCGCGCTGACCCTGGAGGTCAACTATCATCCCGACGGATATGCGGAAAAGGAAACCGAATACTTTGACGACGGCACACGCATGCTGACCCAGTACAACGATCACAGCGATCCGGTTTCCATCACCTCCTACGCCGCAGACGGCAGCATCGAAATGGTGCAGACCTACGAGTACGAATACGCGGACGACATGACCTGGCTCGTGACCCGGGCTTACACCGATGGCGTCCTTGTCATCCAGACCGAATACGCCAACGAGGACGGCTGGAACTACGCCTGCCGCGAAACCATTTACGATACGGACGGCTCATATGTCGTGTACGAGTTCGATCCCGCCGGCGAGATCCTTTCCCAGGCCGAATATGATCCTACTGGCAATTTGATCCGCTGATTCCCCTCCCGCCTGTTCTTTGCAGGCGGGATTTTGCATTTATCGTGTATCCGCACCGCCTCCGTCTTGTCAGCAGAATCGCAGATATGCTATAATGGGCCCGTTATTTCATCACGAAAGGCGGCCCGATATGTACCGCATCATGTCCGCAGACGACGCGATCAGCCTGATCCGCGACGGCGACTGCATCTGCGTCAATTCCTTTGTTGGCATTGAGAATCCTGTGGAGCTGCACGAGGCGCTTT
>JBGUSK010000045.1:0-32756 GCA_045132495.1 Christensenellales bacterium | reverse complement strand
ATACACCAGTTATCTTCAATGTGCATTCATTTGCACGCAAAAAGGGAGGCAGCGAACTGTCTCCCTTGGGCTGCGGTGTAGCTTACTGGTTCTCCACCACATCGACCTCTTCCTTGTGGCGGGAGGTCTTGCACTTTTCATTGAGCATGTCGAGGAACTTCTGCTCGTCGATGGGCAGGGAAACGGTCTCGCCCGTCCACGCCGACAGATGGATGGCATTGGACAGCATCAGGCCGTTGATGCCCTCGCGGCCGTCCGCCACCAGCGGAGACCCCGTCTCGATCGCCGCAGCGAAGGCATTCATCACGCCCACATGCTGCTCATTCAGGCCGTCGGTTTCCACGTTGATGGTCTCGCAGTCGGGCTTCTTGAAGCCCTCCTTGCAGGTGACGCACCACTCGCGCTCGTCCATCGCCAGCTTCTTGAAGATCAGGCCATTGTAATCGCAGATCAGCGTACCCTTGGTGCCGGTGACCTCCAGACGGTTGGTGCCGGGAGCGTCGCCGGTGGTGGTGATGAACACGCCCGTCGCGCCGTTGGGGAATTCGAGGTAAGCAGTCACGTCGTCCTCGACCTCCACGTCATGCCACTTGCCCTCGTGAGCAAAGGCATGCACCCTGGCAGGCAGGCCGCAGAGCCACTGCAGCAGATCCAGCTGGTGGGGGCACTGGTTGAGCAGCACGCCGCCGCCCTCGCCGGCCCAGGTGGCACGCCACGCGCCGGAGTCGTAGTAATACTGGGTACGATACCAGTCGGTGACGATCCAGTTCATGCGCTTGATCTCTCCGATCTCGCCGCCGTCGATCATTTCCTTCATCTTGCGGTAGACGCAGTTGGTGCGCTGGTTGAACATCATCGCGAAGGTCAGGTCGGGACGCTTGTCCGCCGCGGCGATCATGTCGCGCACCTGCAGGGTATACACGCCTGCGGGCTTCTCGCACAGAACGTGCAGGCCTGCTTCGAAGGCCTCCACCGCCAGGGTGGGATGCTGATAATGGGGCGTCGCGATCAGCACCGCCTCGCAGGCGCCGGACTTGATCATGTCGCTGCCCTCAACGAAGATCTGCGCCTCCGGGAGGGCATTTTTTGCCCACTCGCGGCGGGATGCGCGGCGGTCCGCCACAGCGGTGATGGTGATATTCGGGCAATGTCCCTCGGTGACGCGCTGCACATGGCCGGAGCCAATGTTGCCCACGCCGATGATACCAAGCTTCAGCATATGATTCACTCCTTACAGATCGTTGATGATGTCCTTGAGCGCCTGCACTGCCGCGTGGAAGGCCGTGCGGCTGTCAGGATAGCTCTCGTGATGCTTGAGTTCCTCGTCCTGCAGGTCGGAAAGGCCCTTGAACACGGTCAGATGCGGTTCAACCGTCAGGATGACTTCGCCTTCCCGCTCTTCGTTCAGGCGGCGAAGGATCTCCGGCACGTTGCCGTCGCCATGGCCTGCGCAGACCACCGCGCCGTCCGACAGGAAGGCGTCCTTGATATGCATGTAGGTGATGCGCTCATGCAGCTGCTCGTAAGCCTCCAGGGTGTTCACGCCGCACTGGATGAAATTCGCCGGATCAAAGGCGAAACCCAAACGGCTGCCAAACGCATTCAGCAGATCGGCATTGCGGGCGGTATCGTCGCCGTAAATGCCCTTTTCGTTCTCATGAACAAGCTGCACACCGGCTTCTTCCGCGAGATCGAGCATGATCTCCAGGCGGCGCAGGACTTCCTCGCGGCTGTCCTCCACATTGCCTGCCGGATAGAAGCTGAACATGCGGATCCGCTTGCAGTCCAGCACCTTGCAGATTTCAAGGCCGTGCTTGAACAGTTCCAGATGCTCGTCAAATGCCACGCCCAGGCTGGCCTTGCCATAGGGGGAGCCCAGGGCGGACAGACGGATGCCCGCAGCATCCAGCTTGGCCTTGACGGCAGCGGCCTCCTCCAGCGTCAGGCCGGAGACATTCTTACCATCTACACCGCGCAGCTCAATGAGGGAGATGCCCTCCTCCTGCAGCGCCTTGATCTGCTCATCCAGCATGGGGCTGGCTTCATCCGCAAAGGCGGACAGAATAAACTTGGCCATCAGATTGACCTCCTTATGTAACGCAATTTGCTGCATATGTGATTCGCCACACAGGTGTAAACTCCTGCCGGATGGCACAAAAACGCCCCCATTGCCGGAGGCGCTGCTGATTCATTCCATGCACAGGAAGGTCTGTTTGTCATTCCACCGGCGGCAGATGCCGCTTCGGCAGGGAGAAGCCGCCGCCGCTGACCCTCGTCACCTGGCTGATGATAATGAATGCATGGGGGTCGATCCTGCGAATGAGCTGCTCGGTGCGGTGGCGCTCACGGGGAGAAATAATGGTAATGAGCACATCCGTCTCCTGCTGGAAATAGCCCGTCTGACCGTGCAGCAGCGTCACGCCGCGATCCACATCCTGCAATATGGCCCGGCGGATGGCGTCCGCCTCCGGGCTGACAATTTGAAGCTGGATCTGCGCATTACCCATGGCCAGCACTTTGTCGATCACGATGGTGTACACCATCACCATCAGCACACCATAGAGCAGCATGTCCGGCGCAACGATCAGCGCTTGCCCGCACACGATCACGAAGTCAAAGGCATACAGGCTCCTGGACACAGGCACGCCCAGGTACTTCTGCAAAAGCAGCGGTGGAATATCCATGCCGCCCGTGCTCGCCCCCGCCCTGACTACAATGGCGATCGACGCACCCACGCTGATGCCGCCGAAAAGCACGTTCATCAGCAGGTCCTCGCAGAGCACGAAATCCCCCACAATGTGCTGCATCAGCGCCAGCATCACCGGGGACAGGAGGGTACTCACCAGCGTCGTCGCGGCGAAAGTTTTCCCCAGGCAGAAGAGGCCCAGCAGGAACATCGCCACGTTGAAGATTGCCGTAAACAGCGGGATCGACAACCCGGTCAGGTGCTCCGCAATGATGCCCAGGCCCGTCGTACCGCCGGTGATCAGCCCTGAGGGCAGGACGAACAGCACGATGCCAGCAGCCATCATTGCATTGCCCAGCGCCACCACCGGCAGCGTCTTCAGGATTTGCTTCCAGTTCATTTTTGCTTCCCTTCCAGCCCGCAGGCCATGAAAAGCACCTGCCGCTGGGGCAGGCGCACTTTTCGTTGAATCACTGCGAACATTATACATGATTCATAACCAAATTGCAAGCAAAAAAGGGCCGCGGCTCTTTCGGAACCGCAGCCCTGTATGCAATTACTCGGCAGCCTCGACAACCTTGTCGAAGATGTAGGCGAACCAGATCACAGCGTCGTCCTTGGTGGCGACGTTCTTGTCGGCAGCCACGATCAGGATCTGACCATCCATGTTCATGCCAATGAACTTGAACTCCTCGATCTCCTCGAAGTCGAAGCCGGTCAGGTCGTTCCAGTAGATGTAATCATCCTCGCCCTTGATGGAGACCTTGGCGGGGCCGAAGTTGAAGTCGCCGTCAGCGTTGCCGCGAACCACGTTGTTCCAGTCTTCGAAGGTGTTCTTCACCTTGTAGCCGTCCTCGTCGATGTCTTCGGGCAGGGTGATGGTGCCGGCCAGGTCGTAGCAGTGGGCATGGAAGTAGTTGGCCACGTCAACCAGGGGACCGGAGGGATCGTTGGCGGAAGCATCATAAGCAGCTTCCAGCTCCAGGAACACAGCGTTTTCGGGCACAGCGTAGAAGCCCTCTTCAGCCTCCAGCTCGTACTCCTCGATGCCTTCCTCGTTCATGTAGGCAGCAACCAGCACCCACTTGCCCTGCCAGGCGGTGATGTGGGACAGGCCGGTGGGAACCTTGCCGCTGTTGGTGGCATTGCCCAGGGAGTCCACGTCAGCAGCCTCAGCCTCGTAAGCAACCTCACGGGCGAAGACCAGGGTGTTCTCGGTGCCGTACTCGATCTTGGTGCCCTCAGCGAAAGCCACGCAGGACAGCATCATGGCGATGGCCATGACCAGAGCGAGAATCTTCTTCATAGTCGGAAAACTCCTTTCATATTGGAACATTCAGCGCAGGAATGTTCTTTCTTGACGCTATTATACCATTTTTGACCGGTATTTTCAAGGGATTCAGGAGAAGATTTACACTTCCGTTACACGCCGGAATAGGCAGCGAAGCCGCAGTCGATAGGCAGCACCACGCCGGTAATGGCGGAGGCAGCCTTGTCGTCGGTCAGGAAGAACAGACCGCCGAGGAGCTCCTCGGAATCCACAAAGCGACCCATGGGGGTGCCGTTCAGGATCTTGGCAGAGCGGGCAGTGGGGGTGCCGTCAGCGTTGAACAGCAGCGCGCGGTTCTGGTTGGACACCAGGAAGCCGGGGGCGATGGCGTTGCAGCGGATGCCGGTACCGGCGAAGTGGGTGGCCAGCCACTGGGTGAAGTTGGAGATGGCGGCCTTGGCGCCAGAGTAAGCGGGGATCTTGGTCAGCGGGATGTAGGCGTTCATGGAGGAGATGTTCAGGATGTTGCCGGACTTGCGGGCGACCATATCCTTGGCGAACACCTGGGTAGGCAGCAGGGTGCCCTGGTAGTTCAGCTTGAACACGAAGTCGATGCCGTTGGCCTCCAGGTCGAAGAAGGTCTTCTGGCCTTCCTTGGCCTCGTGCTGGTACTCATTGTCGGTGGTGGCACGGGGATTGTTGCCGCCGGCGCCGTTGACCAGGATGTCGCAGGGGCCCAGATCGTTAAGCACCTGCTGGTGGACAGCTTCGAGGGCTTCGGGATCCAGCACGTTGGCCTTGTAGCCTTCGCAGATGAAGCCTTCGGCCTTCAGCTCGGCCGCCAGCTTCTTCACAGCTTCCTCGTTCAGATCCAGCGCAGCAACCTTCGCGCCAGCCTGGGCATAGGCGCGGGCCATATCGCCGCACAGCACGCCGCCAGCGCCGGTCACGACGACGACCTTGCCGGTAAAATCAACATTCAGAGGCAGATTCATCATAGGGATTACTTCCTTTCTCTATGTGTACTAAATGGTTCACAAATGTCAGGCGATCTGCTTGGATTCCACATCCTCAACGGACTTGTAGACTTCCATGGCTTCCTCAATGGTGTGGCCGGCGGCAATATAAGCCTTGCGGGCGCCATTGACAGCCTGGATCTCCTTCACGCGCTTGCCATCCAGCTCATAGCCCTTCATGGCCCACAGGGTCGCCACCCAGGCCAGCATGGGGATCAAGCAGAACAGCACAATGACCGCCCAGTTCATGCCGGGCACATAGGGAGTCGCCTTGGTGGGCAGGTCGCTGATGCCGATGATCAGCAGCACCACGGAAACGACAGTGGCGGACAGGGAGGACACCAGCTTGTCCACCAGGGAGAACAGGGTTCCCATGATGCCGGGGATGAACTTGCCGGAGCGGTAGGTTTCGTAGTCGGCGCAGTCCGCAACCATGGGGATGGGCATGTCAGCGGTAGCGTAGTACGCGCCGTAACCCACGCCGAAGAAGAGGATGAACGCGATGGTGTACAGGTTGATGGCAAACTTGCCATCATTGTTGAAGATGATCAGGTTGACAGCGGCGGTCTCGGGCTTCCACAGCAGCAGCAGGGCCAACACGCCCACGTAGCAGGCCAGCGCCACGCCAACGTAGGTCATCAGGGACTTCTTCTGTCCATGCTTCTGGGAGGTGCGGACGGTCAGCGCGAAGAAGGGCGCGGAGAACACATAGCCCAGCACCATCATGATGGCATTCAGGCTGTCGTAGCGGTTCTGGCTGACGCCCTCGATCACGCCGAACTGGGTCATGCAGCCGTAGATCATGCACAGCACGGTCAGGTTGGTGGCGATGGACAGGGCCAGCTTGCAGCCGCCGCCGGCGACCATCAGGCGCTGCAGGGGCTTGTTGGCCTTGATGATCTGGATGTACTCCTTCACCTTGACCTGTTCCTGTTTGTTGCCCATACCAAAGTACTTGGTCTGATCCTTCTCCCAGATGCCGACGATGGCAACGATGGTCAGCAGGATGGACACCACGATACCGATGGGGGTCATGATGTTGAACCAGGTGGCGTTGTAGTCGCCCGCGATGCCGTCGGAGGCGATGACCATGCCCAGCACCTGGATCAGGCCCATGCCCGCCAGGGAGCCGATGGTGTTGAAGATGGTGAACAGGGGGCGCTGCTTGGGATCGTTGGTCAGAACCGCCTGCGCGGAACGAGTGACGGAGGTCTGGAAGGTGTAGCCGATGACCCACACCGCGTACAGCACCACAAACAGGGTGTAGCGCAGCCACATCATGGTTTCGGGGATCAGGGGGGTCACCATATACAGCAGGATGACGGAGATCGCCATGATGATGTTGCCGATGACCATAAAAGGACGGAACTTGCCGAACTTGCCGTCGGTCTTGTCCATCAGGGCGCCGATGATCGGGTCGGTGATGGCGTCAAAGACGCGCATGCCGGTGATCATAAAGGAAGCAAACGCCATGCCCAGGCCCAGCACGCGGTTGCCGAAAGTAGCAATAAAGGACAGGATCAGGACGTAGTACACATTGGTCGCGCCGTTGTTCATGGGGAACATCGCCAGCTGATAGAATTTGGCGCGATTGATGTTCTGATTTTCAGACACAGGAAAGAACCTCCTTTGTTTCTTCTTTATCAACCAGTCTGCAATTGCAGGCTTGATCACACCCAGTTGGACTTCTGCGGATTCTTCTTCTTGGGCAGGATGTAGGCTTCAGGCATCTTGTCCACCTTCTTGAAGGTGGCGGTATCCTTCAGCTTGCCGCACACGGCTTCGACCTTCAGCACATCCTCCATGGGCACGCGGAAGGTGAACACATGATCCTTGCTCTCCTTGGTCTGGAAGGTCTTGCCGTTGACGATCAGGGTGATCTTCTTTTCCGTGGAGTACACCTTGATGGTGGTCTTCTTCTCCGCGCGCTCGACATAGCGCTTGGAGCAGATGTGCACGAACTGCTCCTTGGACCAGTTGGCCTTGTAGAGGTAGAAGGAATCCTTCTTCGTCTTGCGGTCGAAGGTGATCAGGCCCTTGTGGTTCATGCCGGGCTCGCCGCCCTGATCGCGGGCGTCCGCCGCGAAATCGAACATGTTCCACACATGAGTGGACCACATGTAGGGATGACGCTTGAAGCACTTGACCATGAACTCATGGTACTTGGCCTGGTACTCCTCGGTGTGGTCGTTGCGGCGGGGATGGGAGGAATGCAGGTTAGGCATGCCCTCCGCGCCGTACTCGGAATAGCCCAGGGGCGTCTTGGGGTAGCACAGGTGGAAGAAGCTGATCCACAGGTCGTTGAGGAACAGACCGGGAACGTACCAGCCCAGGTACAGGTTCCAGCTGACCACGTCGGTGATGTGGGCCACGGGGTTGAAGGGGCCGCACATGGCGTAGCAGGCCAGCGTGGTGAAGCGGCTGGGGTCGGTCTCGTGAATCAGGTCATTCAGAACGTGGTGGTTGTCCAGCATGTCCTTCTTGTCCTTGGTGGAGATGGTGATCTCGTTGGACACGCCCCAGCAGACGATGCAGGCATGGTTGTAGTTCTGCTCGATGAGCTCCTTCATCTGGGCGATGGTGTTCTCACGGCCATTTACCATATGCTCCGAGATGTAGGGGATCTCCGCCCAGACGACCATACCGTACTTGTCGCACAGGTCGTAGAAGTACTGATCGTGCTGATAATGGGCCAGACGGACGGTGTTGCAGCCCATCTCAGCGATGAGCTTCATGTCCTCGTCATGATGGGCCTTGGTGATGGCGTTGCCCAGACCCTTGCGATCCTGATGGCGGCTGACGCCATGGAGCGGGTAGGGCTTGTCATTGAGTACGAAACCGATCTTGGGATCCACACGGAAGGAGCGCACGCCGAAGGGAATGTCCAGCGCGTCTGTGACCGTGCCGTCCACCTGCACTTCAGCATGGCAGGTATAAAGGTAAGGATCCTCCACGCCGTGCCAGCGGTGAGCCTTCTCCATGTCGATGGTCACATCCGCGCCATTGGCGGTGCCGACTACACGATCCTTGTGATCCTTGATGGTGATGACCACATCGCCCGCCGTCGCGCGGCTCTGCACGCGAACCTTCGCACCCTTCCCCTCGGGGGTGGCGGTCACGCGGATGCCGCAGGAGCCGAGGTAATCCAGCGCGAAGTGAGCCTTGTTCACCACCAGCAGGCGCACGCCACGGTAGATGCCGCCGTAGAAGGTAAAGTCGGCCTTCTGGGGATAGACGCGGTCATTGACGGAGTTGTCCGCAGTGACAACGAGGGCGTTCTCTTCCGCCAGCAGGGCGGTGATCTCCGCGCGGAAGGTGGAATAGCCGCCGTCATGGGTGGCGATCTCAGAACCGTTCAGCTCGACCTTTGCGGAAGAGTTGACGCCGTCAAATTCGATCCAGACCTCCTGGGTCTCCGGGTCGAATGCGGGCATGGGGAAAGCGGTCTCGTAGCGGCAGGCGCCGCGCTTGTAGTCGTTGCCGCCGTCCTGGCCGTCGATGTTATTCCAGGTATGGGGGATGCTGACAGTTGCGGTCTGGCCGTCCAGGCCGGTGAACTGCCAGCCGGAAAGCAGGTCGATCTTCTGGCGCATGATGCTCCTCCTTGGCAAACTTTTATTTCCTGGCAGAATTTCATATAAAAAAGGACAAATTCACTCACCGTGTAATGTATCACATTTTCGCAAGAAAAGGAAGGGGAAAACCTTAAAACAGGCCGTCGGGGGCGCGAAAACGCACCGCGCGTTCATTTGCGACAAATATCTGTCGCGAACGGCTCCTGCCCCTGTGCGGGCCGCCAATTCTCCCTGAAATGCAAATTGCTCCGCCCACCAAATGGACGGAGCAACGATTGATCACATCAGGCCTCAGCCTTGCCAGCCTTCGCCTGGCCGGGCTTGCGCAGGTAGATTGCCACCTCGCCGATGATGAAGGCAACCACCATCAGGCCCACAAAGATCAGGTAGTTCTGATCAAAGCCCTTGGGCTCGTCGATCTTCATGAACACGTCAACCACATGCCAGTAAGCCGCGCGCTTGCCGAAGCCGATGAAGAACGCGCACAGGGACAGACCGGGAACGGCAGTGGCCACCACAGAGGCCAGACCATGCAGCTTGCAGAGCATCAGCACGATGCACACCGCCACACAGCCCATCAGGCTCCAGGCGATCACGGGATTGTAGTAGTTGTACTTCATCAGGCCGAACACGCCGCCCACAGACTGGAACAGGATGCCCGCCGCACAGGAACAAAGCGCTGCGATCAGAATGACGATCGAGCTGGCATTGAACTTCTTGGACATGAGAGGAACTCCTTTCAACTCAACGTCTGCAAATTGAAACACGAGCAAATTGACTTCATGACACGCAAAAATCACGCTGCCTCGCAGCATACCGGACAGATCTGCAGCGCCCGCCGGAGAACCGCATTTCCCCGCCTGGCACCCTTTTCCTTCCGTTTTTACGTTGTTCCTATTATGACACACTTGCCCCGCTGATGCAAGCACATTTCTGCGTCGATTGCGTCAAATCACGGCAATTCCGGCTCGTTCCGCGAATCGAACGCGTCGCGTTTGACGCAATTATTCTATTCGCGTCACAATTTTGCCGTAGATGACTTTTTCTCCCTGTCGCGACAATGGATGTGTGGTGTACGACAAATACCTTTCCTTTCCCCCTGGATTCATATAAAATATGAACAGCATGCACTGCCTGGCGCGATCACGACCGGTTTCGACAGGTCAGCGCGCACTGAACAGAATTGCCGCGCGGTCACCGCATGGGCCGGCGCGGAGCTCTGCCGTGTTCGCGCCGCAGTTCCAGGCTGAAAGCTGGAAAGGAGAATATATAATGAAGGTTTCCAAGCACAGAACACTCAAAAAAGTGCTCCTGAATATCATGGCGATCCTCTGCGTGGTGGTCTATACCGGCAGCACCATCGCCGCCGCCAACTCCGGTGAAGTCCACAAGTTCCTCAAGACCTCCCCTACCAAGATCGTCATGAAGGAAGGCGCTGAGGAAGAGGGCTACAAGCGCTACTACGAGAGCGTGTATGCCTCCGTTGAAGAGCTCAAGACCGCCGGCAACGCGCTGGTGCGCGAAGTCGAAAGCGAAGGCATCGTTCTGCTGAAGAACGAGGGCAGCACACTGCCCCTGGCTTCCGGCTCCAAGGTGAGCCTGGTGGGCCTGACCGCCCTGGATCCCGTCTACGGCGGCACCGGTTCCGGCGCTGTGGACGCCTCTGACGCGCCCAACTATGTGGACGTGCTCACCGGCGCAGGCTACGAGCTGGTCAACCAGCCTCTGCTGACCTACTACGCTGAGGCCGACAAGCGCACCAACACCGACATGGCTGAGCCCAAGTGGTCCAAGATCAAGCGTGAGGCCAAGAACGAAGACGGCGACATGACCATGGGCAACGGCGAGCACGTTGTGTACGTCATCGGCCGCGTCGGCGGTGAAGGCGATGACATGACCCGCGAGATCGAAGGCTCCTGGGAAGGCGATTACCTCACCCTGAACGAGAACGAGCGCGATACCCTGATGGGTCTGGCTGAAATGAAGGCCGATGGCGACATCGCCTCCATCACCGTCATCATCAACAGCGCCAACCCCATCTCCGTGGGCTTCATCAATGACAAGGAGTACGGCGTGGACGCGGCCCTGTGGGTCGGCTCCGTGGGCCAGACCGGCCTGTACGCCGTGGGCGACGTCCTCACCGGCGCCGTCAACCCCTCCGGTTCCCTGCCCGATACCTGGTGGGTGGACAACCAGCTCAACCCCGTCCAGAACAACTTCGGCTCCTACACCTACGCGGACGCCGCCAAGTACAACCTGGGCAACCGTTATGATCAGTACGTTGTGTACCAGGAAGGCATCTACCTGGGCTACAAGTACACCGAGACCCGCTATGAGGACGTTGTCCTGGGCACCCCCAATGCGGGCAACTATGTCTACAGCAACGTGGTCGGCTATCCCTTCGGCTACGGCCAGAGCTACACCACCTTCGTTTTCTCCGACCTGACCGTCACCAAGGGCGAAAAGACCGCCAAGGAAGTTGTCGCCATCGCCTCCGAGGCTGACAAGGCCGCTGCTGAGGATCGCACCGAGACCGTCTACACCGTGTCCGTGAAGGTCACCAACACCGGCAGCGTTGCGGGCAAGAAGGCCGTGCAGGTCTATGCCCAGAAGCCCTACACCGAGTACGACAAGCAGTGGCAGATCGAAAAGGCTGCGGTGGAACTGGCCGGCTATGGCAAGACCAAGCTGCTCCAGCCCGGCGAGTCCGAGGTCGTGACCGTCACCGTGCCTGAGTACTTCCTCACCTCCTACGATGCGCTGAACACCGGCGTGTTCGTCATCGCCGAGGGCACCCATTACCTGACCGTTGCTGACAATGCCCACGCGGCTGCCAACAACATCCTCAACGTCAAGGGCAAGACCGTGGCTGACGGCATGACCGCCGAAGGCAACGCCGCGATGGTGCACGCCATCGAATACACCTTCGACGACAAGACCTATGCCACCGCCTACGGCACCGGCGAGGCTGTCACCTCCATGTTCGACGAGGCGGATGTGAACCGCTACGCCGGCCGCGGTGACAACTCCGTCGTGTACTACTCCCGCTCCAACTGGGAAGGCACCGTCACCCCCGGCCATGTGAAGCTGACCATGAACGATCAGATCGCTGCCGACGTGATGCTGGATGACGCTGACGTGGCTGCCGTCACCGCCGCTGCGCCCGCCGCCGAGCAGGACATGCCCGCCCTGGGCCAGAGCAACGGCACCCAGCTGATCCACATGATGGATTACGCCTACGACGCCCCCGAATGGGATGCCTTCATGGATCAGCTCACCTTCCCCGAGCTGGCCAAGATCTGCGCCAACGGCCTGCGCATGACCTACAACATCGCCTCCATCGGCAAGCCTCAGACCGTCGATCACAACGGCCCCTCCGGCGTGACCCAGGCCTACTCCATCGGCGACAACGGCTACGCCAAGATTAACAATGACCCCAACATGAACGTCAAGGGCACCTGCTTCCCCTGCAACGGCATCGTTGCCGCCACCATGAACGACGAGCTGGTCTACCGCGTGGGTCAGCTGATCGGTGAGGACTCCATGTGGGCCGGTTACGCCGGTCTGTACGGCTCCGGCCTGAACATCCACCGTTCCCCCTACGCCGGCCGTGTGTTCGAGTACTACTCCGAGGACGGCATCCTGACCGGCCTGATCGACACCGTCGAGACCCTGGGCATCCAGGAGAAGGGCGTGTACGTCTACAATAAGCACTTCGTCCTGAACGACCAGGAGAAGAACCGCGCCGGCATCGGCACCTGGTGCAACGAGCAGGCGCTGCGCGAGATCTACCTGCGCGCCTTCGAGCTGCCGATCATCAACGCTGACGCCAAGTGCGTCATGACCGCCTTCAACCGTCTGGGCGCCATCTGGGCCGGCTCCTACCGCGAGCTGCTGACCGACTGGCTGCGCGGCGAGGCTGGCATGAGCGGCTTTGCCGTCACCGATATGTACGACAACGCCTACATGGTCAAGGTGCATGAGGTGCTGGCAGGCAACGATATCCCCGACAACCTGGTTGGCGAGGACATCAAGGAATTTGCGCCCTACGAGAACAACTCCGTGGTGGTCAACCGCCTGCGTGAGTCCTCCAAGCGCGTGCTGTACACTGTGCTGCACTCCCGCGGCATGGACGGCATCTCCTCCAACTCCGAGGTCGTCCAGGTGACCACCTGGTGGCAGTGGGCGCTCAACATCACCCAGTGGGTCTCCCTGGCGCTGACCGTGCTCTTCGCGGCGCTGGTGATGATCGACATCTTCAAGGAGAAGTTCGGCAAGAAGGCCGCCTGATCCGCCTGAAGCAAAATCCTTCAACTCCAAAGCACACGGCGTTTTGCGCGCCGTGTGCTTTCTTTGATTTTCCGGCAGTTTCCTTCAAAATTGGTCTTGTCGAAATTGGCCGCATGTGATATCATATTAACAATATACAAACATTTCTGTACGCTTGAGAGGAGATCGGTATGCTGCGGCTTGCAATCGTGGACGACAATCCGAATGATTCTGCTGCCCTTCGTGCGCTTGTGGCAGACTATTTGACGAAGAACAGCCATGCCCATGTGATCCAGGTTTTCAATGCACCGATGGATTTTATCCGTTCCACAGAGAATCATGACATCGTTTTCATGGATATCCGCATGGATAAGCTGGACGGCATCGAGGTCGCGCGCATCATGCGCAAGATCAACACCGATTCCGTGCTGATCTTTGTGACCGCCATGGCCCAGCTGGCCATCAAGGGCTACGAGGTGGACGCGCTGGACTTCATCGTCAAGCCCGCCGACCAGGGCTCAATCAACTACGTATTGGCCAAGGCCCTCACCAGGCTGGAGAACACCTCCTCCACCATTTTTGCCCTGAAGACCTCCGACGGCATTGTCAGCCTGTCCTCCAACGATATCACCTATGTGGAGGTATTCGACCACAACCTCGCCTACCACACCACCAAGGGCATCTATGAGGTGCGCGGCCGCCTGTCGGACGTGATCCAGAAGCTGGATCAGAAGCGGTTCATCATGTGCAACCGCTCCTTCGTGGTCAATCTGCGGTATGTATCCAGCGCCTGCAGCGAATATCTGGTGGTGGACGGCAAGAAAGTCTACATCTCAAAGTCCCATTCCAAGGAGATCATGAAGCATTTCTCCAACTTCCTGGGTGAAAATCTATGATGACAGACAGTTGGTATATCCGGGAGATTGATCACCGCATCTCCATTGCGCTGATCTTTTTCCTTTTGCTGATCCTGATCGGCAACAAAAAGAAGCGTCCGATGTTCCCCCTTCGGGCGCTTGTTTCGCTTGCGGGAATGTGCCTGGTCAGCTGGGGCATCCGCTATGTGACAGACGTTCACCTGGTCGGCCAGTTCTGGCAGGGTATCGGCCACTCCATCCACCTGCTGGCCATGAGCATGCTGTACATGGCCGCCTATGCCCTGTGCTATCAGGCCACGGCGGTGGAGCTGATCTATGTGGATTTGCTGGCGCTGACGGTCTTCAAGCTGGCCTGGAACACCTTCAAGGTTTTTGCTGCCGGCGCAACTATGCTGGATGGACCCAGGATCTGGTCCACATACAGCATTGCAGGGTCCGTGGTATCCTATGTCACCTACGGCACGGTGTGCCTGCTGACCTGCGCGCTGCATCAGCACATCGTCAATAAGCTCCCCGATGAGGCAGATTTCAAGTCCATGCGCCTTTCCTATATGGCCTTCATGTTCTGCCAGATCGTGCTGGAATTCTGCGGACGCGTGTTCACTGCGGACACATCTGCGCTGTTCCTGTATTATCTGTGCGCGCTGCTGTACACGCTGATCACCTATGTGGTGCTGCTGGTCATTTCCCAGCTGACCTATTACCGCCGTGACAACGAAGCCATGCACAACTTCATCCGCAACAAAATGCAGTACTACCAGATGAGCCGCGACGGTATCACCTCCCTGCAGATCAAATGCCACGACCTCAAGCATCAAATTGCCGCCATCCGCACAAAGGCAGAAAAGGAAAACTTCGACAAGTACCTGGATCGTCTGGAGGATTCCATCATTGAATACGGCACCGTCGTGGAATGCGGACACGAAACGATCAACGTCGTCCTGACGGAAAAGAACATCCTCTGCTCCACCTGCGGCGTGAAGTTTTCCTATATTATTGACGGCACGCTGTTCAATTTCATGTCGGAGATGGAAATCTACTCGCTCTTCGGCAATGCCCTTGACAATGCGCTGGAAAGCTGCACCAAGGTCACTGACCCGGAAAAACGCTTCATTTCCCTCAAAGCAGCCGCCCGGGGCGATATGGTCATCCTCCATGTGGAAAACTCCTTCGAGGAAGCCCTCACCATGGTGGACGGCATGCCCCAGACCACCAAGAAAGGCTCCGGCCACGGCTTTGGCCTGCGCTCCATCCAGAATATCGCAGAAAAATACGATGGCGTCGCCACCGTGCAGGCCAGCGGCGACCTCTTCAAGCTGACTGTGCTGATGAAACCCAGTGCTACTTCGCATTGATTTTTTCATGCCAATTTCACCCATTGGCAACATATTTCGTTTGTTATTCATCGTGGGATGAAGATTCACGTCACAAATACGTCGTGAACGTTCATCCCTCTTTTTTATCGCCGCCAATCACTTCTTTCAAGGAAACCCCTTTCCATTGTGGGCGAATTATGGTATAATAATGACAAGTTCGACGGACGAGCAGCGCGCGCGAATCCGCCTGACAAAAATTCATACTAAGTGAGGAGATTGCACATGAAGCGGTTTCTGAGCCTGGCCATCGCCCTGATGATGGTCCTGTCCATGGTTCCCGCGATGGCCGAGAGCGCCGTGGAGTACATCCCCGCGCCCTACACCCTGGCTGAAGGCGAGAACATCTACGACAAGTACCTCGAGCCCAAGTACTTCGAGAACGAGAACGGCCCCACCATCGGTATCACCACCGTTGGCGCGCTGAAGGTTGATGGCCTGTACTTCAAGGATGCCAACAACAACAAGCAGCTGGACACCTTCGAAGACTGGCGCCTGCCTTCTGCTGATCGTGCTGCTGCCATGGTTGAGACCCTGAACAACCTGCAGCTGGCCACCTTCATCTTCAACAACCTGTACTGCAACCCCATCGGCAAGACCCTGGCTGAAGTGACCCGTGAGGACGGCACCATCGATCCCACCAAGATCCTGACCCACTTCGAGGGCGAGCCCACTGTGACCGAGGGCGGCATCCCCGGTGCTCCCGCCGGCATGAACATCTCCGGCTTCTCCCTGCCCAACGACGATGACATCCTGCGCATTGGCCTGCGTCATGCCGTGTACCGCGGCAACACCGGCTACGATGCCTCCGTCGTGGCTCTGCTGAACAACGTCGGCAACCAGTACGCTGAGTACGCCGCCGTGACCAAGGGCGAGACCTTCCTGCCCTGGACCCTGATCTCCAACCCCATCAGCACCGGCTATGTGAACAACATGGCGCTGGCTGCTGCCGTCATGGGTGACGTTGCCAACGGGGGCGACTACTCCATGATCACCGAGTACGCTGAGCTGGATCGCGAGATGTGGGTCACTCAGGGTATCCGTCAGATGTATGGTCCCCAGATCGACCTGGCCACCGACCCCCGTTGGGCCCGTAACTCCGGCACCTACGGCGAAGTGCCCGAGGTCGTCTCCGGCATCACCACCGCTCTGGTTTCCGGCTACCAGCAGGGCACCGAAGGCGTGCAGCTGGAGGGCGTGTCCCTGTCCATCAAGCACTTCCCCGGCGACGGCGCTGCTGAGAACGGCTACGAGTCCCACACCTACCAGGGCCAGTGGCGTATCTACTCCACCCCCGGCTCCCTGGAGAAGTACCAGCTGCCCGGCTTCCAGGCCGCTTGCGACGCTGGCGTTTCCTCCATCATGCCCTGCTACTCCCGTGACACCACCGATCCCCGCTCCGTCGAGCAGTCCTACCGCGGCGTCGTGATCCCCGTGGATCAGGTTGGTTCCGCTTACTCCCACACCATGATGCAGACCCTGCTGACTGAGGCCATGGGCTTCAAGGGCTTCATCAACACCGACTCCGGCATCCTGTCCACCCAGACCTTCGGCGTGGAGACCCTGGACTTCGCCGAGCGTTATGCCAAGCTGATCAACAACGGCGTTGGCGCCATCGGCGCTGGCTTCCAGTTCAACGAGGTTCTGGACGCGCTGGATCGCGGCCTGATCACCGTCGAGCAGCTGCGCAAGGTTGTCGCTTCCCGTCTGGCCATCGAAATCAACCAGGGCCGCGTTGACAACCCCTACACCGATCCCGCCACTGCTGACGCTGTCCGCGCCAAGAACACCACTGGCGAGGCTGGCGAGAAGATCTACACCTCTCAGCTGAAGTCCGTTGTTCTGCTGAAGAACAAGGGCAATGTCCTGCCCCTGAACGACACCACCAAGAAGGTTTACATCGCTTCCTTCACCGGCAAGGGCGCCGACGAGAAGGTCGTTGCTTCCCTGAAGGCCGAGTTTGAAGCCAAGGGCTTCACCGTGGTTGACGACGAGGACGATGCTGACATCGCTTACCTGGAAGTCCAGCCCACCTACAACGGCACCACCGGTTCCAACACCGCCATGGGCGTGATCGACCTGGTCGAAGGCCTGGATGTGCCCGCTGTCTGGACCAACGCTCTGCGCGTTGACGGCAACAAGGCCAACACCCAGATCCCCACTGGTGAGGAAATCGAAGTCACCACCGTTGAGGACATCAAGGATGTCGCCAAGATCGCCAAGAAGATGCACGAGAAGGGCGGCGTCGTGATCGCCTCCATCAAAGTCACCCAGCCCTGGATCCTGACCAACCTGGAGCCCCACGTTGACGGCCTGATCGCCCAGTTCGGCGTGCCCGAGAAGGCTCAGGTTGCCGTCGTGACCGGCGAGTACAACCCCACCGGCAAGCTGCCCATCACCATGGTCTCCTGCAACGAGGTTATCGCCACCAACTGGCAGTACCTGTCTGACGGCCGCATCTACGAGATCTGCGTCTCCCCCAACGATGTGCCCGGCTACGACAAGGATCAGTACATTGATCCCGCCATCCTGGAGACTGTCAACGGCGGTTCCTACGCTTACTGCGACTCCGAGGGCAACTACTACAAGGCTTGGTTCGGCCTGAACTACTAATTCCAACACATCGGCGCGGGACTGAGAGGTCTGCTTTCAGTCCCCGCCTCCCCCTGTATTGACAGGAGCATGCGCCG
The DNA here is from genome assembly GCA_045132495.1 of Christensenellales bacterium. Taxonomy (GTDB): domain Bacteria; phylum Bacillota; class Clostridia; order Christensenellales; family Aristaeellaceae; genus UBA11524. Next base: position 14,999 of record JBGUSK010000045.1, on the reverse strand, counting down.
GGTGCGGCCAGCGCGAGCCGAAGCAATTCGGTTGGCTGCCCCCGGCGCCTTCTTTTTCCCGGACTCATGCGCGTGTGCTTCCGCCGGGAGCATACACCCGTGTGCCCACTCTGTTCTGCGAGGTGCCTGATGATGAAACGTATTCTGTCCCTGCTGCTCGCTCTGCTGACGCTGTTCTCCTTCGCCGCGGCGGAGGAAGCCCTCATCGTGACCGTCAACGGCGAAGATCTTCTATACAGCGATTACACCGCCATTGAGGCTGCCTACCTGTACCAATACGAAGCCGCTGGCGTGAATCTCACCGACCCGGAAACCTATGCCTATCTGCAGGATCTGGCGCTGACCTACGCCATCGAGCAGATGCTGATCCGCCAGGATATGCATGCCCAGGGCTGCTATGCATTCACCGAGGAAGAGGAAGCCTGGTTCGCTGAGCAGGGCAAAACCGCCTATGACGCGGCTCTCCAGGATGTGATCAACTCCCTGCGCACCGCCGAAACCACCGAGGATGAGCTGATGGTCTACGCCCTTGCCTACGCCAAGTCCCTGAACGTGACCGAACAGACCTATGTGGATTTCTACCGCACCCAGTACGCATCCGCGAAGTACTATGAGTGGCTCATCCGCGACAATCCTGTCACGGACGAAGACGTGCAGGCCTCCTATGACAAGCGCGTCGCTCAGAGCAAGGCCCTGTATGAGAACAACGTCGCTGCCTTTGAGGCCGCGTTGAACAATGGCAGCGATGTGTGGTACAAGCCCGCCGGATACCGCAGCATCCTGCAAATTCTCCTGCCCGCCACGGGCGACACAGAGGAAGCCAAGCTGCTGAGCGTGCAGTCCACCGTGGATGATATCTACGCCCGGCTGGAAAAGGGTGAAAGCTTCCAGCGCTTGATTGCCGAGTACGGCACGGACGCAAACTGCAAAAGCGAAGCCTTCCTCGCCACGGGCTATCAGGTGCACCAGGAGTCCGTTGTGTGGGAGGACGCCTTCATCGCCGCAGCCTTCTCCGCTGATATGGCCCAGCCCGGCAGTGTCAGCAAGCCTTTCGCCAGCGAGATCGGCGTGCACATTCTCTACTACCTGTGCGACTCTTCCTCCGGCCCCATCGAGCTGACCGAGGATCTGCACACGGCATTGGCTTCGGCCCTCTACACCGAGCGCTACACCGCCGCCCAGACCCAGCGTGTCAATGATCTGGCTGGCTCCGCCGAAATCATCTTCCACTAAGCAGAAAACCACCTTTCCCTACTTGAGGAAGGGTGGTTTTTCATGCAAAAAAGCCCCGCAGAAACAAATCTGCGAGGCTTCGTGCGGAGAGTTAGGGATTCGAACCCCAGGTGAGTTTCCCCACACAGCATTTCGAGTCAAGACATGCATGACGATTATAGTGGAAGCTGACGGAAAGTGCAAGACATTAGAGGAAGTTGCTTAACCCCTTGAAAATACTGCATTTTCTACTGCTTTCCCCTGAAAATCCAGGCACAGCAACGGATTCGAACCGTTGTGAAAAAGGGCTGAAAAAACGGCATTTTGGAGAGATTTAGGAGAGATATCAGAAGAAACTGAAAGCAGCATTGGAAAGCATTCTGCAAAACTATCCTGATGTGTTGACATCCGACCAGCCAGCGGAGGTTACGGGCTATCACCATGAAACCATCGTCCGGTGGTGTGGCAAAAACAAGCTGGAGTTCTTCTATATAAGAAGAAGCTATCTAATTCCCAAAGCCAGCTTATTGGAATACCTGACGATGAATCGATGTCATGCGGTCAACGATACAGCGAAAGAGCATATCCTACTAAATGCCAGCAAATTGATGCAGTCGGAATAACTCCTATGTTTCTGGCTAAAATACGATTGTGTCGCATTTGGGCCTTGACGCATCATGGAAAAGCGGCTAAAATACGATTGTATCGAATATTCGCCAAGTGAGGTGACGCTTATGAAGTACATCAAGCGAGACATAGAAGCAAAAATCCAGATGCTTGCTGCTGAATATGCTTGCATCCTCATTACCGGACCAAGACAGGTTGGCAAAACAACTGTTCTTCGCTCTATGATGGATGGCAATCGCACCTATGTGACACTGGACGATCTGGAAGAACGCTCTCTCGCCAAACGCGATCCTGCATTGTTTCTTCAACTCCACGAACTGCCAATTTTCATTGACGAAGTGCAGTACGCGCCTGAGCTATTTTCTTACATTAAGATCGCTATTGACAACGGAGCAGCACCCGGCTCTTTCTGGCTGACCGGCTCGCAGGCTTTCCGAATGATGGAACTGGCGCAGGAATCCCTCGCTGGTCGTGTAGCCATTCTGCATATGCCATCCCTTTCGCAGCATGAGATTGAAGGGTCCGGCGAATCGTCGCCGTTTACGGTCAACCTTTCTGCCCTGAAAGCGCGCAAGCAGACAAATGCTCCGGCAGATATTGCCGGTATTTACGAACGCATTTGGAAGGGTTCTATGCCCGGTCTGATCAGCGGTAAGTATACTGACCGTGATGTATTTTACGCCAGCTACTTACAGACTTACATTGACCGCGACGTAACCGAACAGATCAACCTGACCGACAAGCTTCTATTCCGCGATTTCATTCGTGCCGCAGCATGCCGTGCAGGACAAATGCTCAATGTTCACGATATTGCATCGGATGTGGGAGTCTCAGACGATACGGCCAAGCGCTGGCTGCAAGTGCTGGAAAAATCGGATGTCATCTTCTATCTGCGTCCCTACTCCAATAATCTACTCAAGCGCACCATCAAGACGCCGAAGATGTACTTTTTCGATACAGGACTGGTTGCCTATCTAACCCGATATTCTGCCCCTGATATTCTTGCAAACGGCGCTATCAATGGAGCCATTCTTGAAAACTACGTTGTTGCTGAAATTCGCAAGACTTATATGAACAACGGTAAGGAATGCCTTCTTTGGTATTATCGGGATAAAGAAAACAACGAGATCGATCTGGTGATCGAAAGTGATGGTCAGCTGCACCCCCTGGAAGTGAAGCGTTCCGTCAATCCAGGCAGCGAACTGATCCGTACATTCCGCATTCTTGACAGCGGAAGCGTTCCGCGCGGCACAGGTGCTATCCTTTGTTTGCGTCCCGAACTTTCCGCTATTGATGCAGACCACCTGATTGTGCCGATTTGGATGATCTGACAAACTGCATATCCCTTTGAAACCACGTTTCGTCCATGACGCAACGTGGTTTTTTCATAACCACAGCTTCTACCAGTCCTCTACTTTCGAGCAAAAAACAGCCCTTCGTTTGCTCACAAATAACTTGCTGTCATTATGAGGAGGTGACATTAATGCCTCGCAGAGACTTTATCGCCATAGAAGCGATGATGCGGTATGAGCCTGCTGCGCACTATGACAGCGGTGAGGATGGCATCTTTGCCGAGTGTCGTTCCTGCCGCTTTCACCGTCCATTTGCGAAAGACCACACCTGCGTGTTCCGAACCTGTCCCTATATCAAACAGTCATCGCTTGAGCAACAAAAACACCGACGAATAAAATATTTCATATGATATTATAGAAAACAGGGGCTGCTGCGTCATGCAACAGCCCCAATAAGCATTTACTGCCAGTCAACAGCTCCGACCCAGTAGCAGGAACTCGCACTCATAAGCGTAGCCCTTGACGGATCGAGAAACCATCCCAGCCTTTCGACCATACCTTCTGCAATGGGATACATATCACCGCCGCATTGTCTTACCAGACAACTCCCCATATAGCGGCGTAGCAAGTCCAAATCCGCCGGATACACTGAGGATCTGCCCGGTGGTGTAGGCAGATTCATCGCTGGCGAAGTAGACGACTGCATTTGCAATCTCCTCCGGCAGACCGATGCGGTCCAGCGGGATGTGCCGGAGAAACAGCGCACGGAAGTCATCGCTCAGGTGCTGGGTGACCGCCTCAGTGGCCGTCATGCCGGGAAGCACGGCGTTACAGCGGATGTGATGTTTGGCCTCATGCACCGCAATCAGCTTGGTGAGATAGTTGATTGCGGCTTTGCTGGTTCCGTAGGCCACCTGAGAAATATCCGGCACAGCACCGCCCACGGAGCTGATGTTGATGATGCTGCCGCCGCCCTGGGTAGCCATGTACTTTGCGGCAGCCTGACTGGCGATGAACACACTGCGCAGGTTGAGCTGCACGGTGTTCATGAATACCTCTGGGTCGGTGCGGGAAAAGTCGAGATCCTTGCCCGGATTGGAGGTGCCGAAGTTGTTCACCAGCACGTCGATGCGTCCGGCATTTTGTACGGTGTCATCGATCATGGTGCGGAATGTCTCTGGCTTGGTTGCGTCGTTGTAGACACAGTGAACACGATCACCCTCTGCATTGAGTGCTGTGGCGATGGACTTTGCCCGTTCCATGTCACGGGCTGCCATATAGACGATGCCGCCCTCTTTTGCGCAAGCTTTCACAATGGCCAGACCAATGCCCCGGGTGGAGGCAGTGACCAGAATCACCTTATCTTTCAGCCGCATGATGATTTCTCCTTTCATGATGGATGCGGGGCAGCATCAGCACCACCAGAATTCCTGCTGCCACACAGATGATTTCAATGATACCCAGCGTGCGGATGGCACGAACGGCAGCGTCCGCCGCTGTGACGCCTTGCGCTGTATAGCCCGTGATGCTGTTGGTGAACAAGGGCACCAGCACCGCTACACCAAAGGGGGCTGCCAGGTCACGGAACAGCCCGTAAGTGCCGGTGGCTGCCCCCGCTTTGTCGCCCGGAAGGCCGCTCAGGGCCACTTTCATGAAGATCGTTCCGTTGCCGCCAAGGCCGAAGCCCAGCAGCCCCAGGGCTGTCATCAGCAGCAGGACGGAGGCGTCAGCCGTAAAAAGCAGCAGCAGCGCACAGCTGATACCCGTTAATAGCAGCGAACTGGTCAGTACTGTGCGGGGTTCAAATCTGTCTGCCAGCGGCCCCAGCAGCACCGCTCCCAGAGACATACCCAGGTACATCACTGAAATGGCGTAGGCAGAGATCACGTCGTTGCCCGGTTGTGTGTAGTTCACAAACACGATGGTGTTGGTCATGTTGGCCTGCATCAGCCCCTGTGTCAGCGTCAGTGCCAGGACACTCAGGACAAAGGCCCGGCGCGCCATGAAGCTGCCGGGCAGGATGGGCTGCACGGCACGGCGTTCCACCAGCATGAGGGCGATGAGGGCGACGATCGCAGCGCTCAGCACGCTAAGGAACGCTGAAGAACCCCAGCCGAAGTTCTGCCCGAAGGAAGGGATGCACAGCACTAAGCTGAAGAAGATCAGTACCAGCACCGCGCCCAGGCCATCGAAATGCTGAAATGGCCTGCGGGGCGGTGCGTTTTCATCCTTGAGCAGCGCACAGGGGATGAACACCGCCACACAGATCGCCACACACACCCAGACCATCGCCCGCCAGCCCCAGGTGCTGATGATCAACCCGCTCAGCGCAGGGCCGAAGATGACCGATACGCTGGAGATAAGCATGTACAGTGAAAATCCCTTGGCGACCCGATGGGGCGGAAAATCCGTCACGATGTAGGAAAGCACCACCGGTGCCACGGCTGCACTGCCCACGCCCACGATGAACCGTGCAATCAGCATTACCGGCAGTGAAGGCGCAAGGGCTGCCAGCGCATTGCCCAGCGTGTAGACAACGATGCCCGTCAGCAGCGTGACGCGTCGGCCCAGAACATCGCCCAGCTTGCCAAGGATCGGCGCAAAGGCTGCGGTGGACATGGCCTGGGCCAGTGCCGTCCAGGTGGTATTGTTGTAGGCAATCCCCAGATCTTGCACGAAGGCAGGCCCCAACACGGCGGAGAACCCGCCGACAAGGCTGATCATAAAGGCTGCCAGCGCATAGGGCACAAAACCTTTCAAGTGCGAGTTGCTTTGCTTCATCATGAACACTCCTTGCAGCGATTCATCGCTATGATGCCCGGATTCCGGCGTATTATTTACCCCGCACCGGACATACTGAACGCAGAGGGAGGGATTCGCATGAAACAGAAATTTTATACCTGCCGACATTGTGGCAATATCCTGGCGATGATCCACGATGCCGGTGTGCCGGTGCAGTGCTGCGGCGAGAAGATGCACCGCCTGGAGCCCGGCACCACTGAGGCCTCCGGTGAAAAGCATATGCCCGTATATACCCGGGAGGGCGATACGGTGCATGTGACAGTGGGGGCCGTGGAGCATCCCATGACGGAGGAGCACTACATCGAATGGGTGTGCCTGGAGGGCGAGCACGTCATCCAGTATGCTCACCTGAAACCCACGGACAAGCCCAAGGCCAAATTCGCCCTGTGCAAGGGCGATGAGGTGCGGGAGGTTTACGCGTTCTGCAACCAGCACGATTTGTGGAAACATTAAGGAGGTCGGGCAACGCCCGACTAACGAGGTTAATGCTTGCATTAACCGAAGTGTAGCCAGAGCCGGGCTTCACGCCCGGTGATGGCCGAAGAGGAGGTCGGGCAACGCCCGACTAATGAGGTTAATGCTTGCATTAACCGAAGTGTAGCCAGCGCCGGGCTTTACGCCCGGTGATGGCCGAAGAGGAGGGTAACAGCATGTCTCTGATCAACAAGGAAGTATCCGATTTCAAGGTCTATGCCTACCACGCCAACGACTTTAAGTTTGTTTCCAAGGAGGATATCCTCGGCAAGTGGAGCGTATTCTTCTTCTATCCGGCGGACTTTACCTTCGTCTGCCCGACGGAGCTGGAGGATCTGGCGAACAAGTACGAGCAGTTCCGCAATGTGGGCTGCGAGGTCTACGCGGTGTCCACCGATACCCATTTCGTCCACAAGGCCTGGCACGATGCGTCCGAGCGCATCCGCAAGATCAGCTATCCCATGCTGGCAGACCCGACCCATGCCCTATCTCGCGACTTCCAGGTGCTGATCGAATCCGACGGCCTGGCGGAGCGCGGCACGTTCATCATCAACCCCGAGGGCAAGATCGTGGGCTATGAGGTCACGGCGGGCAACGTGGGCCGCAACGCGGAGGAGCTTTTCCGCAAGGTGCAGGCCTGCCAATTTGTTCACGCCCATGGTGATCAGGTTTGCCCCGCCAACTGGACGCCCGGCGCAGAGACGCTCAAGCCCAGCCTGGATCTGGTGGGACAGCTGTGATGACCGAAACGAAGAATCTCTACGATGTGATCATCATCGGCGGCGGACCTGCGGGGCTGACCGCCGCCATTTATCTGGCCCGGGCGCGCTATCGCGTGCTGGTGCTGGAAAAGGAGCAATTCGGCGGGCAGATCACCATCACCCATGAGGTAGTGAACTACCCCGGCATTGGCAAAACCAGCGGCAAACAGCTAACTGAAACCATGCAGCAGCAGGCGGAAGCCTTCGGTGCGGAATTCCTGCTGACAGAGGCGACCGGCCTTGACCTGACGGGCGACGTCAAGACCGTCCGCACCGGACGAGGCGACTTCCAGTGCTTTGGCGTGCTGCTGGCGACCGGAGCGCACCCGCGGATGGTGGGCTTCAAGGGGGAAGTTGAGCACAAGGGCCGCGGCGTTGCCTACTGCGCCACCTGCGACGGCGAATTCTTCACCGGCAAGGAGGTTTTTGTGGTGGGCGGCGGCTTTGCGGCGGCGGAAGAGAGCGTCTTCCTGACCAAGTTCGCCCGCCATGTGACCATCCTGATGCTCACGGAGGACTTCACCTGCGCCGAAGCAGCCGCTGAACCCGCCCGCAAGCACGAGAAGATCTCGATCCTGCCCAACACGGAATTGCTGGAGGTCGCCGGAGAAAACGGCCTGACCTACGCCCGCTGGCGAAATACCCAGACGGGTGAAGAAACGGAGTATCCCAGCAAAGACGGCGAATCCTTCGGTGTGTTCGTTTTTGCTGGGTATGAACCGGCCAGCGGCTTGGCGAAGGGGCTTGTGGCGCTTGATAAGAAGAGCTACATCCTGACTGACGGCTCCCTGAAAACCAGCGTGAACGGCGTGTATGCGGCAGGCGACGTGTGCATCAAGCCTTTGCGCCAGGTGGTCACGGCCACCGGCGACGGCGCGCTGGCTGCTACGGAGCTGGAAAAATACGCTGCCGCCATGCAGCGGAAGACAGGCTTGCAGCCGCAACAGCCGCCCCGGGCGTACAAAGATCCATCTTCTACGCGGGAAACCGGCACGATCCCTGACGGCGGCCTGTTCACCCCTGAAATGCGCCAGCAGCTGGACACGGTGTTCAGCCGAATGGCACACCCGCTGCAACTGGTGCTGTATCTTGACGAACGCCCTGTATCCACAGAGCTGGAGCACTTCATGACAGAGCTGGCCAGCATGACGGACAAACTAACAGTACAGGTGGCCGAACGCTCCGCTTCCTCGCAGGATACCCCCTGCGTGCGCGTCTGTCAGCAGGATGGCACGTGGACTGGTTTGGCCTTCCACGGCATTCCCGGCGGGCATGAGTTCACTTCCTTTGTGCTGGGCCTGTGTAATGCAGCAGGGCCTGGTCAGGCGCTGGATGATGCAACACGGCAGGCCATCGCTGCACTGAATAAACCGGTGAATATGAAGGTGCTGGTGTCCCTTTCCTGCACCATGTGTCCGGATCTGGTCGTGGCGGCGCAGCACATCGCGGCCCTCAATCCGCAGGTGACGGCTGAAGTATATGATCTTGCCCATTTTGAGCAGCTGAAGGAGCGCTATCAGGTCATGAGTGTCCCCTGCCTTGTACTCAATGGGAATCAGGTGACATTTGGCAAGAAGAATATCCAGCAGCTCTTGGCGCTGCTTTCTTAGCATAGACTCTATGCATCAGGTCATATCTTCATAGAATCAGTACCACCAGTTGAACTGGTGGTATGCACAGCCCTAAAAGGGCATTTTGCCAGCAGCGTCTTAAGACGCGGGAAGTCTGCCAACCGCAAGTCATTCACAGGCCGTCGCTAAAGCGGCCTTTACTTCTTGCCCTTAAAGTACTGTTCACCCATAAACGGGTCATAGAACTCCTTCATTGAAATTTGGTCGTTTGCTATATCCTCTTGCAGCTGATTTCGGATATACTCCTCTATCGCCTTCTTGTATCGACCTACCGTATCTACGTAGTATCCACGACACCAGAAATGCCGGTTCCCATATTTGTATTTCACGTTTGCAAATCGATCAAATATCATCAGCGAACTTTCCCCTTTCAGGTATCCTACAAAATCGCCTAGCGTTACAAATCTTTGATCCTTAAATGGGGCGTGTGATGTTATCTCTAGCGTTATGGAATTGCAAGCAGCGTGGTTCCACCTAAAACTACGGTTAAACCTGTAAAATAACGATAGTCCGATTTAACGATTACATTTTCCTCGTTTGACTGTAAGACGGTGCAATTATCAAAATCGGACTGATCTTTATTACATTGCGGTTCAAGATAAGTGCTAATTGAAATAATATTGCGTAAAATTTCAGGATTTCAGAACAAATAAAAGAACCTACCGGTGATACCATTGTATCAACAGTAGGTTCAGTTATGGCGGAGAGTCAGGGATTCGAACCCTGGGAGGATTTGACTCCTCGCAGCATTTCGAGTGCTGTACCTTCGACCACTCGGACAACTCTCCAGGACAACTATTGCATTATATCACAACGCAGCAGATTTGGCAAGGGTCAAAGCGCAGCAAATTCCGCACTTCCTCCGTTTCACAAGTACATCGGAAATACAGCAGTTTGATTGACTTCACGTCCCTGTTGTGCTACAATTTTCACGAACTCAGGAGAGAGTTCCCGAGAAAATTTGATGATGGAGAGCAACCGATGAACGCTATTTTCGCGCTGGTGCTACTGGCTGTACTGATTAGCCTGCTGGTACGACTTATGATGTCGCCGCAGATCACTAAAAGTCAAGCTATGCAATGCCAGCACTGCCATGTGTGCTGACCGGGCGGATCATATGCCCCCGTTCATCACCTTTTGATGCGTTCCGGCTAAGCCTGCAGGTCTGACTTTTAGGCCCGCAGGCTCTTCTTTTATCTCTTCCACAGATGCTCCTTCTCCAATGCCACCTACAGGAGGTACCCCATGCAATACACTGGCGCCAAGATCCTGATGGAATGTCTCCTCGAGCAGCATGTAGACACCATCTTCGGTTATCCCGGCGGCACGATCCTCAACGTTTATGACGAGCTGTACTCCTATGAGCAGGAGGGCAAGATCAAGCACATCCTGACCGCCCACGAGCAGGGCGCCTGCCACGCGGCGGACGGCTATGCCCGCTCCACCGGCAAGGTCGGCGTGTGCTTCGCCACCTCCGGCCCCGGCTGCACCAACCTCGTCACCGGCATCGCCACCGCCTATATGGATTCCTCCCCCATCGTGTGCATCACCTGCAACGTGGGAACGAGCCTTCTGGGCAAGGATTCCTTCCAGGAGGTCGATATCACCGGCATCACGATGCCCATCACCAAGTGCAACTACCTGGTGCGGGACGTGAACAAGCTGGCGGACACCATCCGCGAAGCCTTCGCCATCGCCCGCAGCGGCCGTCCGGGTCCCGTGCTGCTGGACATTCCCAAGAATGTCACCGCAGAGCTGGCAGAATACGAGCCCCTGCGCCGCTCCAAGCATGCGGCAAACGGTCATCTTGCTCAGCTTATGGCCCGTTCCTCGCAGAACTTCCAGGCCCCCGAACCTGACCACGCAGACATTGAAAAGCTGGTCGAGATGATCGCTGAAAGCAAGAAGCCCATGATCATCTGCGGCGGCGGCGTGGTTCGCGCCAGGGCGCACGAGGAGATCTGCAAGCTGGTCAACCTGATCGACTCCCCTGCCGCAGTGACCCTGATGGGCGCCGGCGGACTCCAGGGCCGCGACAAGCACGTCACCGGCATGATCGGCATGCACGGCTCCGAGGCGTCCAACATGGCCGTAGACGCCTGCGATCTGCTGATCGCGGTGGGCTGCCGCTTCTCTGACCGCGTAGCCTTGAAGCCCTCCACCTTCGCACAGAACGCGAAGATCGTGCAGATCGACATTGACCGCTCCGAGATCAACAAGAACGTGCAGACCGATCACCACATCATCGGCGACTGCAAACGAGTGCTGGAGCTGCTGCTGGAGCGCGTCCAGCCTGCGAAGCACGACGAGTGGATGAAGTACGTCTTCTCCTTCAAGACCGAGACGGAGTATGACGAGGCCACCGATCATCTGACCCCCCAGCAGGTGCTGTCCTCCATCGCGAAGATCTGCCCGCAGGATACCATCGTCTCCACCGACGTGGGCCAGCATCAGATGTGGGCCATCCAGCACTTCCACTTTGATTATCCCGGCCAGCTGCTGACCTCCGGCGGCTTCGGCACGATGGGCTTCGGCCTGGGCGCAGCCATCGGCGCGCAGGTTTCCCACCCGGACAAGTGCGTATTGCACGTCACCGGCGACGGCGGCTTCCGCATGAACTGCAACGAGCTGGCGACCGAGTCCTACTACAAGCTGCCCATCATCAACGTGGTGTTCAACAACGGCACGCTGGGCATGGTTCGCCAGTGGCAGACGCTGATCTATAACCAGCGTTTCGCCTCCACGACGCTGGATCGTGCCCCCGATTTTGTCAAGCTGGCGGAAGCCTACGGGCTTTCCGGCAAGCGTGTCACCACCGTTGAGGAGCTGGAGGAAGCCATCCATGAGGCCCTTGAATGCGGTCACGGCTACATCATTGACTGCGTGATCAACATTGACGAGAAGGTACGTCCCATGGTCGGCGGCGGCAGCCATATCACCGACTTCATGCTGAATTCTTGAGAAAGGAGCTGAGCTTTTGAGCAATATCGAACGCAAAACACTGGCCGTGCTGGTGGACAACGAAGCCGGCGTCCTTTCCCGTGTGGCGCGGCTGTTCTCCGGCAAGGGCTACAACATCGAGTCCCTCGCCGTAGGCACGACGGATGACCCGCGAATTTCCCGCATCACCATTGAGATCCTGGCGGATGAAAACCAAACCCGCCTGATCGCTTCCCAGCTGCGCAAGCTGATCTGCGTGCACAGCGTCAAGACGCTCGTTCCCGAGCACGCCATCCGCCGCGAACTGGTGCTCATCAAGGTCAACGCCGATTCCGCCGTGACCCGCAATGAGATCATCCAGATCGCCAACATCTTCCGCGCGTCCATCATCGACGTGTCGGTCGCGTCCCTGACCCTTGCTGTTATCGGCGATGAAAGCAAGGCTGAAGCCATCCAGAATCTCCTTAAGGAGTTTGGAATACTCGAGCTCGTCCGCACCGGCATGGTTGCCCTCGAGCGCGGACAGTTCACCATTGACGAACAGACAAAAATGAAGGGAGAATACGACTATGGCAAAAATGTATTACGAGAAGGACTGTGATCTGGGCAAGCTGGACGGCAAGGTAATCGGCATCGTCGGTTACGGCTCTCAGGGCCACGCCCACGCACTGAATCTGCGCGACAGCGGCTGCAACGTCATCATCGGTCTGCGCAAGGGCGGCAAGTCCTGGCCCGTGGCGGAGAAGGACGGCTTCGAGGTCATGACCGTGCCGGAGCTGACCAAGCGCGCTGACATCATCATGATCCTCATCAACGACGAGAAGCAGGCCGACATGTTCAACCAGGACATCCTGCCCTACCTGACCGAAGGCAAGGCCATCGCTTTCGCCCACGGCTTCAACATCCGCTACAAGCTGATCGCGCCTCCCGCAGGCGTGGACGTGTTCATGGCTGCCCCCAAGGGCCCCGGCCACACCGTCCGCAGCCAGTACGTCGCCGGCAAGGGCGTGCCCTCCCTGGTCGCTGTTGAGCAGGATGCCACCGGCCATGCCTGGGACATCGCCCTGGCTTACATCGCCGGTATCGGCGGCGCCCGCGCTGGCATCATGCAGACCACGATGGACGAAGAGACCGAGACCGACCTCTTCGGCGAGCAGGCCGTTCTGTGCGGCGGCGTGGTGGAGCTGATGCGCTGCGGCTTCGAGACTCTGGTGGAAGCCGGCTACCAGCCCGAGAACGCCTACTTCGAGTGCATCCACGAGATGAAGCTGATCATCGACCTGATCAACAAGGGCGGCGTCGCTGCGATGAACTACTCCATCTCCGACACCGCTGAGTACGGCGAGTACGTCTCCGGTCCCCGCGTGATCCCCTACGAGGAGACCAAGGCCAACATGAAGGCTGTGCTGAATGACATCCAGGACGGCACCTTCGCCGGCAAGTGGATCGCCGAGAACAAGACCGGCCGCTGCTACTTCAACAGCCGCCGCAACATCCTGGCCAAGCATGAGATGGAGGTCGTCGGCGAGCAGCTGCGCTCCCAGATGCTGTGGAAGAACGATAATAACCTGGATAACGCCTCCAACTAAGGCACAAAAAATGGGTTAAGGGCCGATTGGCCCTTACGGGGGATGGAAGGGGCCGCGGAGGCCCCTCCCCGCCGGAGGCCCTCGCGCCCGCAGGCGCAGAAACTCCATGACGCCTTTGAACGATCTCTGATCGTTCAAACAGTCCACACAGGCAAGAAAGGGCAAGTCAACAAAGCAAACAAACTTCTCGCGCCCTCCATCACCTGCCCCATCAAAGCAGGACAGCTCATTCTGTCCTGCCTTTCACCACCGCACCGCGGGCATGACCGCAGTGCCGTGTCACACAAACACTACCTTCCACAGGAGGTTATCATGATGAATTCCAACAACGTGAAGATCGGCGTTGAGCGCGCCCCGAACCGTTCCCTGCTTTACGCCCTGGGCTACACCGACGAGGAGATCCGCAAGCCGTTGATCGGCGTGGTGTCCTCCTATAACGAGATCGTGCCCGGCCATATGAATCTGGACAAGATCACCGAAGCTGTGAAGGCTGGCGTCCGCGCGGCGGGCGGCACCCCCATCATGTTCCCCGCCATCGCAGTTTGCGACGGCATCGCCATGGGTCATGTGGGCATGAAGTACAGCCTCGTCACCCGCGATCTGATCGCCGATTCCACCGAGGCCATGGCTATCGCCCATCAGTTTGACGGTCTGGTCATGGTGCCCAACTGCGACAAGAACGTCCCCGGATTACTGATGGCTGCGGCCCGGCTGAACATCCCCACCATCTTCTGCTCCGGCGGCCCCATGCTGGCTGGTCACCTTGATGATGGCCGCCGCACCTGCCTGAGCCACATGTTCGAGGCCGTGGGCGCATACAAGGCCGGCATTCTGGACGAAGCCGGCGTGCGCAACTACGAGGAGAACGCCTGCCCCTCCTGCGGCAGCTGCTCCGGCATGTACACAGCCAACTCCATGAACTGCCTGTGCGAAGCGCGGGGCATGGCGCTTCCTGGCAACGGTACGATCCCCGCGCCGCTGAGCGCCCGTATCCGACTGGCCAAGCACGCCGGCATGCAGATCATGCAGCTGGTGGAGAAGAACATCCGCCCCCGCGACATCATGACCCCTGCCGCCTTCAACAATGCTGAGACCGTTGATATGGCGCTGGGCTGCTCCACCAACACGATGCTGCACCTGCCCGCCATCGCCCATGAGGCTGGCGTGACCATCGACCTTGATCACGCCAACGCCATTTCGGCGAACACCCCCAACCTCTGCCACCTGGCTCCGGCGGGCGATACCTTCATGGAGGATCTTGATCGTGCCGGCGGCGTATCTGCCGTGATGAAGGAGCTGACCAAGAAGAACCTGCTGGACACGACCGTCCTGACCGTCACTGGCAAGACCATGGCGGAGAATCTGGAAAACGTCGTCAACCGCGACCACAACATCATTCGCCCCATCGAGAATCCCTACTCCGCAAACGGCGGCATCGCCGTGCTGAAGGGCAACCTCGCCAAGGACGGCTGCGTGGTCAAGCAGAGCGCCGTGGCTCCCGAGATGATGAAGCACGAAGGCCCCGCCCGCGTGTTCGATTCCGAGGAGGAAGCCATCGCCGCCATCTACGCACAGAAGATCGTGCCCGGCGACGTGTTGGTAATCCGCTACGAAGGCCCGAAGGGCGGCCCCGGCATGCGCGAAATGCTGAATCCCACCTCCGCCATCTGC
>JBGUSK010000044.1:0-6274 GCA_045132495.1 Christensenellales bacterium | reverse complement strand
AGTGTAAATACACTTCCCGCGTTGCCACCCTGATTTATCGCTTCGCATACGGATAACGGCGCGACCCGTCAAGCCCTACTTGTGTCAGCCATCACTGCGCACGTTTTCAAGCATGATGCTCCGGAGCCATGTTCCCCTGCCTGCGCCGACCGCGTTGCACCAGACCGCGGCTCTCTGAGCGTGCGTGTGCAGGGTACTCTTTCCTTCATTGCATGGGATAGTTTTACCACAAGTTCGGGAGATTGTCAAGGGGATATTACAGCCAAGCAGTATTCCTGCTCATATCCCCATCTGATAGTATTGCGAAACTATGCCGTCTTCGATGAATGATTCAACCAGCGTGAAACCATTCTTCTCCAGCACCCGGATAGACGCAGCGTTTGCAGCGTAGGTGAATGCTCCGACGGTTTGCAAACCAAATCTGTCCCGTACTTCCTCCAGGAAAAGGCGCACGCCCTGCGTTGCAACACCTCTCCCCCACATTTCTTTTTCAAAGATACAATAGCTCAGCATGGCATTTGGCGTATCGTTCATATCGATCCCATAGATCCACACATCGCCGATGTAATGCCCGTCTGCATAGATGGTGCGCCCATAGCTGGTCGCGCCGGGCAGCTGGGTCTTTGCAAAATCCGCGAGTGCTTCCACAACGGAGGTCGCCTTCTGCGGCAACATCTGTTTGATCTCCGGCTGCTGCGCCTTTTCAAAATAGATCGCTACAGTATCTTCCGTACGGTCACACAAAGTGATCTCCATATTTCCTCCAACGCAAAAGGCAGCGGTTTTGCTCCGCTGCCCTGCAATATGCACAAGTAAGATGCCCCAGAATGACGATGCGCTGCTGTTATTCACCCGCTGTTGAAGCAGGTAGGTGCCCTGCCGCCTGCATTTGTCTTCCCCTGGCGTCATAATGACGGGGGCATGACATAGCCGAACTATAGACCCGGGCTCCTTTTTGTGAAATGTGGGGAAAATCAACAACGCTGTCTGAACACCCCAGGAGCATCCCTTGATTTGTATTATATGCAGGCCAGCCAATGCTGTCAAGAGGATTTTTGTGCCCAATTTGTGACAGTTCTTTCCCTCATGAGCCATGTCAAGGCATCTCCTGCACGCCTACTATATCCGATTGTGGCCGGTGGTATGCATGTTCTCCCTTCGAAAATGAACAAGCAGCCGCAACAATTCCGGGCGCACCTGCGTCTCCGCAGGAAAAACAAATTTCTTTGCGGCCACATGGATCGCTCTGTCTGAAATGATCCGCGAAGGAGGAACCCCCAGCTTATCTGCCATGGCTTGCCGCTGCCATGTAAACAGCCACGCCCGAACCTGCCATTCAGACTTACCAGCCAGCGACGGAACACCTCGGACGAGCCGTCCGCGACGGCATGCACTGCAGCGTCCGCAGGCAGTCATCGAATGCCCCAATGCCGCAGCAATCCCCGACATAATACACTTCTTCTGCAGTAACACCCGCAGCAGCTGATTCTGATGTTTCCAGAAGCTGTGCAAATAGTACCATCGTCGGATCGGCTGCCACCGGAACAAAGCCTTTGCACGCTCTCTGATATGCACCTTGTCAACCAAATCATTGGGTTCAAGAAGAAGGATGCAGTGCGCATCCGCAAAATCACGCCCGGCACGTCCGGTCTGCTGAACATAGTCGACAAGGCTGTCGGGCAGATAATCATGCATTACCCGTCGAATATCAGGAATGTCAATCCCCAACCCGAAGGCCGTCGTCGCACACAGGATCTGTACGTTTCCCTCTGCAAAGCGTCGCTGCACACCGAGACGTTCCGTGCGTTCCCTTCCTGCATGATAGTATTCCGCCTCAAAACCAGATGCATTCAGCAGCGCCGACAGGTATTCGGTTCTGCTCCGGCTGCGACAGAAAATCACCGTTTTGCAGTCAGTTTGCTGCACCATCCGCAGAATATCCCCTGTACGATCAAGCGTTGTTCGAACATCATAGATGAAGTTTTCTCGCACGATGGGCAGAAGGATTCGTTTCACCCGCCTCATTGCCAGCGATTTTTCAATCGCGCGCTGCATGTCGTCATCCGCCGTCGCAGTCAGGGCGCACAGCACCGGACGTTTCGGCAGCGATTGAAGAAAACTGCCGATATTTGCATATGCCGGACGGAAGCTCTCGCCCCACTGCACAACGCAATGTGCCTCATCCACCACCATAAGCCAGGGCTTAACTTCACTGCATAGGCATCGAAAACGTGAATCCTCCAATCTCTCTGGTGAAACAAAGACAATCCGGACGCTCCCCTGCCGAATGCTGTGAATTGCAGCATGCTTATCATGTTCGCTCATCAGGCTGTCCAGCGTCACCGCTGGAATACCAACATCAGCGAGATGCTGCACCTGATCGCGCATCAGGGCGATCAGCGGCGATACGACCACCGTTAGCCCTTCATGTACCACCGCAGGCAGCTGCCAGCACAGGCTTTTACCCGCACCAGTGGGCAGGATACACATCACGTCCCAGCCAGACAGCAGGGCATGAACCGCGGCTTTCTGACCGGGACGATATTCTTCCAGCCCGAAGGTCCTATGCAATTGCTGCAAACAGGTTCTTTTCAGGCTATAATTCATCAGAATCTGCGTCCTCCGCCTCCATGGCTTCTTCCGCTGGAGGAACGATGTACCCCACTGCCTCCGGAGCGTCCGCTGCTGCCGCCATGGTGGGTTCCCGTACTGCGAGCAGCGCGGCGGCTGAACTGACGAACAAAGACCTCGTCGTCCTTCGTCAAGACGACAGAGGAATTGGCGTTGCAGTCATAGGAGTAGGTGCTGCCCTTGAGGCTGTAGCTTCCGCTGACACTCAGGATGATCACCAGCGCCACCGCAGCCCCTGCAATACCGGAAACCATTATCTCCCCGGAGGTCAGCGCGTTGTGGATGCCGCCCAGCCGCTGGCCGGTGGCTTCATCGTACAGGAATGTCCCTTCCTCGCGCCCTTTGTTCATGTAATACTCCACCCGTGACAGCGAAGAAATCAGCGTCCGACCATAATTTCCCCAGCGAAGGTCATTATAGCCCGCGTCGATGATGGCTTCCTCACGGGCATCATTGATGTATTCGATCATCACGCCGCCGGTGGACAGCCACACCACTCGGTTGTTCATGTCCAGCAGGATCAGCATGCCGGAGTTGTCCTCACCCATGCCATAGCCGCCGTTGTCATAGAAATCATCTGCATAGTCGCGCACGCGCCACATGCTTTCGGAATAATCATCCGGCACGTCATTGGTGGACAGGACGACCATATCCACCTGATGCTCGCGCTCGATGCGCTTGATGATCTCATTCATCTGCTGAATTTCAGATGCGGTGAACAGATTCGCCCAGTCAATGACCTGTGCGTCAGCCAGCGCGATCACCGGCAGCAGCAGGAGAGCGATCAGAACAGGAAGCAGCTTCTTCACCAAATGAATGCACCTCCCCCGCACAGCACAAGGAATACTATCAGCCCCACACCCAAAGCAGTCGCCAGAACCCGTTTTCTGTCAATAGGCAGCTTACCACAAACCTTTCCCGTCTGCCCGTTCATCATGTAATAGTAAGGCGCGCCATCCTTTCCTCCCTTATAGGTCAATACCCAGGCAGGCAGGAGAACATACTTACTCTTTACGCTGATGGGGCTGAAACGCGTTTGCCCGGACAGCGCGTTGAAGGAATGCTTCTGCTTCATCATGGAGGCTGCGTAATCGCTCGCCTCGCGGATGGTTTCCTCTTTGGCTGCAGCCTCGGAGATATCCCGCTTTTCAGCCAGGAAGCCGCTCAGGAAACCACTGGCATAGGGTTTGATTCCCTCTACATCATAAGGATGGATGCCGTCAGAGAGCTTGCCATCAGCCTTGAGCAGCGCCTTGCGGGCCATGTTGCGGAAGGAAAGGCGACCTTCCCGGTGGACGCTGTAGACGCGGGTTGTGGTCACAATATGCGTCGGCGTGGAATGGACAGTGGAGCGGGTTCCTTCACCATCAAATTCGGCCTCGCCCTCAACGTCCATATACCACCAGGGATAATACACACCGGAGAACATCTCCAGCTGTGCACCGTTGAAGAAGGCGCGATCCACAAACTTCTTCCTGCTGATATAGTCCATGAACTGCTTTTCCGCCGTTGCTTTGTCCAGCTGGAAAGGAATCACTCCGTCTGGGCGGAAATCGTCATCCAGCCGGTCGTGCAGCACCACGGGACTGTGGCAGAAATAGCAGCGGGTCGCTGCGGTGGTATCATCGGTGACGATCTCAGCGCCGCACATCTGGCACTGATAGCTGCGCAGGTGCTGCTCCTGGGACGCTGATGTCTCCTCCGCCTGAGCAGCGTCAGCAGCTGCTTCCCGCTCTTCGGACTGGTCGCGGAGATCCTCTTCGCTCAGAACTTGAGCGCAATACAGGCACTTGAATTTCTGCAGCGACGGATCAAACTCCAGATATCCGCCGCAGCAGGGACACTTGAAGGTCATGGTGCTCATCATGTCCCCTCCTTACTTCACTGATTCTTTGCAGTCATTATTCTAACATATTATGACTCATTTCTGCAAGTCCCGTTTGACGCTAACGGTCTGTCAGGCCGATTTTCTTCCATTCAAGACAAAAAAAGGACAATTCGCGTCTTTTTATCTTGACGGATTTTACGAGAACGTGTATCATAGGATTGGTTATGTATGCGTTGCTGCAATATTCTCCGGAAGCTTCCAGGCTGAAGTTACGGCTGAAGTTGTAACCGCTTACAGAGTATATCCAAATGCAAAGAGAAAGGACGATGTCCCATGGAGTTTTTGGAGAAGCTTTCCCTGGCTGGTCTGGTTCCCGTCATTGCGATTGACGATGCTGACGACGCTGTGCCGCTCTGCAAGGCCCTGGCTGACGGCGGTCTGCCCGTGGCCGAGATCACCTTCCGTACTGCTGCTGCGGAGGAGTCCATCCGCCGCGTGCACGAGGAACTGCCCCACGTTGCCCTGTGCGCCGGTACTGTCCTGACCACCGAGCAGGTTGACCGTGCTGTGGCCGCTGGCGCCGCCGCCATCGTGTCCCCCGGCCTGTCCCCCGAGATCGTGAAGTACTGCGTGGAGAAGGATATCCCGATTTGCCCCGGCACTTCCACCCCCTCTGATATCCAGGTGGCTCTGTCCTACGGCCTGAAGGCTGTGAAGTTCTTCCCCGCTGAAGCTGCTGGCGGCCTGCCCATGATCAAGAACCTGGCCCCCGTGTATCCCGGCCTCAACTTCATGCCCACCGGCGGCGTGAACGAGAAGAACATGCTGGATTACCTGGCCTTCGACCGCATCATCTGCTGCGGCGGCACCTTCATGTGCCCCAAGGACCTGATCAAGAACAAGGAATGGGACAAGATCACCGAGCTGACCCGCAGCGCAGTGAACAAGATGCTGGGCTTCGAGATCCGTCACATCGGCATCAACACCGAGTCCGCTGAGGAATCCATGGCTGAGTGCAAGAAGCTGGCCGCACTGATGGGTATGCCCATCAAGGAAGGCAACTCCTCCAACTTCGTGGGCACCGGCATCGAGATCAACAAGTACATGGGCCGCGGCAAGCATGGCCACATCGCCATCGGCACCAACAGCGTCAAGCGCGCCAAGTGGCACCTGGAGATGCGTGGCTACAAGTTCATCGAGGAGTCCGCTGTCGTCAAAAACGGCAAGCTGATCGCTATCTACCTCGAGGACGAAGTTGCTGGCTTCGCTGTGCACCTGGTCCAGAAGTAAGGGGCATCATGCTCTGACGGGAGGTCATCCCAATGGACAAGCTCATCATCGTCGGTCAGGTCACCGGCAATCGCGAGGTTGCAGAACTCCCCGAGCTGGACGCATATCTGCAAAGCGGCTGGCACATCAAGGAGATCCAGGCCAAGTCCACCGACGAGAATTGCTGCTGCTACGTCTGGCTGACCAAGAAAGATAAGTAACAGACAATCTTCAGAATTCCGAATTACGCATTCCGAATTCCGAATTATAAAAATGGAGGTACACCTAAAATGGGCAAGATTATTACTTTCGGTGAGATCATGCTGCGACTGAAGTCCCCCGCTTACGAGCGTTTCTTCCAGAGCCCCTCTCTGGAGGCCACCTTCGGCGGCGGCGAAGCCAACGTTTCCGTGTCCCTGGCCAACTACGGCCTGGATTCCGCTTTCGTGACCGTGCTGCCCAAGAACGACATCGCTGACGCCTGCATCCGTGAACTGCGCGGCTTCGGCGTGGATGTGAGCAATGTGGTGCGTGCTGATGGCCGCA
>JBGUSK010000043.1:0-4156 GCA_045132495.1 Christensenellales bacterium | reverse complement strand
CCCGGACAGGAAGGGCATTGACCAGGTGGCGCTGGACATCACCGCTGGCAGCGGTGCGCTGATTGCCAATCGCCCTGCTAAGGGCCTCTTCGGTCATCCGACGCAGGAAGTCGTGGCACGCCTGGATTGCTGCGTGATTGTCATGCATGGCCTCAACGGCGAGGACGGCACCCTCCAGGGCATGCTGGAGCTGGCGAATCTGCCCTATACCTCCACGGGTGTGGCAGGCAGCGCCATCGGCATGGACAAAATTATGATGAAGCAGTTTTTCCGCGGTGCGGGCACGCTGCCCTGCCTGCCGGACTGCTGGTTTACCCGTTCCATGTTCCAGGCGGATCGTGAGGCGGTGCTGGACAAGGCGGAGCAGGAGCTTGGCTATCCCGTATTCGTCAAGCCTGCCAATCTGGGCTCCTCCATCGGCGTGTCACGTGCGGATGACCGTGACGGCCTGATCGACAGCCTTGAGCTCGCCTTTGATTATGACCGCCGCGTGTTGGTGGAAAAAGGTCTCGACAAGCCTATCGAGCTGAATTGCTCCGTTCTGGGGTATGATGATGACGTGACAGCCAGCCCCATTGAAATGCCCTTGTCCGGTGAGCAGTTCCTGGACTTCAAGGAGAAGTATCTGGCAAACGGCGGGTCGAAGGGGATGGCAAGCCTGCACCGCGTACTGCCTGCTCCAATTGAGGACAGCCTGCGCGACCACATCCAGCAGCTTTCCTGTGAGATTTTCCGCATGCTGGATTGCAAGGGCGTGGTTCGCATTGACTATATGTTCGACAAAGCCACCGAGCAGGTTTACATCACTGAGATCAACACAATTCCCGGAAGCCTGGCCTTCTACCTGTGGGAGAACGCAGGGGTGAAGTATTCCCAGCTGATCGACCGCATGGTGGAGTCCGCCCTGCGTGCCCACGAGGATCGCAATCTGCGGAATTATGCCTTTACGTCGGACATCCTGAAGTCTGTGTCACTGGGTGGTGCGAAAGGTGCAAAGGGCTCCAAAGGCGCCAAGGGGACGAAGCTGTGAGTACTGTGCGTCGGCCCCGCGTTCAGCGGGAGGAGAATCACCCGCCGCATGCTGAATTCCAGCAAGATATACTGACTTTGTTGCCAGAGGAAAACCAGCCTCTTTTGGCAACCAACACCGGTGTTCGACTTGCCTGCACGATGGCTGCGATGCTTAGTCCGTTTGCGATTTTCCTGTGCTGGGCAGAGAAGGAAAGCAAAGCTATCCGCCGCTTTGCAGTGCAAAGTGCTGCGCTGGCGGTTGTGCATCTGCTTGGTGCGGCATTATTGGGGATCATCAGCCTGCTGGTGGGAAGCGTGCCTTATTTCGGTTTCCTGATGACGCTGCTGGGCTGGCTGGTTTACATTGCTGTTGCGGTGGTGGCGATGTTCCTGCGGGTGAAGCTGATGGAACGTGCCTGGCATGGCCGCAGAATAGATCTTCCGCTGATTGAACGCCTGATTCGAAAATATTACTGATTTTTATACGATCGAGGAGGAGACACATGCGTCTTGACCAGATCGAATCTCCACGTATCCTCAAGGATTTATCGCTGGATGAGCTGAATGACCTGGCGGTGCAGATCCGTTCGGAGCTGGTGGCTACCACGGCCCGTAATGGCGGACATCTCGCCTCAAACCTTGGCGTGGTCGAGCTGACACTTGCTTTGCACCGCGTATTTGATATGCCCGAAGACAAGCTGATCTTTGACGTGGGCCACCAAAGCTATGTTCATAAACTGCTGACCGGAAGAGTCAACTCATTTCATACGCTGCGAAGCTATGGCGGACTTTCCGGCTTTCCCAAGCGCAGTGAGAGTGAATACGACGCTTTTGAGACCGGGCATGCCTCCACTGCAATTTCAGCTGCGTTGGGGATGGCCAGGGCCCGCGATCAGCTCGGCCAAAAGCATCAGGTGATTGCTCTGGTTGGCGATGGCGCCATGACCGGCGGCATGTGCTATGAGGCGTTGAATGACGCGGGCAATACCAAAACCAGGATGATCGTCATCCTGAATGATAATGAGATGTCCATCGCACGCAATGTGGGTGCGCTCAGCCGGCATTTGACGGATCTTCGTGCTTCAAGGCAGTGGAAAGATGCAAAAACAGCCGTGCGAAGCGGCTTGAGCGCGATCCCGCTTGTCGGTAAGCCGTTGGCAAACTTCATATCCTGGCTGAAGGATTCCGTCAAGTCCATCTTTGTCAACGAAGAGCAGGAAGGATTCTTTGATGCGCTGGGCTTCCGGTATTACGGTCCCATCGATGGACACGACCTGCAGGGCCTCATTCACACCCTTGAAAATGTGAAGGAGCTGCAGGAACCGGTTGTCGTTCACGTGCTGACCCAAAAGGGCCATGGATATGACAAGGCGGAGGAAAAGCCGGAAATCTTCCATGGGACGCCGCCATTCTATGTGGATACAGGGGATCGACGCAAGGTGGGTACGCTGCCCTCCTATGGCACTGTGATGGCAAAAACCCTGGCGGAAATGGCGGATGGCGATCCCCGCATTATGACGATCACCGCGGCTATGCCCAGCGGCACCGGGCTGAATCATTTTCAGGCGAAGCACCCCGACCGCATGCTGGACGTCGGCATTGCTGAAGAACATGCCGTCACGATGGCAGCAGGCCTGGCAGCTGGCGGCATGAAGCCGTACTTTGCGGTCTATGCTTCTTTCTTTCAGCGCAGCTTTGATCAGATGATCCATGATGTATGTATGCCCAATCTTCCGGTGACGCTGCTGCTTGATCGAGCGGGTCTTGTGGGGGAGGATGGGGAAACCCATCATGGCGTATGGGACTTCGCATCCATGCTGCCGGTGCCGAACATGACTGTTCTTGCGCCCCGTGATATCGGCGAGTTGAAGACGATGCTCACTTGGACGCAGCAGCATGAGGGCCCTTGTGCCATCAGATATGGACGTACAAGCACTGATCTGAGTGAAAGGTATCCCTGTGAAAAGGAATATATCCCAGGGAAATGGGAGGTTCTTGAAGTCGGGACAGATTGTACGCTCTTGGCGGTCGGTTCCATGGTCGAAACTGCTGTGACAGTATTTGATATCTTGAAGGGAAAAGACATTTCCGTTCGGCTGGTGAATGCATCCAGTGTGAAGCCAATGGATGAAACCCTTCTGCGTATGGTTGCGGATAAGCCTATTTTTACACTGGAAGAACATGTTCAAACGGGTGGTTTCGGCGCTGCAGTACGCTGTTTCGCTGCAGAGCATGGAATGCCGCATCCAGCAAAGTGCTTTTCGCTGCCGGATGCATTCATTACCCATGGCAGCCGTACGCTGCTGCTGGACAAGTATGGCTTGTCGCCTGAGAAGATCGCAGCGCAGATCGTTGATAGCCTTCAACACAAGTAAATGAGGAATAAATGCATGAGTGACAAACAGCGGGCCGATGTTGCGCTGGTAGAGCGCGGTCTTTGCGAGAGCCGTGCCAAGGCCCAGGCAAGCATTATGGCAGGCGAGGTCTTCGTGGGGCTTCGTCGTATCAACAAGGCCAGTGAGATCATCAAACCGGAGGACGAGCTGACAATCAAGGGGAGCTCCAATCCCTATGCCAGCCGCGGCGGGCTCAAGCTGGAGAAGGCCATCAAATCCTTCAATGCTGATCTGACTGGTAAGGTCTGTATGGATATCGGCGCAGCCACTGGCGGATTTACGGATGTATGCCTGCAAAACGGTGCAGCCCATGTGTATGCCATTGATGTGGGCTACGGGCAGTTTGCTTGGAAGCTGCGCAACGATCCCCGGGTAACGCTGATGGAGCGTACCAACGCCCGTCATCTCACGCCTGAAATGGTACCGCTTCATCCTACCGTTACGGTAATGGACGTAAGCTTTATCAGCATCCGGCTGATTCTGCCGGTTGCGGCTCAGCTGATGGGTGAAGAAGGCGTGTTCTATACGCTGATCAAACCCCAGTTTGAAGCTGGACCTGAACGGGTAGGCAAGAAGGGCGTTGTCCGCGACGCGAAGGTGCACCAGGACGTTCTGCAGGAGATCGTTGACTTCTGTCCGACAATCGGCTGGCAGGTGCAGGCGCTGGACTATTCGCCCATCAAGGGTCCGGAGGGGAATATCGAATTCCTGGCTAAGATCACTGTTCGTTCGCAAGCGGAAGAGCCTTG
>JBGUSK010000042.1:0-36407 GCA_045132495.1 Christensenellales bacterium | reverse complement strand
TTGAAAATGTACACATCCGTCAAGCAGGCTTGCAGACAGTGAAGCGCTGCTGGTGGCTGCTGGTTCTGATCAGTATTGCGACGCTGGGTGCCTCATGGCTGCTGTGGCAGGGCACCGCGTGGGTGGCTGATCGGGTGGTTGGTACGCCGGATCTGCCCTCCTCCATCAACGGAATGACTGCTCCCGAAAGCGCCAACGCCCTTGTTCATGGCATCCTCTATGTGCTGGTAATGCCCCTGGTGATCGGCCTGAACACCGGCCGTCACGCCATGCTGTTGGATATGGTTCGCAGGGAACCCACGCCCACCGGAATGCATCTGCGAACGATGCTGCGCTGGCTCAAACGGTGCATGAAAACCGCACAGCTGGCGCTTTGGATGTTGCTGTGGATGTTCCTGTGGGGATTTGCTGCGTTTCTGGGCATCGTGATGGCAATGCTGTTTTCCGCAGCGCTTCCGCCGCTGGAAACACTGCTGGCCGTTGTGAGTTTTCTGGGCGGTGCGGCACTGATGATCGTCACTTGCCTGAGGTATTCGCTTGCTTTCTTCGCCCTGGCAGATTCTCCGGAACGTGGTGTGACAGAATGCCTGAATGATTCCAAGCTGATCATGTCCGGCAATTTGCTGCGTTTTCTGAAGCTTCACGGGCCTGTGATCGGTACAGCGATCCTTCTATTTCTCATATTGGAATTGACCGCGCAGATCCTTGCCGCCGCAATGGGCAATGCCCTGTATGAACCCATCTGCAGTGTCCTGGCCACCCTTGTCAGCTTTGGAATCAGCCTTGTTTTTGAGGCTGTCACTGCAGCATTCTATGACCGGCGGATGAAGGCTCTCAACCGATTCAGCCGCTTGTGACCCCTACGAAAGGAGCCCCATTATGAGCGTGAAGCAAACCGTAGAGAACGTCTATCTCCGCCAGGAGGCGGTGCAGAAGACCCGTAAGCACTTCTGGCGGCTGCTGGGGATGCTGGCAGTCATCGCGCTGTGCACATGGCTGATGGAAAATGGACTGACAGCCCTTGGCGATATGATCACTGCCCCGGAGACCCAGGCCATCGTTGACGCTGCCAATACCTTTGTCACCTCCAAGACCATTACCTCCACCGCTCCCATGACCGACGCCCTGAGCAGCCTGTTCACCTCCGCCAAGTTCTGGGCGTTCAATCTCGCCTACATCGCCATTGCGGGCCTTGTAAGCAATGGCCTGAGCCTGGGTCGCCATGCGCAGCTTCTGGCTGTTGCCGCCCGGGACGAAAAGCCCCGTTTGCTGGGCGGCTTCTGCAGGATGCGCTACTGCCTGAAGGCCTGGGGACTTTCCCTCTTCGTCGCACTGAAGACCGCCTTGTGGGCGCTGCCCGGCGCGCTGGTGTTCTTCCTGAGCGTGGAGCTGCAAGACCTCGGGCAGTACGACCTGGGCAATGTCATCGGCTGCATCGGCGTTGGCCTGCTCTTCGGCCTGATCATCCCGGCAGCACTTCGTTACTGCCTGTCCACCTTCATCATGGCAAACGAGCCGGAACGGGGCGTCCGGGAGTGCGTCACCCTGTCAAAGGGGCTGATGCAGGGCCGCAAGTGGCAGTGCTTCAAGCTGGGCGTACCGATGATCCTGAAGATGATCGGCGTGATGTACGGAACGATCATCCTGCTTTCCATGGTGTTGGCGATCATCGGAAACAACGCCAGCGTTGCCGTGCAGATCATCTGCCTGATCGCCATACTGCTAGCCATTTTCCTTCCTTCGATCTACTTTGGCATTCAGTTTGATGTGGTCTATGCGCTGTTTTTCCTCAAATGCCGTGAACCCGCTGCCGATGCGCCCGTGAGCTACTGGCTCCGCGATCACACGGAGACTGATCCGGCCAAGGCGGCGCCCATCAGCGCATGGCAGGAAAGCAATCCCCCCTCCCCGGCACAGGAAGAATCCCCCGATGCTCCGGCGGAATCCCCCGATGCTTCCCCTGAGGATATATCCCCCGAAACCAATGAAGAAAAGGAGAATGAACAATGAGCAACCTCTCTGTTGAAAACGTCTACACCCGTCAAAGTGCCAAAGAGCTGGCGAAGAAGCACTTCTGGAAGCTTCTGGGCATGATGGCCATCGTAGTGGGTATCGTCTACGCCATCACGCTGGGCGGCACCGCCCTGATGGCCCTGTCCGGCAACGAGGGCGTGATGGTGATCGGCGCTATCGTGCTGATGGCAGCCATGATGCTGGTCGCTTGTGGCCTTGGTATGGGCCGGCTTGCCGCTATGATCGACCTGTGCCGCGGCGACGAAACCGTCACCGTGGGCCGCGTGTTCAGCCGCATGGGCCAGTGTCTGAAGGCTCTCGGCCTGAGCCTGTGGGTGGGTCTGAAGACCATGCTGTGGATGCTCCCCGGCTATGCAGTCGTGCTGATCTCCGCCTTCGTCGTGCTCGGCTCCGTGAACACCACCACCGGCACGATCTCCGAAGGTTCTGCCGCACTGATGACGCTGCTGCCCGTGATCGGCCTGATCCTGGTGTTTGCGCTGATGATCCCCGCCGCAATGCGCTACATGCTGTCCACCTACATCCTGGCAGATAAGCCCGAAACCGGCGTGTTCGAATCCGTCCGCCAGTCCAAGGCCATGATGAAGGGCCATAAGTGGCAGGCCTTCAAGCTGGTCATCCCGATCTTCCTGGTCATGTATGTGATGATGCTGGTCATCACTGTGGTCATTGGCGCTGCCGGCGGCCTGCTGGGCAACTCCGAAGCCGCGATGGTGCTGCTGAGCATTGTGCTTTTCATCGTGATGATGGCTGCGATCCTGTATTACAGCATCCGCATGGAGCTGTGCTATGTGCTGTTCTACCTCAAGCGCCTGGAGGAGCAGAATCCCGCTGAGGAAGCTGCTGCCGAGCCCGCTCAGGCGGAATAACCCCACGCATCAAAAAGCCGTCCCGCTGGATTTTTGTCCAACGGGGCGGCATTCTTCATTTTATCGGGAAACCATCCTGCGCAGGTCGGCCACGATGGGCGGCAGGATATCCAGGACTGCGTCGATCTCCTCCTCCGTGGTATCGGTGCCCAGCGTCAGGCGGAGCGCGCCGTTGGCCTGAGCCTGGCTGAGCCCCAGCGCCATCAGCACATGGCTGGGGTCCAGCGTCCCGGAGGTGCACGCACTGCCGGAGGAACCTGCCACGCCTACCAGATCCAGCCGGAGCAGCAGCGCCTCGCCCTCCACCTTGGCAAAGGAGAGGTTGACGTTATTGGGCAACCGGTCGGTGGGATGGCCATTCAGGCGGGCGTCCGGCACACGGGCCATCAGGCCTTCGATCAGCCGGTCACGCAGGGCAGCCATGCGAAGGGCGTTGTCCGCCAGATTCGCATGGGCGATTTCGATAGCCTTCCCCAGCCCGACAATGGCAGGCAGGTTCTCCGTACCCGCACGGAAGCCCCTTTCCTGCGCGCCGCCGTGGATGAGGTTCTCGAGCTTCACGCCCTTGCGGACATACAGCGCGCCCACGCCCTTGGGCCCATGGAACTTGTGCCCGGACAGGGACAGCAGATCAATCTGCATTGCCTGCACGTCGATGGGAATCGCCCCGACAGCCTGCACCGCGTCCGTATGGAAGAGCACGCCCCGTTCGCGGCAAAGCGCGCCGATTTCCCCAATGGGCTGAAGCGTTCCGACCTCATTGTTTGCCGCCATGACGCTGACCAGGATGGTATCCGGGCGCAGGGCCTTTTCCACCTGAGCCGCGCTGACCCGGCCGTATTCATCCACCGGCAGGTATGTGACGGTGAAGCCGCGCTTCTCCAGCCACTGGCAGGTATGAAGCACAGCATGGTGCTCAATGGCGGTGGTGACGATATGGCCCTCCCCCTTGGTGAAGGCAACGCCCTTGATGGCCCAGTTATCGCTCTCCGAGCCACCGGCGGTGAAGTAGATCTCCTGGGGCGCCGCGGCGTTCAGCGCCTTGACGACCTGTCGGCGGGCGTTTTCTATTGCACGCTTGGCTTCCCTGCCATAGCCGTGGATGGACGAGGCATTGCCGAAAACGCCGGTGAAATAAGGCGTCATCGCTTCCATCACTTCGGTGGAAACGGCGGTAGTGGCGGCGTTGTCAAGATAAATACGGCGCATGGGCGGGTCTCCTTTGGGGGATTTATCCGGAATATTGTAGCACCATCGGCAGCGGAAGTCAATCAGGCAGGATTTTAGACGTGTCCTGTCGAATTGGGACAGCAAAGCAGCCCGCAAATTGGAGGTGCGTTATGGAACGCGTTTATCCCAACTATTTCGTCCGTATCGGCATTTCGGACGAGGAAGCCCGCGCAAAGGTCGAAGCCGCCTTCCAGACCATCTTTTTCGACCCGGAGGAAAAATTCTACCACGAGGTAGACGCTGACTCTGCCTGCATGGAGGACACCGGCAACCACGACGCCCGCACCGAGGGCATGTCCTACGGCATGATGATGGCCGTGCAGATGGACAGGCAGGATATCTTCAACAAGCTGTGGACCTTTTCCGACCGTTACATGCGTCAGCGCAGCGGGAAATACGAAGGCTACTTTGCCTGGTCGGTGCAGCTGAACGGCGTCCACAACGCGGAAGGCCCCGCCCCCGACGGCGAGGAATACTTCGCCATGGCGCTGTTGATGGCGTCCGCCCGCTGGGGCGACGGCGAGGGTATTTACAACTACACAGAGCAGGCCAGGACGATCCTGCGCCACTGCGTCCATCAGCACGAGATGGTGGAAGCCGGTCAGCCCATGTGGGACCCGGAGAATCATCACATCCGATTCGTCCCGGAAGCCTTATACACCGATCCGAGCTATCATCTGCCCCATTTTTACGAGCTGTTTGCCGAGCGCGCTGATCCCTGCGACCGTTCCTTCTGGCTGGAGGCCGCCCGGGTCAGCCGGGCGTTCATCGCCTCCTCCGCACACCCGGTGACAGGCATGTCCGCCGAATACACCGAGTATGACGGCTCGACCCGCCTCATGTTCGGCAAGCCCTTCGCTTACTATTCCGACGCCTACCGCGTGGCGATGAACATCGCGCTGGATACCCTGTGGAATGGCCGCAACGACGCAACAGCGCAGGTCGTCACCCGCTTGCAGGACTATTTTGCCCCCATCGCTCAGGCCGATTTCAAGGCTTATCACCTGGATGGCGCCCCCTTCGACGAGCCCGCCATGCACCCCGTTGCGATCACCGCCGTACTGGGTGCAGCCAGCATCGCCTCAGACAGTATCCACGCAGACGAATGGCTGCGGCGCTTCTGGAACGAGCCTCTGCGCAGGGGCAATCGCCGCTACTACGACAATTGCCTGTACTTCTTCTCCCTGCTGATGCTCAGCGGGCTGTACAAAGTCTACTAAGGAGGCGTTCCCATGACTACCCTGATGACCAACACCATCTACAGCCTTGTCCGCAAGGGCTTCCCCGTGCACCACGCCGCCACACTGGCGGAGGCGAAGAACATCGTCATGGGCTTGATCGGCGATGCTGATTCCGTGGGCTTTGGCGGCAGCGTGACCCTTCGCGAGATGGGGATCTACGAAACGCTGAAGGAGATGGGCCGCCATCCCCACTGGCATTGGAAGAACGACGAGCCCAAGCCTGATGTTTTCACCCACGCCGCCAATGCAGACGTGTACCTGACCAGCAGCAACGCCATCACAGCGGCCGGCTGCCTGGTGAACATCGACGGTACGGGCAACCGCGTCGCCGCGATGATCGCAGGGAGCCCCTGTGGCACCGGGCCCAAGCAGGTGATCGTGGTGGCTGGCGCGAACAAGCTGGTGGACGGCGGCATCCCCCAGGCCATCGCCCGCATCAAGACCGTCGCCTGCCCGCAAAACGCCCGCCGTCTGGGACTGAACACACCCTGCGCGTTGGCCGGCAAGTGCGACGCGGCGAACTGCACCCGCAGCATGTGCAACGTGACCTCCATCATCGAGCGGCCCGTGGGTGGGCACAGGATCACCGTCGTGCTGGTGGATGAGGAGGCAGGGTACTGACGCCTCGAAAGGTCATTGCACGCAAAAGGAGCGTCCCACAATCGGGGCGCTCCTTCGTTATTCCTCCAGCCTTTCAATGGTCTGGATACTCAGTATCTTCCACTGGCCGTTCTCCTTGACCAGCGTTGCGCGGTAGCGGGCGCTGATCCAGTCCGGCGGGTAAAGGGCGTCGTTGCCGTACAGGGCGATGTAATCCTCCGCGACGTTCCCCTTCACGCGGCCGTCAATGGCCGGAACGCGCTCCACAATGTCCACACGGGCGGTGGTATCCCAGGGCCATACCCAGGTGAAGCCCATTTCCAGGCGATGGTCGATGCCCACGATGTTATAGGCCTGGTAGGGCGACGTGCCGTTGATCACCGTCTGCACAGCCGCGTCCCGGTTGAGGAAGCTGTCGTAGAAATACTTGCGCAGCTCCTCCACCTCTTCAGTCATCATGACGACCTGGGTGCGGCGGGCCATGCCATCCTTGAGGACAACGTAGATGTTGGTCATGTTCATCGCGTAGTAAAAGCCGGTCACCAGCAGCCCCAGCACGACCGTCACGATCAGCAGCCGGGATGCGATATGCCAGATGAGCCGACGAAGATGCTTCATCGGGCGCTCCCCCCTTTCCTCATGATGATAACGAATCAGCCGGGAGTTTTCATCCCTGGGTGAGCGCTTCCAGCTCTGAAAGCATCTCTGCCTCCGTAGCGGCCATGGCGGCAATGGTCTTTTCCATCAGCACTTCCAGCTCCCAGCCCAGACGCTCCGCACCCTCGCGGATCACGTCACGGCTGCAGCCAGCGGCAAACTTCTTGTCCTTGAACTTCTTCTTCAGGGAGGAGACCTCCATGTCCGTGCAGGACTTCGAGGGGCGCATCCGGGCCGCCGCACCGATCAGGCCGGTCAGCTCATCCGCCGCAAAGATGACCTTTTCCATCTCGTGGATGGGTTCCACATCGGAGCAGGGGCCGTAGGCGTGGCTGCACACGGCGTGGATGAATTCCGGCGTGGCGCCAATGCCTTCCAGCAGCTCGACGCACTTTTTGCAGTGCTCGTCGGGCCACATTTCAAAGTCGATATCGTGGAGCAGGCCCACCATGCCCCAGAAATCAGCATCCTCACCGTAACCGAGGTCATTGGCGTACCAGCGCATAGCCTTTTCGACCGTCAGGGCGTGCTGGATGTGGAAGGGCTCCTTGTTGTACTGCTGCAGGGCAGCCAGAGCAGTTTCGCGGGTAAAGCCGGTGGTCATAAATATCACTCCTGTATCTTGATTGGGGCACAGAGAGACCCCCTCACCCGCTCACGCGGGAACTCCCCCCAAGGGGGAGCCTTTATAGTAACTTAATCAGCATCGTGCGCTGGTCGTCCATTTCGACCTTGACCAGCCCGTCTTTCTCCAGCTGCTTCATCACGTCGGAGAAGCGCTTGAAGCCTATGTTGCGCTCATTGAAATCGGGATAGGTGGTGAGGATATCCGCCTTCAGAATGGAGGGGTTGACGCGCTCAAAGCCGCCGTCCTTGTAAGCGGCGAGCTGCGCGGCGAAGGCTTCCTTCCAATTATCGCGGGTCAGCTGGGGATGCACCTCCGCGCCCTCCATGTTGGCATTGAGGGACACCATGACGTTGAAGTTGTCGTTCTTGACATAGATATCGCCGTACTTGGCGGAGAGCTTCGCCAGCAGCTTATAGAAGGAGGAGCAGCCGTATGCCTTCTCGTTGAAGTCGGGACGCAGACGGGTCAGCACGCCCTTCAGTTCAGAAGCGTACATCTCGTCCATGCCGGTGGCCTCGTCAATGATGGAAACGACCAGCTTGTTCAGCTCGCTCTCGTCCACCGTTTCCTCGCTGGACGCACCCTTCCTCCCCTTGCGGGCCGGCGCACCAGCCTTGCGGCTCACGCCCTCGAGGAACTGGAACTCGTTGCAGGCATTGAGGAATATGTTCGATGTGGCCTCGCTTCGGCTGATACCCAGCACGAACTTGCCCATCGACTTCAATTTGCCCACCAGCGGCACATAATCGCTGTCGCCGGAGACGATGCAGAAGGAGTCGATCAGCTCATTGGTGTAAGCGACCTCCAGCGCATCGATGACCAGCTGGATGTCAGCGTTGTTCTTCTGGGCGATGCCGTAGCGCAGGCTCGGCACGACGGTGAAGGTGTTGGACAGCAGCACCTCCTTCAGATCGGAGAAGCGGTCGGTGTAGCCATACACCTTGCCCAGCAGGATATCACCGCGGATCTTGACCTTCTCCAGCACTGAATCAAGCGTCGCGACCTTCGCGCCGCAGTTTTCAAGGTCGATAAAGACTGCAAATTTTGCCATAATGTTGGAACCTTTCTGGAATGGATCATGCCCGCATAAGCGGACGGGATAGGGGCACCCTGCGGGGTTTCCGAACGTTCTCAAATACGGAACGTAAACCGATCCCCACGGATGACCTGATGTGAGGTGTGCAGCGGCATGCCGTGCTGGTCGAAGATCACCTGATTGAGCTGCAAAAGCGCTGCGCCGACCTCCACGTCCAGCAGCCTGGCCTGCTGGCTTGTCGCGTAACACAGGCTGATCTCATGCACGCCGCTGGCCGCTTCGATCCCCTGCTTGCTCAGGATGTGATACAGCGAACCCGTCAGCTCCTCCCGGAGGAGTCCGTCGTACTTCATCGGGAAACGGTTGGTTTCCAGCATCACCGGCTCTTCGTCCGCCAGACGCAGCCGGATGGTCTCCACCGCCTCTTCCCCGGTCAGGCCGAGCGCTTCCCGCACATCCTCCTCCACCTTTGTTACCGCAACAGAGATCACCTTCGTTCCCGGAACACAGCCCATCATCAGGCAGGCCTCATGGAAGCTGGTCACCTCCCGCAGGTTGGATTTCAAGCGGGGCGCGCAGACATAGGTGCCCTTCCCCTGCATGCGGCGCAGCAGGCCTTCCCTTGTCAATTCCGCCAGGGCCTTTCGGACCGTCACCCGGCTGACCTGGTAGGTCTCCACCAGCTCCGGCTCAGAGGGGATGCGGCTGTGCACGGCATACACACCCGAAGCAATGTCCGCCCGGATGCGCTGCATCAGCTGACGGTACAGAGGGCTGGCGCTGTCAGAACGGAGGGCCTTTTCCATGGTGATTCTCCTTCCGGATGATCAAAAAAATGGTATCAGTTGTATTATATCATTTCCCTGCAGAAATTTCCACTCTTTTATGGACAAATCCGCCTTTTCGCGGTAGAATAGAGTGAGTATACTTTACCGCTGGGGGGATAGCCATGTCGATCTTTACCGAACCGATCCTGAGCGCATGCATCGTGATGTACAATCCGGGCATGCAGGTGCTGCATACAGTGCAGTGCTTTCAGGAAAGCGATATTGAGCTGGAGCTTCACGCGGTGGATAACGCCCCCGGCGGAACGCTGGGCATGCACATGCAGTGGCAGTGCCCGGGCGTGATGTATTATCCCCAGCGCAAGGATCTGGGGTACAGCGGCGGACACAATTTCGTCCTTCCCAACCTGCGCAGCCAGTATCATCTGCTCTGCCATCCGGACGTTACCTTTGATGAGCACGTTCTGTCCAACATGGTTGCCTACATGGAGCGCAACAAGGACTGCGTCATCCTGACCCCGAAGGTCGTAGACGCCCAGGGAAACGAGGTCTTCCTGCCCAAGCGTTCCCCCTCCTTCAAATACCTGATCGGCAGCGCGCTGCGCCGCCTTCCCGGCCCCTTCAACGGCTGGTATGAGGAATACACGCTGGCAGATTCCGAGATCCACACCCCCACCAGCGTGGAGGTCGCCCACAGCTGCTTCCTGCTCATCCGCACCAATTCCCTGCGGCAGCTCAAGGGCCTGGACCCGAAGTTTTTCTATGCCCACGGCGACAGCGATCTGAGCCGCCGCACGCTGGAAATCGGCTCGATCGTTTATCATCCGGATATGGTTGTTGTGCACAACAAGCAGGTCAAGTCCCGCAATCTGCCGGAAATTCTCAAACGGCTGGGGGAATCCATCCGCTATCTGAACAAATGGGGCTGGGGGGCTTCCACTCACAAGTGATCCCGCCGTCAAGCACCCGCATACAGAAAATGAGCCCGCTGCTATGGCAGGCTCATTTTGTTTACAGCTCCATTTTCATCTGACCATTTTCCCCGTTGCCAGGCGCAATGCGGCCCATGTGCGCCCATGCGGCAGGCGTGCAGACGCGGCCCCGGGGGGTGCGCATCAGGAACCCCAGCTGCATCAGGTAGGGCTCATATACGTCCTCGATGGTGACGGCGTCCTCTCCGGTGGTGGCGGCAAGGGTGTCCAGGCCCACCGGGCCGCCGCCAAACTTGTCCATCATCGTGGTGAGCATGGTGCGGTCGGTTTTGTCCAGGCCGAGGTGATCCACGCCCTGCATGGCGATGGCTTCCCGGGCGATATCGACGGTGATCACGCCGCCGCCCTTCACCTGCGCGTAGTCGCGCACGCGCTTAAGCATGCGGTTGGCGATACGGGGCGTTCCGCGGGAGCGCCGGGCGATTTCGAGGATGCCCTCCGGCTCTGCGTCAATGCCCAGGATCGACGCGCTGCGGCGGACGATCATCGCCAGCTCCTCCGGCGTATACATCTCCAGGCGGAAGAGCATGCCGAAGCGGTCACGCAGGGGGGCCGAAAGCTGGCCTGCGCGGGTGGTCGCGCCCACGAGGGTGAACTTCGGCACCGCCATGTGGATGGAATTCGCCATCGGGCCCTTGCCGGTGACGATATCCACCGCGAAGTCCTCCATGGCGGAGTAAAGCACCTCCTCCGAGGTACGGGAAAGACGGTGGATTTCGTCGATGAAGAGCACGTCGCCCTGATTGAGGTTGGTGATGATGGACAGCAGATCGCCGGGGCGCTCGATAGCCGGGCCGGAGGTGATGCGGATGTTGGAGCCCATCTCCGCCGCGACGATGTTGGCCAGGGTGGTCTTGCCCAGGCCGGGCGGGCCGTAGAGCAGCATGTGATCCAGCGCGTCATGGCGGGAAAGCGCGGCCTGGATATAGATGCTCAGGCTGTCCTTGACGGCGGTCTGGCCGATGTATTCCCGCAGAGTATGCGGGCGCAGGGACTGCTCGACCATATCTTCCGGCTGATAACCGGGAGCCATAAAACGTTCTTCCATCATAACAATTCCTCGGTTTCAGTTTTTTCAGCCATCCGTAGGGGCGACCATTGGACGCCCGCTGGTATAGCCGCATGGGCGGGCGAGCATTGCTCTCCCCTACGACGCAATTTCCCCTCACATCCCTGCCATGCTGCGCAGCGCAAGACGCAGCAGCTCGTCGGCAGGGGCGTTCTTGTTTTCGATCTTCTGGAGCGCGTCGCGGGCCTCCTGAGGAGTGTAGCCAAGACCCGTCAGAGCCGCCATCGCCTGGGCGACATTGTCCGCCGCGACGGGCACTGCCGGTGCACTGGACGCAGACGATGCATTCCCGCCGGAGAATTCGAACTGCCCCAGCTTGTCCTTCAATTCCAGGGTGATGCGCTGGGCGATCTTCTTGCCCACGCCGGGCGCACGGGCGAGGGTCTTGTCGTCCTCCATGATGATGGCCAGACGCAAATCGCTGGCACTCAGCGTGCTCAGCAGCGCCAGCGCCATTTTGGGGCCGACGCCGGTGACGCCGGTCAGCAGCAGGAACAGCTGCTTCTCCTCCTTGGACGCAAAGCCAAAGAGCTCCATCGCATCCTCGCGGACGCTCAGCCAGGTGTGGCAGCGCATGGTATCGCCCGTCTTGGGCGCGGCGGAAATGGTGGACATGGAGCAATTGAGCAGATACCCCACGCCGCCCGCCAGCAGCACGAGGGTGTTGTTGGTCTTTTCAACGACCTGGCCTTCAATAAATGCGTACAAGGACTTCGTCCTCCTAATCTCAAATCACAGTCAACCCTGAAGCCCGCGCGATAGCGAGCGCGGCAAGTCAACACCAGTCTTCGCCCCAACGCTCACGCGGCAGGTCTCAAAGAAAGCAATCAACTCAATCGCGAGATGCCCGCCGGGGCAGCCCGGCTTATCGCATTCGGAATTGTTCGCGCATGCGGCCTGCCTGGCAATGCGTAATGGCGCAGGCAATGGCATCCGCAGCGTCGTCAGGCTTGGGGAGCTCGTCCATGCGCAGCAGCATCTTCACCATCTGCTGGATCTGCTTCTTGTCGGCCTTGCCGTAGCCGGTAATGGCCTGCTTGATCTGCATGGGCGTGTATTCGTAGAGGTTCTCGGTGTACTCCGCGGCGGCGATGATCGCAGCGCCTCGAGCCGCGCCGACCATGAGGGCGGTGGTGACGTTCTGGGCGAAGAACAGCTCCTCGAAGGCCACCTCGTCCGGGCGGTACATGAGGGTCAGGTCGCGCACGCCCAATTGAAGCGTCCGCAGACGGTGCTGCATGGGTGTACCGGCCTTCGTTTCGATGCAGCCGTAGCCCAGCAGCTTCATGTGGCTGCCGTTTGCTTCCACCACGCCCCAGCCCATCAGGGCATAGCCGGGGTCGATTCCAAGGACGATCATGCCTTCCCTCCATGAGAACATTTATGCTCAATTTATCATACTCTTTGCAGGGTGGATTGTCAAGGCGAACACCGGCAGGAAATCGAAATGACCGCTTGTATTCGCCCCTTGAATTGTGTATAATATAGCCAAGGAGGTGGATGCGATGACTTTGGTTGAGCGAATCACGGAAGAAGCCCGGACGCTGCCTGTCCACACCCAGCAGCAGGTGCTGGACTTCATGCAATTCCTCAAGCAGAAGGAGCAGCGGCAGTTTGCCAATGAGATTGACGACCTCATAACAGAAAACCTGCCCGCCCTGAAGGAGCTGGCAAAATGAGCATCTGGCTTCCCACACTGGATCAGGTGATTTTGATCCACGAGCGTCTCATTACGCTTACCGGCGGCGCAGCCGGCATCCGTGATTTGGGGCTGATCGAAAGTGCTTTGGCCCGTGCCCATGCATCCTTCGGCACGATCGAAGCATATCCCGATTTGGTTGGAAAAGCCGCTGCAATCTGCTGCGGGCTGACGCAGAACCATGGCTTTGTTGACGGCAACAAGCGAATCGGCGTGACGACCATGCTTATGATATTGCGTAAAAACACCG
The DNA here is from genome assembly GCA_045132495.1 of Christensenellales bacterium. GTDB lineage: Bacteria > Bacillota > Clostridia > Christensenellales > Aristaeellaceae > UBA11524. Next base: position 23,317 of record JBGUSK010000042.1, on the reverse strand, counting down.
TGACGCTTTCCTACACGCAGGACGAACTTGTCGAACTCGGTTTGTCCATCGCGCAGGGTCATGCTGACGTTCCCGGGACAGAAGCATGGATCCGTGCCCACATATCTGAATAAAGCAGCAGGCCTCCACCCACACGGGCAGAGGCCTGTTTTTCATTGTTCCTTGTTCATTTCCTCTTCCGCCAGCCGGAACAGCTCGCTCAGGGGAATCTCGAAGGCAGTTGCAATCTTATCGTAGGTTTCTACCTTAGCTGTATGGCCACGCTCCAGAGATGCCAAATGGCTGCGGCTGATAGCGGCAAATCCGCTGAAAACCTCCTGCGTGATCTTCCGGCTTTTTCGCAATTTGCGGATAACCTTTCCCATCATTTTTGCGTCAAACGGCATGAAGAACACCTCCATGCTCTTATGTTATGGACTTGACGCAAATTTTTGTCTGAGAAGTTGGACATTTCACAAATTGTCTGCTATAATAGACAAAACAGGAGGTGTTCACATGCTCTGTCCCGACTGCAAACGCAACACATTCGAGCCAGTTTATACCGAATCCATCAACCCTTACATTGATGACAGGCCCCAAGCTTCGCACCAACTCGCCCGGCGTGAAATCAGGATGTTCCGCTGCACCAATTGCCAGGTATACTACTGCGCCTTCGGTGGTGAAACCGCCGCAGAGGCATATTGGCGCATCATCCGCGACTACGCCAAAGACTGACAGGCCCCCACCCACACCGGGCAGAGGCCTGTTCCCATTCATTTCTTTTTGCGGATTTTCGCCACGAAGAAGCCCTCGAAGAGCTCCGTCGGCTTCACGCACACCACGCCGGGGATGGTCGTTGGCAGCAGCGGCGCGTGATGCAGGAATTCATGCTCGATCGGCACGACCTCTGCGTTCATCGCGGGCAGGACGGCGCGCAGCACATCCTCATTTTCCTCCCGCAGGATGGAGCAGGTGGAGTAGACCATCTCATGCCCGGCGGAGAGCAGGGTCAGCGCCTTTTTGAGCATCGCCTTCTGGGTGGACGCGGTCTTCGCGACCCAGTCGGGGGTCATACGGCGTTCCGGCTCGCCCTCGGCGATGAGGATGGTGCCCGCTCCGGTGCAGGGCGCGTCCAGCAGGACTTTGTCGAACTTGAACAGGTCGCTCAATTGCCGTGCATCCTGGCACATGACGCTGACCCGCTTCGCCCCCTGACGGTCAAGGTTGAACTGCAATCGTTCAGCACGGATCTTGTTCTTCTCGCAGGCGGTGATGAGCGCCGTGTTCCCGGACAGCGCCGCCATCTGCGTGGTCTTGCCGCCGGGGGCCGCCGCCATATCCAGGATGGATTCGTTCTTCCCCGGATTCACCACCAGCGGCGGCATCATCGAGGACAGCGACTGCAGGTACATGTGGCCCGCCTCATATTCCGGCAGCGCCTGGATGGCCTCCTCCCGCACGCCGCGCAGGATCAGGGCGTCCCCATACCACGGCACGGCTTCATACGCGATACCGGCCTTGTCCAACGCATCACAGACGGCCTCCATGGTGGATTTGAGGGTATTCACCCGCAGCGTCACCGGGCGGCGGACGAAACCCGCGACGATCTCCCCCGCGAGGTCGGGGCCGTACTGGGCATTCAGTCGTTCGATCAGCAAAGCAGGAACATTCGGCAGCATTCGTATTGGCTCCTTAACTGCGCACGGGCTTGCGGCTCATGCGTTTTTTCTTTTCCGGCGGGGTGAACAGGGGCTGACGCATGCGGACACCTCCTTTTGAGGAAGGTTTTCCACAGGCTTCCCATCCTATACGGATCACAGCGCGTGGATCGCGTCCATATCCGCCTTGGGATCAGCGCTGACGTACATCGCGGTACCCATGACGGCCACATCAAGGCCGTGCGCGCGCAAGCTGGCGACGTTTGCCATCGACACGCCGCCATCCGCCTCCAGGAGGCCGTTGTAGCCCATGCTGCGCAGCTCATCCAGCTTGTCCAGCATGTCGGCGTTGAACTTCTGCCCGCCAAAGCCAGGCTCGACCGTCATGACCAGCACCATGTCCGCGTAGGGCAGCAGGCGGCGGATGCTTTCCGCCGGGGTGCCGGGCTTCACGGACAGGCCCGCCATCACGTCGCGCCCGCGGATGCGCTGAAGCATCGCCGCCACGTCGCCGCCGATCTCCGCGTGGATGGTCAGCACGGATGCTCCTGCATCGCAGAAGACGTCGATGTACTTCTCCGGGTTGTCCATCATCAGATGGACGTCCAGCGGGAGGTCGGGAAAGCGCTTGTGCAGCGCCGCCGTCAGGGCAGGACTGAAGGACAGGTTCGGCACGAAATGCGCGTCCATGATGTCCACATGGAGCCAGTCGGCTCCGGCGTCGATCATGCGCTGCACGTCGCGCTCCAGGTTGAGCGGGTCAGCAGCCAGGATGGAAGGTGCTACTTTCATAAAGGAATACCCCCTTCAAGTCAGCCTTTGGATCAATCAGTTGTACCGTTGCTTCCAGGTTTCGCGCACATCAGCGAGGAGCAGCCGGTATCGCTCCACACGGCCTGCGTCGATCTCCCCTGCCGCAACCGCAGCAGTCACGGAGCAGCCAGGTTCCCGGTCATGCATGCAGGGGGTGAAACGGCAGCAGCCCTCATGCTCCTGGAACTCCGGGTAGCACTCACGCAGCTTGTCCGGCTCCATCTTCGCGTCCAGCTCCAGAAGGCTGAAGCCTGCCGTGTCCAGCACGCGGATGCCATCATGGATGAGCATCTGCGCATGGCGGGTGGTGTTTTTGCCGCGCTGGATCTTCTCCGAGATATCGCCGGTCTCCAGCTCCAGCCCCAGCAGCGCGTTGAGCAGCGTGGACTTGCCCACGCCGGACTGGCCGGTCAGGCAACAGCAGCTCTCGCCCTGCATGATGGCACGCAGCTCATCAAGGCCGCGCTCCTCCTTCGCACTGACAGCAAGAACGAGGCAATCCGCGCCCGCATACTGACGGCGGATGTCCTCCACCAGGGAGGCGTCAATGTCGCACTTGTTCGCCACAATGGCGGTCTTCATGCCCTGCAGCCGCGCACGGACGAGCAGGCGATCCACCAGCAGCAGATCCGGCTCCGGCGAGGGGCAGATGACCACCAGCAGCAGGCTCACATTGGCCACCGGCGGGCGAAGGCACTCGGTTTTGCGGGGCAGGATTTCCTCCACCCAGCCGTGTTTCTCCCCTTCACCCGGGGTAAAGAGCAGCTCATCCCCCACCAGCGGGGAAATATGCATGCGGCGGAATTTCTTTTTGCAGCGCAGGATGTGCTCCGTGCCCGCGTCATCCACAGCGACGTAAAATCCGCCGAAGCCGCGCACCAGCACGCCCTGCATCATCATTTCTTCACTCATTCAAATGTCACCGTATTGGAGTATTTGAAAACATTGTTGATATATACGCGGTAGGTGTAGGTTCCTGGAGCGTCCGTCGCCAGTTCGATCTCCGGATGGCGGCTGGCATTGGCCGGGAAATCATTCTCATACACCGTGTATTCCGCAGCATTTTCGTCCGCAAGGGTCACGCGGACACTGGTCAGACCGTCGGCAGAAGGCAGATCCAGCGTGAGCTTCGCCCGGCTCATGAGGCTGGGTACCCGGTAAACCGTCAGGCTGATGTTGGTTCCGCGGATCACCTGGCTGTCCGCCGCGATAGACTGGCTGGTCACCAGTCCATGCAGGGAAGGTTCCGCAGTCTCCACATAGGTGATGGTCGGATTGAGCGTCAGGCCTGATGCCGCGATCAGATCCTTTGCTTCGCTGAGCCTGCGTCCCGTCACCCGGGGCACATAAGCCACACCACCGGAGATCGTCACCTGAACGATCTCACCGCTCTCACAGATCGCACCTGGTTCGGGATGCTGATCCACGATCCTGCCCGCGTCATAGGTTGCGGAAACAACGTATTCCACCACAGCCATGGTCATTCCATAGGCCTTGAGGGTGGTCTGGGCGTCCTGGCGGCTCATGCCAATGAGCTTGGGGACTGTTTGGCTGGCAGGGCCCTTTGATACAGTCAGCACCACCACATCGCCCTTGCGCAGCGTGGTGTCCTCCTGGGGCGCCTGCATGACCACTACGCCGGATTCAATGCTCGGGTGGTTGATTTCCACCACCTCCGCCCTGAGGCCTACGCGGGTGATGGCCCTTTGCGCCTCGGCGATTTCACGGCCCACATAGGCCTCCACCGTGGCGGAATTGACCACCTTCTCATAGATCGCCATCGTGCCCAGATACAGGCCATAGAGCACCACCAGGGTGACGATGGCAGTCATGATCCACCAGCGGGCATTGCTGGGCTTGACGCGGTTGCGGCCAGTAGTCTGGCGTACCGCCCCCTGCCGGATGGATGAGGGATTGGGATTGACCGGCGGCAGGTTTTCCACCAGGCGGGGCTGCATGTCGGACACGCGGCCCTCCAGGGCCATGCGGAGCTCGCTTGCCATCTCCCTTGCGGAGCGGTAGCGGTAGGCAGGGTCCTTCTCCATGGCCTTCATGCACACATGGCAGATGGCCTCGGACACCTCCGGCGCATAGCGGCGGATGGGCTCCGGCGCGGCATGGAGGTGCTGCATGGCGATGGCGACCGGGCTGTCCCCGTCAAAGGGCACGCGGCCGGTGAGCATCTCATAGAGCGTCACGCCCACGGAGTAAAGGTCGCTGGTCACGTCCGTGCCCTTGCCCTGGGCCTGCTCGGGGCTGAAGTAATGCACCGAGCCCATGACTGAATCCCCGCGGGTCAGCGTGGAGGAATTGGCCATGCGGGCAATGCCGAAGTCCGCCACCTTGATATGGCCGTCGGCATGGACAAGGATATTCTGCGGCTTGATATCCCGATGGATGATACCGTTTTGATGGGCATGCTGGAGCGCCGACAGGATGCGGATGGTGATCTGCACCGCGACCGGGGCAGTCAGCCTGCCCTTCTCCTGAATGACCTCCTTGAGGGTCTTGCCCTTGACATACTCCATGATGAGGTAGCGGTTTTCGCCGTCCATGCCCACATCAAGGAGGTTGACGATGTTATGATGGGTCATTTTGGAGGCAGCCTCGGCCTCGCGCTGGAAGCGGCTGACGAACTCAGCGTCCCGGTTGAACTCAGGCTTCAGGACCTTCACCGCCACGCTGTGACCGGTGTTGCGGTCAATCGCGCGGTACACGATGGCCATGCCGCCCACGCCGATTTGTTCCACCAGGACATAGCGACCCGCGAGGATCTTCTCGCTCATCGGGCCACCTCCCCGTCTGCGACGAGAACGACGCTGATGTTATCCCGTCCGCCGGCGGCGAGGGCTGCGTCCATGAGCAGCTTCACCGCACTTTCCGGCGTGTTGACAGACAGAATAGCTTCCATCTTGCTGTCGGACACCATACCGTGCAGCCCGTCAGAGCAGATCAGCCACAGATCGCCCGCCTTTCGCTCCTCGACGGCGAGGTCAACGTCGATGCCCTCCTCCGTGCCCACGGCGCGCAGGATGACGTTTTTGTTGGGATGATTCTCCGCCTGCTCAGGAGTCAGGTAGCCAGCGCGCACCAACTCGCCCACCAGGGAGTGGTCATCGGTCATCTGCTCCAGCTTGCCCTCGCGGAAGCGATATACACGGCTGTCACCCACATGACCCAGATACGCAAAGTGCTCGCTCATCCAGATCACAGAGAGCGTGGTGCCCATGCCGGAAAGTCTTTCGTCCTCCGCCTGCTGCTTGAAGAGCTCCGCATTGACCTGCGTGATCCCCTCCCGCAGCGCATCAAGAGAGGGCGTTTTGTCCGCCAAAGCAGCAATCAGCCCGTCCCGCGCGCCTGCGGAAGCCGTTTCGCCGCCGTTGTGGCCGCCCATGCCATCCGCAACGCCGTAAAGAAGCATGCCCTCATCTACGACCACTGCGTCCTGATTCGCTGCGCGCACCTTGCCCACATCCGTCAGGGCATACACATGCAGCCCAGGCAGCATCGGCGCGGGCGCTTCCACCGCAGCTTCCGGCTCCTGATGATGAATATAATCCTGCAGGCGCTTGATAACGTCCTTGTTGAAGTTGATTTTACGCTTCATACGTTCCCCTCGTTGATGGTCTTGCGGCGCAGCTGACCGCATGCGCCCTCAATGTCGTCGCCCATTTCACGGCGGCGGGTCACCGAGATATGCAGATTCTCCAGGGTATTCATAAACCGGCGGACGGTGGCTTCCGTCACGCCCTTGAGATCGCGTTCCTCCACCACATTCAGCGGGATCAGATTCACATGGCACTGCAGGCCGCGCAGCCTCGAAGCCAGTTCGATAGCATGCTTCTCCTCGCAGTTGACCCCGCCCACCAGCGCATACTCAAAGATGATGCGGCGGCCGGTCTTCTCCACATAATTGCGGCAGGCTGCCAGCAAGTCTTCCATGCAATATGCCTTGGCGATGGGCATGGTCTGGCGGCGGATGTCGTCATTGGGCGCATGCAGCGACACCGACAACGTCACCGGCAGATCCTCCTCCGCCAGGTCGTACATCTTCGGAACGATGCCGCAGGTGGAAAGGCTCACGTTGCGCAGGCCGATTTGAATCCCCTCCGGCTCCCGCAGAAGGCGCAGGAACTTCATCACGTTGTCGTAATTGTCGAGGGGTTCGCCGCTGCCCATGAGGACGAGGTTGTGCACCCGCGGGGACTGGCCGTCCTCCAGAGGGAGGCCCTTCTCCACGATGTAGCGGTTCGCACAGAGCACCTCGCCCAGCATTTCGCCAGCCGTCAGGGAGCGCACGCAGCCGTCCAGCGTGGACGCGCAGAAGGTGCAGCCCATCCGGCAGCCCACCTGGGTGGAAATGCACAGCGTATACCCATGGTGGTAGTGCATCAGCACGCCCTCGACGCAGTTGCCGTCCTTCAGGCCAAAGAGGAACTTCACCGTATCGTCGATCTTCGAGCGGCGCTCATGGATGATGCGCACCGGTTGGGCGACGGCCTCCTCCTTCAGCTGCTCGCGCAGGGCAAGGGGCAAGTTCGTCATGCCATCGAAGTCTACGCCCTGGTGGATCCACTTGAAGATCTGCTTGGCCCGGAAGCCGGGGAGCTTGTGCTCCTTGCACCAGTCGGTCAGTTCGGACAGGAAGAGTCCGGTCAGTTCAGTCATTGATATTCCCTCCATCGGGAAGTCGAATTAGATCCTTTTCCTCTTCATCCGGCAGATGTAGAAGCCCTCCACGCCGTCGCGGCTGGGCAGCAGCTGCAGGCCCACATCCTCATGCTGACGGAACTCCGCCGGGATGGTCTCAGGCAGCTTCGCCAGCTCGAATTCGGGATGGCGGCTGAGGAAGTCCTCCGCCTGGCGGACGTTCTCCTCCTTGAGCACGGAGCAGGTGGAGTACACCAGCGTGCCGCCGCGCTTGACATAGGGAGCCACCGCGTCCAGCAGCTGACGCTGGGTACGGACGATCTCCTCCACGCTTTCGGGGGTGACGCGGTACTTCACGTCGGGCTTGTCCGCCATAACGCCCAGGCCCGAGCAGGGCGCATCCAGCAGCACGGCGTCCATGGTGCCTTCCAGGTCGGGGCGGCGGACAGAAGCGTCGCGGGTCATCGGGCGGACGTTCTCCAGGCCGAGGCGCTTCACCTGTGCCGAAATCAGCTCAGTGCGGTGCTCATGGAGCTCCCACGCCTGCACACGGCCAGAACCTCCCATCAGCTCTGCCATCAGGCAGCTCTTGCCGCCGGGAGCCGCGCAGCAATCCAGGATCTGCATGCCCTTCCTGGGCTCGACAGCCATCGCGGCCATCATGGAGGACTCGCTCTGGATGGAGAACTTGCCGCCCACAAAGCCCGCGTCATGGGCGATCTCCGCCATGTTGCGGATGCGCCAGGAGTGGGCCACCTTGCCGGGCTCGTGCTCCCAGACCTTCTCGTTCAGGAAGGCCTCGAAAGCCGCATCGTCCAGCTTCAGCAGGTTCGGACGGACGGTAATGTAGCTGTCGTGGCTGTGGAAAGCCATCAGGTTGACGGCCTCGTCGCCCCAGTCGGCGAGAAGCTTCTCCACCAGCCATTCCGGCACGCTGTGGCGCACAGAGAGGGCCTTGACGGGGTTTTCCTGCGGGTCAGGCCACTGCAGCTCATCCTTCTGGCGGACGAGATTGCGCAGGATACCATTGCATACGCCAGCCAGACCCTCCATTTCGATTTCCTTGCACAGGGCGACGGCCGTATTGCAGGCCGCGCTCTCGGGAATGCGGTCCTCCAGCAGGATCTGGCACGCGCCCAGGCGCAGCACGTTACGCAGCTTGATATCACAGTCGGGCTTGGCCATGAGCTGGTTCAGCGCATGGTCGAGGTACATCTGGTTCTCGATGGTGTCGTAAGCCAGACGTGCGGCCAGGCGGCGGTCGATGAGGGGCAGCGTGCAGTTGCGCAGCTTCTCGTCCATCACCAGGTGGATAAACTTGCCCTTCTCCGTCACCTCGCGGATGACCTCCAGCGCCAGACGGCGGGCGGGCAGGCCTTCCTGCTGGTGGGGCTTGATGGTCTTGCCCTGGATGGGCTTGCGGTCGCCCATGGGACGGGCATTGCCCATCGGACGGCGATCCCCACCATCACGACGGAAACCAGGGCGATTTTCGCCGCGATTCCCACCGAAGCCGGGCTTGTCACCGAATTTGCGCTCGCCATTTCCACCAAAGGAGGGTTTGCGCTCTCCAAACGCGGGCTTATCCCCACGTGCAGGACGCTTTTCGCCGTCAAAACGAGGCTTGTCCCCACCAAAGGCAGGTTTTTCGCCACGAAATGCAGGTTTATCACCACGGAAACCAGGCTTGCGGTCACCGGTTGCACCGCGATTACCACCAAATGCAGGTTTGTTTCCAAATTTGCGCTCGCCATTCCCACCAAAGGAGGGTTTACGGTCGCGATTTTCGCCGCCGTTCCCACGGGGCTTGTTGTTATTCATATCAGCCATTGCTGATTTCCTCCTTCAGTACGGTTCCGACCGCCATGGGGTGGCCACGCAGATAATCCTTGCTGTTCATAGGCTTGCCGCCGGGAGCCTGCAGCTGGGTGACGCTGACTGCGCCCTCCCCTGCCGCAATGATAAGGCCCTGTTTGGGGTCAGCGACAATGATCTCCCCGGGCTGGCCAGCGCCCTCCGCAACCTCCGCGCGCAGGAGCTTCAGCCGTCCGCCCTCGATGGCAGTGGAGCAGCCAGGCCAGGGATTCAGACCGTGGATGCGGTTCACGATGTCCGCCGCGCTGTGCGTCCAGTCGATGACGCCCATTTCCTTGGTCAGCATGGGGTCGTAGGTCATGTTGGCATGATCCTGCGGGATGCGTTCGAGGGTTCCGGCCTCCATCGCCTTCAGTGTGTCGATGAGCAGCTTCGCGCCCAGTTCCGCCATGCGGATGGTCAGTTCACCGGCTGTTTCACCCTTGATATAGGGCGTTTCTGCCTTGAGAAGCATGTCGCCGGTGTCGATGCCCTTGTCGGTCATCATGGTGGTCACACCGACAGTCTCGTCTCCCTGCAGGATGGCCCAGTTGATGGGGGCGCTGCCGCGGTGCCTGGGCAGGATGGACGCATGCACGTTCACCGTTCCGATGCGCGGGATGTCCAGGATCTCCTGGCTGAGGATCTGGCCGAAAGCTGCGGTGACACACAGGTCAGGCGCAAGGGACTTCAAATCCTCCACGCCGTCCTTGCGGATGCGCACAGGCTGGAACACAGGGATGCCCTTTTCCACCGCGAGCTGCTTCACCGGGGACGCAATGACCTTGTTGCCGCGTCCCTTGGGGCGGTCGGGCTGGGTAAACACGCCGACGACGTCATAACCGGCATCGCACAATGCTTTCAGAGACGGCACGGCGAATTCCGGCGTACCCATGAATACGATTCTCACTCGTCATCATCCTCCGGGATATGTCCTTCGATCTCTTCAGGGGTCAGTTCGCGATCCATCACGTCGATGTAGACCGTGCCATCCAGATGATCGATCTCATGGCAGCAGGCGCGGGCAAAGAAACCCTCCGCCGTCAGCTGCTGGAACGCGCCGCGGCGATCCTGATAATTGACGGTAACCTTCATCGGGCGGGTGACCACGCCCTGACGGCCCGGCAGGGACAGGCAGCCCTCGCGGCCGGTCTGCTCGCCCTCGCGCTTGGTGATCACGGGGTTGATCATCTCCACCAGGCCTTCGCCCACGTCGATGACGACGACGCGGCGCAGCACGCCCACCTGGGGCGCAGCCAGGCCCACGCCCTCCGCGCGGTACATGGTATCAGCCATATCCTTGAGCAAAATAGCCAGCCGCAGGTCAAACTTTTCCTGCTTGCGGCACTCCTTGCGCAGGGTTTCATCACCCAGCGTCACAATTTTACGAATTGCCATGTTGATATCTCCTATTCTGACAGGGGCCTCCGGCGGGCAGGGCTCTGCCCTGCACCCGCAAGGTGCTTAGCCCCTTGACCCGTTTTCGCGATTGAGTTGGTTGGTTTCTTTATGGTTGAGCGCGCGTGTTGGTACGCGCGGTGTTGGTGTTGACTTGCCGCGCCCTCATGGCGCGGGCTACACGCTTGTACGAGCGTGCGGCGACCTCCTGCGGAGGCCGACGGGATCATGTCGTGCTGACAGGCGACTGGGAGGGCCTCACATCATCGTCGTAGGGTTATACTCGAAGTACACCTCGGCGCCCTCCTGCGGCTCACGGGCAAGCTCCGTCAGCGCCGCGACGAACTCCTCCGTCGCCGGATTCACCAGCAGCTTGAACATCACGTGCCAGCGGGATTTGCCCCGCAGCACCTTCACGCCCGGCTGGTCCAGCAGCATCATCAGGACGCGCTTTTTCCACGCCGGATGCGTTTCCAGCAGCGCCTGGCACCGGGTATGCAGGGCTTCCGCTGCTTTGCGGGCATAGAGCTCGCTGGTACTCTCCACCAGCAGTCGCGCGAGGATCGTGAAAGGCGGATACAGCCCCGTCCTGCGCCGGGAGAATTCCATCTCGAAGAACGCCCGGTAGTCCTGGCTGGCCGCCGCCTGGATGATCTCATCCTCCGGCTTGTAGGTCTGCACGACCACCTCGCCAGGGATCGTTCCGCGTCCAGCTCGGCCCGCAACCTGAGTCAGCAGCTGGAAGGTACGCTCCCGGCTGCGGTAATCCGGCAGGTTCAGCGTCATATCCGCCGCGACCACGCCCACCAGCGTCACCTTCGGGAAGTCAAGTCCTTTGGCGATCATCTGCGTGCCAACAAGAATCCGCGCCCGTCCGGAGCGGAACTCATCAAGGATCTTCGCATGGCCCTCCTTGCCGGAGGTGGTGTCCACATCCATGCGGGCCACTGTCACGCCAGGAAGCAGCTTTTTCAGCTCGTCCTCCACCTTCTGCGTGCCTGCGCCGAAGAACCGGATGTACTTGCTCGCGCATTCCGGGCAGGTGGTTGGCGTATCGGTCATGTAGCCGCAGTAGTGACAGTGCAGGCGACCATCGCCGCCTGCCATGTGATAGGTCAGCGCCACGTCGCAGTTGGGGCATTTCATTGTCAGGCCGCAGCTTCTGCAGCTGACGAAAGAGTTGTAGCCACGCCGATTCATCAGCAGCATTGCCTGTTCGCCGCGGGCCATGCAGTCGCGAAGCTTCTGCATCAGCAGGCCGGAAAATACGCTGCGATTGCCGCTTTCGATCTCCCGGCGCATATCCACCACGGTGACCTGCGGCATAGGCCGGTCGTTCACACGATGGGGCATCTCCAGCAGCGTGTAGTCGCCGCGACGCGCCTTGGCAAAGGACAGAATGCTCGGCGTTGCAGAGGCCAGCAGGAGCGTAGCGCCTTCATTTTCGGCGCGCCAGGCCGCCACGTCCCGCGCGTCGTAGCGGGGATGACGATCGCTGAGATAGGTGGTCTCATGTTCCTCGTCCACCACGATAATGCCGAGGTCTTCGCACGGTGCAAACACCGCGCTTCTTGCGCCAATGACCACCTTTGCGCGTCCATGGCGGATGCGCCGCCACTCATCGAAGCGTTCCCCCGCCGACAGCCTTGAATGCAGCACCGCCGCTGTGTCTCCGAAGCGTGCCCGGAACCAGCTGACCATCTGCGGGGTCAGCGCGATTTCCGGCACGAGGATGATCGCGGACTTTCCCATCGCCAGCACATGGCGCACCAGCCGGATGAACACCTCTGTCTTGCCGCTGCCTGTCACGCCGTGGAGCAGATATTTCCCCCGCCCCACGCGCAGATCGGGCAGCACCACGTCCAGCGCCTCCTGCTGATAGGCCGTCAGCGGCGGATCGACCACCTTGTCGCAATCGTCGCCAGCGGGGCGGCGCAGGACTTCCGCCTTCGTCAGGCGGACAAGGCCGATTTCCTCCAGTGTGTGCAGCGCCTCCATCGGATCGCGCACCAGGATGCGCAGCTCCTCCACCGGGTGGATTTCGCCGTCCCGCAGGAGGTTCAATAGCATCCGCCGTTTCTGGGAGCGGCCCTGCTTTGCGATGGCTTCGTCCACCTTCCCCACCGGGATGGCCAGCTGCACGACAGATTGGGTTTTCACATTGATGCGGCCGCCGCGCATTTCGGCGGGGAGCATCAGACGCAGGGTTTCTGCCAGGGGGCAGTGGGCTTCCTCGGCCATGCGCTGTGCGAGAGAGATCAATTGTGGCAGCACGGCGTGGTAATCCTCCAGCGGGGCGCGCACATCGCGGATCTTCTCCGGCGGCACGTCGCATTCGTCAGTAATACCGACGACCACGCCTTCCTTGATCATCCGGGCGAAGGGCACCTCCACCCGCTGACCAATGGATAGCTGCATCCCCGCCGGAATGCGGTAGGAGAAGGTATGCGCCACGTTTTCGTGCACGATATCCACGATGACCTGTGCGTACATGACACCACCTCCCGTTTCATTGCAATGCGAACAAAGGGTCAAAGACCCCCAATGATGATTATATCACTTTTACAAAAGGGCGGCAAGGGGGAAGAAGTGCAAATTCTACATTCTTTTGTTCGCACCTCGCCCTCTTTACTTTTCACTCTTTCTGACTTATAATGACAGTAGCATTTTCAAAGGATGTGTTTTCATGGCAGTACCAAAGTTCTTCGACTTTTTCCCTTCCGTTCTGCATGCACTGCTTGATGGTACTGAAAAGACAGTCAAGCAGATTCGCGAAGAGTCAATTGCTTTTTTGCAAGTTTCCGAAACAGATCGAAATGAATTACTGCCAAGTGGCAGACAACGTACTGTTGACAATCGTGTTAATTGGGCAATCACGTATCTGAAGAATGCTGGATTGATCACAGCAACCCGTCGCGGGGTTTATACAATTACCACCGAAGGTTTGAATGCGTACAGCGATGTTGGCAATGAGATCGATTTGGCATACCTGGAACGCTACGAACAATTCCGCGCTTTCCATGGCACATCTACAACCCCCACAAGCAGTAAGCAGCCTGACCTCTCCTCCGCCGAAGATACACCGCAGGATATGTTCGAAAAAGCATATACACAGATCAACAGCGCTCTCGCAGAGGACTTGCTTGCTTCAATAATGGAGCATAGCCCAGCTTTTTTTGAAAGACTTGTTGTAGATTTGTTGCTCAAGATGGGTTACGGTAGTTCCTTCGATTCAGCAGGCATGGTTGTTGGCCATAGCGGAGATGAAGGCATTGACGGCATCATACGAGAGGACAAATTGGGCTTCAGCAACATTTACATTCAAGCAAAACGCTGGGATCCAGAATCCATGACCGTTGGCCGTCCTGAAATACAGAAGTTTGTCGGCGCTCTCGCAGGACAGGGGGCGTCTAAGGGTTTGTTCATCACAACTGCCCAGTTCACAAAAGAAGCCATCAACTATGCAGCGAAGCAATTGGCAGCCAAAATCGTCCTTGTCGATGGACGTCAATTGACAAAACTTATGATTGAATACGGTATTGGTGTATCAATCCAGTCGACCTACACAATAAAGAAAATTGACTCTGACTATTTCGACGACTCCATCAGTTGACATTAAAGGCGGTACGCCACTCCCTTTTGGGAAACGGCATACCGCCTGTTCACTATACAATTCCGAATTCAGAATTCCGCATTCCGAATTAGAATACATCGGTTCACCCGATGTATTCCTTGCCGCCCATGTACATGCGCAGCGCCTCGGGAATCCGCACGCGGCCGTCGGCTTCCAGGTTGTTCTCCAGGAAGGCGATCAGCATGCGGGGCGGGGCCACGCAGGTGTTGTTGAGGGTGTGAGCGAAGTACTTGCGGCCGTCGTCGCCCTTGACGCGGATCTGCAGACGGCGAGCCTGAGCATCGCCCAGGTTGGAGCAGGAGCCCACCTCGAAGTACTTCTGCTGACGGGGAGACCAGGCTTCCACGTCGATGGACTTGACCTTCAGGTCAGCCAGATCGCCGGAGCAGCACTCCAGGGTGCGGACCGGGATGTCCAGGCTGCGGAAGAAGTCCACGGAGTTCTGCCAGAGGATATCGAACCACTTGGGGCTCTCCTCGGGCTTGCAGACCACGATCATCTCCTGCTTCTCGAACTGATGGATGCGGTACACGCCGCGCTCCTCGATGCCGTGGGCACCCACCTCCTTGCGGAAGCAGGGACTGTAGGAGGTCAGCGTCTGAGGCAGCTGCTTCTCCTCCAGGATGGTGTCGATGAACTTGCCGATCATGGAGTGCTCGGAGGTACCGATCAGATACAGATCCTCGCCCTCGATCTTGTACATCATGTTCTCCATCTCGGTGAAGGACATGACGCCGGTCACCACGTCGCCGTGGATCATGTAAGGCGGGATGACGTAGGTGAAGCCGCGGTCGATCATGAAATCACGGGCGTAGTTCAGGATCGCGCTGTGCAGGCGGGCGATATCACCCATGAGGTAGTAGAAGCCGTTGCCGGATGTCTTGCGGGCGGAGTCAAGGTCGATGCCGCTGAGGCGCTCCATGATCTCCACATGGTAGGGCACCTCGAAATCGGGGGTGACGGGCTCGCCGTAGCGCTGGACTTCGACGTTCTCGCTGTCGTCCTTGCCGATCGGCACGGAGGGGTCGATGATATTGGGGATGACCAGCATGCGCTGACGGATCTCCTTCTGCAGCTCGTCCTCCTTGGCAGCCAGGCCTTCAAGCTCAGCCTTGCAGGCAGCAACCTTGTCCTTCGCAGCCTCGGCGGCAGCGGCAGCCTCAGCGTCGCCCTTCTTGGCCTTACCCATCAGACCGCCAATCTCCTTGGAGATCACCTTGATCTGATTGCGGAGGCTGTCCGCCTGCTGAATGGCAGCGCGGTAGGCCTTGTCCATTTCGATGACCTCGTCCACCAGGGGCAGCTTGTGATCCTGGAACTTCTTCTTCATGTTTTCGCGCACAACGTCGGGGTTGGTACGCAGCAGATTGATGTCGAGCATTGTTTTATCCTCCTATGAAATAATGTTCGTGGTGCAACATGACAAAAAACAAAAATGGCCCCCATCCCACCCGGGACGAGAAGCTCGCGTTGCCACCCAGTTTGCCTACGAAATGCCACCGCAGGCCACCTTGATCGCGCTGTAAGGTGCGCACACCGCTGATTCATCACCAGCACCCTCCGGAAATGGAAAGCGCATCGCCGCCTGCTGATTCTCACCAACCATCAGCTCTCTGAAAGCACGCGCGACAGGCCGTTTTCCGTCAAACGGGTTTATGTACGGGTGTTATTATACACCGGATGCGAACAGATTTCAAGGGGAAGACTGCGTCTCTTTCACTTTTTTTGCAGGAAAAACTGGTCTTCCGCCGTTATATATGATATAATGTGTTATTCCACACTGCAGGAGGCCGTTTATGAAGAAGCCAGTTTTGTACATCGTTATCCCCTGCTACAACGAGGAGAAGGTGCTCCCCATCACCAGCGGGATGTTCCTGGATAAAATCAACCAGCTGGTCAAAGCCGACAAGATCAGCGACGACAGCCGCATTCTCTTCATCAATGACGGAAGCAAGGATAAAACCTGGGAGATCATCTGCGACCTTGCCAAGCAGGACGAGCATTTCCTGGGCATCGCCCAGAGCCGCAACCGGGGGCATCAGGCCGCCGTGCTGGCTGGCCTGATGGAGGCCAAGGACCGCTGCGACATCACCATCTCCATCGACTGCGACGGGCAGGACGACATCAACGCCATGGATAAGATGGTGGATGAATACCTCGGCGGCTGCGAGGTGGTGTACGGCGTGCGCTCCAAGCGGGACACAGACACCTTCTTCAAGCGCTTCACGGCGGAGGGCTTCTATAAGCTGCTGGCCGCCATGGGCGTGGAGGTCGTGTTCAACCACGCCGACTACCGGCTGATTTCCTCCCGTGTGCTGCAGGAGTTCGCCAATTTCAAGGAAGTCAACCTGTACCTGCGGGGCATGGTGCCGCTGGTGGGCTTCAAGTCCACCAGCGTGTATTACGAGCGTCACGAACGCCTTGCGGGCGAGAGCCATTATCCGCTGAAGAAGATGCTGGCTCTGGCCTTCGACGGCATCACCAGCCTGTCGGTCAAGCCCATCCGGATGGTATTCTTCGCCGGATTGTTCATCATGATGCTGTCTTTCATCGGCATCATCTGGGCGGTGATCGCAGCCTTCATGGGTAAGTCCGTGGCTGGCTGGGCGAGCCTGGCGTGCATCGTGTGCTTCATGGGCGGCGTGCAGGCGCTGTTCCTGGGCGTGATCGGTGAATACATCGGCAAGATCTACCTGGAGGTCAAGGGCAGGCCACGCTATATCATCTCTGACAGAACATGGGATGAAGACGAAGACGACGATTGATACCTACACAAAACCGTCCCGGATATGCATCCGGGACGGTTTCTTAATTACTTCAAGGTCACATTCCAGCCAGCGTCATACTGGAGGATGCGCAGCACGTCCTTCACATCAACCTTGCCGTCGCCATTGACGTCAGCGTTGGCAGTATTGATCTTGACAGACTCGCTCGCAAGATGGCGGAGGAGTGCAATGACGTCATCGATGCTGACGCCCTCATTTCCGTCCGCATCGCCAGGAATACGTTCAGGCGCTGCATTCCCGGTAATGGTAAAGCTCTTCGTAATCGTGTAAGTCTTGCCGTTCTTTACCTTGATGTCCACGGAAACAACAGCAGTACCAGGGGCAGTATTGTTCGTGTAAACAGGGCTGCCGATGGTCAGCTGACCCTTTTCTTCCAGCCACACACCAGAGCCATAATCCGTCTTTTTTATTTCGATCGCCGGAGTGACAGGCGCCCCTTCGTAGGGATACTCAGTGCCATCAGGGAGCGTCAGCGTGTACTCGGAAGACACCGCCAGAGACTCAGAGGTGAGGTAGCCCTTCTCCATCATGGTATTGCGGAAGTACCTGGCAAAGCCGATTTCCAGCGTGCTGCCGGACACCTCAGCATCCACTGGTGCAGTGCCTGCTTCCATCGCATTGACCATGAAATACTCCAGCAGATACTTTTCCTGGTTTTCCGCCTCGCTGCTGCCGGAGCCTCTATAGTTATAGCCGCAGCCGCTGCACTTGCCCGTCCCTTCATCCACCGAGCAGTCCGTCCACTCGGTGATCGGCACATGGCTGTTCATGTCTTCCTTATCTTCCACATGGGTGAAGCAGGCGCGGCAGTGCTGACGCTTTTCCGTGTCCACCCACCATTTGATCACGCAAGGGTCTCCCTGACCGGCATATTTGCACTCTTCCGCCAGGGCCGTCAACGTCAGGATCATCAGCAGCATCGTCAGTACCGCACACAGGATCTTCTTCATCTATATGTCCTCACTTTCCGTATGTATAAGGGCACTGAATATAGCATACCATATTTTCCCCGCACTGGCAAGCTTTGTTTTCCTTGACGCATGGGGCCAAATCGTGTACAATGAAAATCAGCAAATTCGTTTTTCCCACAACACAAAGGAGGTTCATCATATGCTGTACGAAAACAAGATTTGGGTCGGTACCGGCGACGTTCCGGTGTGTCTGCTGCCTCAGATGGCCAACCGTCACGGCTTGATCGCCGGCGCCACCGGCACGGGTAAGACCGTGTCCCTGAAGGTGCTGGCTGAGGGCTTCTCTAACATGGGCGTGCCGGTGTTCCTGGCGGACATCAAGGGCGACCTGGCCGGTATGGTCGAGGTCGGTCAGCACTCCGACGGCATCGCCAAGCGCCTGGTCAAGTGCGGCGTGCCCACTTTCCAGTACTGCGAATTCCCCAGCGTGTTCTGGGATGTGTACGGCAAGCAGGGTCATCCCGTCCGCGCGACGGTAAGCGAAATGGGTCCGACGCTGCTGGCCCGTATGCTCGGCCTCAATGACACCCAGGCGGGCGTGCTGTCCATCCTCTTCCGCATCGCGGATGACGAGGGCATGCTCCTCCTCGACCTGAAGGACCTCAAGGCCATGCTGGCCTACATCGGCGAAAACGCCCGCGACTACACCCTCGATTACGGCAACATTTCCACCGCCACCGTGGGCGCCATCCAACGTGCTGTGGGCGTTCTGGAGGACGAAGGCGGCGACCAGTTCTTTGGCGAGCCTGCGCTGAACATCGCCGACTGGATGCAGGTCTCCGGCGACGGTAAGGGCGTGATCAACATCCTCGCGGCGGACGAATTGTTCCAGCACCCGAAGATGTACTCCACCTTCCTGCTGTGGATGCTGTCCGAGCTCTACGAGCTGCTGCCCGAGGCCGGCGATCTGGACAAGCCCCGCATGGTGTTCTTCTTTGACGAAGCCCATCTGCTCTTCAACGACTGTCCCCCTGCCCTGCTGGAGAAGCTGGAACAGGTCGTGCGCCTGATCCGCTCCAAGGCGGTCGGCGTCTACTTCATCACCCAGAATCCCTGCGACATCCCCATGTCCATCCTGGGCCAGCTGGGCAACCGCATCCAGCATGCCCTGCGCGCCTATACGCCCCTGGATCAGAAGGCCGTGCGCACCGCCGCCCAGACCTTCCGCACGAACCCCAAGTTCGATACCGAGGAGGCCATTACCCAGCTGAAGACCGGCGAAGCGCTGGTGTCCTTCCTGGATGAGGACGGCGCTCCTGGCGTGGTCGAGCGTGCGACCATCCTGCCGCCCCAGTCTTCCATGAACGCCATCAGCGACGAGGTTCGCGCCGAGGAGATCCGCACGAGCTACTTCGCCGGCGTGTATGACGTGGCCGTGGACCGTGAGAGCGCCTACGAGCAGCTGGCTGCATCCTTCCAGCAGCAGAGCCTGTTCTCCTGGCAGGCCCCTGCCGCCCCCGCTGCCCCGCAGATCACCACCGCCGCGCCCACCATTTCCAAGCCCCAGGGCTTCATGGTGTTTGACCCGGCGACTGGCTCCTATGTCCAGCGCGAGCTGCCCCAGATGTCCTTCCAGCCTGCCGCACCTGCGGTGCAGGCCCCTGCACCCGTGCCCGCCCTGGAGGTCGCGCCCGTGCAGCCGCAGGTTCAGCAGATGCCCGTCATGATGTTCGACCCCACCACCGGCCAGTACAAGCAGCAGATGATGGCTATGCAGCTGGATCCCGCCACGGGTAATTACGTCCCTGCGACCCAGGCCGTAGCCGCGCCCGCACCGACCAAGCCCATGTCCGCCCGCGAGCTGGAGAAGCAGCGCGAGGCTGCCGAAAAGGCCGCCAAGGAAGCTGCCAGGGCCGAGAAGGAACGCAAGGCCGAGGAACGCCGCATCCGCGCTGATGAGCTGCGCGAGGAGCGTGCCGCCCGTGCCCGCAAGAATGACTCCGTGCTGGGCCGTGTGCAGAACACCGCCATCAACACCGTCACCCGTGAAGTGACCCGCACGCTGACCCGCAGCATCATGGGCATTTTCAAGAAGAAGTAATGATGAAAAAGATCAACCTGAACAACGCAACTGGCGGCCGTCTTGCCTTACTGACGGCCGCCCTCATTTGGGGCAGTTCCTTCATCATCATGAAGGACACCCTGGATCATATCCCGGTTTTTCAGCTGCTGGCCATTCGCTTCACCCTGGGCGGACTGCTGCTGGCGCTCATCTTCCATAAGCGGCTGATAAAGGCCGGACGCGTCATCCTGCCCCACGGAGCCATCTGCGGCGTGTTTCTGCTGGCAGCCTATGCCGCTCAGACCTACGGTCTCAAGACCACCAGTCCCGGAACGAATGCCTTCCTCACCGCGGTGTACTGCGTGATGGTGCCCTTCATGGCCTGGGGATTGTCCCGCAAGCGCCCCACCGTATACAACTGGCTTGCTGCCGCTATGTGCATCACCGGCATCGGGCTGATCTCCCTCTCCGGCGACCTGACCATCGGCGTCGGCGAATGGCTGACGCTCCTGTCGGGCCTGCTTTACGCGCTGCACATCATGGGCCTGAGCCGTTTCGGTGAGAAGGATGATCCCATCGCGCTGACCATCGTGCAGTTCGCCGTGGTAGCCATACTGTCCTGGATCTGCACGCTGACGATCGAACATGACGCGGCCTTCCCTGCCCCGGCAGTCTGGCCCAAGCTCATGTATCTGACCATCCTTGCCACTGCGGTAACGCTGGTCTGCCAGTCCGTCGGTCAGAGCCTCACGCCGCCCAGCCAGAGCGCCATCCTGCTGAGCCTGGAGAGCGTCTTTGGTGCGCTGTTCTCCGTCCTGCTGGGATACGAGGTGCTGACGCTGCCCATCCTGTGCGGCTTTACGCTGGTATTCGTGAGCGTCATCGTATCGGAGACTCAGCTGAGCTTTCTGCGGCGCAAATGATGTTTTCCCTGTGTATTTCCCTTGACATCGCCGACAAACTGGCATATCCTCCTTGTATCCCAATGGATGCAAGGAGGTTTTTGTATGCATGATGTGACCGCTTTGATCGGCCATACGCCCCTCATCCGCCTGACCCATGTTGATGCGCCTGCGACCATCCTCGTCAAGGTCGAGGGCATGAACCCCGGCGGCAGCGCAAAGGATCGCGTGGCGCTGAGCATGGTGAACGACGCGGAAGCCCGCGGCCTGCTTACCCCTGGCGGGACCATCATCGAGCCCACCAGCGGCAACACAGGCATCGGCCTGGCCATGGTTGCGGCAGCGCGGGGATATCAGTGCATCCTCGTTATGCCGGACTCAATGAGCCTTGAACGCCGCCGCCTTTTGGCTGCCTACGGAGCACAGGTGGTGCTGGTGGACGGCGCACTGGGCATGGCAGGCTGCGTAGAAAAGGCGGCAGCGCTGCACCGGGAGATCCCCAACAGCATCGTAGCAGGACAGTTCAGCAATCCTGCTAATCCTGCCGCTCACTACGCCTCCACCGGCCCGGAAATCTGGGCAGACGCAAACGGTCAAGTGGATGCCTTCGTTGCGGGCATCGGCACCGGCGGAACGATCACCGGCGTGGGACGTTATCTGAAGGAGCAGAATCCTGCCATCCGCATCGTGGGCGTTGAGCCCGCTGATTCGCCCCTGCTGACGAAGGGCCACGCAGGCCCGCATCCCCTGCAGGGCATCGGCGCAAACTTCGTGCCGGAGATTCTCGACCTGAGCCTGGTGAACGAGATCATTCCCGTTACCGGCGAAGACGCCTTCGCCCAAACCCGTGCGCTGGCCCGGGAAGAAGGCATCCTTGCAGGCATCACCTCGGGCGCAGCGGTATGGGCAGCGCACCAGCTGGCTATGAAGCCTGAATTTGCTGGCAAGACCATCGTTGCGCTGCTGCCGGACTCCGGCGAACGGTATCTGTCCACAGGCATCTTTGATTGACACATAAAAAGCGGCGCCTCCTGACGTTCAGGAAGCGCCGCACTTTTTCACTCTGTCAGATACCGATCTCGCCCCAGGACATGCTGGAAACCTCCAGCGGCAGGCCAGTTGCCACCAGGCGGGACAGCGTCTCCGGCATCAGCCGGTAAGACATCTGCGCATAGTCGCTCTGCACATACAGGCGCAGCTTCACCTGGATGCCGTCGTCCGCAAAGGCCTTCAAATCCCCCGTGTGCAGGATGATCTGCGCCAGCAGGTCGTTCAGCGCCGTGTCGGTGTCCTGGGCGTTGGTCAGGTCAATGGTACGTGCCCATTCGTCGCAGTCTGCAACCATCAGGGGCAGACGGTTCAGCACATCGCCCTTGCGGATCACGCGAGTCGGCTCCAGACGCAGCGCTGCGCTGATTTTCTCCACCGGCAGCGCCTCGCCCTCAAAAATCAGGCTGAAACGGGATTCGCCAACAGAATTGGGCATATTTTTTCCTCCTTTGACAGCAACGATTTGTATTCAATATACTATTCTACGCAGAATATGAAACTTCCTGCCGGAAAAGTACCATGGAAATTGTGAAAAAATTTACATGCCCCCTTTTCACGGCGAATGGAATGTGCTATAATGTATGCTGTACGAGTTTGTACAGGACTGTGATATTGAACAGGAGGTCATACCAATGGCTATCGTTACGACCAAGGAAATGTTCCAGAAGGCCTACGCTGGCGGCTACGCTGTCGGCGCCTTCAACGTGAACAACATGGAAATCATCCAGGGCATCACCGAGGCCGCCGGCGAGCTGAAGGCTCCCGTCATCCTGCAGGTGTCCAAGGGCGCGCGCAACTACGCCAACCACACCTACCTGGTGAAGCTGGTGGAGGCTGCCGCCGCTGAGAACCCCGAGATCCCGATCGCCCTGCACCTGGACCACGGCGATTCCTTCGAGCTGTGCAAGAGCTGCATTGACGGCGGCTTCACCTCCGTTATGATCGACGCCTCTTCCAAGCCCTTTGCTGAGAACATCGAGCTGACCAAGCGCGTTGTTGAGTACGCTCACGACCACGGCGCTGTGGTCGAGGCTGAGCTGGGCACCCTGGCCGGCGTGGAAGACGAGGTTGTCGTCGAGTCTGGCAAGGAAATGTTCACCCGCCCCGAAGAGGTTGAGGAGTTCGTCTCCAAGACCGGCTGTGACTCCCTGGCCATCGCGATCGGCACCAGCCACGGCGCTTACAAGTTCAAGCCCGGCACCAAGCCCCAGCTGCGCTTCGACGTGCTGGAGGAGTGCGCAAAGCGCCTGCCCGGCTTCCCCATCGTTCTGCACGGCGCCTCCTCTGTGCCTCAGAACTTCGTCGCTGAGATCAACCAGTACGGCGGCGCGATGCCCGGCGCGATCGGCATTCCCGAGGAGCAGCTGGCTCAGGCTGCCAAGCTGGCCGTTTGCAAGATCAACATCGACTCTGACATTCGTCTGGCCATGACCGCCTCCGTGCGCAAGTACTTCGCGGAGCATCCGGATCACTTCGATCCCCGTCAGTGGCTCAAGCCCGCCCGTCAGGCCGTGAAGGACATGGTCGCTCACAAGATCGTCAACGTCCTGGGCTGCAACGGCAAGGCCTGATAAGTTCATCTCTACAGGAGTCGTCCCTTCGGGGGCGGCTCTTTTTTAC
>JBGUSK010000041.1:0-11107 GCA_045132495.1 Christensenellales bacterium | reverse complement strand
CGCCCACCCCCCACCCCCCCCCCCCCCCCCCCCCCCCCCCCCCCCCCCCCCCCCCCCCCCCCCCCCCCCCCCCCCCCCCCCCCCCTCAGCCCTGCTGGATCGCGTTGCCCGTATAGAGCTGATAATACTTACCCTTCTGCTCGATCAGGTCGTCGTGGGTGCCGCGCTCGATGATGCGGCCCTGTTCCAGGACCATGATGCAGTCGGAGTTCTTGACCGTGGAAAGGCGGTGGGCGATAACGAAGGTGGTGCGGCCGTGCATGAGGGCGTCCATGCCGCGCTGAACGAGGGTCTCCGTGCGGGTGTCGATGGAGGAGGTGGCTTCGTCCAGAATCAGGCAGGGCGGATCGGCCACTGCAGCGCGGGCGATGGCCAGCAGCTGTCGCTGGCCCTGGGAGAGGTTCGAACCATCGCCGGTGAGCATGGTGTTGTAGCCCTCGGGCAGCTTGCGGATGAAGCCGTCCGCATTGGCCAGCTTGGCGGCGGCAATGCATTCTTCGTCGGTGGCGTCCAGCTTGCCGTAACGGATGTTGTCCAGTACAGTGCCGGTGAACAGGTGGGTATCCTGCAGTACCATGCCCAGGGAACGGCGCAGGTCATCCTTTTTGATCTTGTTCACGTTGATGCCGTCGTAGCGGATCTTGCCGTCCTGGATGTCGTAGAAGCGGTTGATCAGGTTGGTGATCGTGGTTTTGCCGGCGCCTGTTCCGCCAACGAAGGCGATCTTCTGGCCGGGCATGGCGTACATGTTGATGTCGAAGAGAACCTGCTTCTCGTCGTTGTAGCCGAAGTCCACCTCGGTGAAGGTCACGCCGCCCTCCAGCTTGGTGAGGGTCGTGGTGCCGTCCCCGTGGGGATGCTTCCAGGCCCACATGCCGGTTCGCTTTTCGGATTCGATCAGGTTGCCGTTTTCATCTTCATGAGCGTTGACCAGCTCCACGTAGCCTTCGTCCTTCTCGGGCGCTTCGTCCATCAGGTCGAACACGCGGCGAGCGCCTGCCAGCGCCATGATGATGGAGTTCATCTGCTGGGTGACCTGGGTGATGGGCTGGGTGAAGTTCTTGTTGAGGGAGAGGTAGGTGACCAGCTTGCCCAGGGTCATCAGGCTGTTGCCGGAGAGGATGGCCAGCGCGGAGCCCACCATGGCGCAAATGACGTAGGAGATATGGCCGAGGTTGTTGTTGATCGGGCCCATGGTGTTGGACCAGCGGTTGGCTTCATGGGCGGCAGAGCGGAGCTTCTCGTTCAGGTCGTCGAAGCCCTCCTGCGCCTTGTCCTCATGGCAAAAGACCTTCACAACCTTCTGGCCGGTGGTCATCTCCTCGATGTAGCCGTTGAGCTTGCCCAGGTTCTCCTGCTGGGCGACGAAGAACTTGCCGCACATGCCCACCAGCTTGCCGGAGATGAGCATGGTCAGCGTTACCAGCACGATGGACAGCACCGTCATGATGGGGGAGAGGGTCACCATGGAAACAAAGGTCGTCACCAGCGTCACGGAGGAGTTCACCAGCTGGGTCAGGCTCTGGCCGATGAGCATGCGCATGGTGTCTACGTCGTTAGTGTAGACGGACATGATATCGCCGTGGGAGTGGGTGTCGAAGTACTTGATCGGCAGCTCCTCCATCTTGGTGAAGAGCTCATTGCGGATCTTGAGCATCGAGCCCTGGGTCACCACGACCATGATGCGCTGCTGCAGGTAGGAGCTGGCCACGCCCAGCGCCAGGATGGCCGCCAGACGGAGAAGACGCGCGCCCAGATGAGCGAAGGTGCTTGTGCCCTCCAGGATGCCCTTGATGTGAACGTCGATCAGCTCGCGGGTGAAGAGGGTGCCCTGGAGCGTGCACAGGGCGGTGGTGAGGATGCAGCACAGCACGACGATGAAATGCACGCCGTAATTCTTCATGATGAATTTGAGCACGCGGGCGAGGAGCTTGCCCTGCCCCTTGAGGGACATGGCGGGCATGGGTGCGCCGCGGCGGCGTCCGGGACCCATCATACCTTATGCACCTCCTTCTTCATCTTCTTGCCGGGCATGGGCGGGAAAGGCGGCATTCCCGGCTTCTTGGGCTGCTGCTTGTTGATGTCGTAGACCTCGATGTCCTTGTCGGAGTTGGTCTCGTCGAAGTCGCCGGAGCCGCTGGTCTGCGTCTCGAAGATCTCGCGGTAGATATCGCTCTTCTCCAACAGGGCTTCGTGGGTGTCGAAAGCGGCGATGCGGCCGTCCTCCATGACGATGATGCGGTCTGCATCCTGCACCGAGGCGATGCGCTGGGCAATGATCAGCTTGGTCGTGCCGGGGATGGCTTCCTTGAAGGCACGGCGGATCTTCGCATCGGTGGCGGTATCCACGGCGGAGGTGGAGTCGTCCAGGATCAGCACGCGGGGCTTCTTCAGCAGGGCGCGGGCGATGCACAGGCGCTGCTTCTGGCCGCCGGAGACATTCGTGCCGCCCTGTTCGATGAAGGTTTCGTACTTGTCGGGCATCTTCTCGATGAACTCATCCGCGCAGGCCTGACGGCACACGGCTTGACATTCCTCGAGGGTTGCGTCTTCCTTGCCCCAGCGGAGGTTGTCGAGGATCGTACCGGAGAACAGCACATTCTTCTGCAGCACCACGGCGACCTGGTCGCGCAGGGCCTCCATATCGTAGGCGCGCACGTCTTGGCCGCCCACGCACACGGAGCCCTCCGTCACGTCGTACAGGCGGCTGATCAGGCTGACCAGTGTGGTTTTGCCGCAGCCCGTACCGCCGATGATGCCGATGGTTTCGCCGGACTTGATGTGCAGATTGATATCCTCGAGGATATCATCACCGGAGCCC
The DNA here is from genome assembly GCA_045132495.1 of Christensenellales bacterium. Classification (GTDB taxonomy): domain Bacteria; phylum Bacillota; class Clostridia; order Christensenellales; family Aristaeellaceae; genus UBA11524. Next base: position 8,286 of record JBGUSK010000041.1, on the reverse strand, counting down.
TCAGCGTGGTACTTGAAGTGCACGTTGTTGAAGTCGATGGAGCCATCCGCGACCTTGGTCAGGGGCTGCTCCGGGTTGGTGATGGAAGGCTGCTCGTCCAGCACTTCGACGATGCGCTTGCCCGCGGCAGCGGACATGGTCAGGTTGACGAAGATCATCGACAGCATCATCAGGTTCATCAGGATGGACATGACGTAGGAGAACATGGCGCTCAGGTCGCCCACCAGCATGCCGGATTCGGGGGTGCACACCAGTTTCGCGCCGAACCAGGACAAAAGCAGGATAACGGTATACACCGTGCCCATCATGACCGGGCCGTTGAGGGCGATGATGTTCTCCGCCTTGACAAAGAGCTTATACACGCCGCCGGAGGCCTCGTGGAACTTCTCGCTCTCATGCTCCTCGCGGACGAATGCTTTCACCACACGGATGCCCTTGACGTTCTCCTGCACGGAGGCGTTGAGCGCGTCATACTTCTTGAACACCTGGGAGAACACCTTCGAAACCGTGCCAATGATCAGCGACAGCGCCACGCCCAGGAACACCAGCGCCACCAGGAAGATCACCGACAGCTTGCCGGAGATGGACAGCGCTGCAACGAGGGAAAAGATCAGCGTCAGCGGCGCGCGCACGGCGATGCGGGTGATCATCTGGAAGGAGTTCTGGATGTTGGTGACGTCCGTGGTCAGGCGGGTGACAAGACCTGCGGTGGAAAACTTGTCAATGTTGGCAAAGGAGAAACGCTGGATGTTCTCATACATTGCCCGGCGCAGATTCGCGCCAAAGCCGGTGGAGGCATGGCTGGCCAGGTGCGCACAGGCCACGCCGAAGAACAGACTCACCAGGGCCAGCAGCATCATCAGCAGGCCATACTTGATCAGCGAGCCCATATCGCCCGCCTCGATGCCCTTGTTGATCAGCTGGGCCATCACCAGCGGGATGAGCACCTCCATCACGACCTCGCCAGCCGCGCAGACGGGGGTGAGGAATGCTGACCGTTTGTACTGCTTCACATAGGAAGCAAGCTTCTTGATCATAGGTTCTTTCCTCTCATAAAGTAGTCGGATAACAGATCACTTGACGGCCTCGTAGACCTTTTTGAGGCAGCGGAGCAGCATGTCTTTTTCCTCCTCTGAGAGCAGGGAAGTGAGCCGCTCCTCGGAATCGACGACCTTCTGCCTGCTCTGCGCATGAAGCTTGACGCCCTCCTCTGTCAGCCGCGCCAGCTTGACGCGTCTGTCCGTCGGGTCGGTCGCGGCTTCGATCAGTCCCTTCTTTTCCAGTCGGGAGACCAATCCCGCCACGGTGGACTGGGCTGCACCGAAACGCTCCTCCAGCGCCTTGAGGGACAGGGTGTGCCCCTCTGCATGGGCGAGCAGGATCAGCACGCGGTTCTGCTGCATGGTCAGGTTGAGGGCCTGCAGGTTGCCGTTGGCTTCCTTCTCCAGCGCGTTGTCGATGCGCTTGATATACCAGCCGTAGCCTGCGATGGGCTTATCCATATGAAACCTCCTTCCGTCATCATACGGTCGGTATTATAAGATAATCATCGCATGGTGTCAATAGCGTGCGATTGATTTCACACAGAGTTCATATTGGTACAAAAAATCCGCCCCGGAGGACGGATCAGGCTTCCCCTTGAGGGGAAGCTGTCAGCGCTTGCGCTGACTGATGAGGTGGAAGGCTGCGTTATGAGCCAATCACGGTTTTTCTTACCCCCACAGCGCCGCCAGCGCAGGCACAATCTGCTTTTTGCGGCTGACCACGCCGGGCAAGAACACATGCTGACCGGTGATCTTGCCGGTATCAAAGGCCTGCTGGACGGCCTCCTCGTCGCCAAGGAAGACCAGCTCCGTGCCGCACCGCAGCACATCGGTGAGCATCATCAGTACCATGTCGTAGCCGCGCAGCTGCTTGAGCTTGTTCATCGCAGGCAGGATCTCGTCCAGTCGGTTGAGCATGCTGTCGGTGTCCAGACAGGTGATCTGGCAGATGCCCAGGGCATGTCCGGCGATGTGGAACTCCTTGAAGTCGGTGTTGATCAGCGCCTCGACGGGCTTGTCCGCGCTGGATACGGCAGAGAACATCTCCCGGCCCAGTACATCCAGGTCGATGCCGGCGATGCGGGCCAGCCGCTCAGCCATGCGCCGATCCCGCGGCGTGCAGGTAGGGGATTTGAACAGCACTGTGTCAGAGAGGATCGCCGCTGCCATCAGGCCTGCCAGCTTTTCCGAGGGCTGCAGGCCCCGCTCCTGGAACATGGTGGCCACGATGGTCGTGGTGGAGCCCACTGGCTCATTGCGCATGAACACCGGATGCCCGGTCTGCACATCCGCCAGGCGATGATGATCGATGATGGCCACGATCTCCGCCTGATCCAGCCCGGGGATGGACTGACTCTTCTCGTTGTGATCCACCAGCACCACGCGCTTACGGCGGGGCCGCAGCAGATGATAGCGGCTCAGCGTGCCGACAACATGGTCGCGGTGATCGATGATCGGGTAGGAGCGATAGCGGCTCTGAAGCACGGTCTCGCGCACGTCGTCGATGAAATCGTTCAGGTGGAAGTACACCAGATCCTCGCTCTGGGCGATGCGGCTGACGGGGATGGCCTGGTAGATCATCCGCGCTGCGCGGTATGCGTCGCAAGGCGTGACGATGATGCAGGTCTCGCTGTGCAGACCCAGATACTTTTCCGGCACCGCGCCCTGGCACACGATGATGCAGCTGGCCTTGCGCTGCAGGGCTGCCTCAATCACGTCCTCCTGCTCGCCGCAGAGGATGATCGCGCCCTTGGAAATGCCGCGCAGCATTCCGCCGGAGTGGGGGAGAGCGATGACTACCTCGCCGGAGATCAAGTCGAAGGAATCCTCCTCGTTGTTGACGATGTGGCCCTCCAGGGCGGACAGCAGGTTGAACACCGGCACATCCTTGACGCGGGGGGTGGAGATGGATTCCATGTCGCTCTCTGCCACGCTGCCGGCGGTGATCATGCCAAAGAGGCTGCCGTCCTCGTTGGTGACCGGAACGGCGGACAGACTTTGATGATCCCGCAGGATCTGCCAGGCATGGCTGACAGGCACCTGCTTGCCGATGGTGGGCGGATCGTCATACTCGATATCCCGCACCTGAGTACGCACGGTGGACAGCAGCAGCGGCGGTTCAAAGCCGAAACGCTCCAGCAGGAAGGAGCTCTCATCATTGAGTTGCCCGAGCCTTGCAGCAACATAGTCATGGTCGCCCAGGGCGTTGTTCAGCGCCGCATAGGCCATGGCAGACACGATGGAGTCCGTGTCAGGATTGCGGTGGCCGCAGACATAGATCGGATCCATGGCAAGCCCTCCTTATTCAAAGAAGTCCTCGTCCTCCTCCACGACGGTCCATGCGTCGGGATCATTGTAGCGTTTTTCCTCATAGAGCTGATTAAGAAGCGTCTGGGTCTCCAGGTTGGCGATGCCCAGCACCTTCAAATTGTTCGCCTCCTGGAAGCGGGTGATGGCATTTTGCGTGTTCACGCCGAAGTGGCCAGTCACGTTGTCCGCCGTCAGCCAGCCAAGGTAAACCAGCTTTTCCTGCAGCTCGGTGACCTTTTTGCCGGTGTTGCCAAAACGCATGGTCCAGTCTGCTACGTCGTGCACGGTGCCATAGCCCAGGATCTTCTTGTCCGAGGTGGAGTACTTTACCCGGGCGACACGGTCGGGGTTGTTGCCCTCGATACAGTGGATGGTGACGCTGCCGTCCTTGTTCTGCGTTGCATATTCCACCATGGCGACGTGGGAGGTGTTGCCATCGCTGGTCCAGGAGAAGAACACCCAGTCGCCGGGCTGGGGGATGTATTCTCCTGCGGCAATGAAGCTGTCCTTGCCCTTGAACCACTGATAGCCCCAGTCTGTCAGGTTACCGTTGCGGGCGATCCAGCGGCCCTCCTTGATGAACCACTTCATGCCGGTATTCTGCCCGGAATAGAGGGGGTACACCACCTTCAGCAGCTGGGTAGCGTGGGTTTTATCCACCTGATCGACGCACCAGCACAGGAATTCGGCGCACCACTGGGCCTGGGGATCACCCCAGTATTCGCCATATTTGGAGTACCCGTGGGCGCCCTCCTTGTAGCCGACCTCGCCCTTTGCGGTCTCCAGCAGCCAGATCACATGCTCCGGCACGGGCCACTGGGGGCGAATCGCTTCCTCCGCCAGCGCGGCGGGGGTCAGCAGGCATATGAAAAGCATGACCGCAATGAAGCGTTTCATGTTCTTCCTCCTTGTTTTCGATGTTAGAGAATGACCGGCACGGTGCGGACGATCTCTGCGGAATCCGCTGTCACGCGGCAGCAGGCTGCCACGATGCGAATACCTGCGACGTGAGCTTCCCGCAGGGCGGCGGAAAAGTCCGGATCAGTGCGGACATTGGGAATGAGGCCGACAGCGTCCTCCCTCATAATAACGAAGATGATGCCTGCTTCCATCCCGGCTTGTTTTGCCTGGATCAGCCCGTGCAGGTGCTTTGCACCGCGGGAGGTGGGCGCGTCCGGGAAGCAGGACATACCTGCCTTATCAAAGAGCGTCACGCCCTTGACCTCAATGAGGCTGGATTGATCGCCGTGCTGGCAGCCCAGATCAAATCGGGAGTCGCCCCAGGTGACCTCGCTGCGGACATTGATCACATCGCCCCAGCCGCCTCGTTCCACCCATTCCCGGGCGATCAGGTTCGGGGCCTGACTGTCGATGTTGACGATACGTCCGTCCTTCTCCACGGCGACCAGGTCATAGGCTGTTTTCCGGTTGGGGTTAGCGGATCTCTCCAGCCAGCAAACTGCGCCTGGAACAAGCAGCTCCCGCAGTCTGCCGGTATTCTTCACATGGACGGTGGTTTCAACGCTGTCCACCATACACTTCGCAATAAAGCGATTGACCCGGCACAGAAAACTGCACTGGGTCAAGTCGTGATAGAGCTTCATCGGGGTCAGTCCTCGAAGACGCGGTAGATCAGCCAGCACAGCGCGCCGTCGTAGTTGGTGTGGCCCTCCAGGCGGATGGGGAAGTCATAATCGTTGCGGAAGACCAGGTTCAATTCCTTGGAGCCGACGGCAGCATCCTGACCCATGGGAAGGTAAGGAGCGCCATTATCGCCATGAGCGCGGCGGTGAAGAATGGTGATCCGGGGCAGCTGCAGCAGGGAGTTATACAGCGTGGAGGACACCTGGCAGGTGCCGCCGCCAGGGCTGAGGATGGTGCCGCCGTCGCTGAGTGCGCCGGCTTCAAGATAGCCGTTGCCAAGCGTATAGGGGCCCATCGTGGCATTGGCGTCCAGCTCTTCACCGGGCTGGAGCACGATGCTCATGCGTTGGATGCCCACGTCGATGTTATGCATGCGGTTCTGGATGGTCTCGGTGCTGTTGAACTTATAGTAGGAAGTGTATGCGGCGATGGGGGTATCGTCATTCAGGGCCTGATCGGTGGGGGATACGGTACGGATATCGGTCAGGTCGCTGATGTGGATGTAGCCGTAGGTGCGCCAGTAGTTCACCACAGCCCATTCTCCGTCAAACTGCCAGATGCTCAGCGTTGTGCCGGGCTTGAGGATGGCCCAGCAGTAATCGTCGTGGCTCATGCTGACGCGCACCTCGGCGGTATCAGCGGTGACGGCTACGTACTGATGCTTCTGAACGCCATAGGGTGGGGTGTTCACAGCGTCCACGGGCTTCACATCCAGAATACGGTGGCGCTTGACATAGCCGATCTGACCACGGAACCGAACGATGGCCCACAGGGGATCCAGATAGAGCACATCCACCTTGGTGGCGCCGCCCACACGGAAAAGCCGGTCTACATAGATGGAACGCACATTGTAGGCGGAGGTGCCGGGCTTCAGGGTGCAGGTGTACAGGGCGGGGGAAGTCTTGTCAAAGTCCTCCACTGTTTTGAGGGTGTACTGCTCACCTTTGGGTTCGGGCAGATTGTACTCGTCAAACACCACCCGATCCTCGACGATGTAGGTCGGATCCTTATAATTTCCGTTAGGAATGGGGTTCTGCTCCTGATAGTACCAGTCGTACCACTCTTCAAGGGACATTTCCTGCCCCTTGGAATTATTGGGCAGGGGAGTGGGTTCAATATCGCTGGTTCCAAATACGGGGATGGTCGGCCGAGGCGTGGGTGTAGGCTGAGACGTCGGGCTCGGCGTGGGCGAAGCGGCAAATGCGGGCCATGCTGTCATCGACATCATCAGCATCATCAAGAGCATGAAAGCAAGCATACGCTTGAAGGTTATCATAAGAGGTTCCTCCCGTTTCGACAAAAGCCGTCCAATCCGGCCATAATAAACCAGTATCATTATAGCATCGGGAAGAAAATGTCGCAAGAGGGTCCGGGCATGTTTTACAATTTGTCATCAGATGAAGAAGATTTATCGTGGAAACCGGATGATTCCCCTTGATTTTGTATTCGCGTTCGGTTATAATGAGCTTCGGATGTCATTTCAGTATTTCAAATGACGTAAGAAATGATGCAAAGGAGAAATACCTATGCCTACTGATATTCAGATTGCCCAGGCGGCCACGCCCCGCCGCATTGATGAAATTGCTGCCAACGCCGGTATTCCTGAGGAGGCGCTTTTCCCCTACGGCCGTTATGTGGCCAAGGTCGATCCCCTCAAAATCAAGGGTGAGCAGAAGGCCAAGCTGATTCTGGTGACCGCCATCAACCCCACCCCCGCAGGCGAAGGCAAGACTACCGTTTCAGTGGGCCTGGCGGACGGCATGACCAAGATCGGCAAGAAGGCTATGCTGGCTCTGCGCGAGCCCAGCCTGGGCCCGGTCTTTGGCGTGAAGGGCGGCGCGACCGGCGGCGGTTATGCCCAGGTGCTGCCCATGGAATCCATCAACCTGCACTTCACCGGCGACCTGCATGCCATCACTGCCGCGAACAACCTGCTCGCCGCCATGGTGGATAACCACATCCAGCAGGGCAACAAGCTGGGCATTGATCCCCGCCAGGTGTCCTGGCGCCGCTGCCTGGACGTGAATGACCGCCAGCTGCGCTCCATCACCTCCGGTCTGGGCGGCAAGATGAACGGCATGCCTCGCGAGGACGGCTTCGATATTACTGCTGCCTCCGAGGTCATGGCGGTGTTCTGCCTTTCGAAGGATCTGACCGACCTGAAGGCCCGTCTGGCCCGTCTGCAGGTGGCCCGCACCTTTGCCGGCACCCCTGTCACCGCCGGCGACCTGAATGCTCAGGGCGCGATGGCTGCGCTGCTGCGCGACGCCATCCAGCCCAACCTGGTGCAGACTATCGACGGCACCCCCTGCCTGATGCACGGCGGCCCCTTCGCCAACATCGCCCATGGCTGCAACTCCGTCATCGCCACCACCACTGCCATGAAGCTGGCGGACTATGTGGTGACCGAGGCGGGCTTCGGCGCTGATCTGGGCGCGGAGAAGTTCCTGGACATCAAGTGCCGCATGTCCGGCCTGTGGCCTGATGCAGTGGTCGTTGTGGCGACCGTGCGCGCGCTCAAGTCCCACGGCGGCGTGCTCAAGGCTGACCTTGGCACCGAGAACGTCGCTGCTGTCGAGAAGGGCATGGAGAACCTGCTGGCCCATATCGACCATGTCCGCAATGTGTGGAAGCGCCCCGTCATCGTGGCGATGAACCGCTTCATTACTGATACCGATGCTGAGCTGGCGGTCATCCGCAAGGCCTGCGAGGAAGCCGGCGCGCCCGTGGAACTGTGCGACGGCTGGGCCAAGGGCGGCGAAGGCGTGAAGGAACTGGCTGCACTGGTCTGCGACACGGTCGACAAGCAGGAGAAGACCGAGCCTTCCTTCACCTATACCGACGATCTGTCCCTGGCGGACAAGATCCGCGCAGTGGCGACCAAGATCTATGGCGCCAAGGATATTGTCTTTGCCGGAAGCACCCTTAAGCAGCTGGCAAACTTCGAGGCTGAAGGCTGGGCGAAGGCTCCTGTATGCATCGCCAAGACCCAGTATTCCTTCTCCGATAACCCCAAGGCGCTGGGTGCGCCCAAGGGCTTCACGCTGAACATCCGCCAGGTGCGTCTGAACGCCGGCGCGGGCTTCATCGTGGCCTTCGCGGGCGACATCATCGCCATGCCCGGCCTGCCCAAGGTTCCCGCCGCGGAGGGCATTGACGTGAATGAAGCGGGCCAGATCACCGGCCTGTTCTGATACCGCGTTTTCCAAGGGACAGTCGTTTGAACGACTGTCCCTTTTTCTGTCCCAGCACAGGCCGCATGCCTGCGTTTTTTTCCGTCAACTGTAAA
>JBGUSK010000040.1:0-4152 GCA_045132495.1 Christensenellales bacterium | reverse complement strand
GAAGAACCAGGGGATTGCCACACCAGTGTGCGCACTGGTTCGCAATGACAGCGTTATTTAGCGTACACTTTCAAACACCAATTTGTCAGGCAGCTGAGTTAACCCGATAAGAAAGCTTTTTCATTGAGGCGTAGAAAATGCAGCCGCCAAAAGGCTGTGGGAGAATTGCCCCACCGGAGGTTGGCGGAAAGCGGAAGGGCGCTTCCTTTTGGAAGCGCCCCATTGGAACGATACAATTACTTGTGCGCCCCGCCCTCCACGGCGGCGGTCTTGGCGGACAGATCCTCGCACAGGTTCAGCTTGGCAAACTCCTCGTTCTGCGGCAGGATGATCTCATAGGCATCCAGCCGGTTGAGCTTGAACGCCAGAGAGGCTGTGCTCAGTCCCAAAATGTGACCGCCCTTCGTCCTGTCGCCGCTGAGGAAGTGGAAGTGCCAGCCCGGCATATTGATGCCGTTGACATAGGCCGGGCAGTACACGGCCACCAGATCGCCGCGCACCTTTGCGTAGTGGAACTCCCGCTGGTGACTGGCCGCCTCGGACAGGGTCGGGTAGGGCTTTTCGCAGACAAAGCAGCTGCGTACATGCATGGTGTTAAACTCGGCATGTCCTTTCAGAATGTAAAACACATTTTTGTTGCCCGCGATGTATGGCTCCAGCTTCTGCTTCAGCAGCTCGATGGAAGCAATGTCCGTCAGATGCTGCTCGGGCACATGCTCGTCAAAGTGCGCTACCGTGCCGAACGCCACGCCATCCTCGGGCTTCATCACGGTCACCTTTCCCTCCGCCGTGGCACGGTAGGCCACACCGTCCTCAAAGATGGCCTCGCCGTCCAGGCCCGTATAGGTGCCAATACCGGTGTCGCAGGCGTGTAAAAACTCCTTCACGGAAATGGTACGGTCAAAATTGCCCAGCATCAGCGCGTTCAGTGTGGATGCCTGAATCATCTTGCTCATAATGAAAACCTCCTAAAATACAGTCGATTCCTGTTTGGTTGACTTCAAATCATTCCGCCTGCTGTGGATCTGCCGGATGGCGCTTCAGTGAGAAGCGGACCAGGAACGGGCACAGCACATTGGTAATTGCCAGTACGAACGCCAGCGTGGCGATTGTGCCGGATACATAGGCTTCCAGCGAAGCGTTGGATGCCGCCGCAATGGTCGGGATGCTCAGCGCCACGCCCGCCAGCGAGGAACTGGCCACGGAAGCGTAGCCCGGACGATGCAGCACGGCACGCTCGAACACATAGGACGGGACGATGGTGACCGCGAAGAACACCAGGCTCATCAGCAGTCCCTGCGGAATCATCTTGAACGCCTCAAACAGATTGACCGTGGAACCAAACTCAAAGCCCAGAAACGGCAGGATGATGGCGTTTCCGCCCGCAAACACCTTGCGGATATCCCCATCCAGATTGCCCAGAAGCATGCCCAGCACAAAGGGGACCAGCAGGGAGATAATCTGTTCCACCTGCGCGATACCGAAGCCCGACGCGCCGAAGAAGCCCAGGAACAGCAGCGGCAGCAACGGCATGGAGCAAATCAGCATCACGCCGAAGCTGGCCTTGTCGGCCTTGTCGCCAAAGGGCTGAATGATTCCCATGTACAGCGCCGCATTGGAGCTGGTGACGGCGCAGACAAATGCCAGAAACGAGATGCCGAACACACCGTCATAGCCGAAGGCCAGGAAGAATAGCGCCGACAGCGCGTATGCCACGCCCAGCCGCACCAGGATCAGCAAAACGCCGCGGTGCAGCGCGTCCTTCAAATCACTCAGCCGCAGCGAGGTGCCGGTGCAGAACAGCATCAGGCCGATCAGCAGCATCTGACCGCTGGAAGAAAACATATCCTTCATCGGGTTGCCCAGCGTTGTCCACAGGTTGAAGTGGAACACGCCATTGGTGATCGTTGTGATCAGCGCACCAATAATCAGCGGCACAAACATGGTGCCTGCCGGAACCTTCTGAAGCGACTTCCAGATGTTCACATTCTTTTTTTCCGATTCCATAACTCTTACACCTACCTTTGATTTTCCTTTATGTGCTTACCGGCTTTCCCCAGCCATGCGGCAAATTGGTGTTTGTCGGGAAAGCTGAGTGAAACCGACATGCTCTTTCCTTTTTCAGCATTTTCCTGCGGTTTCTTTCCCGGTACGCGCATTATTATACTCGCCGGACTTGATTCCGCAAGGTTCCTGCAGTATAATTCTATCGCATTTGATTGTGCGATGCGCACAAAGGAGGGGCATAATGGATCTCACCGCATTTCTCAACGATTTCTTACAAACGGACAGTATGGACCGGCTGACGTCCGATGCCGCGGCACTGTTTGACTGCCCGGTGATGGTCGTGGACGACTCGTTCCACGCCGTATCCTGGCACATGAGCGCCGGATTTCGGGACAAGCCGTTTCAGGGCTCCGTCGACCGGGGAGAATTAACCTACGAGGCCAGCTCACTGCTGAGCAGCAGCGCCTCTCTGGCGCAGCAGGGCGAGCTGTATGTGGAATTGGCTGACAGCCCGTGGCAGCGACGGTTTGCCCCACTGATTGCCAGCGGTATCCGCGTAGGTTATCTTGTGCTGGTGGATGTTCACGGCACCCTTCGGCAGGTGGAGCGGCGGGATTTCACTGTGGTGGAATCGGTGCTGGCCAAGCAGCTGTTCCTTGAGAGCAGCCGCAGCGGGCTGATATTCAACACGGCCGAGGAGGTGCTTGTGCACCTGTTGGAGAACAAATTTTCCACCGAAGCCATGTTCTTGCTTCAGGCGTCCTCCACCTGGCTGGCGGACTTTCGCCCCGAGCGCATTGCGCTGATCAATCTGGGTCTGTATCACAATCTGCATTTGGCCGAGGACGCGCTGAAAAACGAGCTGACCTATGCGTTTTATGCCTCTCACCCGTTTCTGTATAACGATGAGGTGCTGTTGTTTCTGAACCGTGACCATGACCTGTCCGCGCTTGAGCCGCTGGTCGGGCAATATCACCTGCGCGTGGTGATCTCCGACCCGCTGGACAGCCTGTACGCGCTGCCCCGGGTCTACGCCGCCACGCATGAGGTCATGGACTTCCTGCTTTCGCGCTCCTCCCACCCTTTCTGCGTGCGCGCCGAACATCTGCACGCATTGATGATGCTGCGCCGGCTGCAGGATCGCGCCGACCTGATCGCGCCGGAGGTGTGCGCGCTGGCCCGTCACGATGCTGCCGAGCATACCCAATACTGCCAGACGCTGTTGGCATACCTGCTGTGCCACCACTCTCTGCAGGATACCTGCCGGCGGCTGTACACCCATCGGAACACGGTTCTCTACCGCATTCGCAGAATGAAGGAGGATTTCGGCATTCCCCTCGATGATCCCGACCGTCAGCTGGAGCTGCTGCTGTCCGTCTCTCTGGAGCTGCTCGCGCAGCATCAGGAAAACCTGTTCGTGCGCGGTCTGACGCTGGAAGCTCCCGGGACGATGCCGTGCAGGTTGGCCGACAGCCTTTCCGCATCCGTTTCACCCCCACGCACCTGATCCGCGGCCGCCCGGTACGTCCTCAACGAAACCGGCGTGGGATACCGAATGCTTACCGGCTTGACGCAGCTTCCCGAAAATGCGGTGTCTGAAGGATCGCAAACGCCGCCGTAGGGGAGGCTTCCCGGCAAACATCGCTTTCCCGACTTGCTGAATTACCATAAGAAACGCCCTGGAAGTTCATTCCAGGGCGTTTCCGTTTACCAGTACCGCTTTTTCTTGAAGTAGAAAATGCAGCCGCCAACGATCAATGCACTCAATACAATTACTGCCGGATACCCATAGACCCAATGAAGTTCCGGCATGTTGACAAAGTTCATTCCATACCATCCTGCAATCAAAGACAGCGGCATGAAAATTGTGGTTACGATTGTTAAAAGCTTCATGATCCGGTTCTGTCCCAAATCCACCTGGGCCTGGTATTCGCTGCTGACCTGGCTTGCATATTCGCGCAGCATCTGGGTTTCTTCCTGCAAGCGGTTCAGTCTGCGAAGAATGTACTGCAGCCTGCTGGAACTGCATTCATCCAGCAGATCGGTGGCGTTTTCCTGCAAAGTTGCCACCATATCATTCATCTGAGCGTAGTATCTGTTATGCTGATTCAGCTCCTTCCTGATAAATAACACGGCAAGATGTAT
>JBGUSK010000039.1:0-6659 GCA_045132495.1 Christensenellales bacterium | reverse complement strand
GATACCGCTTTCGTGACCGTTCTGCCCAAGAACGACGTGGCAGACGCCTGCATCCGTGAGCTGCGCGGCTTTGGCGTTGATACCAGCAAGATCGTCCGCGGCGGCAACCGCGTGGGCATCTACTTCCTGGAGACCGGCGCTGTGCAGCGTCCCTCCAAGGTCATCTATGACCGTGCCGGCTCTTCCATCTGCGAAGCCAAGCCCGGCGACATCGACTGGGATTCCGTGCTGGAAGGCGCGACCTGGTTCCACTTCACCGGCATCACCCCCGCCATCTCCCAGGGCGCTGCTGACCTGACCCTGGAAGCCCTGAAGGCCTGTAAGGCCCGCGGCGTGCACGTCTCCTGCGACCTGAACTACCGCAAGAACCTGTGGAAGTACGGCAAGCGTGCTGACGAAGTCATGACCGAGCTGGTCAAGTACGTCGATACCGTCATCGCAAACGAGGAAGACTTCCAGAAGGCCCTGTGCCTGAAGGCTGAGTCCCAGGGCGACGTGGAAGAGGGCGAGCTGAACATCGAGAACTACAAGGCGATCGCTTCTCTGGCCATGGAGACCTACCCCAACATCAAGCGCGTTGCCATCACCCTGCGCGAGTCCAAGAGCGCCAACCACAACGACTGGCGCGCCTGCCTGTACAACGGCAAGAACTTCTTCCTGTCCCGCAAGTACGCCATCACCGATATCGTTGACCGCGTTGGCGGCGGCGACTCCTTCGGCGGCGGCCTGATCTACGGTCTGAACACCTACGAGGACGAAAAGTCCGCGCTGGAGTTCGCTGTGGCTGCTTCCTGCCTGAAGCACACCATCATCGGCGACTACAACCGCGTGTCCGTGGCGGAAGTCGAGAGCCTGATGAAGGGCTCCGGCACCGGCCGCGTGCAGCGCTAAGCAGGGGCACCGCCCCTGCACCCCGCTTAAGGGTGTTACACCCTTAAGAATCCCATTTTGCGATGCAGCTTGTGCTTCCCCTTTGAGCTGTTTGCGCATGTAACTTACGGCCTCCGATGGGTAGCTGTCGGAGGCCTTTCTGATTCAAGGAGCATGGTATGCATTACGAATTTGATGCGCCGGTATCGCCTGCTGCCATTGCCAGCCTGCGTCAGTCCGTCGGCTGGAACAGGATGGAGCACGACCTCGCCGATGCAAGGCTGCACAATACCTTTCACCTGTGCTGCTTTGACAAGGAGCACCTCGTCGGGTATGTTTCCGTCGTCAGCAATGGCGTGACCGACGCATACATCCAGGATCTGATGGTGCATCCTGAATATCAGCAGCAGGGCATTGGCCGGGAGCTGTTGCAGCAAACGCTGGATCGTCTGCGCGCTGACGACATCTACATGGTCAGCGTAATTTACGGTGACGCTGAGCTGAAGCGGTACTACGAGGAATTCGGTTTCACGACCATGCTCTGCGGACAGATGGAGCTGCGTCCGGGACGCAACTGACAGGGGGATACACATGAAGATGAACGCTGATATCGCCGCCAAAATGACCGAGCGCTTCGGTCATGACAATCTGATCGCCCTGGCCACGGTGGACGGCGACTCCCCTGCCGTGCGCACGGTCAATGCGTATTACGAGGACGGCTGCTTTTATGCCGTGACCTACGCCCTTTCCGGCAAGATGCAGCAGATCGGCCAGAACCCGAAGGTCGCCATCTGCGGGGATTGGTTCACCGCTCACGGCATCGGCGAGAGCATGGGACACATCCTCCACCCGGAGAACGCCGCAATGGCGGATAAGCTCCGCGCCGCCTTCGCCGAATGGTACGCAAACGGCCACACCAACGAGGCCGACCCGAATACCATCATCCTGCGTATCCGCCTGACGGAGGGCGTGCTCTTCCACCACGGCACAAGGTATGACATCACCTTCTGACAAAATGACCCTCCGCTGACGCTGCGTCAACGGAGGGTTCTCTGTTACCTGATCGTAATATCGCCGGACATCGAGGTCACGCTGCCGGTGACCGTCGGGCCGACGCCGGTGGTATGGTGACGGGTGGTCACATCGCCGGAGCGGGTCTGGGTTTGGATGGCGATCGCACCGATGCCCTCGGGCAGGTCGATGTCGATGTCGCCGGAGATGGTGCTGCCCCGCACCTCGCGGATCTCATCACTATCAAAGGCCATGTCCACATCGCCGCTGACGGCCTTGAAATGCATGTACACCACATCCGCACGGACGTCGATATCTCCGCTGATGGTGTTGACAGTCAGGTCGTTCACGCGGCCTTCCACCTCCACGTCGCCGGACGTCGAGGTGATGTTCATACGATCCGCAAAGGCGCTGATCTCCATGTCGCCGGAGGTGGTGCGCATATCGACGCGCTCCAGGTGCTGATCTTCCTCCAGGCTGATGTTGATGTCGCCGCTGGTGGAGGTGACGCTCAGGTCAGTCAAGCCCACATCCTCCACATGGATGTCGCCAGAGGTGGTCAGCAGCTTCACGTGGGGAATGGCGTTTTCCGGCACCTGAATGGTTACTTCGCTGAGGGCGCTGCCGATGCTGATCCGCACGCCATCGGCAAACATCATCTTGACCTTTTCTCCCAGGGACTTCATGGTGCGGCTGATGCTCTCCATATCGATCTCGATCTTTCCATCCGTAGTTCTGAAATATTCGGATGCATCGCCATCGGCATGGAACTTGACGTGTTCCTTCTGCTTCGTTTCTGCAGCTTCACCAGGCTTGCGTGTGATACGGAGCAGGTCATTATGCAGCTCCACGTTGATCAACGGGTTTTCATCCGCATCCCAGATCACATGGTAACAATCATCGTCAGAAGCCTCGATGTTCACATCCTCGTTGACCAGGGCCACATCGATCTTGTTTACCAGGTAGGACGCAAAGGATGCATGCTGCTCGCCTGATGCTTCGTCGTCCATATCATCCATGTCTTCTGCAGGGCGGTGCACCTTCTTCCGATAGGGAGCCAGCACCTCCTCCATGCCCTTGAGGCTCTCGATGACGGCAGCAACCGCGTCATCCTCCCCCACGCCGGAGCTCACCAGGTCGTTGTAGCGCTCCTGGCAGTTGTTCATCACCTCGTCGCGGATCGCAGCGACTTCCTCATTCATCTCCACATCCTGGAACATGATCTCCACGATGCGGGCCACGGTGTCATTCATCTTCATATTCATTCCTCCAGAAGCAGCAGATCGATTTGCGCTTTTGTTTCCTTCCAGGCGGATTGGTCAGCGTTCAGCTTTTCCAACCCAGTTTCCGTGATGGCATAATAGCGGCGGCGCGCGCCGGACATCTCGTCCCCCCAGTAGGAGCGGATGTATCCGGCCGTTTCCAGCCGTCGGAACGCGGTGTACAGCGTGGCTTCCTTCATCTCGAATGCACCGCCGGACAGGGCCGTGACATTCTTGTTGATCTGGTAGCCATAGCTGTCCCCCTGCGCCAGCTGACGCAGGATGATCGCATCTGTATAGCCGCGAAGGATATCAGCAGACAGAGCCATTGGGTCACCTCCATTTCAGCTTTTGAGCTGGGTTCACATCGTCATAACGGCGTCGAGCCTCGCGGACGGCCGTATCCAGCAGGTCGCCGGGGCCGCGCAGCTCGGGGATCATCGGGCGGTGATCCGGATTCGTGTAGCACCGCTTCTTTCTATCAGGCTGATGTGCCATGGGGATTCCTCCTTGCTGTGGAGTAGATACTTCGCGTGTTGAGGTACCTTATGATGCTATAATACACCAGGATACCTCGCCTGTCAAGGTATCTCATGAAATTTTAAGAAAAAAGTTTGTACGTCCTATCGTGCACGCTTGTCACCTAAAGGAAGTCCAGAGGGGTGATGTCCCGCTGGCGAGGTCAGGGGGCAGCTCCCTTGCCCTTGTACTTTCGGTGTTCACATCTTGCAGATTCCGATTGTATACAGTACAATAAATGCGATGAAATACCTGTGCAAGGAGCGATATGTTATGGAAAAGATCAAGATGACGACCCCCCTGGTGGAGATGGACGGCGACGAGATGACCCGAATCCTCTGGGCGGATATCAAGGAGCTGCTCATTCACCCATTCGTTGATCTGAAGACCGAATATTATGACCTCGGCCTCCCCCACCGTGATGAAACGAACGATCAAGTGACCGTCGACAGTGCCAACGCCACGAAGAAATATGGTGTAGCTGTCAAGTGCGCTACCATCACTCCCAACGCCCAGCGCATGACGGAATACAACCTCCACGAGATGTGGAAATCCCCCAACGGCACCATCCGCGCGATGCTGGACGGCACCGTATTCCGCGCGCCCATTCTGGTCAGCGGCGTGAAGCCTACCGTCCGCACCTGGACGCAGCCCATCACCATCGCGCGCCACGCCTACGGCGACGTCTACCGCACTGTTGAGATCGACGTACCAGGTGCAGGCAAGGCAGAGCTTGTCTTCACCGGCGAGGATGGCCAGGAAGTCCGCCAGACCATCTTCAATTTCAAAGGACCCGGTATCCTGCAGGGCGTGCACAATTTGGATGCATCCATCGCTTCCTTCGCCCACGCATGCTTCCAGTATGCACTGAGCGTCAAGTTGGATCTGTGGTTCTCCACCAAGGATACCATCAGCAAAACCTACGACCACACCTTCAAGGATATCTTTCAGGATATCTACGACAGCACCTACAAGGCGCAGTTTGAGGCCGCCGGCATCGAGTATTTCTACACACTGATCGACGACGCTGTGGCCCGCGTGGTGCGCTCCAAGGGCGGATTTATCTGGGCCTGCAAGAATTACGACGGCGACGTGATGAGCGATATGGTCGCCACCGCCTTCGGTTCTCTGGCGATGATGACCTCCGTGCTTGTATCCCCCGACGGCAAGTTTGAATACGAAGCCGCCCACGGCACCGTGACCCGCCACTACTACCGCTACCTCAAGGGCGAGGAGACCTCCACCAACCCTGTGGCGACGATTTTCGCGTGGAGCGGCGCACTCCGCAAGCGCGGTGAACTGGACAATCTGCCTGACCTGATGTCCTTTGCTGATAAGCTTGAGAAGGCCACCATCGACACGATTGAATCCGGCGTAATGACCAAGGATCTGGCACTCCTTTGGGAGGGCTGCGAGTGCAAGACAGTCAACAGCCGCGCTTTCCTCAAAGCCATCGCCGAAAAGCTGTCCGCATAAACAAACGAATTCGCTCCCCGGCGGCCTGTGTGGCTTCCGGGGAGCATTCCTTTCTTCAGTGTTTACTGTCCTTTAGCAGCCACAGTTGTTGTTATTGCGGCGCTCGTAACAGCAAGTCGTGCGTACATTGCATGACGCCAGGAAGACGATGCCCGTCAGGATGGCAGTCACGCCCGCGATCAGGCCAGCATAGCCCAGCGCTTCAGGCAGGAGCACGGTCAGGATAATACCGATAATGCCGACAGCCAGCAGAATCAATCCGATAATTTTCATAGAAGAAATCCCTCCTTCCGCTTTCATATAATGCGGTCAGGAGGGATTGTGTGTTTATGCGGGCTTCACATTTTCAGGAAGATTTCCTTTATCACCGTTAAGGGCTTCCGGCTCGTAGAAGGACGGCAGTATTTCATGCATGCAGGCCTTTATGTCCCCATGGGTATCCATGCAGCGGTTGAGTTTCTCCAGCATTTCCTCCACCTGGGCCCATTCCACTTGTTCAGGACGGGCAACGAAGATTCGCTCGCGGCTGGTTGCGGTAGAGTTTTCTTCCGTACGCAGGAGCTCCTCGTAGAGCTTCTCACCGGGACGAAGGCCAGTATAAACGATCTCCACCGGCGGCAGGGTCGGATCAGAGTAAAGCTGGATCATGCGCTCAGCCAGTTCCTTGATCTTGACAGGCTTGCCCATGTCCAGGATGAATAGCTCGCCGCCCTTGGCAATGGATGCCGCCTGCAGCACCAGGCTGGCCGCCTCGGGAATGGTCATGAAGTAACGGATAATCTCCGGATGGGTCAACGTGACCGGGCCGCCCGCACGGATCTGCGCCTCAAACTTTGGCACCACGCTGCCATGACTGCCCAACACATTGCCGAAGCGAACAGCGGTGAACTGGGTCTTGTTCTGCCGCTTCTGCATCGCCTCGATAATGATTTCCGCCATGCGCTTGGACGCGCCCATGACATTGGTGGGATTGACCGCCTTGTCTGTGGAAATCATGACAAAGCGCTTCACTTTATGACGCACGGAGGCTTCCGCCACGTTCCAGGTACCAAATACGTTGTTCTTGATGGCCTGTTCAGGCATATCCTCCATCAGGGGAACGTGCTTGTGGGCTGCTGCATGGATGACGATATCCGGTTTGACCTCAGCAAAAACGCGATCCAGCGTATCCACATCGCGCACAGAACCCACGCGCAGATGAAGCGTATTGCGAATCATCTCGCCATAGCGGTTATGCAGCTCAGACTGCAGATCATACATGTAGTTCTCACTGATGTCGTAGATCACCAGCTGAGCCGGAATAAAGCTCATGATCTGCCGACACAGCTCACTGCCGATGGAGCCGCCTCCGCCGGTGACCAGCACTTTTTTGCCCGTGAAGAACTCACGCACCTCGGTCATGTCCAGGTGGTTTTCCGCACGGCCCAGCAGGTCACCGATGTTCACGTCGCGGACACGGCCGTTTGTTGTTCCGCTCATTTCCTGAGGCGCGGAATACATCCGCACGCGGCAGGAAGTAGC
>JBGUSK010000038.1:0-14438 GCA_045132495.1 Christensenellales bacterium | reverse complement strand
GGCAGCAGGGGATAGGCGCTGCGCAGTTCAGCTGTCAGCTCCCAGCCATCCATGACGGGCATCATTACGTCTGCGATGACCAGATCTGGCATGACCTTCTCAATTGCGTCCAGTGCCTCCTCGCCATTGGCGGCAGGGATGGTCTGGTAGCCATTCAGCCCCAAAAAGGCACACATCATCCGCTGCAGTGCCTGATCATCCTCAACGATCATGATAGTGAACATCTATAACCAACTCCTTTGTGTAACTTTATTATAACAGAATCAAGTGCGTCATGCAAGGTCAGTATAGGACGCACCTGTGAACTGCAAATGAAAACGGCGGAAGATATTTTCCTCCGCCGGGATACTATTCCATTGTGTCCCACGCCTCGTAGGATTCGTCTTCCAGCAGGTACTCGAACCGAGCGTCTGTCAGCCGGACAAGGTCGGCGATCATCGCTTCCGCGTCCTTCTCTCGTACCAGCAGAGTAAAGCCGACAGCTGTTGTGAATTCACTGCTGACGAGCTGCACGGGCATGGTCTTCAGCGCATGAGTGACGCGATCCCACAGAGGATAGGCCACCTCACACAGATAGCGCTGGCTGGGCTCCATCACGACGACCTGTGCGGCTTTCAGAGCGATCACCGCGCCTTGCGTGTATGCGCGAACCAGTCCGCCAGCGCCCAGCAGCACGCCGCCAAAGTAGCGGGTCACCACCACGCAGCAGTTGACAACGCCCTGGGCTTTGAGCACCTCCATCATGGGGAGGCCTGCGGTGCCGCCGGGCTCGCCGTCATCGGAGTAGCGCATGATGCCCGCGTTTTTGCCGATCACATAGGCGTAGCAGTTGTGGGTCGCGTCCTTGTGCTTCGTGCGGATCTTCTGCAGGAAGGTCAGGGCCTCTTCCTCCGTTTCGCAGGGACAGGCGTAGCCGATGAAGCGGCTCTTGTTGATGATCATCTCATCGGCTGCTTCCTGCCGCAGCGTCTTGTAGGGCGCGGTGCTCATTTGAGGATCAGGCGGCGGAAGCCCTTCTTGCCCTTCTGAAGCATCAGGCCGTCCTCGCCAAACTGGGAAGCGTCGATGGTGGCGTTCATGTCAGTGACCTTCGCTTCGGCCACGGACACAGCGCCGGCCTTGATCTGCTGACGGGCCTCGGACTGGCTCTTGCACAGGCCGGACTTCACCAGCATGGTGGTCACGCGGGCGTCCTCCGCCAGGTCGGCAGCGGTCAGCTCGAAAGAGGGGACGTTGGCGCTGTTCATGCCGCCGCCGAACAGGGAAGCCGCAGCGTCCGCAGCCTTCGTGGCTTCTTCTTCGCCGTGCACCAGCTTGGTGACCTCGAAGGCCAGCACCTTCTTGGCCTCGTTGATGGCGCTGCCCTCCAGCGCGCCCAGACGGCGAACCTCGTCCATGGGCAGGAAGGTCAGCAGACCCAGGCACTTCTCCACGTCCTTATCGTCCACATTGCGCCAGTACTGGTAGAAATCGAAGGGGGAGCACTTGTTGGGATCGAGCCACAGGGCGCCCTTCTCGGTCTTGCCCATCTTCTTGCCGTCATGGGTGAGCAGCAGCTGGAAGGTGCAGGCGAAGGCCTTCTCGTTGTCCTTGCGGCGGACAAGGTCAGCACCGCCCAGCATGTTGCTCCACTGGTCGTTGCCGCCCATTTCCAGACGGCAGCCGTAGCGGTGGAACAGCTCCAGGAAGTCGTAGGACTGCATGAGCATGTAGGTGAATTCCAGGAAGCTCAGGCCGTTCTCGCTCTCCATGCGGGCGCGGTAGCAGTCGGCGCGCAGCATGTTGTTGACGGAGAACATGGAGCCGATGTCGCGCATGAACTCGATGAAGTTCAGGTGACGCAGCCAGTCGCCGTTGTTGACGATGATGGCCTTGCCCTCGGAGAAGTCCAGGAAGCGGCTCATCTGCTTCTTGATGCACTCGACGTTGTGGTCGATGGTCTCGGTGGTCATCATCTTGCGCATGTCGGTCTTGCCGGAGGGGTCTCCGATCATCGCGGTGCCGCCGCCCATCAGGGCGATGGGCTTGTGGCCGGCGCGCTGCATGTGCGCCATGGCCATGATCGGGATGTAGTGGCCGATGTGCAGAGAATCAGCGGTGGGGTCGAAACCCACGTAGAAGGTGGTGGGCTCTTCCAGCTGCTTGTACAGCTCATCCTCGAAGGTGATCTGCGCGATGAAGCCGCGCTCTTTCAGGATGTCAAGAATGTGCATGGGGTAATCCTCCTTTATGTGTGTCGTATATTGCTTATTTCGACGCATCCGCGATGACTTCGCGGATGACGGCCATACCGGTGTGGATCTGCTCCACGGTGGAGTTGGAGAAGTTGAGGCGCAGGGTGTTGTCATGCCCGCCCTCTGCAAAGAAGTGGGTGCCGGGAACGTAGGCCACGCCGCGGTCAACGCACTTGCTCATCAGCTCCAGGGCGTTGAGGTGTTCGGGCAGCTCCACCCAGATGAACAATCCGCCCTCGGGCTTGGTATAGGTGGTGCCGGCAGGGAAGGTGGCGAGCTCCTCCATCATCGCGTCCATCTGCTCCTTGTAGGAGGCACAGATGCTCTTGATGTGTTCCGGCAGGAGATCACGGCGCAGGAACTGATCGACGATGGCCTGGGTCAGGTTGGAGGTGTGCACGTCAGCGCTCTGCTTGCCTACGGTGCACTTGCGCAGGATGCGGGGATCGCCCGCCATATAGCCCACGCGCAGGCCGGGAGAAATGATCTTGGAGAAGGAGCCCAGGAACACCACCCAGCCGTCCTTGTCGTAGGACTTGATGGAAGGCAGCGCCGTGCCGCTGTACCGCAGGTCGCGATAGGGATCATCCTCGGCGACGACCACGCCGTACTTGGCGGCCAGCTCGGCAATGGGCTGACGGCGATCTGCCGCGAGGGTCTTGCCGGTGGGATTCTGGAAGGTCGGGATGGTGTAGAGAATCTTCGGCTTGTGCTTGATGATGGCCTCTTCCAGCTTCTCGATGATGATGCCGCCATCGTCGCTTTCCACGGGCACGAGATTCGCTTCGTACAGGCGCATGCACTGCATGTTACCCAGGAAGGTGGGGTTCTCCACCAGGATCACGTCGCCGGGGTTGATCAGGGCCTTACACAGCAGATCCATCGCCTGGGTGGAACCGGTGGTGGGCAGGATGCCTTCCACCTTGCAGCCCAGGGTTTCCTCGGCATAGGCGCGCAGGCTCTCCAGCAGAGGGGCATAGCCCTCGGTGGCGCCATACTGGAGGATGGCCTTACCATCCTGCTGCAGCACCTCCTTTGCGATCTCGGCGCATACATCGTCCGGCAGGGCGGACTTGGCCGGGTTGCCGCCCGCAAAAGAGATCATGCCAGGCTTGGCGATGAGCTTGAAGATCTCGCGGATGGCGCTGCCGGACACGTTGTCAAACCGGTGCGCGTACTGGAGCTGTTCCAGATTCATAGACATTCCTCCTTAAACAAAATAGAAAACACCTTCTCCGGCATAAACCGGGGAAGGTGATGAAATGCATCACGGTACCACTTCCGTTCAGCCGACATATGCGTCAGCCCTCAGCGAGGAACGATCATTCCTCCTGCGCTGTAACCGGCGCACCGGATGCAACCTACTGACCTTCCTGGCGTTCAGCACATGGCTCGGAGCTGTACTTCACCTATTCGTGCACACCGCTTCCTCGCAGCGACCGGAAGCTCTCTGAAGATGCGCATCAGGCAGGTTACTCGTCTCCTCATTGCCCTGATGCCTGTATTATAGCAGATTTTTCCGTGCTGTCAAGGGAGAAATTTCGTCAGCAGAGAAGATAAAGCGATTGCATATGCGCAGGGAATGTGTTATGATGATAAAGTATTTCACCAATCATGGAGGTCGTAACTGATGAAGAATTGGCTGAAAATTGTCTGTATACTGCTGATGGTGCTGATGACAGCTGCACTCGCCGCGGCTGAAGAAGCAGCTGAAGAATATGTGATCATCTATTTCCAGGATGGTTCCCGGGTCAGTATTCCTGCGAGCATTGCGAATGATGAGCAGGCGCTGGCGGATTATTGCAATACATATTTTCCGGGCCGCAGCTATACCAAGGATGAAAACGCGGCGGTTTTTAACTATGATACGACGATTGCGGAAGAGTGGGTGGTATCTCAGTACGGGGAAGGAAACAGAGCGATGGCTGCCCGGCTCCTGAAGCTTGGTCTCCACACATCTGTTGTTGCAACCACGGATGGCGGTGAACTGACGGTTCCCACCCGCTACTTGACGATGTATGACAATGCAGACATGGAGCATCATGTTGCAATCGTCAGTGCACCCCGTACAGGTGAAGCTTCCTTGAGAGACAAGGCTGCCAGCAAAGGCGTGCTCCTTGCAAACTGCAAGACGGGCCGGGTCGTTGCGGTGCTGGAGTACACCAATGCATCCTTCACTAAGATTCTCTATGAGGGCGAGGAGGGCTACATCCGCACGGACTGCCTGATCTTCGGAGAAGGCGAGAAGGCGCCCATGGGAACGGGTACGGTTCATATCAAGGGCGAGACAGATGGTTCTGATGATGTGACTGTGCGGGCGACTGCATCTAAGTCCACGGCGAAGGTCATTTCCCTGGCAACTGGTACTGTCGTGACTGTTCACGGTCAGCAGGGCGATTGGTACGCCATCGAGAGCGATGGTTGGTTCGGCTATATCCAGGAGCAGTATCTCAATCTGAACGAAGAATAAGCAGGAATGCCTTCCTCAAAAAGAGGAGGGCGTTCATTTTTTGTGATAATTGTTTGAAATACGAATAATTATCCGCCAAAGAAATGAAAAAAGCCTTGCTAAAAAATCCAAAATCCTGTATACTACATAATGACCCCGACTATGGGTATCTTTGACGTGGAATCACGTCGTTCCCATGTGAGGGATTGCCCCTGGCACAAGGAGCAAGGAGCAAGGAGGTAGACGCAACCATGGAATGCAAGATCAAAAATGACGTCGGCACGATCTTTATCACCGAGGACGTGATGCTGAAGGTCGTGGGTTATGCGGCGCTTGAGTGCTACGGTATTGTCGCGATGTCCTCCAAGAGGGCCAAGGATGGGATTGTTGAGTGGCTCGGCAGGGAGAACCTTTCCCGGGGCGTGCAGATCCGCAATGTCGGCGACATGCTGGACGTGGATCTGTTCATCGTCGTGGAATACGGCATCTCCATTGCGGAGGTGTGCAAGACCATCGTCGATCAGGTGCGCTACAAGCTGGAAAGCATGACCGGCGTGAAGGTGCGCAAGGTGAACATTTCGGTGGAGGGCATCCGCGTCTGATACCGATCAAGCGAACCCTGTGCACGGCATGCCGGACACAGGCCGAATGGAGGAACGACCTTTGATACAGCATAAAGTAATTGATGGCCTGCTGCTGCGCGATATGCTCATCGCCGGCGCGAATCTGCTGGAGCAGAACCGCGAAGCAGTAGACGCCCTGAATGTCTTCCCCGTGCCCGACGGTGATACGGGCACCAACATGAGCCTGACGATGCAGAGCGCTGTGCGTGAGATCAACGCGCAGGAGTATCTGCGTGCCGATGAGGCTGCCGCTGCCATTTCGAAGGGTGCGCTCAAGGGCGCCCGCGGCAACTCCGGCGTCATCACGTCCCAGCTGCTGCGCGGCTTCGCCACCTCCCTCAAGGGTGTGGAGAAGATCACGCCTGTTCAGTTCGCCCAGGCTCTGAAGGCCGGCTCTGACAAGGCGTACAAAGCGGTCATGAAGCCCAAGGAGGGCACCATCCTGACCGTGGCGCGCGTGATTGCGGAGGACGCCATCAAGTTCACCGAGCAGAATCCCGATGATTACGACGGACTGATGAACGTCATCCTGACCAGCGGCGAAGCCATCCTGCGCAAGACGCCGGAAATGCTGCCCCCGCTGAAGGCTGCCGGTGTGGTTGACTCCGGCGGACGCGGCCTGCTGCTGATCTACACCGGCTATGCGGCCTGCATGCGCGGCGAGGAGATCGCTGATCCTGCGGCCCTGCTGGCGGGCGACTGCTCCGTGGTCGAGGAGGATATCCACGACCTGACCGGCGAGATCAAGAACGCATACTGCACCGAGTTCACCATCGTGAACTTCCGCGAGGACTGCACCGAGGGCGACGTGGATTCCTTCCGCCGCCGCCTCAACCGCATTGGCGATCGCGTGCAGGTCACTGGCGATATGACAGAAACCAAGGTGCATGTTCACACCAACAATCCCGGTAATGCCATCGAATACGGCATTGAGCTGGGCGAGCTGGTGAATATCAAGATCGACAACATGCTGGACATGAAGCGCAAGCTGGAGGGTGAAAAGGCTCCTGCGGCGATCCCTGCTGCGCCTGCTGCTCCAGCTGAGCCCGAGAAGGAATTCGGCATGGTTGCCGTGTCCCTGGGTGAAGGCTTCTCCAACATCTTCCGTGATCTGACCGTTGACCACATCGTCGAGGGCGGCCAGACCATGAATCCCTCTGTGGACGATATCCTCAGCGCCATCAATGCCGTCAACGCCAAGTGCGTGTTCGTATTCCCGAACAACGGCAACGTGATCTTCGCTGCCAATCAGGCCGCGGAGCTGGCGGAGAAGGAAGTCCATGTTATCCCCACCAAGAACGTGGCGATGGGCATTGCCGCGGCCGTGGCCTTCCAGCCTGATGTGTCCGGCGAGGAGAATGCCGAGCGCATGGCCGAGGCAGCTAACCATGTCAAAACCGGCACTGTCACATATGCCGTGCGCGACAGCGAGTACAACGGCGTGCAGATCCACAAGGACGACATCATCGGCATGCATAACGGCCAGATCGAATACTCCGGTAACTCTGTGCACGATGTCGTGATGGAAATGATGACCGCCATCATTGACGATGAGGCTGAGCTGATCACCGTTTACTATGGCGCTGACGTCACCAAGGAAGACGCTGAGGCCATCACTGCCGAGATTGCTGAAAAGTATCCCGACTGTGATGTGGACTGCCTCTTTGGCGGCCAGCCGCTGTATTACTACCTGATCTCTTTGGAGTAAAAATGGAACTTTCTGAAATGCGGGGCGTTGGCCCTGCACGAATGGAATCCCTTCGCGCAGTGGGCATTGTCTCATTGCGCGATTTGCTTTACACCCTGCCGGTACGTTACGAGGATCGTACGCAGATCGTGCCTTGCAAGGAGGCGCGTGGGGAAGTGCTGGTCATGGGCGTGGTGCCGGACAGCCCCAAATACAGCCGCTTCAACGGCCTGGTGCGGGTGACGGCCTCGCTGCATGACGACTCCGGGCGGCTGTCGCTGGCTTGGTACAATCAGCCGTGGATGATGCAGCAGCTTCCAGTGGGGGAGCCCGTATTGCTCTTTGGTCGAGTGGCGGAAAAGAACGGACGTCGTGTGCTGCAAAACGCGTCCATCGTGGCGGAGAAGTCCATCCAGCCGGTGTATCAAGCTATCAAGGGCATCCCGGCGAAATCCTTCCGCACGATGATGGAGCAGGCCCTTGAGCAGGTGGACGACACCTGCCCAGAGACGCTGCCCAACTCGCTGCGGCTGCGCCATGGTCTGTGCGAGTTGAATTTCGCCCTGCGGGAGGCCCACTTCCCTGCGAGTTTCGAGAACCTCAAGATGGCCCGCTGTCGTCTGGCCTTTGAGCAGATGCTGATGTATCAGGCGGCCCTGGGGCTCATGCGTCATCACAAAGAGGACGGCATGCCGATCCCGCTGACGGAAACGGCCGCGGAGGATTTCTGGCAGACGATGCCCTTTCCGCCGACTGGCGCACAGAAGCGGGTGCTGGAGGAGGTCGCCTCTGATTTGCGCAAGACCCGCGCCATGAGCCGCCTGATCCAAGGCGACGTCGGCTGTGGCAAGACCGCCCTGGCCTTCGGCGCGATTGCGATGGTCTGCAAATCTGGCTTCCAGGCGGCGATGATGGCCCCGACGGAAATCCTGGCACGGCAGCATTTTGAGTCCGCCAAAGCTATGCTGGAGCCGCTGGGCATCCGCTGCGGACTGCTGATCGGCAGCATGAAGGCCAAAGAGAAGCGTGCTGCCCATGCCGCATGTGCATCCGGCGCATGGGATGCGGTGTTCGGTACCCACGCGCTGATCAGCGAGGGTGTCGCATACAAAAAACTCGGCCTGGTGGTGACGGACGAGCAGCACCGCTTTGGCGTGAGACAGCGATCAACCCTGCAGGAAAAGGGCGCTGCCAACGACAAGGCGCCCCATGTGCTGGTCATGTCCGCCACGCCCATTCCGCGCACGCTGGCGCTGATTCTCTACGGAGATCTGGATGTCTCAGTGGTGGATGAACTGCCTCCGGGACGCACACCGGTGAAGACCCGCGTTGTCCCCGAGAGCAAGCGAGAGGCCATGTATGGCTTCCTCCGGGAGGAAGTCGCCAAGGGCCGCCAAGGCTATGTGGTCTGTCCGCTGGTGGATGAAAGCGAAATGTTAGAGGACGTCCGCAGCGCCAAGGAAACCTACGACGACCTTGTCCATGGCGTGCTGCATGGTCTTCGGGTTGGCCTCACCTGGGGCACTCAAAAGGCGGAAGACAAAGCACAGGTGCTGGCAGATTTCGCAGCCGGTGCTCTGGATGTGTTGGTGTCCACCACGGTCATTGAAGTTGGCGTGAACGTCCCCAACGCCTCGGTGATGATCATCGAAAATGCGGAGCGCTACGGCCTGAGTCAGCTGCATCAGCTGCGTGGACGCGTAGGGCGTGGCTCAGCGGAATCCTGGTGCTTCCTGTTGGCTGAGGAGAATGAGCGATTGCGTATTCTGACCCAGACAAACGACGGCTTCCTGGTGGCGCAGAAGGATCTGGAGCTACGCGGGCCTGGCGACCTGATGGGTACCCGACAGTCCGGCGAGATGCTCCAGGGTTTCCTGCTGGACGGCGATGTGAAGCTGCTGGAGGAAGCCGCCAACTGCATGAAGAAGCTGCGTGCGGATACAACGCTGTCTGCCGAACGAGAAGCGGTGGAGAACGTGGCGCTGCACTTCTACGGGGAAAAGCTGCGGCAGGTAGCCCTTAACTGATATCAACCGAAAGAAGGTTTGACCATATGAATTGCCTTGAAAACCGTGAGCTATCCTGGTTGCGCTTCAACGAGCGTGTTCTGGAAGAGGCAGAGGACGAGCGGGTTCCGCTGTGCGAGCGGCTGTCCTTCCTGTCCATCTTCCAGTCGAATCTGGATGAGTTTTTCATGGTGCGTATCGGCTCTCTGCATGATCAGATGCTGCTGGACAAGGAGTCCCGCGAGAACAAGACACGCATGACTCCGGGCGAGCAGATCGATGCCTGCATCAGCCGAATCCGTGAGCTGTGTCAGCGTCGCGACCGTACCTACGCGGCCTTGCTGGAGCGGCTGGGCGAACAGGGGATCAGCATCGTCAACTTCCGCGAGATCAGCGAGGAGAGCAGCAACTACCTGAAGGAGATGTTCTGCCGGGAGTTCCTGCCGCTGATGTCCACCTATTTTGTGGGTAAGAAGCAGAGCTTCCCCTTCCTCAAAAACAAGGATATCTATGCGGTCGCGGTGCTTGGCTCGAAGGGAGACAAGAAGGGTGAGAAACAGAAGATCGGCATTGTGCCCTGCGGCACAGGCGTATTTCCACGGCTGATCGCCATTCCCGAGCGCACGGGCTGCTTCATGCTGGCGGAGGAGCTGATCCTGCACTTTCTGCCGGAGATGTTCCCGGGATATAAGGTGGTCTCCAAAACGCTGGCCCGCATCACCCGCAGCGCCGATATTGACGCGGACGCAGTGTACGACGAGGATCTCAACTACCGCGATCACATGGCTGAGGTCGTCAAGCTCCGCCAAAAGCTTTGTCCTGTGCGTCTGGAGCTGTCCCGGCAGATCGATCCAGGCATTATCCAACGGCTTTGCAATGAGCTGAAGTTGAGTATGGATCGCGTGTACGAGTATGATACGCCCCTGGACGTGAGCTTCCTCTTTGGCATTCAGGATAATCTGCGCAGCCACGCGGAGCTGTTCTATGCGCCGCGCCATCCACAGAAGTCTCCTGATATTGACATGCCCCGCCCCATCTTGGATCAGATCACGGAGAAGGATGTGCTGCTGCACTATCCCTACCAGTCCATCCGCCCCTTCCTGAACATGCTGACAGAAGCGGCTCATGATCCGAAGGTGACCTCCATCCGCATGACGCTGTATCGCCTGGCACGCGACTCGAAGGTGGTCGAAGCGCTGGTGGAGGCAGCTGAGAACGGCAAGCAGGTGGACGTGCTGGTAGAGCTGAAGGCCCGCTTTGATGAGGAGAATAACATCGAGTGGAGCCGTCGGCTGGAGCGTGCGGGCTGTCACGTCATCTATGGCGTGGAACGGCTGAAGGTGCACTCCAAGCTGTGCCTGATCACCCGCAAGACGGAGACGGGCACGCAGTACATCACCCAGATCGGTACGGGCAACTATAATGAGAAGACGGCCCGGCTGTACACTGACCTGAGCTACATCACGGCTCGTGAAGAGATCGGGCGGGATGCGATGGCCGTCTTTGAGGCACTGCTGGAAGGCGAAACCGTCGACCACATGCAGACGCTGCTGGTTGCGCCTCACTGCCTGCAGAATAAGCTGATCGACATGATCGACGGCGAGATTGCCAAGGTCAACGCAGGCCAGCGCGGTTATATCCGGCTGAAGATGAACAGCCTGACCGACAAGACCCTCATCGACAAGCTGATTGATGCCGGCAAGGCGGGTGTACGCATTGACATGATCGTCCGCGGTATTTGCTGCCTGCGGGGCGGCGTGGTAGGGGAGACGGACAATATCCGCATCATCAGCGTGGTGGGCCGTTTCCTGGAGCATAGCCGCATCTACATTTTCGGCGAGGGCGAGGCGGCGCGGTATTACATTTCCTCCGCGGACTGGATGACTCGCAACACCCTGCGCCGTGTGGAAATTGCCACGCCCATCCTGGACGAGGGCTGCAAAGCGCGGCTGGAACGCGTCTTCGATGTGATCTGGCGGGATAATGTACAGGCCCGTGAGCAGCAGCCGGATGGCAACTACCGCCGCCGTTATCCTGGCGTGCAGACGCCGCTGAGCAGTCAGAACTGGCTGTATGATGAGGCGTATCGGATGGCGGCTGACATCAAATAAAAACACGGACTGACTTGCATTCGACAGGTCAGTCCGTTTGTTATTCAACTGCTTCCAAAATCTCCACGAGGATGGCATTCTGCACGTCCATGCCCCGCCGGGTGAGGGCCCAGAATCCGTCCCGGTGGACAAGCAGTCCACGTTTCTCCTGCTGGCGAAGGATATCGCCGCAGTATGCGTCCAGCGTGAGGCCATGCATGGCTTCAAAATCCGCCTCGGATACGCCTCGCGTCATGCGCAGACCCAGCATCAGGGACTCAAACTGCGCATCAGACGGCATCAGGGACACCCGATCTCGCCTGCGCCAGGCTTTAGCGTTCGCCATGGCAATGTAGTCGCGGATGCTGGCGGGATTCGTCAGCCGCAATCCGCCGCTTTTGGTGTTCAGCATGGATGCAGCCGATGCGCCCAGTCCGATGTATGGCACCCGCGTCCAGTAGCCGATGTTGTGCCGGCATTCACGACCGGGTTTGGCGAAGTTGCTGATCTCATATTGCTGGTAGCCGTTCTCCGCGAGAATACGAAGCGTGTCGTCATACATGCGGCGCTCGTCCTCTTCCTCGGGGAGGACAAGGCGGCCAGCGTCGAGATCGCGCTTAAGGGGCGTGCCGTCCTCAGGGATGAGACCGTAGCAGCTCATGTGTTCCACGCCGAGGGAAAGGGCGGCGTCCAGCGATTCAAGCCACATGTCAGGCGTTTGTCCGGGCAGCCCGAACATCAGGTCAACGCTCAGGTTGTTGATGCCCATGCTACGGGAAAGGCAGACGGAATCCACCACATCTGCATGGTTGTGGATGCGTCCCAGTGTCTTGAGCAGTTCCGGCTGGTAGGCCTGCATGCCCATCGAGAGGCGGTTTACACCGCCGAAAATTGCTGCCTCCAGCCAGTTTGGCGTAAGCGTGCCGGGATTTGCCTCGGAAGTAAACTCAATGCCTGCAGGAATATCGAAACGTTCCCGCAGTCCTTGCAGGAGCTTCGCCAGTAACTCTGCTGGCAACGTGGAGGGGGTTCCGCCGCCGATGAAGACCGTCTGGATGGTGGCGTCCTTCGCATAGGGAGCCATCGCATCGGCTTCACGCAGAAGGGCGTCCACATAGGCGGGCATTGTCGAATCCTGACCAGCCCAGGAGGCGAAGTCACAGTAGCGGCATTTTTGCCGGCAATAGGGGATGTGAATGTAGAGTTCCATAATTCACCTGCAAAGAGGGCTTGGCGAAAGAGAAAAGATGTAGTATAATAGCTAAATAGGGAGGGTTAGCAAATGGAGATTATTGTGAAATTCCTGGAAGATGTAGTCCATTTTGCGGCACAGATCGGCATTACGCTGACTGAGATGGCAGGTATCGCCATCCTGCTGATCACGGTGGTGAAGTCGATCATCGGCTATTTCCGCAAGGATGAGCACATCCGCCTTGACCTGGCGGAGGGCATTGCCCTGGCGCTGGAATTCAAGCTGGGAGGCGAGGTGCTGCGTACGGTTATCGTCCGCGAGTGGACGGAGCTGTTGATCCTTGGCGCGATCATCGCCCTGCGCGGTGCGCTGACGCTGCTGATCCACTGGGAAATCAGCGTGGAGGAGAAGCGCGAAAAGGCGATGATGGAGGATCACAAGGACTGACGGTATTCATCGACAGCGCCGGGGACGGCGATGTTGATCACCGGCACATCCTGCGAAATGGCGTAACGCACGGTGGACAATGTGCCTCCGCGCAGATGGGCCATATAGGCAACGCACAGGTAGCTGCGGTCCACCATGTAGGCGTTTCTGGCCTGCATGCAGCCGTCGTAATAGCGAGGGGACAGCACGCGGGTCTCATCGCTGAGGTAGAGCAGACGCTCGTAACGTGAGCAGTCTGCTCTATTCCATTTGGCGGATTGATCCGCGCAGGGCAGGCAGAAGATCAGCCGTACATCGGGATGCTTATCCCGCAGACGGACAACATGGTCTGCAGCGATCATGTCAAAGCCCAGCGCGCCGCCGCAGAGAAAGTCGCGGTAGCCCCGCTGATAGAGGAGCTCAAGCAGCTCGTCCAGCTGCGGACGAAGCTGCTCGTCACTGCGGCTGATGGCGCGGTGTCCGGTGAAGCATACTGTGTGCTCCCGATTGGCGCGTGTTCGCAGCTCGTAGGGGTCTCCCTGCGAATTTGTGCTGATGAAGGAAGGCGGCTGACGAAGAACGTCAGCCGCTTTTGTATGTTCAGTATGATTTCGCGGCCCTTGCCATGGGAAACGCTTGAAGGTCGGCATAACCTGCCTCCTTTGATGGTCGGATTAGTCAGCGTCCATCTTAAGTACGGCGAGGAAGGCCTCCGAGGGCACCTGCACGGTGCCGAACTGGCGCATGCGCTTCTTGCCTTCCTTCTGCTTTTCCAGCAGCTTCTTCTTACGGGTGATATCGCCGCCGTAACACTTGGCCAGCACGTCCTTGCGCATGGCCTTGACGGTCTCGCGGGCGATGACCTTGCCGCCGATGGCTGCCTGGATCGGGATCTCGAACATCTGGCGCGGGATGACGTCCTTGAGCTTCTCCGCGATGTTGCGGCCGCGGCCATAAGCCTTGTCCCGGTGGCAGATGATGGAGAACGCGTCGCACAGATCGCCGTTGAGCAGGATATCCAGCTTGACCAGGTCGCTCTCGCGGTAGTCCTTCAGCTCGTAGTCAAAGGAAGCATAGCCGCGGCTGCGGGACTTGATCTGATCGAAGAACTCGAAGATGATCTCGTTCAGCGGCAGTTCATAATGCAGGCGGATGCGGCTGCCCTCATACTGCATGTCGAGGAAGATGCCGCGCTTGTCCTGGCACAGATCCATGATCGCGCCGACGCTGTCCTGGGGCGTGTAGATCGTCGCGCTGACGAAGGGCTCCTCCATCATGCTGATCTCGCCCACCGGCGGCAGATTGGACGGGTTGTCGATATTGACCACCGTGCCGTCGGTCTTGGTGACGCGGTAGATAACGCTGGGGGCGGTGGTCACCAGATTCAGATCCCATTCGCGCTCCAGGCGGGTGGTGATGATGTCCATGTGCAGCAGGCCCAGGAAGCCGCAGCGGAAGCCATAACCCAGCGCCACGGAGGTCTCCGGCTCGAAGGACAGGGAAGCGTCGTTCATGCGCAGCTTCTCCAGGGCGTCCTTGAGGGCAGGGTAGTCCGCGCCGTCAGCCGGATACACGCCGCAGTATACCATGGGGGTCACCTGACGGTAGCCGGGGAGCGGCTCGCTGGCGGGACGCGCGGCATCGGTGATGGTATCGCCCACACGGGTCTCGCGCACATCCTTGATGGAGGCGGCAACATAACCAACGTCGCCGGGCTTGAGCTCAGCGCAG
>JBGUSK010000037.1:0-8916 GCA_045132495.1 Christensenellales bacterium | reverse complement strand
GTGTAGGGATGCAGCGGGTGGCGGAACAGCTCTTCTGCCTCAGCCAGCTCCACGATGCGGCCCTTGTGAATAACCGCAATACGGTCAGAGATGAAGCGGACGACCGACAGATCGTGGGCGATGAACAGATAGGTCAGGCCACGGCTCTTCTTCAGGTCGTTGAGCAGATTCAGCACCTGGGCGCGAATGGACACGTCCAGTGCGGAGATGGGCTCGTCCGCCACGATGAATTCAGGTTCCATGATCAGGCTGCGGGCAATGCCGATGCGCTGACGCTGGCCGCCAGAGAATTCATGGGGGAAGCGGCTGGAGAACTCAGGCAGCAGGCCTACTTCCTCCAGCGCCTTCTTCACCTTATCCTGACGATCATGCTCGTCCTTGTACAGGTGATGATTGTACAGGCCCTCGGAGACGATGTAGTCAACCTTGGCGCGCTCGTTCAGAGAGGCCATGGGGTCCTGGAAAATCATCTGGCACTTACGGATGACGTCAACGTCCTTTTCCTTGGAGATCTTCCCCGTGATCCGCTCGCCGCGGTAGAGCACCTCGCCATCGGTGATGGGATTGATGCGCACCAGCGCGCGTCCGATGGTGGTCTTGCCGGAGCCGGACTCGCCACCCAGAGAGAAGGTCTCGCCCTTGTAGATGGTGAAGTTGACGTCGTCAACGGCAACAAACT
This sequence comes from Christensenellales bacterium, assembly GCA_045132495.1. Classification (GTDB taxonomy): domain Bacteria; phylum Bacillota; class Clostridia; order Christensenellales; family Aristaeellaceae; genus UBA11524. The sequence goes on along the minus strand of JBGUSK010000037.1, from coordinate 8,237 downwards.
TCTTGCGGCCGCCGCCGAAGGTCACCTGCAGATTCTTGACCTCCACCAGCGCCTCACGGTTGGGATCCTGGTGGGGGTGGCTGATCTCCCCGACGGTGGGCTGCGGCTCGTTCATCTTGCGGCTCAGCTTTTCCACATCAATGGTCTGCTCAGCCACAGGAGCGCGCTTATCCAGCATCCAGGTTTTTGCCTGATGGGTGGGGGTCACGTCAAACATCGGGGGTTCCTCGAGGAAGTCGATGTTCAGTGCCTTCTTGTTGCGGGGCGCGAAGGAGTCACCGGTGACCTTATTAAACAGGTTCGGAGGCGTACCGTCGATAGCGGGGAGCTTCTCACCCTTCACACCCAGCTGGGGCATAGCGGACAGCAGCGCCCAGGTGTAGGGATGACGCGGGTTGAAGAAGATCTCATTCGCCATGCCGATCTCGATGATCTGGCCGGCGTACATGACCGCTACACGGTCTGCCACGTTCGCCACAACGCCCAGGTCATGGGTGATGTAGACGATGGTCATGTGCTTTTCGCGCTGCAGCTTGCGGATCAGCTCCAGGATCTGGGCCTGGATGGTCACGTCCAGGGCGGTGGTGGGCTCGTCGCAAATCAGGATCTGCGGGTTGCAGGCCACAGCGATGGCGATGACGACGCGCTGGCGCATGCCGCCGGAGAACTCATGAGGATACTGGCCATAACGGCGCTCGGGATCCGGGATGCCGACCAGCTCCAGCAGCTTGATGGCTTCCGCCTTGGCGGCCTTGCCATGGATGTTCTGGTTCAGCTCGATGGCTTCCTTGATCTGAATGCCAACCTTCTTCAGAGGGTTCAGGCTGGTCATGGGGTCCTGGGTGACCATCGCGATCTTCTTGCCGCGGATGGTGCGCCACTGGGCCTCGGTCTTGTACTGGGCCAGATCGACGCCATTGTACATGATGCTGCCGCCGGTGACGGAGCCATTCTTGTCCAGCATGCCCACGAAGGTCTTGGTGAACACGGACTTACCGGAGCCGGATTCACCCACGATGGCGAGGGTCTCGCCGTCATACAGATCCAGGGAGCAGCGGCGGATGGCATTCAGCTTCTGGCCGCGCAGGGTAAACTGAACCTCCACGTCCTTTGCGGACAGGATGGGTTCCGTGGAAAGCACCTGCTTTGCACGGTTTGCAAATTCCATCTCGATCGAGGCGGAATGCGTATTCTTGATGTTCTCAGGCATGCTACTCCACCTCACACATGATTACGCGGGTCGCACGCATCGGAGAAGGCGTTGCCCACGAGATAGAAAGTAACCGTGATCAGGGACACGATCGCAGCGGGGAAGACCAGCAGATAGGGGTACTCCAGGAAGTTGGAGCGGGCGTCGCGCAGCAGGATGCCCAGGGACGGCGTGGTGATATCCAGCAGGCCCAGGTAGCTGAGCGTCGTCTCGTAGGCGATGATGCCCGGGATGGACAGCGCCAGACGAAGCACGATCACGCTGATCAGGTAGGGGAAGATGTTCTTGGTCAGGATGCGCCACAGGCCGGTGCCCAGGCAGCGGGAAGCCAGGTTGTACTCGCGGTCGCGGTACATGAACACCAGGTTGCGGATGTTACGGGCGGTACCCAGCCAGTAGAAGGCGATCATCGCCACCGCCATGATCATCGTAGATTTGCCGATCATCAGAGCGATCAGGGTCATGTAGATAATGGTGGGGATGTTGTCAATGAAGTTGTACAGCTCCGTGAAGAAGCGATCCAGCTTGCGGACATAGCCCCACAGCAGACCGATAATGACGCCCACGGCGATCTGGCCCAGGGACACGCTGACGGACAGGATGATGGACGTGCGGGTCGCACTCCAGACCTGGCACCAGTAGTCGCAGCCCAGGGAGTCAGTGCCGAACCAGAAGTGGCTGTTGGGAGACATGAAGCGGGTCTCGCGGTTGGGATGGTCGATACGGACGGTGTTCGCGTCATAGATGCTGATCATGGGGGCGATGAAGGTGAAGATCAGCAGGGCGATAAACACGATCGCCATCACGACGGCAACCTTCTTCTTGATGAAGTTCTGCCAGACGCTCTTCCAGTAGGAGTAGTTGGAATAACCAGTGCGCTCAGCATCCTGCGCGCGGTACTCAGCGTAGGAGAAAAGCTGCTTTTCGGGCATGCGGGAACGGGTAGAGGTATGCACGCTGCCGGGGCCGTACTGCTTGTCCAGATTGGTATCAACAACGCTGTAATCCGGGTCCAGCTTGACGGAGCTCTTCTCTTCGCTCGCGCCGTAAGGATTGATCTCCTTGGCATCCTTCACGGGCAGCTCGGTCTGCACCTCGATATTGCTGTTGGCAAAACGCACATCCAGTGCAGTGTCCTTGTTCTTCTTAGCCATTAACGGGTGCCTCCTTTCTCGGTGAGGCGGATACGCGGGTCAAGGATGATCATCAGCACATCGCCCAGGAACAGGCCAATGATGCCCAGGGAGGCATACAGGGAGACGATGGCAATAACCAGATTGGAGTCGTACTTGGCGATGGCGTCCGGCAGCAGATTGCCCAGGCCGGGCACGCCGAACATCTTTTCCACCAGGATGGAGCCGCCCACCGTCAGCAACACGGAGTAAGGCAGGTACTGCGCCAGGGGCAGGAAGGCGTTCTTCATCACATGACGGAACATGACCTGCGTGGTGGACATGCCCTTGAGCTTCGCCAGGCGGATGTAGTCCTTGTTCAGCTCATCCACCATGTAGCGGCGCATCCACAGCATATAGCTGGCAATAGAGCCCATTGACAGGGCAATCATCGGCAGGATGGCAGACTTGGGGTCTGTCACGGTATACTGGATGGGCAGGCCAAACAGGCGGGAACCAACGATCATGACCAGGAAGTAGGTCACCAGGCTGGGAACCGCGTTAATGAAGATGGTGAAGCCCTGACCAATGCCATCGAACAGGCCATCCTTATAACGGGCCTGCATGATGCCCAGCGGCACGCCAACAAGCAGCGCAATGGCCAGCGCACACAGGCCAATCCGCATGGAGATAGCGATCTTGGAGGAGATGATCTCCGTCACGTCCAGACCAGTCTGCACGCGGTGGGACTTACCGAAGTTCAGCCATACGCGCATGTGGGTGACGTAATCCCAGTTATCGTGCGTTTTTTCATCCTTCACGGCAACGGACTTGCCCTCTTTGCGGACGGTGAAGGTGCCGGAATGCTCGCCGCAGGTAACGCTGTAAGCAACCTTCTTCTGGACGGGATGATCCGTCTTCAGGATGATGGTGTTAGGCTTTTCCGGATCCGCGGAAACGCTCACCTCGGTCACCTTAACCAGCGGATACTTCTCGGTCACGCCTTCAACGCGTTCAAACTGCACGTCTCCCGCAGAGACCTTGGCGGCAGCCTTTTTGTCCTTGAAGCTGATTTCGAAGGTGCTCTCATCAACCAGGTTGACGTTCTCAAAGTAGTGCGCCTTATGCTCGGTCTTGACCAGATTCTTATAGAAATTACCCAGCTGCACAAAGGGCGGATCGAGATAACCATTGGCCCGCAGCAGATCCTGCTGCTGCTCTTCCGTCAGCTTGATGAGCTGTTCTTCCGTAAAGAAATAATCCGTGGGCAGCATTCTCAGCAGCAGAAACACCGCCGAAATAACCAGCAGCACGGTAACCAGCGACTGGAACAGACGCTTGATGGTGTACTTTAACATGCAGCCATCCCTTTCTAAGCCGTTTGATGAAGCAACGCCAACCGTTTCCAGCATTGCTTCATGAAACGGCTTATGTGCTAATTAAGGGGCGGCCTCCCTTTCAGAAGGCCGTCCCCAACCCTGTAAGGTACAGGTTTTTTGATTACTTAACGAAGGACTTGTAATCCTCAGCGGTGTACAGCTCGGTGCTGGTCTCGTAGTTGACGTAGCGCTCGGACTGGTTGCCGTAAGCGGAGTAGACCTTGGAGTAGTTGTTGACCTTGGTCAGCTCCCAAACCACGCTGTAGGACCACGGAATGACCAGCGCATGCTCCAGCATGTAGGCTTCAGCCTTGGCGAAAGCAGCGTAGCGGGCATCCAGGTCATCGGTGATGGCCTTGGCTTCGTTGGTCAGGCGGGTGAACTCCTTGTAGGTCTCGATCAGCTTCGCGTCGGTGGCGTTGTTGATCTTGGAGTAGGACTGGGAGTAGTAGGCGTTATCCTCGCCATAGGTCTCCTGGCCCAGGAAGTTGATGGGATCAGCGAAGTCAGCGCCCCAGCCATTGATGTAGATGGAAGCCAGCTGAGGATCGCGGACCTCAGTGTTCAGCTTGGAAACGTAGGTCTTGGTGTCCAGCACGACCAGATCATCGCCCAGGCAGGTCTTGATCAGGTTGGCGAAGACGTCAGCGGTCTCCTTCGCAGTGGTGGAGGAACCGGAGATGTAGTAAGCCATCTTGACGGGCAGCTCGATGCCGGCAGCCTTCAGTTCTTCGATGGCAGCAGCCTTGTACTGGGCAGCCTTGTCAGCGTCGTAGCGGGCGAACTTGTCGGTCGCGTACTGCAGGCCGATCTCGTCGCGAACCAGCTTGGTGTAGTCAACACCGGCGGAGTTGACGGCCACAGCGTTGGCGGTGTAGCAGAAGTTCTGGCAGGACAGGGGGTTGATGTCGTTGGTACGGGCCAGGTAGTTGGTGGCGTCCAGGCCGTAGTACAGAGCCAGACGGAAGTTCTCGTTGGCCACGGCGGTGTTCCAGGCCACGTCGGGGGTGCCGTCTTCGTTCTTCTTGTCGTACACCAGATGGATCTGGTAGGAATACTTGGTGGGACGAGCTTCAACCAGGTTGGCGTTGTACTTGTGGTTGGGATCGTCGTAGATGGTCTTCAGCTTGGAAGCGGGCAGCTCGATGTAGTCCAGCTCGCCAGCGTCGAACATCTCGTAGGCAACGTCAGCAGACTCAACCATCTTCACGGTGACGGTGTCGAACAGCTTGACTTCGTCCTTCGCATGGTAGGACTCGTTCTTGGTCAGCACCTTCTCGGACTGGTAGATGTACTCGGTGATGGTGTAGGGGCCGTTGTACCACATGGTCTTGTAGTCAGCGCCGAAGTAGCCGTCAACACCGATCTCAGCGATCAGCTCAGCGGACAGAGGAGCCAGACAGTTGTAGGTAGCAACGGAGGGGAAGTAGGACAGCTTGTCCACGCACTCGTACTGGATGGTGTAGTCATCCGCGCAGGACACAGCGACCATCTCCTGGAACTTGTCCAGGCCCAGGGCCTTGCCTTCTTCAGCGGTCAGGGTCTTGGTGTAATCGTAGTAATCCTTGGCGCCCTTGATCATTTCGATGGGCATGGAGGTGTTGGCGGACTGGTTCTTGTGGTAGTTCAGAACCCACTCCAGACCGGTCATCCAGTCTTCGGTGGTGCAGTCGGCCATGTACTCGCCGGTGTAGTCAACCCAAACGATGTCCTCGTTCAGCTTGAAGATCCAGGTCTGGCCGCCGTCGGGGGAAGACCATTCCTTGGCAGCAGCGGGGACCAGCGCGCCAGCGGCGTCGTTGGTGAGCAGGTGCTCGTAGCAGTTGCTCAGCACGTTCAGGTCAACAGCGGCCTGAGAGTAGTGGTAGCAGAACGTTTCCATTTCGTTCGCCTGGGTCTCGTAATCCTTGAAGTTCTTGATCTCATCAGCAGCCGCGAAAGAAACGGAGCCGAGCACCAGCATCAGAGCCAGCACGAGAGCCATGATCTTCTTCATAGAGATTTCCTCCTTAACAATTATTTGTGGATGACAGGGTGAACGCTTTGCTCGCCCTACCGCCCAACGGTTGTGTTTATTATACAGGCAGAAAAAGGGCTTGTCAACCATCAAAATGACGCTTTGCACTTCGGATTATGCACATTCCCTGTTTTTTTGCTGTATTCCATGCCTGTTTTGCATTCAGCAGACGTTTTTCAGCGTCATAATTCTTTTTTTCTGCAGGATCGTCCGGTTTCGCTGTCCGCTTGCAATTATTCGGCAAACGCGCTACAATAGGAGTATCTGAAAGGAGGCATCCCATGAAGATCAAAGGTATTTATCAGAAATACATGCTCCGGCCCATCATTTATATGACCGCTTACCGGCTGATGGTCGCAATGATCATCCTGCTGATATTTGTCCGGCTTGTCAAAAACGGGCCCGCACCCGACTTCGTTGCAGGTTTCCTGACGGTAGGTTTCGCGCTGCTGTCCTACCTGGTGTATCTCCGGATGGACGGGCTGCGCATTCCGCGGGTGAAGTATATTCGTCCGAAGAAGAAGACGGATCCCCTGCGGAATTTCGGCTCCATGAGCGACCATGCCGATGATGAACCCGGCGTAACCTTCGAGGAGCTGGAAATGGATGAGCGTGACTTCTGCTCGCTGGCCGCTAATCTAATCAATCTGGTTATTTTTCTGATTGCGTCCTTCCTCCTGTGACGCAAAAGTCCCGCATGCCGCGTTGTTTATGCAGCATGCGGGGTTTTTTCATATTATTTCGCCACCAGATAGGTGCCATATTCAGCCGTCAGCTCGATGCGCTCTTCCTCCTCGCCGTCCTCGGTGAAGTCCACGCGCGTGCCGTCCACCGTGGCGTAGATGGTGATGATCATCTTCTCGCCGATCTGACACTGGGCATAGCCGGGCAGATTGACATACAGGGGCGTCTGATCCTTCTCCTTCTTGGCATTGTACACACATAGCAGACCCAGGCCCTGCTCGTTCAGCGTGATCTCCTTGGTGCGGATGCTGATCTTGACCTTCGTACCGATGTAGTCCTCCACATTTTCAGCGATGGTTTTGAAGCTCACATCCGTCACCTGCTCGTTGAACGCCTTGATGCCGTCGTTGGCGTCCTCGTAATCCGCACGGAAGGCAAATTCCCGGCTGGACTCCGCCTTGCCGGCTTCGCTGGCCGTCAGCTTCACCTGATATGCGCGGCGTTCATCCACCTGGATGCTGTGGCTGAACGCGCCATCCTTCGCGGCAGTCACCACAGCAGGTTCGCCTTCGTCCACCGTGACAGTGATCGTTGCACCGGGAGCCGTCCAGCCCGCCAGCTTCACGCTGCCAATAGCAGAGACGACCTCCGGCTCCTGGGTGATGGTCAGGGGCGTGACGGTATCAGAAACAGTGATAGAATACGTCATCGTGCGGGTGGTGAACTTGGCATGCTCCACGGTGAAAACAAGCTCATGCTCGCCCGTTTCATTCAAGGGCACTTCCACGGAGAAACTTCCCTTCTTGTCCACCTTAGCCGACAGCTTTTCCCCATTCATCGCCGCAGCAAAGCTGCTGCCCGCCTCTACCGTGCCCGTGATCGTCACCGACCCGGGTGCGATGATCTCCGGCACAACGCTGGTCAGCTCGTACTCGGGCATGCGCGGGAGGGCTTCCGCTCGGAAGCCTGAATCCATGTTGCTTATCGGACACTTCCTGTATGCAGCCTCTTCACGGGCACTATCCCAACGCTTAGCCCCCATCAAACGTCCTGCTACCGCGTAGCTGAATACATATAGCCTGCCGTTGAAAAAGTGCAGACGTACCTTCCCCGACTCATGAGTCGCTGGCGGAAAATTCGTGAAGTAGCCCACTTCAAAAGCATTGGCTCCGCTTTGCTGTCTGGAGAGGTTGTATATCTCACGATCCGGAATCGCCTTGCCCGTAGTCAGGTATTCATCAATTTTGTTCCGTTCCGCACCATTCCAATGACGCAGATGCCAAATCTCACGAGTTGCCTCGTTCTCAAACACCTCTGCACGGAAGCATGCATCCTGAGGAAGTTCAGGGGAATACGCTTCAAACAGGAAGGTTGGTGCAGCATACCGAGCGCGAATTTCCTCCTCTGTATCACCGCGTGCTGCTACCAGTTCCCAGTTCTCCTCCAGATTTTCCGGAGTGACAATCGTCCACCGAGGAACACTAACGAACCGCCCATGCCAATCATCGAGCGTTGGAAAATCAATAAAGCTGCTATTCTTTTGACTTTTCCACGTCAGGGGCGCATCCGTACCTGCCAACACCGGCAGCGGCAGCAAGACCAGAACCATCAGCATCGCAAGCATTCTCTTCATTAGTTGTCCTCCAGTGAGCACTTTCCATTTCTTATTAGCGAGCCACCAGATAAGTGCCATATTCGGCCGTCAGCTCGATGCGTTCTTCCTCCTCGCCGTCCTCGGTGAAGTCCACGCGCGTGCCGTCCACCGTGGCGTAGATGGTGATGATCATCTTCTCGCCGATCTGACACTGGGCATAGCCGGGCAGATTGACATACAG
>JBGUSK010000036.1:0-25954 GCA_045132495.1 Christensenellales bacterium | reverse complement strand
CAAAGAAACAATGAGATCAATTGTAAAGGTCACATATTGAATCCGATTTGTGCAGTTGTCAGGGTAGAGCGAAAGCTCTTCGGCAGGAAAAGAAGCCTGCTGAGCGCCCGAAAAATTACCGGTGGTAATGACGGAGAGGTTCCACCTGTTCCCATACCGAACACAGCAGTTAAGCTCTCCAGTGCCGAAAGTACTTGGCTGGACACGGCCCGGGAGGATAGGTCGCTGCCGGTTCCCGCTTAAGGAAGTCACTTGACTTCCTTTTTTGTGGTTTTGGCTGCCTTTTTTGAAGAGCTGCATACATTGACCATGCATGGAAATTCTGTTGTGGAACGTTTGGGCCGATATAAATAACAAAAAAGCTTGCAGCGCCGGGCTGTAAGCTTAATATGAAAAGGAAGCTCTGTAAACAGATATGCCTGCTTTGTGCAATATCAATCATACGTCAGATGGCACAAATGCTTCTCCACCGCGTCATCACTCAGCCCATGCAGGTACAGCTGGTCAATGATGTCCTCACGCAGCCATGAGACACATTTACGAACTGAACCGCGGGGAATCTTCTCAACAAGAGTTACGGAACACGGGCTGTTTCGGGTGAAGACATGCCGGTAGTCGTGATTCAGCAAAAGCAGTTCATTGGTGAGGTCAAAATCCTCGCCCAGCTGTGCCATGGGCAGCGCGTCCTGCATCAGTGCTCGAAAAAGCTGCTTGCTGAGCATCTGAAATTCTTCGCGCGTTACAGTTTTCTTGAGGGCTTGAAGTACATCATGCTGATAATGGGTAAGGTTATTGATGGATTCGAGAAGGAGCGGGACGAAGTCAACTGTTGACGGCTGACATTCCTCAAGCGAAGAAACAGACACGATCTCTGTAAGCCGTCGTTTCAGCATGGCAGTCGTCAGAGAAATGTTGTCAGGCTCGCTCGACGCTTGCTGTTTCACGTTGCAGAACAGATATCGACCGCGTTTATAACGGGTGAAAACGACCGGATGGGTCTGATCCTGTGTGACTTTCAGAGGGAGCATAGCCGTTCGGACGGATCGCAAAAATGCCGGCACATGATCTTTGGGCAGGCTGATTTCTGTCATATGGAAGCCATGGGGCGTTAGGTACAGGTCCAACCACCGCGGCTGATAGAGTGAAGAGCCAGCAAGATAGCGGTCGTCTTCCTTCACAAAGAGCCAGGGCGCACGCATGTGCAGGGCAATGGTTTGATCATCGGTGTCGTGTCCGAAACATTCCAGCATGATAGCCAGGGCAGTTAGCTTTCCTGCGGCAGGAAATGTGATGTATTTCATCAGTCGTACTCCTCAAAGTGGTGCGTTTTCATATTCTACGTCACCATCTGAATTTCCTGCCGTGACGTCGAATGAACAAAAACACCCGGCATGGACGCAAGGTCACTGCCGGGTGAAGCAAATCAGACGGGATCAGCAGGAGCAGCTGTTTCATCGGGCTTTTCAAGAACAAGCGGGTCCAGCCCAAGCAGTTCAGAAACGGTTACCAGCTCATAACCCGCATCCTTCAGCATCGGGACAAGGATTTTCAGGCACTCGTAATCCTTTTCATTAGTATGGTAGAGAAGAATGGAGCCGTTCTGCACGTCCTCAAAGGCTTTATAGGGGTCGGTTTCGCTTACATCCCAAAGGATGACCTTTTCCACGCCGTACTGCTCAAACATGGGCAGGAAATTGCGCTTGCCGTCACTGGATTTGTACTCGCCATAGGGCGGACGAAGCAAACGCAGTGGATAATGATATCCCAGTACTTCGTCAATCTGCTCCTGGCACTTGCGCACCTGGGTATGGGCGTTGGCATTGGAGAACTTCAGCAGTTTGGAATGCTTCCAGGTATGGTTGCCGATCTCGCTCCCATGGGCGATGACTTCCTCCCACAGCTCCTTCTCTTCGGGCCAGAAGTGGTAACCGACCATGAACCAGGTGATGGGGAAGTCTTCCTCCACGCTCAGCTCGTGAATGGCGCGGATCATGTCATGGCCGAAGCCGTCGTCCAAGGTGATGGAAACCTTGGGAACCTCGCGGTCGCCGTGGCGGACAACGTAATCTTCCGGCAGTGCGAAGGCTGCGGAGGTCAGCAGCATCAGCGTGATGCACAGCACAAACAGGCGGACGATATGCTTCATCGGTAGTCCTCCTAATTGATTGTATGGAGAAGGGGTCAAAGACCCCTGCGAGTGTGACAGTAAGCCGAGTTCTGTCGAGGGTCGATCATCTATCCAGGCCTGGCGTTGCCGCGCAGGCTCAAGCGATACCGAGGACGCGACGGGCAGCCGCATATGTCCTCATACGTATCTTGCACCAGATGGGGTTTACAGCGCGGACAAGTCGCCAAGCCGCGGGTGAGCTCTTACCTCGCCTTTCCATCCTTACAGAGCGAAATCTCCACTTTCCATCCATGTGGCATGGATGACCAACGGGATCATTTCTCTGCGGTTTATTTCTGTTGCACTCTCCTTGGAGTCGCCTCCACCGGCCGTTAGCCGGCATCCTGCCCTATGGTGCTCGGACTTTCCTCATACCAAAATGGCACGCGATCGCCTTGCCACCTCGCACACTATATAATAACGCGAACGGGGAGTAAAGTCAAGGTGACGGCAGACATTTTACAACCCTCCGCCTCCCGGAGCCCCGTATCTTTATCCGTCTCAGCGAACCAGCGTTTCTATCCCGTCCTGGTGAATAATGAGGTGGAATGGCATGTCAGCATCGGTTTGGAAGCTGATCTGTTCCCCTGTGCGGCACACATGGTAGCAAGTTCCGTCTGCAAGGGTGCATTCGGCGGAATTCTTTGGCTGGAACCAATGCAGGGTGAGTCGGTCGGCATCGTCGGTGGTGGTCTGCGCCAGGCTTTGACCGTTGATGCTGATAGGGAGGAGTGCATTTTCCCGGGCAAGAACCGGCATTTCGTTGTAGCCCCGCATGCAGCGAAGACGGCCTTCGTGGCAGGTGCCGGTCAGCTCTGTCCACACGCCGGGCGGAAGCAGGACATCCACGGCGTCCTCGGGGGAAACGGGAACAACCAGAAGCGCGTCGCCCAAAAGGAAGCAGCCGTCCAGCTTTGTTACCTTCCGTCCCGGACGCAGGTAGGGCAGCAGGGATGTTTGCAGGAACAAATACTTTCTCAGGACGTTTGCCGGCAGCGGATCAGGCGTGGATAAATGAGTCAGCAGTGCATCCATGGGAAGGGGCTGCCCAGGCTGAAGCAGCGCGGCAGAGGCTGTCCGCAGGAAGGCTGCACGAGGCATTTCTTCCGGAAAGAGCGATGCGGGTGCCTCCGTGAATGCGGAAAGGGGCAGATCCAGCGAATGCAGCCGCTCAACGAGGGTTTCCCGACGGGCAGCGCTGCGGGATGGGTCAGAGACGATCAAGCCGAACATGGATATCCTCCGTGGTGAGTGGATAACGGAATCATTCGCCGCAAACTGGGAAAATCCTGCTGAAAAGGAGGGCTGTCCCCTTGCAAAGGCTTGCATATCGTGATATAATTATATGCTCAGGGAGGTGTGCCAACATGCGAAGCATGACGGGTTATGGCAAGTGCCAGATGCAGCGGGACACATGGGAAGTCACGGTCGAGCTGCGTGCGGTGAATCACCGCTATCTGGATGTGGCGATGCGGCTGCCCCGGAACCTGCTGTTCCTGGAGGACGGCGTGCGCAAGGGCCTGAACAAGCTCGTGCGCGGTCATGTGGATGTGTACATCACCGTCCGTCAGATGGAGGGCGCAAGCCGCGTGGTTGAAGCGGATACTGCACTGGCGGCGTCCTATGTGGCAGCGGCCAAGGCGATCAGCGAAGCAACCGGTGCATCTGACGACCTCACGGTATCCAAGCTGCTGCGGCTGGAGGGCGTGACCACCCTGACTGAATCTGCCATGGACGAGGAAGCTGTTTCCGCCCTGTGTGATGACGCTTTGGCAGGCGCCATCGCCCAGCTGGATGACATGCGCCTGCGCGAGGGCGAAAACCTCCGCGCAGATCTTGCCGAGCACCTGGACAACGTGGCAGCCCTTCGTGAGAAGGTCGTGGCCTACGCGCCCAAGGTGGTGGAGGAATACCGTCAGCGTCTGACTGACCGTCTGGCGAAACTGCCCATCGAGCCGGTGGATCCTGCCCGCCTGGCCCAGGAGGTCGCATTGATGACGGACAAGTGCGCCATTGACGAGGAGCTTTCCCGCTTGATGAGCCACATCACCCAGCTTCGCCGCTACCTGGAGATGGAGGGGGAGACCGGCAAAAAGATGGACTTCCTCATCCAGGAAATGAATCGTGAGACCAATACCATCGGCTCCAAGTGCTCTGATGCCTCCATCGCCCAGTGTGTGGTGGATATGAAGAGTGAGATAGAGAAGCTCAGAGAGCAGATCCAGAATGCTGTGTAAAACAGGGCCGAATACCCTCTAAAGGAGCATCATACGAATGAGCGAAACACGCAAGGGCATGCTGCTTGTCATCTCCGGGCCGTCCGGTACGGGCAAGGGGACGCTGATCAAGCGCCTGATGGAGGAGGATCCCTCCCTTGTGTTCTCCGTCAGCGCAACAACCCGCGCGCCCCGGCCGGGCGAAATCGACGGGGTACATTATCACTTCGTTAGCAATGAAAAGTATGACCAGCTGGTGGCTGAGAACGCCTTCGTTGAATACGCCACGGTCCATGGGAACCGCTACGGTACGCTGCGCAGCGAGGTCTACGAGCGGCTGGAACGGGGAGAAAACGTGGTGCTGGACATCGACGTACAGGGCGCGCTGAACGTCATCGCATCGGAGAAGGAGAAGGTTTCCATCTTCATCCTGCCCCCGAGCATGAAGGAGCTGCGCGAGCGCCTGACTGGCCGCGGCACCGAAACTGCGGAGGCTGTCGAGCGCCGGCTGCACAACGCTGTCTGGGAGATCACCCAGAAGGATCATTATGAATATAAGGTCATCAACGACGACCTGGAGGTATGCGTCCGTACCCTGCAGGCCATCATTGAGGCCGAGAAGCATTCCAGCGCCTACTACAGCGTGGAAGTGCCAGAGGAATAAGGCAATAAGCCATATGGCTTGCATATAAAACAATAACGATTTTAGCATAGAAGGAGGACATGCACATGTCTATCGTCGATCCTAACATCCTGGACCTGCTCCAGCATTCCGATTCCCGCTACACCCTGGTGGTGGAGGCTTCCAAGCGCGGCCGTCAGATCGTCGGCGGAAGTCAGCCCCTGATCCCCAATGAGGGTATGAAGCCCCTCAAGACGGCGGTGGAGGAGATCAACCGCGGTATGATCGCTTTCGAGCGCCCCAACGAGGAAGACAATGCGCTGTGATCTGGCGGGCAAGTCCGTGGTTCTTGGCGTGACGGGAGGCATCGCGGTCTATAAGGCTTGCGAGGTTGTGTCCCGCCTGCGCAAAATGGGCGCGGATGTGTACGTCATCATGACGAAGAACGCGACGGAGTTTGTCCAGCCGCTGACCTTTGAGACGCTGTCCAACCACCCCGTCGTGACGGATACCTTCGCCCGTCCCGAAACCTGGGAGGTGGAGCACATTGCTCTGGCCAAGCGGGCGGACGTGTTTGTCATTGCCCCGGCGACGGCGAATATCCTCGCCAAGATGGCCCACGGCATCGCGGACGACATGCTCTCCACCACCGTGCTGGCGACCAAGGCGCCCGTGCTCGTTGCCCCCGCGATGAACACCGGCATGTGGACGGCGGAGATCACCCAGGAGAACTGCGCGACGCTGAAGAAGCGCGGCGTGCAGTTCGTCGGGCCGGACGCGGGCTTCCTGGCCTGCGGCGATACCGGCTCCGGCCGAATGAGCGAGCCTGTGTCCATCGTGGATGCCATCGCGGCGCTGCTTTGCCCCGTGCAGGACATGGCGGGCCTCAAAGTGATGGTGACAGCTGGTGCAACCCGGGAGCGCCTCGATCCGGTGCGCTACATGACCAATGATTCCTCCGGCAAGATGGGCTTTGCCGTCGCCGAGGAAGCCGTCAAGCGCGGCGCGTCCGTGACTGTCGTGGCGGGCAGCGTGACGGCGCCCATTCCGACGGGCTGTGAGGTCGTGCGGGTGGAATCCACGCAGGATCTCTATGACGCGGTGACATCCCGTGCCCCGGAAATGGATGTGGTCATCCAGGCGGCGGCCCCGGCGGATTACCGCTTTGCCACCACCTACCAGGAGAAGCACAAGAAGGCCCACGACGGCCAGCCCTTCGTGATCGAACTGGTGGAAAACCCGGACATCGCCGCAGCCGTTGGCGCTGCGAAGAAGCCCGGCCAGACCCTCGTCGGCTTTGCAGCGGAGACGGAGAATCTCCATGCCAACGCCCAAAAGAAGCTGGCCAAGAAGAACCTTGACCTCATCGTTGCAAACGACGTGAGCCAGCCCGGCGCGGGCTTCAACGTGGATACCAACATCGCCACGCTGATTACGGCGGACGGTATGGTCGAATGCCCCCTGCGCACCAAAAAGGAGTTGGCGGGGGATATCCTTGATAAGGTCATGGAATTGAGAAGCAAATAAATTGAAGGGACTGCTCAACGGGAGCAGCCCCTTTTTTGATGCTTTCTTTCATGTTCCAGCAGCCACGCCTTTTTATCCACGCCGCCGCCATAGCCAGTGAGCGTTCCGTCCGCCCCGATGACCCGGTGGCAGGGCACAACAATGCTGATGGGGTTGTGGTGATTCGCCCCGCCGACTGCCCGCACAGCCTTGGGATTCCCGATGCGCCGGGCTTGCTCGCCGTAGGAAATGGTTTCGCCATAGGGGATGGTTTGCAGAGCGTGCCAGCATTTCATGCGGAAGGCGGTACCACGCAGGCGGATGGGTAACTCAAAATCCGTCAGCGTGCCGGCAAAATATGCGTACAGCTGACGTGCGGCCTCTGTCAAAAGGGGACTGCCTGGGGAACATAATCCCTCCATGGTGAACCCAATGGCACAGATTTCCCCGTCATCCTCGCAGATGGCGATATTGCCGATGGGCGAGGGGATCACGCAGCGCTGCACGGCTTAATCCAGCACGGACTGGTCAAAGGGAAGAACAAGGCGGTTGCTGCCGTCTTCCCACAGGCGCTCCAGGTTGTAGAACTGGCGCTCCTCCTGGTGGAAGATGTGCACCATGATGTGGCCGTAGTCCAGGATGATCCAGCGGCCATCGTTGGTGCCTTCGGTGCGGCGGATCTGCACGCCCAGTTCAGCCATGCGGTCGTCCACATCGTCGGCAAGGGCCTTCACCTGATTGGCGTTGCGGCCCGAGGCGATGACCATGTAGTCACAGATCACGGTCAGCTCGCGCACGTCCAGGGCGAGAATGTGGTTGGCCTTGTTTTTGTACAGGGTTTGGGCGATGTCCTGAGTGATGGCGATATCGGTCATGATTTTCTCCTTATCTGAGGGAAAGGCCCCTCCAAAATAGTACAAATTAGTTCAGCGGCAGCGTCTGCAGCCAGGAAAGGGTCTGCACCGTGGCGGGATGAATCGCATCCCCCTTTTTGCGGACGTGCTGGAGCGTCCCTTCCAGGCTGGTGATCATCGCCTTTTCCAGCGAAAGCCCGGCGAGCATCCGGGTTTTGTCCAGCAGCGGATAGGGTGCACGGGTGGGCTCGATCGTATCCGCCAGCCAAACGGCCATATCAAGCTTGCTCATGCCTGGCTTGCCGGTGGTGTGGCTGAGGATAGCGGCAAGCACAGCTTCGTCCGTGCAGCCATATTCAGTCTTTGCCAGGTGTGCGCCGACGACCGAGTGGAGAAGCGCCCCGCTTTCAAGGATGCTTTCATCCTCCGTCAGGTGATTGTTCCTTGCGATGCGCTGCATGTCCTTCAGCGGCAGGCACTTGGCGCAGTCATGGAGCAGCCCGGCAATTTCGGCCTTCACCGGATCCAGCCCGTGGAGCAGCGCCAGCCGACGTGCGGTATCCGCCACCGCCAGGGTGTGGGAGAAGCGCTTGACGGTCAGGTTGCGGAAGAGCATTTCCAGCCACTTCGGGCCCTCAGGTATGCGCAGCGGTGTGCCATGGAGTCCTGCTGCCTGGGCATATTCGCGTACCTGCACCGGAAGATTCGGCGTGCTCTCCCCATCCCGGAGAGCCTGGCGCAGCTCGGTGGAGGACACATCCACCACATCCATATCCAGGAGGATGAAGCGTCCGCCCAGCGCGGTGAGCCGCCTGCGCTCTTCGGTCAGCTGCTGGGGCGTGTAGTGCCAGGAGCGCGGGAAAACCAGAAAGGTACACAGCGTCAGCACGGTCTCGCAGCGCCGCCATTTGTGCAGCTCCATCAGCGTGTCCGCGCCAATGAGATAGAAGAAATCCGCCCGGGGATATTTTTCATGCAGGATGGACAGGGTATCTACTGTATAGATCACGCCGGAGCGGTCAATCTCCTCCCTGCAGGGCTCCAGCTCGGGAATCCCTGCACAGGCGGCGCATACCATGCGATAACGGTCCTCGCCGGGCGTGACGTCCGGCTTGTGAGGCGGATTGCCGGAGGGAAGCATCAGCACGCGATCCAGCTCCATGCTGTCCAGCGCGCATTGCGCCATGCGGATGTGTCCCTGATGGATGGGGTCGAAGGTGCCCCCCATGATGCCGATGCGTTCCCTGGCCATGCGCTGCCTCCTGCGTGGTTCTTCTGTTATTATTATATCCGATATTCTTCAAAATGTAAATATGGAGGAAAGATGGAACGCTATCTTCGCCGCAACCGTTTGTC
Organism: Christensenellales bacterium; assembly: GCA_045132495.1. Classification (GTDB taxonomy): domain Bacteria; phylum Bacillota; class Clostridia; order Christensenellales; family Aristaeellaceae; genus UBA11524. Next base: position 17,233 of record JBGUSK010000036.1, on the reverse strand, counting down.
GGAAACGCTGGACGGCCTGGGGGTGGCTGCGCTGCTGTACCTGTTGGGTGCGGGATGGTTTACCTGGCTGTGGGGATTAAATGCGGCCTCTCTGCTGGCGGGCGCGGCTCTGGGGACGCTTTTGTGGACTGCCCGCTGTCAGTGGCGCAGGCACACCGTCGACCGGCGCGAAAAAGCGCTCCGCAGCCGTCTTGGCGCGGAGCTTATGCTGGAATCCATGCTGTTTGCTGAGCCGAAGGAGGCGCACTTCCGCGCGGCGCTGCTGCTGGCGGAGAAGTGGCCGATCACGATGCAATCCGTCAAGGAAGAAGGGGTCATCTGCCGTCAGGGGGAGGAAACGCTGCTGATCCAATGCATCCGCATCCCCACGGATGGCGAAATTTCAGTGGGGGATCTGCTTTCGGCGCAGCGGGCTGTGAAGCGATTGAAGGCGGATCGTGCGGTGCTCTGCGTGCTGGGAAAGGTGTCTCCCAAAACCGCTGCACGCGCGGAGCAGGCGCTGGTGCCGCTGCGTATCATCCGCCGGGAAACCCTGCTTGCCATTGCCGGACGATGCGCACCCGCGACCGATGAGCAGCTGATCGAGCTGGGCAAGCGGCGGAAGCGGCCGGGTGGTCAGGGGAGTTTTGTCCGGCTGGTTTTCCGCAATGACAAGGCCCGACGCTACCACCTGTACGGGCAGATGATGCTGATCCTGTACATCCTGACGGATGCCCGGCTCTACGCCGTGCCAGGGATGGTCTGCCTGACGATGGCGGTCATGTCCCAAATTGCGCGCAGCGGCGATGACAGGTTGTGAAGGTCACGTCCGCATAAGCCGGGCGACAAGGGCCGCGGCGTCATCAATTTCCTGCTCTGTGTTGTAAGGGCCGGGGGCGAAGCGCACTGCGCCGGATCGCATTGTTCCCAAGAAACTATGGATGGCGGGGGCACAGTGCAGTCCGCCCCGGACGGCTACGCCTGTTGCATCCAGCGCATCTGCAAGGGCCGCGCTGTCGCCGCCCTCCGGGACGACGGAAGTCATGCCGACCCGGGGCGCGGCTTCATTGCCAAGGATGCGCAAGCCTGGAATCTGTGTCAGCTGTCTGCGGAGCCGGTCGTTCAGGGCGTTCTCGTAGCGGTGGATGTCCTCGCGCTGCTTGGCGACAAACTCAATACCTGCCAGCAGGCCTGCGATGCCGGGGAGGTTCAGCGTGCCGGACTCGTAGCGGTCGGGAAGCAGCTCTGGCTGGCGGACGCTTTCACTGGCAGAGCCCGTCCCGCCCAGGATCAGCGGCTCCGGGTCGATGCCATCGCGGAGCGCCAGCAGCCCCGTTCCGTGAGGGCCGAGAAGTCCTTTGTGGCCGGGCATGGCGATCATGTCTGCATTGAGTCCATCAAGGGTTACGTCCAGCACGCCGGCGGTCTGCGCTGCGTCCACAAGGAAGGGAACGCCGCGTTCATGGCAGATGGCGCCCAGTTCACGAACAGGCTGGATAACGCCGGTCACATTGCTTGCGTGGCAGATGATGACCAGTCCGGTCCGACTGGTGATGGCCCTGCGCAGCGAATCGACCGGAACCAGGCCTCGTTCATCCGGACGCAGCACCTTCACCGTAATGTCGCCCCGGTTGACGAAGCGTTCCAGCGGCCGCATGACGGCGTTGTGCTCCCCGTGGGAGCAAATCACCTCGTCCCCTTTATGCAGCATGCCGGTGATGGCGATGTTCAGCGATTCGGTGCAGTTGCGGGTGAAGATGACCCTCTCAGGGGAGGGGACGCCCAAAAAGACTGCGGCCGCCTCCCGGCACTTTTCCACCGTTTTGCCCGCCCGCAGCGCCAGCTGATGCCCGCCCCGCCCCGGATTCGCGCCGAAATTTTGAAGTGCGTCCGTCATTGCACGGATCACCTGCGGCGGCTTTGGGAAGCTGGTAGCGGCATTGTCCAGATAAATCATGGGCCCCTCCTGCACAGAGCGATTTGCTTGTCATATCCTATAGGGAGGACGGAAGGAGGTAGAACCATGGAGGAGAATTTCTGCATTGCTGCCTTCAGCTCGCGGCTGCAGGTGATGGCGTTTGAGGAAGCACTGAAGCAGCACGGACTGAAGGCGTCCATCGTGACGACGCCCCGCGCGGTGGCGTTGGGCTGCGGGCTGTCCGTGCGCTTTGAGGAAAAGGATGCGGCCCGGGTGAAGGCGCTGTACAAGGCGTTGGGGCTGGGGAATCTGATCGGCTTTTACCGGGTGACAAGGGATCAATCCGGACGGGCGACGGTCAGGCCGCTGCATACATAAGATGATGAAAAAACTGCAACTTTTTTTCTTTTGCCCCTTGATTTTTCCTGCCAAACGTGGTATGATGTATGGCGCTGGTATCCGACGGTTGAAACCGTACCAACACAATCGGTGTAAACCGCCGATACAGTTCACATCAGCAGGAGGTGAAAGAAGTTGCCGAATATCAAGTCCGCTAAGAAGCGCGTGAAGGTTGCTGCGAAGAAGAACCTGCGTAATCGCATGGTCAAGAGCGCTGTCCGTACTTCCGTGAAGAAGTTCGAGGCTGCTGTTGCTGCCGATCCCGCGACCGCCAATGTGCAGTTGACCGCGACCACCTCCGCGATTGATAAGGCCGCCGCGAAGGGCATTATCCACAAGAACGCTGCCAATCGCAAGAAGGCTCGCCTGGCCAAGCAGCTGAACAAGGCTGCTGTGTAATCGCATAGCTGGATTCGCGTTTACCCCCTCCGTATAGGACGGGGTTTTCTTTTTGTCTGAAAATCCTGCTGCCGCCAGGAGGCCGTTTCCGCGGCGGTGAAAAAACTTTGGGAAAATCTATTTTTTCTGCAAGAATATGCCTCCCTCATCCGTTATATGGGTGCCAGACAAATTACGAAAGCGGGATACCCAGAGGAAGGAAAAACCAATGGGGAACCCGAATATATGATATTAACCCCTTGGGAGGTAAAAATCATGAAGCGAATTGCTGCGCTGATCCTGACATTGTCCATCTTGCTGACGGCACTGATGATTCCCGCTGCACGGGCGGATGACTTTGCCACCGCCACCGTCAAGGGTGGGTGGCTGCGTCTGCGGGATGGTGCGTCCACCGGCGCGAAGACCATCTCGGCGTATTTCACTGGCACCACCGTGACCATTCTCGGCGGCGCTGGGGAGTGGTATCACGTCCTGACCCCGGATGGCAAGACCGGCTATATGCATTCCAGTTATTTGACCATTACCGGCTCTATCACTGGCGGTCAGCTGGATGAAAACACTGCTGCCACTGTTCAGAGTGCCAACGGAAAACCTGTCCGACTGCGCTCCGGCCCTTCGGTGCAGTACTCCATTATCGCATCCTATGCGGTGGGTACGCCCCTGACCATCCTGAATACTGGCGAAACCTGGTCCAAGATCCGCATCAACGGCCGTACCGGCTATATGATGAATGAATTCATCAGCACCGGTAATTCCGGCAGCAGCGTGGCTGGTGGATATACCGCCTACGTTGTCAGCAGCAACGGAAAGACCGTGGTTCTGCGCTCCGGTCCCTCCAAGCAGTATGACGTGCTGGCATCCTATAAGGTGGGCCAGAAGGTTACGGTGAAGAGCTACGGCAGCACCTGGTGCCAGGTCAACATCAATGGCCTGAATGGTTATATGATGACCGAGTTCCTTTCCACTGTCAAGCCGGATACGTCCACCGGGAGCACGGTGAGCTACACTGCTTATGTCACCAGTGCCAATGGCAAGGGCGTGCGTATGCGCATCGGCGCGGGCAAGCTCTTCCCGACCATCGCGACCTACAGCGTGGGCACGAAGGTGACTGTGCTTGAATACGGCGAGGAGTGGTGCAAGATCCGTATCGGGTCCAACACCGGCTATATGATGACTGAGTTCCTGACTACCCGCGCCCCCAGCATGGTGAATGCGGTGTCTATCAACAGCACCTCCGTGCAGCCCGGCGATACCCTGTATGCCAGCGTGTCTCCCTCCTCCGCCAGCGTGAGCATCACCTGGATCAACGACAAGGGTGCGACACTGGGTTATGGTGGGAGCTACACTGTCAAGGAAAGCGATGCAGGCCGCAAGATCCGCGCTTCTGTCACTGGAAGCGGCTCCACCAGCGGCACGGCGGTGTCCTCCTGGGCGACGGTCAAGACCGGTTATGTCACCCGCGTGTACCAGCTCAAGGGCGTTTCCATCAGCGATACTACTCCCACCGTGGGCCAGACTCTGACGGCGACCCTCAAGCCCTCCGGCGCAACGGCGACGATCTCCTGGTTCCGGGACAACGGCGTGTTTGTGGGCAGCGGCTCCACCTATAAGGTCAAGTCCGGAGATGTGGGCTATCAGCTCTACGCCTGGGCGGACGGCGCCGGCTCCACCTCCGGCGAGGCAACCTCTGACAGGACGGCGGAGGTGGTCGAAGCGGCAGCGTCCACCATCGTGCTGCAGGGTGTGACCATCAGCGATACTACCCCCACTGTCGGCGATACCCTGAAGGCCAGCGTTAACCCGAAAAATGCGACCGCATCCTTTACCTGGCGCAGCTCTGCGGGGCATATCCTGGGTTACGGCGATACCTATACCGTTGCGGCGGATGACGTGGACAGCAGCATTTATGTCTACGCCAACGGCACGGGGAATACCTCCGGCTCTGTGGTCAGCAACCTGACCAGCAAAGTGCAGGAGAAGGTCGTCACCACTGTCCGCGTTGATGGCGTGACCCTCAACGATACCACGCCTGTCGTCGGCCAGACGCTGTATGTGACGCTGAATCCGCAGAATGCGTCTGCTGCGTACACCTGGTATCGCGACGATGACAAGATCCTCTCCACGACTGGCTACTACACCGTGCAGGCCGAAGACGTTGGACACAGCCTCTACGTCTGGGCGGAGGGCACTAACGGTACCTTCGGCAGCGCGACCAGCAAGATCACCGCGCCGGTGGCTGAAAACTAATTTCCATTCACATGGATTCAGCGCGTCTGCAGATTTCCGCAGGCGCGCTTTTCAGGAGGTACAAAGGATGAAGCCCGCATGGCATTATCGCCCGGAAAGCAACTGGATCAACGACCCCAACGGCCTGGTGCACTATGGCGGCTGGTATCACATGTTCTACCAGTACAATCCGCACGGCGACCAGTGGGGGGATATCCACTGGGGACATGCCCGTTCCCGTGATCTGCTGCACTGGGAGACACTGCCCATCGCTCTCACGCCGGACAAGGCAAAGGGAGAGCTGCATTGCTTTTCCGGCGGATGCTGCAAGGATGAAGCGGGAAAGCCGCATTTCTTCTACACCAGCATCGGCGCGGAGGAGAAGGGCCGCGGCGCGTATGACGGGGCTCAGCAGTGGTATGCCGAACCGGCGGATGATGACCTGATGACGCTCATCCAGACAGAGGAGAACGCCCTGACTGACGCTATCCACCGGGGCGAGCTGCACGTCACCGACTGGCGCGATCCCTGCGTTATCCGGCATGGCGGGCGGTATTTGCTGGTGCTTGGCGGCTGTGTGGATGGCAGAGGCTGCGTGCTGCTCTACACTTCACCGGACATGCGGCACTGGACGTACCGGCACATCCTTGCGCAAAGCGACGTGGCTGACGGCGTCCCGTGGGAGTGTCCCAACCTTATCCCGGTGGAGAGCAAATTCGTGCTGATCTACTCGCCTTGTGCGGAGGTTCATGCAAAGGTCGGGACGCTGGATGATGATCTATGCTTCCACGAGGAATGGGAGGAGATCGTCGATCCCTCTGCCCGCAATGGCTTTTATGCGCCCCAGGTGTTCACGGATGAGCAGGGGCGTGCGATCCTCATCGGTTGGATGCCCGAATGTGACAATGTGGCGCACAAGGGCTGGTCGGGCGTGATGAGCCTGCCACGCATTCTGCACATCACGGCAGACGGCCTGTGCGCAGAACCTGTTTCCGGCGCGGAGAATATGCCCGGCGTGCTGAAATTGACCGTCGCCCGCGAGGAGCTGCCCCAAACCTGGACGCTCCACGACAATGGCGCAGAGCACACCGTGCTCACCCTGGCGGCGGACGGCACGCTCACCCTTGACCGCAGCCAGTCCACCCTGGCGGAAGGCCCCGACAAGCACCCGATCATCCGCAGTGTTCCGGTGAAGGACGTGAACAACGTGTTCATCGCGGTGGATCAATCGGCAGTGGAGGTTATGGTCAACGGCAAGTGGCTGTCGGGACGCATCTACCCAACCGAATAAATTGCGCCTCCCCGGGATGGGGAGGCGTATTGCGTGTAATGATCACTCGGTTTGCTCGGTCATGATGCCCCAGCGGATGCCGAACCGGTCCACGAAAACCACCCGGCAGGCACTGAAGGGCGTGGCTCCGATGGGGTAGATGGTGGTGCTGCCCTCCTTGATGAGGTCGTAGGCGCGGCGCACCTCGTCTGCCGTGTCGTACATGATGGTCAGGAAGTTGGAATAGCAGGTCTGAAATTCGATGTCCGCGTGATCGCTCATGATGATCCGGTGGCCGTCCAGCATCAGCTCGGCGTGGTAGACCCAGTCCTTCTGCTCCTCGGTGAGCAGGGGCATATAGGCTTGGTCATTGGCGTCGCGGTAGGTGATCAGGCAGGTGATTTGTCCGCCGAAGGCCTTTTCATACAGGCGGATGGCCTCCCGGCATTGACCGCCGAAATTCAGGGTGGGGGTGATTTGCATGGGGTGCCTCCTCAAATCCTTCCGAAGTTCCTCAAATACACGATATGCTTGAGCACGATATGCCCCTTCCACCACGTGGCGGACACGGCAAATTCGTCGGTGTACTCGTTCCACCACTTCCACGGCACGGGCCAGGAACCATCAGGCAGCTGGCTCTCGATGAGGAAGGTACATTCAGCCTCTGCCAAATCGGCGATGAGCGGATACCAGGGGTGCTTCGGTCCGTCGATCAGGTCGGTGGGGCGGTCAACATATTCAACGCCGTACTTCGACAGGTCAGCGCACACGCACAGCGGAGCGAGTGTCTGCAGGCGGGTGATCATCCTGTCAAAGCCGGGAATGTCATGACCTTGGCCGAACTCCGCCAGCCGCTGAAACAGGAAGACGATGTGCTTCTCTGCGAAGGGTTCCTGCTGGAGCAGCCATTCGACGGCTTCCCTGGCGAGGGTGAGGCCCTTCTCGTACACAGGCGTGCCCTTCTGCGCATACCGCAGGATGAAGGCCACCAATCCTGCGGTCGGGTTGTAGCGGTAGGCCTCCTTGTCTGCTTCATATGTCCACCAGATGGCGCGGGGATGATCGTTGTTGGTGGGCACGGAACCCGGCCACTGCCGGTGATCAGCGTCGAAATCCTTGCCGCTGTCCAGATACCGCAGCACGCCCTGCACGATGGGATGATCTGCAGGCGCATCCACCGCGTAGAGGATTTCCGTGGCAGTCTGCGTGGTCAGGGGCGAGGAATGGGGATTCCAGTTGTCGGCTTCCAGCGCATGGCCGAAGCCGCCGTCCTCGTTCTGGTAGAAGGACAGCGCGCGCAGCACGTTTTCGGCGCTGCCGCCCTCAAAGCGATACTGCCACAGCGCCAGCTCCAGCGGACGGGCACAGCGGTACATAAAGGCGCGGGCTTTTTCGTAGGTGTTCATGGGTGTTCCCTCCTTTTTGCCATGGTAACACGGAGAAGGCGGTTTGTCTTGTAAAAATGCGTCATTTTCGCGCAAATTCAATCGCCTCCCGGGGTGACATCAGGTGACGTTTCCGGAAATCCTTCAGCAGATGGGCCTGATCGGTGTAGCCGAACTTGTCCACCGCACCCAGCGGGTCAAAGCGGGGGGAAAGCAACATGTCCTGCCAAAGCAGCTGATACCTTGTCAGCGATGCAAAGGTCTTGGGGGACACGCCCATGACGGCGTCAAAGCGGCGTTCCAGCTGGCGCGGCGAAAGCGCCAGCGCGGCGGATACATCGCTGATACGGGCGCGTCCGCTGGATTGCAGCATATGGTGAACTGCGTTGAGCACAGCGGCGTCGGCTTTGCCGTTATGCAGCAACGACAGCAGAAGCTTTTCAGTGATGCGGATTTTGCCTTCCAGGGTGGTTTCGTCAAAGAGCACAGGCGTGAGGACTCTTTCGATCCGCCGGAAGAAGGCAGCAGCCGGGAATCGCCCGTTGACGCTTCCACGCAGGCTGTCCTCCGCGAAGAGACAAGCCGTCCAGGCATAAAAGCGGATGGCGAAGGTGGCGCACAGTCCGCCGGACTCGTGGCTTGCAGGTGTGCGCGAGGAGTGCTCGTCCAGCGCGCAGAAGCTGCTGCCAATGAGGTTACTGGCATAATCCACATGGAAGATGATGTCCATGCAGGTGTCCGGGATGACCAGCCCGTCTTCAGTGGAAGGGCGAGCAGGCAAGGGCCTGTCGCTGCCCCAGAAGCAGCGGATGTAGGGCTGCAACGCCAAACAGGGCTCGACCTCCCGGTAGGTTTCGTCTGCCTGGAAGGGCGTGCCCGTGATGGGGTGATACAGCTGTGACAGCGTGCGCATCAGTCGATACCTTTGCTGTCCAGGCGGATGCAGTCCACGATATCGGTGGGCAGCGTGCAGTTTTCGCCGTACTTCTTCGCCGCACGGACGCCTGCCAGCCCATGAATCAGCGCGCCGTAGGCTGCGGCATCCACGCTGTCCAGTGGGGCGATGCGCCGGGCCAGGAGCGCGGTGATGATGCCCGCAAGCACATCGCCGCTGCCGCCCTTGGCCAGGGCAGGGGAGGTGTGCAGGTTGCAGCAGGTGTCCACGCCGTCAGTGATGAGGCTGCGGGCGCCCTTCAGCAGTACGGTGCAGCCATACTTCACATGTAAACGGTGGAGGGCAGCCAGCGCGTCGCCGGCGACTTCGTCCGCGTTGCAGTCCAGCAGGCGGGCGGCCTCGCCGGGGTGAGGTGTGATGATGTCACTTTCCTTCAGGGGCAGGATGTCATTTTGCTTTGTCAGCAGGTTAAGGGCGTCCGCATCCCACACCACAGGACAGTCTGCTTTTGCGAACAGCCGAAGGATGGGCAGCAGATCGTCGGGTTGTCCCAGGCCGCAGCCGATGCAGGCTGCGTCTGCCTTGGCAAGGGCGTTGCGGGCAATATCCACCGATTCTGGCATCAGCATGCCGTCCCTTTCGGGAAGGACGGCGCACATCGCCCCGGGTGCAAGCGTTTGCAGGATGGGCAGCAGGCTTTCCCGGCAGAGAATGGTCGTCAGCCCCGCGCCGGAACGCATCGCTGCATTGGCACACAGGGCTGCAGCACCTGCCATGCCCCGCGAGCCGCAGAACAACACTACCCGGCCGAAATCGCCCTTGTGGCAGGTCTGCGGGCGGATGAACAGGCCGCTGTCCAGGTCGATGGGTGCCAAAACGGTCATGCCCTTATAGTCAATGTTGATGTCACCGAGCAGGGGAATGCCAATGGGCTGCACGGTGATCTTGCCTACATGATCCGGCGCGTCGTTCAGGAGCAAGCCTTGCTTGATCCGGTGGAAAGTCACGGTTTCTGTGGCACGGATGGCGCAGCCGAGATTCTTGCCGGTGGTGCCGTCAATGCCGGAGGGGATGTCCACCGCGAGGATGGGGGTGCCGAAGTCAAGATTCATATCGTACGCGCAATGAATGATGTGGCCTGCTGCGCCGCTGATCGGGCGTGCCAGACCTGTACCGAAAAGTGCGTCCACGATCACATCGCAGCGGGGAAGGTCGTAATAAATGTCATCTGATGCGATTTCACAGGGGATGTCTGCCTCAAGCGCCTTTTGCCGGTTGAGCAGCGCATCGCCGTGCACGTCCGCTGTGACCTCGACAATGTGGGATTTTCCGCCCCGGGCAGCCCAAAGCCGCGCCGCCGCATAGCCGTCTCCGCCGTTGTTGCCTGGCCCGCATAGGAACACCACGTCCCCCTTGTCGGTATACCGGGCGATGGCGTCCACCACGCCAAGTGCGGCGTGCTCCATCAGAAGCGCGCCGGGGATATGATTTTCTTCCATAAAGCGGGTTTCAAGTTCTTTCATTTCAGCGGGGGTGATGGTCGTCATCATGAGGCGGGCCTCCCAACGTACAATCTATGCTTTCATTATATCGCATTTGCGTCGGAATGCAAGCCCCGATAGCGCCGGCGCGTCGCTTCGCCTCCCCGCAAATGGCGGACGGCTTTGTTGTATTCCAGCAGCGCCCCGATTTGTCTGGCAAGCCGGGCGTCGATTTTCGGCAGCCGAATGCACATGTCCTTATGCACGGAGGATTTGGACAGCCCAAAGGCCTTCGCCGCCTGACGGACGGTGGCACGCTTTTCCAGCATGTACTGCGCCACGGTCAGGCAGCGGCGGGAGATGGATTCATCCATGCGTTCAACCCCTTCAAGTTTTGTAAAGCCTATGAAGGGGAGGTGTTCATCATGCGCTGATCCCGGTGAATTCAAGCGTTTGAAGAGACTTCAAAAAAATCTAAAAAAAGTTGAAAAAAGGGGTTGACAATTTCACGGGATTGTTGTAATATATAACACGTCGCCTGACGCACCGCACGAGGGCGGCACGGGAAACCGGGGTGTAGCGCAGTCTGGTAGCGCACGTGCTTTGGGAGCATGGGGCCGGGGGTTCGAATCCCTTCACCCCGACCAGAATGCTACTTCCGATAGCGTGGCTCCTTGGTCAAGCGGTTAAGACACCGCCCTTTCACGGCGGCTACAGGGGTTCGAATCCCCTAGGAGTCACCATTTTCCTTCTTTCGACTTGGGCCTTTAGCTCAGTTGGTTAGAGCGGCCGGCTCATAACCGGTTGGTCCCGGGTTCAAGTCCCTGAAGGCCCATTTCTTAAGTGGCCCGGTAGCTCAGTTGGTTAGAGCGCCAGCCTGTCACGTTGGAGGTCGAGGGTTCGAGCCCCTTCCGGGTCGCCACTTTCCCCTGGACTTGAACACACAGGAGCTTCGTGCTGGCGTAGCTCAATTGGCAGAGCAGCTGATTTGTAATCAGCAGGTTGCGGGTTCGAGTCCCATCGCCAGCTCCATCAATTTCATATGGGTAGGTTCCCGAGTGGCCAAAGGGAGCAGACTGTAAATCTGCCGTCACTGACTTCGGTGGTTCGAATCCACCCCTGCCCACACTCTTCTGCGGGAATGGCGGAATTGGCAGACGCGCATGATTCAGGTTCATGTGCTCGTACGAGCTTGCAGGTTCAAGTCCTGTTTCCCGCACGAGGTCCGGACGAGCAATCGTCCGGATTTTTCTTTTGCTTTCAACGACATCGGGGGAATGAACGATGGAAATTCCTTATACCCTGAAATCTGCCATCGAGGAGCGGTGTGCCCAGTATCGCCTGCAGGAGCTGATCGCGGCGGCGCAGGGTATCTCCGAGCGCTACCGCAAGGAAAGCGGCCATGGCAAACGCCTGCTTACCAAAGAGGTGGAGGCCCTGTCCTACGCGGCGGTGCGCATGCCGGCAACCTACGGCGCTGTGAGCGCAGTGCTGGCGTATACCTTCGAATGTTTTGATGAAGAGATATCCACTGTGCTGGATGTGGGCGCGGGTACAGGCGCGGCAACCTGGGCCGTGAGTGAGCAGCTGGAGGGCGCCTCCTATACCTGCCTGGAGCGGGAGGAGGCCATGATCTCCCTCGGCTCGGGCCTGATGGCGGAGGACGAAATGTTGTCCCGGGTTCAGTGGATCCGCCATGATCTGGCTGCACTTCCTGTTTCACAGGAGGCTGACCTGGTGATTGCTTCCTATGCGCTCAATGAACTGGATGAACAAATCCGCAGCCATGTGCTGCAGAACCTGTGGAACTGTGCCCGGAAGCTGCTGGTCATCATCGAGCCGGGCACGCCGGTGGGATTCGCCCAGCTGCGTCAGGCTCGGAGTACGCTGATCAGCCGGGGCGGCTGTGTTGTCGCGCCCTGTGTACATCAGGGGGAATGCCCGCTATCTGCGGATGACTGGTGCCAGTTCACCAGTCGGGTGGCAAGGAGTCGCCTGCATAAGCAGCTCAAGGGCGGCGATGTGCCCTATGAGGATGAAAAATTCTCTTTCCTGGCGGTGGCAAAAGCTGCAGGTACTCCGGCGAAGACCCGCATTTTGCGTCATCCGCAGAAAGAAAGCGGCCGAATCACCCTGCGGCTGTGTACAGCGGAGGGCGTGAAGGAGCACGTCGTGACAAAGAAGCACGGCGAGCTGTTCAAGCGTGCCCGCAAGGCTGACAGCGGTGACGCCTTCCCGAATATATAAATTGTGCCCGCAGACATGCATCTGCGGGCTTTTGCGTGCTTACTTTTCGTATTCCGCGGCCATCTGGTAATGGTAGACCTCGCCAGTCAGCGCGTCTACATAGACGATGGCGACCGGATGGCGCAGCACGGTGGTGGCGATGACCTTGTAGGTCGGGCGGTTTTGCCCTTCGTCCGGGCCGCCGTGGTCGTAATGAGCGACGGACAGGGCGTAGGTCTCCTTGGCCCGGAGCGATAGGAGGAAGTTCGTGGCTGCGCTCGCCGCTTCGGAATAGTGGATGGCCTCTGCTGCGGGCTTCGTCCACACGCCGGGCAGGAACTCTGCCTTCTCCGCCGGAGTGGCGTTCCAGCCGTCGATATCCGACGGGCCGCGCAGCACCAGCTGGGCATGAGCGCAGAAGCTGCAGGGGTTTTCCGGCTGCCAGGTGGGACTCTCGGCGGTGTAAACGCCCTTCAAGGGCAGGTACATGGAGCGGATGGCTGCACAATTCTGGTCGCTGTGGTAGAATTGACCGCCGTCGGGATTGTAGTACCACACGACGGGCTCATCGGCATTGTATTCATCGGGGACGAGGGCAGTGCAGCTCTCGCACAGGACGCTATGGCTGCGAGCAAGGGCCTCATCCGGCGTGGTGCACTCCAGCGACGGAGAGTAAAAGCTGCTGAAGGAGAACGCCGCCTCTATGCAGAAGGGATCGCGGTGGAGTTTCTCCCCATCATCAAACCAGGTGACGGCCTGGGCAGGCAGGGAAGTCAGCAGGACGAAGAGCAGTGCGAGGGATAGCAAACGTTTCATATGGGGCCTCCTTTCTGTGGCCATTCACCCATACAACGCGAGGAAGGGGAAAAATCTTCCCATATCTGGGAGAATTTACAAGTATGACGGAAATCTTTGCCTTGGTGGGAAGGTTTTAGGCGTTTCATGCGTCTATATAGTAGAAGCATCACGAGAGGAAGTGCGGGTATGAAGAAATGGCTGCTGATTTTATTGGTGCTGTTGGCGCCGACGGTGGCGCTGGCGGAAGAACTTTATCCTGCAAAGGCAGACAATGGCCTGTGGGGCTATATCAATGCACAGGCGGAGTGGGTCATCGCGCCGCAGTTTGATGGGGCAAGCGGCTTTCGCGGGGAATACGCAGCGGCGTGGATGATTCCTGAGGGAATCGACCCGGAAGAATGGTCAGGCTATGATTGGCTTGACTATGATTGCATGGGTGTCATTGACCGCAACGGCAACTGGGTGCTTGCGCCGGAATACAGCCTGTCCAGCGGACAGAGCGGCGACTGGTTCGGCGGCAAGGACGAGGGGATATGGCTGGTAAACCAGTGGGAAAGCAGCGACTTGATGGGATTCTTTGATATTCCCAGCGGCACCTTCTCCGGGTTGAAGTGGCATGAAGTGTGGCACTGGTGTTCTGATAGTCGGTTGATTCCGGTAGTGGAAAGCGGAACCTACCTCGCCGGCTATGCAGACCGTTCCACTGGCGAGGCGGTCATTCCGTGTCAGTATTACTCGGTGGATCCAGCCAATTTCAACGACGGCGTTGCCACCGTTGCGCAGAGTGGTGAGGACGGCATGGAGATCACGCCCTGGCACCTCATCAACGAACAGGGCGAAACGATCCCGTTGCCGGAGGGCTACCAGTCCGACTATGCCAACGACTTCAGCTGTGGGCGCATTGCCGTGGTGAGTCCTGAAGGCCTGTGGGGCTTTGCGGATCGGGAGGGAAAGATTGTCATCCCGGCGCAATTTGGGTATGCATATCAGTTTTGTGAGGGCTTCGCAGAGGTTACATTCCTGGAGGGCGACAGCGGTTACATCGACGTGGAAGGCAATGTGCTGGCGCGAGGCTTTGCCAATACCTTTTCGTTCCTTAACGGCTATGCGGAGGTATGGCTCAGCGGGCACAATGCCTACGATAAGGTAACTGCCTGGATCAACACAAAGGGCGTGATTGTTCCTTTTATGGACAACGACCGCTTCTGGCCCATTAGCCCCGACCGCCTCTGGATGCGCACCGAGGAATCCTACAGCGCGCCCTATCATCTGCTGGACGGGGAAGGGAATGTCCTCACTGCTGAGCCAGTACGCCTGATGGAAATGGAATCCTGGTCCTTCGATGAGGGCCTTCAGGCGGTGCGCAAGGGCGATGGCAAGTGGGGCTACATCGACCGGAATGGGCAGGTTATGATTCCGTTTATCTATAACGCTGCGTATGCCTTTGAAGGCAAGCTGGCAGAAGTACGCCTGGGCGATCAGGTGGGCTATATCGACCAGGCGGGCAATGCGGTGTATATGTGGGATGATCCCATCAAGTGAGGTGCGTGTGATGAAGAATATGCTGTGGCTGCTGCTTCTGCTTCTGCCGGTACTGGTTTTTGCGGAGGAAGCCTGCCCGCTCTGCAGCGGTACGTCCGAGTTATGCCTGACCGACGAAGTCGGTGCGGTGTACTGCGCCGGGACGCTGGTGAGCTATTCGGAAAGTGAGTGCAAAACCAGCTACACTGTTCGTTCTGGAACAAGTATCATTGGCGAATATGCATTCCAGGGCAATATGTGGATTGAAGAGGTTATCCTGCCCGAGGGCGTGATTATGATTGATGGCAATGCGTTCAGTGGATGCACTGAGCTGCGTCGTGTTGAATTGCCGGACACGTTGCTGATCATCAGTGACAATGCATTTTTTTACTGCCCGAAGCTGGAAGGTGTTATCCTTCCACCGCGCCTGTACGCCATTGGCCCCTCAGCCTTTGTGGACTGCTGGAAGCTGTCGAGTATCGACATCCCGGAGACGGTGCGTTACATCGGCAGCGAGGCCTTCTGCAACACAGGCCTGACGGAGATTTGGTGGTGGCCCCTGTTCTTTGAAACGGGCTTTTGCGTTTTTGACCCGGATGAGCTGTACAGCAAGGCGCGGCCCAAGACGGTGCATGTCAGCGAGGTGTTGCTGGAGGATGAAATCGGCGATGTCGCGAACTTCTGCGCTGAGTATGAAGACGGGTATGGAATTACCTTTGTGATGGATATCCCGTACACGTGGGATTGACAATCCGCCCAATTCCTGCTACAATAATCATTCGTAGGCGATGAAGAGAAGACCGCGCGTCCACCGTCCACAGAGAGGGCTCCCACGGCTGAAAGGAACCCGTCAACGGCGCGCGACTGACACCTTGGAGCCTCCCGGTGAGAATCGGGCGTGTCCGCACGTTACAGCGGCTGAAAGGCGTTATCCACCGATAACGCGAAAATGGGTGGCACCGCGAAAGTCGCAATGAAGGACATTCGCCCCATGCAGCATTCCGTCTGCGTGGGGCTTTTTCTGTCCTTCGCAACGATGCAAATACATAAAGGAGGGATCAACCATGTTGACCCAGGCACCCCGTGGCACCAAGGACGTACTGCCGACCGATTCCTACCGCTGGCAGCACGTCGAAGCCCATATGCGCAAGGCCGCCGCTGAGGCGGGCTTCCGCGAAGTCCGTACGCCCGTGTTCGAGCACACCGAGCTCTTCCTGCGCGGCGTTGGCGACACCACCGACATCGTGCAGAAGGAAATGTACACCTTCAAGGATAAGGGCGATCGCAGCATTACCCTGAAGCCCGAAGGCACCGCCGGCGCCGTCCGCGCGTTCCTGGAGAGCAGCCTTTACGCCGATGCACTGCCCTGTAAGATGTACTACCTCAACGCACCCATCTTCCGCTATGAAGCGCCTCAGAATGGCCGCCTGCGCGAGCATCACCAGTTCGGTCTGGAGTGCTTTGGTGCCCAGGGCGCTACCGCTGATGCGGAGCTGATTCTGCTGGCGTATAAATTGCTGGGCACCCTCGGTGTGAAGAACCTGAGTGTGAACATCAACTCCATCGGCTGTCCCAACTGTCGTCCCAAGTACCATGCGATGCTCAAGTCCTTCCTGGGCGAGCGCATCAGCTGCATGTGCGGTACCTGCAAGACCCGTTTTGACCGCAACCCCCTGCGCGTGCTGGACTGCAAAGTGGAGAAGTGCCAGGAGCTGGTGGCGGACGCGCCCTCCATGCTGGACGTGCTGTGCGACGAATGCGCCGAGCACTTCGCTCAGCTGCAGGAGTGTTTGAAGGCCAGCGGGATTCCGTATCAGGTGGACAGCCGCATCGTCCGCGGTCTGGATTACTACACCAAGACCGTGTTCGAGCTGATCACCACGACGGATAAGGGCAACCTGACCGTCTGCGGCGGCGGACGCTACGACAACCTCGTCGAGCAGCTGGGCGGCCCCAGCATGCCCGCTGTCGGCTTCGGCATGGGCATCGAGCGCGTGCTGATGCTGCTGGACTCCGAGGGCGTCGAGATCCCCAAGCCCGACCAGTACGACGTGTTCGTCACCTACATGGGCGCGAACAAGATTCCCGCCTTCATGCTGGTGCAGCAGCTGCGCCAGGCAGGCGTGAATGCGGACATGGATCACACCGGCCGCAGCCTCAAGGCTCAGTTCAAGTACGCCAACAAGACCGGCGCACCCTTGTGCATCACCCTGGGTGATGACGAGGTGGCGAACGGCGTCATCAAGATCAAGAACATGAACACCCGCGAGGAGCGCACGGCCCCCATGGCGGAGGCTGCCGCGACTGTGCGGGAGATGCTGGGCTAACCCCTCAGTCATCTTATGGTGACAGCTCCCCTACGAAGGGGAGCCAGCCCTCTCAGTCAGCTAACGCTGACAGCTCTCCTGCCCGGAGCCCGGGTGGCAGAGGGAGAGTCTTTTGGCCCGAGTAAATCCCGTACCCATCCGCAGGATGGGGCCGCCTCTCACTACAATGAGAGGAAGGACAAGTATGCGCGACGCGAGGCGACCGTAGGGGAGCCGAGCTAAAGCTCACGCATCCAGGCGCACACAAACTAAAAGTGCTGTGATGCCACGTACCGTGCAGCCCGCGCGATAGCGAGCGCGGCAAGTCAACATCAATACCGCACCGTGCTCCACGCGTGCGTACCCCCAAAGGAACCAATCAACCAAGATCGCGAAAAGGGTGTCGAGAGGGTCGAAGACCCTTCGCGGG
>JBGUSK010000035.1:0-3599 GCA_045132495.1 Christensenellales bacterium | reverse complement strand
CGATTCGCCTTTATCCTGCTGGTGTCACTCTTTCCCGACTGTATAAAGGAGGAATCATCATGTCTGCGCTGAAGGCGCGTTATCGTCAGCTTGCCAGGGACAGCCGGCAGGAGCAGGGGCTGTCATTCCCCATCCTGTTCTGGCTGTTCATCGCAGGCAGCCTCATGGGCTTCGTGATGGAGGGCGTGTGGCATTACCTGCGCAAGGGCTCCTGGGGCTTCCGCGTTGCCACGCTGATGGGGCCGTTCTGTGTGATTTACGGCGTGGGCGCGGTGGCGATGTACCTGATCGCTCTTCTGGTGGAAAAAAAGCGTCCGCTGGCGCAGTTTGCTGCCTTCGCCCTGGCAGGCAGCGCGGTGGAATACCTGTCCAGCCTGTTCCAGGAGGCCGCCTTCGGCACCGTCAGCTGGGATTACAGCCATCACGCCATCAACCTGGGCGGACGCATCAGCCTGCAAATGACCCTTGTCTGGGGCATGATCGGCATGGTGCTGATGTACGGCATCCTGCCGCTTCTGCTGAGCGCCTTCAACCGGATGCGCCTTGGCAGCCGCACCACGCTGTGCCGCTTTGCCGCCGCCTTCATGGGCATCAATCTTCTATTGACCTGCGCGGCGCTGATGCGCTGGCAGGAGCGGGTGCAGCTCAGCGAGCCTGCGAGCAATATGCTGGAAGCCTATATGGATGAAAAGTGGCCGGACGAGCGCATGCGGGAGCGATTCCCGAATATGGAGTTTGTCAGCAGCACCGGACAATAAGCCTTTACCTTCCCTCCGGGGAAGGTTCAGACTGTCAAAACAGCGGTTTCTTCCCGGCACGCTATGGGACACAGATCCTTCAACCATCGCGGCTGCATCGATACCTCCAAGAGAACCGATGCGGCGACTTTGCAGAGGATCGCTTCCGCTGAAGGCGGAAATGCAGGCGATCCTCTGCAACGCGTTATTATGTAGAGGAAGGTTTGCCCCTCCTCGTCATGAGTCGCAGGAAATACAAGTAATTCAAGCAGTTATGGCTTGAAGGGAAACCTTCAAGTACATAGCTGCTTTTTTCATTGCAGCAGAAAGTGAGGATACCCCATGAAACTGACCTATCGCCGCTGCGGAGACTACTACCTGCCCAACATCGGCATTCCTGCCGAGGACATGCGCCCGCTTGGCAAGTACGGCAGAATGTGCATGCGCTATCTCCGGGAGCATCGTTCCCTCCTGTTCAATCAGCTCCTGCTGTCCGGCAAGCTCATGAAACACCTGTACAGCATTGATGACGCCTGCCAGGAACGAATAGATCTGCTGATCCCGCAGATGAAAGCAGCCGAAGGCGTTACCGAGGACTTGAAAGCTGTTGACCAGATGGAATGGGTACGCCGTATGAACAGTATTCACAACCGTATCGAAGAAATGCTGCTCAACGAGCTGATCTATGACTGAAGAACCGCGCCGCAAGCAAACAGGCACGAGCTACCCGCCCGTGCCTGTGTCCCCAAGAATCAGATGGAGGTACTTATGAAGAAACTGCTCAAGCTGCCCCTGCGGATAGCCACTCTGCCTCTCATTGCGATACTGCTGGTGTTCCAGCTAATTTCATCTATAATTGTTGGATTGACCTCCATCGTGACCAATCTGCTTGCAACGGTATTCCTCATCGGCTCTGTTGCAGGGTGGATTGCCAACGCTCCCAGCGGCCTGATCTTCCAGACGGTTGGGCTTGGCATCTTCTTCGCCTTTGCTCCACACATCGCCGGATGGCTGCTGGAAAAGTCAACAGACCTCACGCTCAACCTTCTGGACTTCATGCTGCCCTGATGCATCAGGTCTTCTTGCTCGCCTTTTTCCGGCACTCGGCAGAACAGAAACGCGAATCTGCCCGCGGAGCATAAAACGCCATGTGACAGTGCTCGCACAAACTCATGGGATTCTTCGCGTCGGTCAGTTTGACAGAGAACATGAACTTCACTGTCAGCATCAGCGAATGAAAATCCCATACGATGACCGGGTGCTCCCGCAGCGCCAGGTGATAGGTAGGCGCATTGCCCTCAAAACATGCAAGGCTCTTGCGGTACAAGTTTAGCCCATTCTCGTCCAGGATGTCCCGGTCTTCGTAATATAGGTATGTTGACATAAAGGTGAACGCCCAGTCGAGGAACACTTCCTTTAGCCACTCATAGGGTTCGCCGTAGCTGCGCATGAAGGAGATTGCCTTGGCGCGTGGATCGTCACTAAAGGTTAGAGACAGCGCCGCTTCATCCCGATCACTGCCGGATACATTCCAAATAGATTCGATACCGCGTTTGCGGAAGTCTGGCATCTTGAATGGAAAGAAGAATTTCATGTAGGTCAGTGTGTCCAGAGTTTCCTGCCGAATGAACTGGTTTTTCGGAAGATAGACCTTTTCGTATTCCACGAAATTTGGCGTGGTGGGAAAGGCAGTCATCATGCCCAACAGGCCATAGTTGCAGACAAAGGTATGGATCGCGGCTTTAATCTCCTTTTCAGGCGACTTGTGAATCACCAGCAGGCCGATGTTAACCGCATCCAGCACCAGTTGGTCAGCAAGCGGCATGGTGTTGTAGACAGAAGCCTTGGCATCAGCCGTGGGCAGAAGGTACTCCTTCCCATCTGCTGCCTTTCTCCACTCATAAGAGGCATACTTGGCCCAGTACGCGCTGGTGTGTTCAAACAGGTTCGTCATCGGAAGAATGCCTCCTTTTCGGTGGAGCGTAGTCACGCAGGAAGTCCTGCTCCAGATGGATCAGCTCGTCGCCACTTTGTTGCAGCACCGTCAGGGCTGCGTACAGCTTCCGGTGGATGCGCCGCTGGACAGTATCGCGCACCTTACGAATGTTGCGCTCTGTCTGGCCGCGCAGTTCCGCCAGCTTGTGTGTCGGGTACAGCCTGATGCCCAGGAAGAACAGGATTTCCTTGTGGTCGAGCTTCAGATTCATGATGATTTCCCGCAGGTGCACACGCTCGGTCAGGTCGTGCATCATAAACAGGCAAGTGTTGAGATAATCGTCAAATTCGCCCCGGCAGATTTGTCGGAAGGTCGGCTGGCTCATGCTATGCGGCAGGATGTGGCCACCAGGCAGTGCACCGCTCTCCAGCGGGACATCGCCACGCAGCGTTTCATAACGGCGTTCCCGGCGCATACGGCTTTCTTCTTCGCGGTCATACCAGTCAACCAGCTCCTGAAACTCAGACATGGTTCGGGCGGACAGTTCAAGTCGGCGGAGAGCTTCTTCACGGACGCTCTGGGCTATGCGCTTTCTTAGTTCGGCAGAGGATCGCGCTTTGTCAGGATTGCGCCTGCGCTTGTCTGGTCTGGATGGCGGCAAGGATTCCTCTGGTTCATCGAAGTCATATGTTGACCAGTCCTCGGAGTCATCATTACTGCCGGATTCATCAGTCGTGTTGTTCCACGGCAGCTCTTCCTCCGGAATTTCATTGCCATCTTCATCGTACAGGGGCATAGCAAGCATAGCAGATTCGGTGGCAGAATCATCCTCCGCAATATCGTACCAATCATCTTCCAGAATCACCTGCTCACCCCCTCAAAGCCCATTATACAAGAAAATGCGTCCGATCTCAAATTTTCTTTCG
>JBGUSK010000034.1:0-4395 GCA_045132495.1 Christensenellales bacterium | reverse complement strand
GGAGCGGGCGCGGTTCAGGTACACCTGATACTGGAAGGGGCAGGTCATGGGACGCAGGGCGAAGCATTCCTTCGTCTCGTCGTTGGGATCGCCCATGACGAACATGCCGTCCAGGTAGTGATCCCAGTGGCCGGAGATCTTATACAGGTCGCTCTTGGCCATGAGAGGAGTCTTGGTCAGCAGATAGCCGCGCTTCTGCTCCTCGTCCTCGACCCAGCGCTGCAGGGTCTGGATGACGCGGGCGCCCTTGGGCAGCAGAACCGGCAGGCCCTGGCCGATGGCGTCCACCGTGGTGAAGTACTCCAGCTCGCGGCCCAGCTTGTTGTGGTCGCGCTTCCGGGCCTCCTCCTGCTGCTGGATGTAGGCTTCCAGCTCATCCTTGGAGGCGAAGGCCGTGCCGCGGATGCGGGTGAGCATCTTGTTGTTCTTGTCGTTCTTCCAGTAGGCGCCGGAGATGGCGGTCAGCTTGAACGCCTTCAGGGCCTTGGTGTAGCACAGGTGGGGGCCGACGCACATGTCAATGTAGTCGCCCTGCTGATAGAAGGTCAGCGTGACCTCCTCGTCCAGATCAGAGATGTGCTCCACCTTGTAGTTTTCGCCGCGCTCCTCCATCAGCTTGATCGCCTCGTCACGGGAGAGGGCGAAGGGCTTGATGGGCAGGTTCTTCTTGACGATCGCCTGCATTTCCTTTTCGATGGCGGGCAGATCTTCCTCGGTGAGCTTGACGTCACCCAGGTCGATGTCGTAGTAGAAGCCGTTCTCGGTGGCAGGGCCGTAGGCGAAGTGGGCCTGGGGGTACAGGTTCTTGACCGCCTGGGCCAGGATGTGCGCCGCGCTGTGGCGCAGGATGTGCAGCTCCTCCTCGGGGGCGCACTCGGCGACGTGACCATCGTTGTAGATGACCTTCATAGTGGGAAACCTCCTTCTGTCGGTTTCCGAATTCGGAATGCGGAATTCTGAATTCGGAATTAAGTGTGTGCGGCGGGATAGAAAAAACCCATCCCTCGCGTTGTTAGCTCGAGGGACGGGCATGAATTCATGCACGTGGTTCCACCCTGATTGGTTCTCTTTGCCGCTGTAACGCGCAGCCCGCGGTCTGATCAGGAGGTGGTCTTCGCCGCATTTACTCCGCCGATGCGCTTTCAGCCGGTGACGCATCTCTCTGTTAGGCTTTCCGATGCGGGTACTCTTCTCCGTCATTTCGGACGTTGATTCAGTATAACGCCGTTCTGTTGATTTGTCAACACCAAACCGTCGAAATTTCCTTGTCAGTTGGCGATGCCCAGGCGGATCTTCCGCTCGCCGGCGGTAACCTTGGCCCGCAGGAAGCTCACGCGGACATCCCCTTCCATGCGGACAGTCACAGCGCCCTGTACAGCCTCCTCCGGCAGCTGGAAATCAATATCCTCCCAGATGGGCTGACGCTCCCGAGCTCGGGCGGCGATTTCCACATGGGCGTTACGATCCATCGGCGGAGAAGAGCGGTGCTCGCAGGTACGGGTGTCCCCTTCCCAGCTGCCGAATTCCTGTCCGTCCAGCAGCACGGTGACCTTGCCGCCTGCGACGCTCATCAGGCGCAGGGAAAGCAGCGTGCATGCCTCGGTGAACGCACAATCGCGGTAGGTGACCGTGGCACAGGGCGCGTCCAGCTTGGGCGCGATACAGGAATAACCCAGTGTGCCCTGGAGGATCGTCACGTTCTCGCAGTCGTCGTAATGGTCAGCTGGAATGATCTTCGTCATGTCGCGCAATCCGGTGGTTTCGCCGGGGATGACGAGGGAGGCCGCAACCGCCTCGTCCGCACTGGATGCACCTGCAAAGAAGCGGTATTCCCCCGCCTCGACCATCAATCGCTGGCTGATCACGTCGTAGAATCGCAGCTCCTCCACCGAAGCGGTAAGGATGACTGCCCGCTTTTCGCCGGGCTGCACATCATGCAGTCGCTGGAAGGCCAGCAGCTGACGCAGCGGCTTCTTCACCCGGGATGCAGGTGCAATGGCGTACACCTGTGCCACCTCGTCGCTGGCAACATTGCCGGCGTTCTCAACGGTGAAGGTGAAGGTCAGCATGCCATCCGACAGCGAGACAGCAAAATCGCTGTACTCGAAGGTCGTATAGGTCAGGCCGTGGCCAAAGGCATAGAGCGCCTCGCCGTCAAAGTAGCGGTAGGTGCGCTTGCCTCGGATGATGTCGTAATCGTCAATATCAGGCAGCTGTGCCTCGTCCTTCACCCAGGTCATATTCAGCCTGCCTGCCGGCGCTGCAACGCCATACAGGCCATTGGCAACGGCCGTGCCGAAATGCTGACTTCCCGTGGCAGACAGCATGATCGCCGGGATTTTGGCCGCCGCATAGGGCAGCGTATGGGGATAATTGGCCGCCAGCGCAAGCACACATTTCGGGTTTGCCTGATGGACAGCCTGCATGAGCTTCCGCTGATGCTCCGGCAGCAGCAGCGTTGTGCGGTCGCGCTCCTCCTTGGCGGGTATCATCGGACACTGGCCCAACGCCAGGATGGCGCAGTCGGCCGCCTTTGCGATGGCAGTCGCTTTGGCGATACCATCCTCCACCACCTCAATCCGCACTGGGGTGCCTTCGTGATCCTTGCCATAGGTGAGCGCATCCCCCACCGCCGTAACGGGCCAGTGGAAGCAGTTCAGCAGCAGCGTCTGACCGTCCTTCTCTGCCAGATGGAAGATCTCCAGCACAAACCAGTTAAAGGGCATCGTGCGGTCCGCTCCCAGCTCATACACGGGCGCTTCCCCCGGTTGTCCCATGCGCATGCACAGGTATTTACCCGTGCGCACACAGCGGAAGGTGCAGCAGCCCTCGCCCCAGTCCTCCATGGCGAACACATCCGGCACATCCGTCAGGCAGACGGAGCCATCCCCGACCACCGTCACGCCCTTGTCGCCATACATCAGCTTCACCCGGTGCCAGCCGTCGAAGCTCTCATGTGGGATGCCCAGCTCCGACAGACCATCCCGGATAGTCTTCTTGCAGGGCGGTTCTCCGCCGTACCAGTCCTGATACCAGCTTTCCGCCATCGGGCCGATGAGGGCAGCCTTTTCCTGCCGATCCAGCGGGAGAAGGCCGTCGTTTTTGAGCAGGACAAGGTTTTCCTCCGCGCATTTGAGCGCCAGCGCATCGGCCTCGGCGGTACAAATATCCGCCTCGGTATAATGGGCATAGGGGTGCGCATCTCCATCGAAATGTCCTGCCCGCATGGCAACCATCATCTTGCTGCGGATGGCCCGGTCGAGGTCATCCTCGGTGATGAGACCCAGCTCAAAGGCCTCTTTGGCCGCAGGGTCAACGATGTGCGGCGGGTCGCTCATGCCGTCTACGCCTGCATGGAGTGCGTCCGCGATAGCCTCGGCGTGGTTGCCGTAATAGTGCTGTCCGGTAACGACCAGATTCATCGCGCCGCCGTCACCTACCGCGTGGGTCAGGCCGTACTGCTCCTTGAGAATATGCTGCACCTCGTCGTTAAGGATACCCACCTTGCCATTGATGCGGTTGTAAGCGGTCATCACACCCTGCGCCTTTGCTCCCTCTATGCAGCGGCGGAAGGGCTCCAGATAGAGCTCATACTTGTTGCGGGGATCAATGGCAGAGTTTTTCCACGCACGGCCGACCTCCACGTTGTTGGCGTAGAAATGCTTCAGCGTCGCGGCGCAGCGGATGTACTTGTCATCCTCACCCTGCATGCCGCGGATATAGGCGCTGGCCATCGCACCTGCCAGCACCGGATCCTCGCTGTACGCCTCCTCGTTGCGGCCCCAGCGCGGATCGCGCAGCAGGTCAACCGTGGGCGCCCAGCGGCTGAGCCCCCGGCCACCAGGATAGCGTTTCGCCACCACCCGGGCCTCAATGCCGACCACCTCGCCGCACTTTTGCAGCAGCTCAGGATCCCAGGTGGAACACATGCCCACCGGCTGCGGGAAGGAGGTGGTGATGTCCGGCGCAGAAATACGGCCCTGATCATTACGGCCCTGCACGCCATGGGCCGCCTCTCCGCCCAGACCAAAGGGCACGACGCCCAGCCGCTCGCAGCCCGGGATGCGGGAACCCATCCAGGTGAGCTTTTCCTCAATCGTCAGGTTTTCAAGCAGCCAGTCAATGCGCTTGTCGAAAGAAAGCGACACATCAAACAGCGGGGTATTCATTGATTGAGTACTCCTTTCATGATAAAACGACAACTTTGCATGCATTATAATGGATAACAGATGGTGTGTCAACGGGGCAAATCCGCCATTTTTACAACGAAAAAGGGAGGCCGGAGCCTCCCTAATAAATGCTTGTCGAAGTCGCCTTAGAACAGGCCGGTGATCACGCCGTCCTCAGTCACGTCAATGCCCTCAGCAGCGGGCACCTTGGGCAGACCGGGCATGG
>JBGUSK010000033.1:0-28834 GCA_045132495.1 Christensenellales bacterium | reverse complement strand
CATACAAGTTTGATCGTCTTTTTCATACTAACTCTCCTCAAAATAGGGCTCCGGTGGCGGTAAAGCCGCCGGAGCCCATTGTTCCGTTGCTTATTTCACTTCAATGGTGAATTCCTTTTCGAAGGTGGTCATATGAGCAGTGCCATACGCGGAGGGGAACAGTGCCATATAGCTGCCCGCAAACTTAGAACCAGCCATGGGCGCATTAATGACAACCTTTACCGCATAAGTACCAGCCTCAGCGGGAGTACCTTCCAGCTTCGCGCCAGTGACAATGTCATAGCCCTTGGTCGCAAAGCCCTTGGCAACACCCTGGCCGATCCACTCTTCAACAACCTGCGTGAACTTCAGGCCGTTGAAGGACTGTCCTTCCTCGATCTTCTCGCCATTGACGTAGAGATCGAAGGACACCATGAACACTTCAACCAGAGAATCCTTGTCCTGGGCAACCAGGTCAGCGAAGAAACGATCCTCGTTGAAGGACCAGGCAGTGCCTTCCTCGTCGTAGCCATAGCCAACCAGGCAGTAACGACCTTCATAGCCGCCAGTGCTGTACGCGTAAGCGGGACAGTCGAACACCAGGTTGGTTTCCTTGCCGGCTTCCACGGTAACCAGATTGTTCTCAATACCGACGCCATTTACGTGCCACTTATCCTGAACCTTCAGCTTGAGCGTCACGTAGGAGGAAACGCGGCCGCCATCGCAGTCAACGTTGACCTTAACCTCATAGTCACCGATCGCATCAGCAGCGGGAGTGCCGGACACGGTAGACTTCACGGGGTCGAACGTAACACCTGCCGGCAGCTTCGCCATTTCAGCCTCATCCATGCTAAAGACAGCATCAATGAAACCGGGCATGGTGATCTTGAAGGAATTGCTCTTCTCGATATCAAACGCAGTGTTCAGCTCAATTGCACCGGCAACAAAGCCATTGTTGTTTGCGCTGGAGTTCACTCGGGTGTACAGGATAGCCTGCGCAGAGCGACGTACAGCGTAATAGTGAGTCAGGGAAGGAACGGTGTAGCTCTTTACCTTTTCGGCTTCGTCACTTTCGGCCACCAGCACATTGCCCAGACCATCGCGCTGGGTAGCATCCCACTGGCCATAGTGCAGAGAGTTCATCGGGTAGCTGGAAGCGATGCCCAGGGGAGCTTCGTCGCCTGCACGGACCAGCAGATCGGCAGGGCAGTAGTCCTTCACCCATGCGTCGGTGACGGTTGCGCCACGGAAGCCCCATTCCTTACGGAGCAGTTCGCGGTGAGAAACCCAATGGGTACCAGCAACTTCCCAACCCAGACGGTTGAAGGAGCTCATGATGCCAGCGGTGCCGCCGTACTTCACCACATACTCGAAGGGCTTGAGGTAGATCTCACGCATGGCCTGCTCGGTCGCGAAGGTCGCAACGCCGCCGCCATCCATACGGTGAGATTCCTGGTCATTCAGGAAGAAGTGCTTCAGATAGGTCAGCAGGCCCTTTTCAGTCGCGCCCTTAACCACCTGCATAGCAATGTAGGCAGCCTGCACGCCGTCCTCAGAGTAGTACTCAAAGTTACGGCCGCACAGCGGATGACGATGAGTATTCATCGCGGGGCCATGCCATTCGTTGGCACCCAGGAACAGCGCTTCATTACCGAAGATCAGGCCTTCCTTGTAAGCCAGTTCGGGATTCCAGGTCGCAGCCAGGATCGGATTGGAGGGGAACATCGTGCCGCCAGCAATCTGGATCGGGCCTTCGGTAGAGCTATCAGCTTCCTTGCCGATGCTGGGCAGAGCCAGCGTACCGGTACCAGCATTGCAGATATCGCACAGTTCCTGCCAGGTCAACTGATTCATGAACTGATCCCACTTCTGGGTGTTCTCAGCATTCTCAGCGCCCACGGTCACAACGCCGTCCACGATGGTGGACTCATTGTAGGTGATACCAGCCATATCAGCCAGCTTAACAGTCACATCGCTGAAATCGGGAGCATGCTCCACCGCCTGGGTCCAGTTGGCCGGGACGGAGGTCACATACCAGGGATCAGTCTCCTTATCGTCGTAGGAACGATAGGTCAGCTGACCCTCGAGACGCTGGAACTGTTCGTCGGTCAGGGTACGGTCAGCCACAGAAGCATTCTTGGGCTGTTCCAGACCAGTTGCGCGGGAGATCATATTGTTGAGCAGGCTGTCGTTGACGGTGGTGAACTGATCAACAAACAGAGGCTCAATGACGCTGCCAGTGACCAGGTCAGTTTCGCACTTAATGGTTTCAGCCACAGTACGGACGACGCTGTCCACGATGGTATGAGAGTCCTGATTGATGGAGATGATGTAGTCGCCGGCTTCCAGTTCGTAGCCCAGGTAGCCATTGGCATTGGCATCATTCCAGTCGAAGCTGGCCATATCCTGCGCAGCAAACTGCACAGTCACCACTTCAGTCTCACCAGGCTGGAGGAGCTTGGTCTTTGCATAGCCAACCAGGTTGGCAGATGCCTTTTCAATGCCGCCCTTGGTGTAGGGGGGATTGACATAAACCTGAACAACATCCTTGCCTGCCACATCGCCAGTGTTGGTAACAGCAACCTTGATGGTCACCGTACGATTCGCCGCATCGATCTGAGCAGTCTTAGCCACATCCTCCAACTTCCACTCGAAGTTAGTGTAGCTCAGGCCATAGCCGAAGGGGAAGAGCACTTCTTCATTGTACCAGGTCTCACCGCTGCCCGCAACCGCAGCATCCATATCGTCCGCCTTGGTCTCGTAGTAGCGATAGCCCATGTAGATACCTTCGCGGTATTCCACAGAGTAGTAGCCAGTCTGCTCGCCATTGTAGTAGAAGCGGGCATTCATGCGGTCGCCGTTCTCGTCAATGTGCTGGGTTCCGTCCAGAACATTGGTCCAAGTAGGCATCTTGGTAAAGTCCTTCGCCCACAGATCAACGGTGTGACCAGAAGGATTGATGCTGCCGTTCAGAATGCCGCCCAGCGCATCGATACCATTGTTACCCAGGCCGCCAACCCACAGGATGGCGTCAACGCCGTAGTTATCCGCGGTCTTGGCTTCGGCCAGTTCCGGGATCTGCATGATGTTGCTGGAGTTGATGATGGCAATGATCTTCTGCTCAGGGAAGTATTCCTTGATGTGCTTGATGAGCAGCTTTTCATTATCCTGGAGCATCAGGTTATGATCCGTAGGATCGCTGTGGCCCGCTACGTCATGAGAGGGCATTTCGCCAGCCTCGCCGGCGGTGCGGGAGAGCCACAGAATCACAGCGTCATCATAGTTCTTGTAGGTGGAAGTCACAGCGCCGGTGTAGTATTCCATGCCAAGCTCGATGGAAGAAGAAGCACGGGCATACATGTTCAGCGTCTTGGGGTTGGCCTTGAAGCCGCCCATCTGCAGAGCTTCCATCACAGTGGTCTGGGGAATGCCGTTCGTGCCAGGGCTGCCAGCACCAGAACCAGAACCGCTATGCA
The DNA here is from genome assembly GCA_045132495.1 of Christensenellales bacterium. Lineage (GTDB taxonomy): Bacteria > Bacillota > Clostridia > Christensenellales > Aristaeellaceae > UBA11524. Next base: position 25,379 of record JBGUSK010000033.1, on the reverse strand, counting down.
CGTAGTTCGCTGCAGTAGAACCGAATACGGTCACCTTCTTCTCCGTCTTCAGAGGAAGAGCGCCGTTGTCGTTCTTCAGCAGGGTGATACCTTCGGAAGTAATCTCCACCGCAACCTCACGGCCGGCTTCTTCCAACTCCTCAAAGGTATCGTAGTCAGCGTAGAACACGCCATTTGCACCAATCGCACCGGACGTAGTCCCGACAGGCACAATCAACGTCTCCTCTGCCACGGCTGCGGAACCAACCGTAGTGAGAAGGAGGGCTAGAACAAGCAGGAAACTGATGAATCGAGCTGTTCTACTGAGTCGTTTTGTCATGGTCCATTCTCCTTCCATTATTTAATTCCGTCTTTCCTGACGGTAATTAACGTTGATAAAGCACCTCACGGAGCAGTTTTCTTCTTCCTGCTCTTGAGAATCACCACTCCGCCCCAGGTAATAAGCAGAGCTGCCACTACCACATCAATGATGTACATAGCTACGCGCCAGATTGCAGGCTTATAGCCAATGACCTCCGCATTCATTGCATTGCTGTTGACCAGGCTGTAGAGCACATTCTTGGCTGCAGTCTGCAGCACAATCGCATCAGAACTGCTGCTGACGTCGCAGGTCGTCCACATACTGGAGGCAAGCGTTGCCAAGTCCAGATCGCCGCCGGCATAGTACATCTGTTTGGGGATCATGTACTGCGGAATGGTGTTGAAGTCACAAATCACAGTACCGCGGAAGCCCCACTCATCGCGCAGGATTTCAGTCAGCAGGCGGTAATCGCCACCAGTCCAGCGGGTACCAATACGGTTGAAGGAGGACATCAAGCCACGGCTTTCACCGGTTTTGACAGCAAGTTCAAAGGACTTCAGGTAGATCTCGCGCAGCGCCTGCTCGGTCAGCCAGCTCAGATTACCACCGATAGAGCGATGTGTTTCCTGCTCATTGGCAGCAAAGTGCTTCACCATGGGGATGACGCCCTTTTCTTGCATGCCGCGAATTTCAGCACCCGCCATCATACCAGAAATATAGGGATCTTCAGAGAAGTATTCCGAACAGCGTCCACCGAAGGGGCTTCGATGGATGTTGACACCAGGAGCATAGATACTGGAATACGGCATACCCGTTGCTTTATCACCGAAGATACCTTCTTCGCCGATCTTACGGCCAAGTTCCTCCATCAGTTCGATGTTCCAAGTAGCAGCCATCACTGGTTCGCTCACATACTGACAAGTGCCGCTAATCTGCTCCTTATTCAGGAAGCACGTAAAGCCGCCAGGGCCATCACCGTGGATGGTCGCAGGAAGCCCGATCGACTCAATTGGCACAGTATGGTATGCGCCATAGTTGATCAGATTCAGCAACTCCTCATCGGTGCAAGCCTCAATGATTGCCGTCCAGCGAGGATCATCATAGTCCACAATCGCCTCGTAGGTTGTATCGGGTGTTTTTCCAGGCAACAAGTCACGGAGCTTGACCGTCACCTTCTCCCCGAACCAAGGATAGGGAAGCGCATCAAAATTCGTGGGATTATTGGGCTCAATATCCTTGATTTCCGCATAGAGACGCTCTGTGCCTGCATGCTCTGCAGCGGTCTGAGGCGTAGGCCAGGTGCCTTCCCAGTCCATCCGACTGAGCTTTGTCGAAAGCTGCCAGTCACTGTCAAGCACGCCGTCTATGCCGGTGTAGCGGTTTTCGACTGTATTGCCGGTCGTCGGATCCGATTCATAGCGGATGTCAGCAACCAACGTACAGACAACAGCCGCCGCTTCTTCGTGCGCATTGCGGGAGACATACAGCGTATAGTCGCCCTTTTCCAGCTCATATCCTGCAAAGCCGTTCGCATTCGCGTCATTATAGTCATAGCTTGCTGCATTGTAAGGATCGAAGGTTACCGTCACAGTATCCTTCTCACCAGGCTGCAGGAGCTTGGTTTTGGCATAACCAACCAGTACCTTGTGCGCCTTTTCAATCCCGCCATCATAGTAGGGAGCGCTTGCATACAGCTGCACAACATCCTTACCAGCCACACTGCCGGTGTTTGTTACATCCACATCGATATGAACGACGCTCTCCTTTGAGATTTCCGTTTTGTCCGGCTCGTTCACCTTCCAATCAAAAGTCGTGTAGCTCAGGCCGTAACCGAAGGGATATACCACATTTTTCTTGTACCATTCTTCCCCATCGGTAAATCCGCGGGTTTCATAGTAACGGTAGCCGGCATAGATGCCTTCTTCATAGTCAACGGAGTAGTACATACCCGCATCATACTTGTCAGTACTGTCAGCGGTTGCGCCAGTCCCGAAGTTATAGAAAGTAGGATCCTTGCTGAAATCAGCTGCCCAGGTATCCACCAAGCGACCCGAGGGATTCACCGTACCATTGAGGATATCGCCCAGCGCCATGATGCCCGTGCTTCCGGTAAAGCCGACCCATACAGCCGCATCGATTTTGTTTGCAAAAGCTGCGTAATCCGGGTCGGTCAGGAAGGTCGCTTCAAAGCTGGAAGGAATGTTAAACATGACAATCACATGTTCAAACCCAGCATCACAAACTGCCTGAAGCAGATCAATCTCATTCTTATCCAGTTCGAGGTAATGGCTATCCGCGCTCACCGCACCCTGCGTCGTTCCCTGGTAACGGGGCAGATCGAAACCTTCGCCACCGATGCGGGTAATGACCACAAGTGCGGCATCGTTGTACGCTGAATAGCTTGCTTTCACAACATCAGTGTACTTCGTCTGTGGAGTCTCAGCAACCGCAACCCGTTGATTACTTCCGCTGTCCAGGTCGCTGGAATTGGCCTCGCGCACCGGGCCGGAAGCATTATTGTCTTCATAGAATGCTTTCAGTGTCGGATTTGTCTGGAATCCTGCAGCCGTCATGCTATCATACAGATTCTTGCTGTTGCTGGTATCAAAGCCGCCGGAACCACTGCCACCATAGGAAAGATTCACGCTGTTTTTACCAAAGATACTAATCTTTGCGCCGCTTTTCAGCGGAAGCGCTGAATCCTGGTTTTTCAGAAGTACAAAACCTTCTTTCGCCAGTTCAACATTGAATGCTTGTGCATTCGCCAGTGCTTCCTCCTTGCTTTGTGCCTCTGATGCCGGGTACATCGATACAACGTCCGTATCGTACTCAGGCCTCACACCGCCAAAGAAAATATCCAGAAAACCATTGAACACACTTGTGCACAGGATGTTGCCCGCAACCGTCACAACCAGCACGAATGTCGTAACAATGGCCCAAACTTTGATCGAACGACTTTTTTTGTTTTTCTTCTCTTTCGCCATATTGACCTCTCCTCGGACTTTTGCGCCTGCCTTACATGATGATCGCTTGGTTCTCTATCAATTCAAACGAATAGAAATCCATTGCTCCTGCACCTTCAAATCGGAAATACAAGGGGCGGATTCCAGAATCTACTCGCATTGGCGCTGCAGCATTCATGGTCCCCTCAATATTCTCCAAGCGGATCTGTGCAACGATATTACTGAAATCCTTTCTGTCTGAGACAGTCAGCACACCATTGCATTTTCCTCCCACAGCTACACGAATTGCATCAGCAAAGCAGAAGTCGAAATACTTAAAACCCGCCACGCTACCATCCCGCATATTGGCAATATACTGGATCGCATGCTCGTCGCCGTCTTTCCCCTTCTGCGTGAAGTAAGGATGTCGCTTTTTGGGGAATTTCTGATCGTAACGGGCGGTGCCCTCCTTGCTCCAGAGGTTGCAGGCAATTCTGGCTTCATATTCTCCTGTGCCCGCAAGAGGTCCGCGATTCAACCCACAGGAGGTAACCTCCGCCTGATGGAACCCACCGTCTTCCTTTCGGCGCAGCGGTTCAGCGCAAGCCTGGCGCGAGTAGGAGTGCTGATTGGTCTGCCGGTGGTAGAAGATGTACCATTGTCCCTCCAGTTCCACCATGCCGCCGTGGGTGTTGCCCAGATAGTTGACGGCATGCTTCTCATCCGTATTTCCATCCAGGTAAAGATCTCCAATGTCCACAAGCGTTCCGCCGAATCTGAACCCCTCCATCGGATGATCACTGACTGCGTAGCATAGTTCATGATTATGCGCCGATGAATAGACAAAGACGTATTTGCCATCCACTTTCCGGATGGAACTGGCCTCGAAAAACTCGTGATCAACGAAGTCCTTAGCGGGCTGATTACCCTTGCGCGGGAAGAGCAGCCTGGGACCTGTCTTGATGGTCAGCATATCCTGCTCGAGTTCCATGACCACACCGCCGCTGTTTTTCTGATTACGGAAGCGGCTCATGAAAAATGGCACCTTGGTCGCAAACCCTGAGTAGAGATACACGCGGCCATCATCATCCACCAGCACACCGGGATCAAAGGGGAATTCGTCCCCTCTGCGATTGCCCCAGATGGTTCCATCATGGTAACGCACATGACCATGATAGGCAAACGGTCCTTCAGGCCGATCGCTGACTGCCACACCCATCATGCCCATGAAGTCATAGGCATAATAGAGATAATATCGTCCATCAGGCCCCTGAACCACATCGGGTGCAAACAACAGTCTGAGGCCTGTCTTATTTGCCGGATCCTGCTTTTTCCGGAAGATCACGCCCTCACAGCGCCAATCAGACAGATCGTTTACCGGGGCTGACCAGCATACATAATCGTTCACGCAGAAGATTCCTGCGCCAAACCGGTCATGTGATCCATAGACATACAGCCTGTCGCCAAATACACGAGGTTCTCCATCAGGAATATACTCATTAGCCGGCAGGTAGGGATTAAATATCTGCACTTACGTGAACCTCCTTTCCAGTTCTATCTGCTGATGATACCATATCACAAATCCATCCTAAAAGGGCTACATTGTTCCTAACCTGTCAAATTTTCAACCAATTCTGCAATATTAGGTCTGTAATAGTCCGTTTTTTACATCTTTGCAACAAAACATCCCCGCAGGACCGCATGCGGGGATGTAGTTGACACGCTTTAATTCTTATCCGGCAAAGGGATCAATGCCGTAATTCGGAACCATACTGAATCTTGTTCAATGTCCAAATGTCCATGATATTTTTCTACAGTCTGTTTTATACTCTTCACGCCATATCCGTGCATCTGAGTATCTCCCTTTGTCGTTACAGGCATGCCGCTGTCAAAGGCGACGAGGCTTTCACAGTAATTCTCAACCCGGATGAGCAAGAAGTGATTTCGCGAATAAACCGTCAGTTTGATCAGCCGTTTATCCTTATCCTCAATCTGCTGTACACATTCAATGGCGTTGTCCAGCGCATTACCGAATATGCTGCATACATCCATCACATCCATGAACTTCATCTTATTAGCATCTGCATAGCAGGTCATTACGATGTCATTTTGCAAACAGGTCAGGTTTTTACTGGTAAGCAGTGTATCCAGCACAACGCTGCCCGTGTTAACAGCAGCTTCATAGGTGTTGATCACCTGTTCCATTTCCTTCAGGTAAAGATCACGCTTTTCCTCTTTCTTTTCAGATCTGATGAAATCAATCTGATGCTTCAAATCATGATATACACGTTGGAGACTTTTGTTATTTTCCTCAAACAACCTGTACTGCTCATACTGACGGTTCAGCAAATTCTCCATCGCTTCCAGTTCGAGCCCTTGTGCAACAACCGAACGGGATTCATCATGTGCATACATCATCACCAGACCGCCGAAATCCACCAGTGTTCTGGAATATAGCACGCCTGCACCCAGAAGCTGTGTAAAGAGATTATCCTGGAATGCAAAATTGAAATTGCTGATGAAAAATGCTCCTAATACAATGACCAACACACTGGACAATTCCTGAATCGTCACGCGAATCCTGTTTCGTACTCGCAGCACACGCCGATTGATCACGAACAGAATTGCAAACACAATTGCATATACAATTGCCATACAAATCAGTGTTTGCGCACTTGGTTGAACAATCTTACTGACAATCAGGTAATAGTTGATTTGCCATTCCGCCGACGCAGCAAACTCTGCCGCAATAAAGGCGTGTGCCCAGTAATAGCCTGCTTCAATCCAGTTCACACTGCAATTAATCTTAATCATCAGCAACATTTCCAGCATGCCTAATGCAAACAGCACGATCCACAGGAAACCTTCCTGCTCTTCGCCAATCCGATTTGTCCACATCAGCACAAAGAAAGACAGCACATATAGGAGAATCTGCTGCCAAGGCGGCAACCGCTTCTTCAACGGAATCATGAATACGATGCACGCCAGCCACTCCGCGATGGCCGTATGTATTCTGGGAAAATAGTCGACCATCATTGTCTGCATTATGTTTTGATTCCTCCTATGTACTTGGTCAATGCTGCCATAAAGGCCTTATGCCTTGGGCGAGAGATTGTCAATTGGTATCCTGCAACCGTCACTGTACTTCCATCCACTTGCTCCACATGTGCCAGATTAACAAGGTAACAGTTGTTGCAGCGGTAGAAATCCTGTTTGATCAACATGGCTTCCATGTTTCTCATTGACTCCCGCAGTTTCCAGACTCCGCGTTCCGTGTACACACACACCGCGTGGCTCTCTGTTTCTATATAGTAGATCTGCGATACCTCCAGCCGAGTCAGACCGCGTTCAGTCGGTAGGGTGATATACTTTCTTGCACGTGAATCAATCATCCGCTCCACCCGTTGCAGCAACTGTTTGAGCATCAGATAGTTTACCGGTTTGAGCACAAAATCCAGTGCATTGACGCTGTACCCTTTGATCGCATAATTCGCCAGATTGGTAATAAAAATCAAGTAGACTTCCGTATCCAACAGCCTGATCCGCTCAGCAGTCTGCATGCCATCCAACCTATGCATCTGGATATCCAGAAAAATGAGGTCATATGTGGCACGATAGTTTTCCAGGATCTCATCTCCGTCTGAGAACAAGGTAATCCTGCACTGGTTCTCCCTGCCCTCAAAATAATTGATGATATACTGCCTGAATTCTTCCCGCAGTCGAGCATCATCCTCAACGATTGCAATATTCACGCGATACTTCCTCCAAGCCAGCGTTTCTTTCATTATAGCACTATAAATTCGCATCCGCAAGATTTGTCCGACAGACAGCCATGACAGTTTAGGTCAAAAAACAATCATATTACGCTGTCTGCTTCCTTTTTGTCCCGAATGACCACTCATGTCATGCTTTTTCTTAACCTGCCATGTGTGTTACTTAAACTGCTTCCAAAGCTACTTGTCAATCATATATTTAAATTATATAATGAAAGTACACAATTGGTCGGAAAACAAAACGCATTGGTCAGCAAAAGACGAGGGAGTGACGGATATGAAGCATGAACAGGTCATCAAGTCCATGACATTGGAAAGCAAGTGTGCTATGTTGTCCGGCGCAGGTGTATTTCGTACCCGCGGCACAAAGGATATCCCCTCCATCTGTCTGTCCGACGGCCCCCACGGCCTGCGCAAGCAGGCTGGTGAAAGCGACCATCTGGGTCTAAATCCTTCCGTGAAGGCGACCTGCTTTCCAACTGCGTCTGCCGTGGCGAACAGCTGGGACGTGGCTCTGGGTGAAGAGATCGGCCGCGCGCTTGGCGAGGAAGCCGTCGATCAGCAAGTCGCGGTCATCCTCGGCCCGGGTATGAACATGAAGCGCAATCCCCTGTGTGGCCGCAACTTCGAGTATTTCTCGGAGGATCCCTACCTGGCAGGCAAGCTGGCGGCAGCCTATGTGCGAGGCATCCAGGAAAAGGGCGTATCCGCCTGCCCGAAGCACTTTGCAGTCAACAATCAGGAGCTGCGCCGCATGGCCACGGATTCCATCGTGGACGAGCGCACGCTCAGGGAAATCTACTTGACCGGTTTTGAAATCGCTGTCAAGGAGGGCAATCCCGGCTGCATCATGACCAGCTACAACAAGGTCAACGGTACCTATGCCAACGAAAACGAGCACCTGCTGATGGATATTCTCCGCAAGGACTGGGGCTACGACAAGGCCGTCGTGACCGACTGGGGCGGCAGCAATGACCATGCACTTGGCGTGAAATATGGCTCCACATTGGAGATGCCCGCTCCCGGTCTGGACAGCGTACGCGAGCTAATGGACGCGTTGAAGTCCGGCAAGGTTTCTATATCCGACGTGGATGCTCGCCTGGACGAGCTGTTCACACTGGCGCTGGATGCACAGCCTGCCCTCAAGAACGCCAAGCCAGCCGATATGGTCGCACACCATGATCTGGCCCGCCGTGCGGCAGCAGAGTCCATCGTGCTGCTGAAGAATGATGATAGCCTCCTACCGCTGGCAGAGGGCACGACGGTCGCGCTGATCGGCGATTTCGCCTTCACGCCCCGGTATCAGGGCGCAGGCTCCAGCGTGGTCAATGCCTCGCAGGTGGAATGCCTCGCGGAAGAAATCAGGTCCAGCGGGCTGAACTGCATCGGCATGGCAAAGGGATACGAACGCAATGGCGTTTCAAACATAACGCTGGCGAAGGAGGCAGCCGAACTGGCCGCAAAGGCGGATGTGGCGCTGCTCTGCCTGGGCCTGACCGAGGTGGACGAGAGCGAAGGCCTTGACCGTCCCCACATGCGGCTGGCGGATAATCAGATCTCACTGCTGTTGGACGTCCGGCAGACAGCGACGAAGGTCGTGGTGCTCTTCCACGCAGGCAGTACGGTAGAAATGCCCTGGTTGGACAAGTGCGACGCGATGCTTTACGCCGCACTGGGTGGTCAGGCAGGAGCAATCGCCCTGCTCGACGCCCTGACTGGCAAGCATAATCCCTCCGGAAAACTGGCTGAAACCTGGCCCGTCCATTATGAGGACACCCCCAGCCGATTTCACTTTGGCGGCAACGGTGCGAATGTCGAATACCGCGAAGGCCCTTTCATCGGCTATCGCTATTATCAGAAGGCAGGCAAGAAGATGCTGTTCCCCTTCGGCTATGGCCTGAGCTACACCAGCTTTGCCTACGAAAATCTGATAGCGGACGTATCCGGCGCGACGCTGACTGTCCGCAACACCGGCAAATGCGCAGGCGCAGAAATCGTGCAGCTCTATGTCCGCAAGCCGGACAGCAAGCTGCCTATGCCTGTGCAGGAGCTGAAGGGCTTCGCGAAGATCTTCCTCCAGCCTGGCGAGGCGAAGGAAGTCCGTATCCCGCTGGATGACAAGGCCTTCCGCTACTGGAACGTGAAAACCAACCACTGGGAAATCGAAGGTGGCAAATACGAGATTCGCATTGGCGCATCCAGTGAGGATATCCGTCTGATTGCGTCCATCACCATGGCAGGCACAAACGCCCCTGCACCCTACGATCTGGCTGAGCTGCCCAGATACTATTCCGGCCATGTGCAAGACGTACCCGCAGCAGAATTTGAGATGCTGCTAGGCCGTGCGATCCCAATGGACAGGCCAAAGATCGACCGCAACATGACGCTCGGCCAGCTGCACCACAGCCGTGCGCCGATCGGGTGGCTCATCGGCGGCGTGCTCAACACAGCCGTCAAGCATCGGATGAAGAGGAGCACTGCTGATTTAAACCTGCTCTTTGTTCACAACATGCCGCTGCGCTCCCTTGCCAGGATGACAAACGGCATTCTTTCCATGGGCTTTGTTGACAGTCTTATTATGGAGCTTCGAGGTTTTTGGCTGATTGGCTTCATCCGTGCCATATATGAATTTGCTAAGAACTTCATTCTAAACAAACGGCAAAAAAGGCGTCTAACAGAGTAGTATATCACTTCAATGAGCACAGCTTCGGCTGTGCTTTTTTCTATTACCCCCACCCCCGAATTTCGCGAAAACTCACACGCGACTGGGCCGCGGTCGCTTAGAGGTCAGCTTTAGGGATCTGATCCCCCCTAGGGGTACACCCAGTGCGCCGGGGCGGCGTCCTTGCCGGGGGCGCAAGGCTGTACCCGGGGCGCGGCCTCCCCGGGGCTGGGGTGGGTATGCCGGACGGGGGTGAGCCTCCGGGCCGGGGTCTGTGCCGGGGCAGGCCTGCAGGGGCTGGCGGCGGTGTGCCCGGGCGGCGTCCTTGCCGGGGCGGGTGGTTTTTCCCGGGCGGCGGCACAAAAACTTTTTTCTAAAAGCCCTACGCGCATGTATAAGGAAGCCGTCGCCCCGGTTTGGGCAAGATTGGTGGATAAGGCTATCTTTGGCCCGATTGTTTGGTGGGTTTAGCCGTTGCTATTTCCGGCGAAAAGAGCGATGAATGTGTCACGCCGCAGGGCCGGGGCACACCCCAAAGGCCCGGGCCGGAAAGGAGCCCCCACCATGAAAAACCAGACTTTCGGCATCGAGATCGAAACCACCGGACTCGGCTGTGAACGCACCGCCAAGGCCATCGCCGCACACTTCGGAACCACCGCCCGGTACGTGGGCCGCCACCTCGGCGACTGGCACATCCCCATGCCTGACGGCAGAAAATGGGTGGTCGAGCGCGACGCCTCCGTCACCGACCCCTGCGCAGAGGTGGTCAGCCCGGTGTGCCGCTGGGAGGACATCGAGATGGTGCAGGAGGTGGTCAGGGCCATCCGCGAGGCCGGGGCGCGTACAGACAGTTCCTGCGGCATCCACGTGCACGTCGGCTTCGGCGAACACACCCCTGCAAGCCTTCGCCGCTTGGTCAACATTGTCAACGCCAAGGAGGACCTGCTGACGATGGCGCTGGGCATCAGCCAGCACAGGCGCGAGGAGTGGTGCCGCCCGGTCGACCAGCGGTTCCTCGAGGCCCTCAACCGGGCCAAGCCGGACACACTGGAAAGCTTCGCCGCCATTTGGTACCGCCACAACTCCGAGGCCGGGTACTACTGGGAGATGCTGGCACGGCACCACTACGACCACAGCCGCTACCACCTGCTGAACCTGCACGCGGCCTTCTCCCTCGAGCGGCCTGCGCGAACCATCGAATTCCGCGCCTTCAACGGCACACTCCACGCCGGGAAGATCAAGGCCTACATCCAGCTGTGCCTCGCGATCAGCGCACAGGCCCTGACCACCAAGGCCGCCAGCCCCACCCGCCCGGTGACGGACAACCCCAAGTACACCTTCCGATGCTGGCTCCTGCGGCTGGGCTTCATCGGCGACGAGTTCGAAACCGCCCGGACACACCTGCTTGCGAACCTGCCCGGCAACGCGGCTTGGCGGCAGGCCAGCTGACACACCCACGAATCGAAAAGGAGGAACACACCATGCCTACCACCACCTACATCATTCGCTTCGCCCACCGCTACTGCCCGACCAGCGTGCCCTACGAGGAGCAGGAGCACACAAATCTCGCCGACGCTTGGGAATCCTTCCGGCTTTTTGCCGAGCCGGACAGCGCCGAGATGTACTCTCAAATTGAGCTGGTCGAGTACGACTACGCCGAGGCCACCGAGCGCATGATCGCCCGGATGGAATTCAGCTTCTGAATCAAGGTCGGGCTTGCCCGACTAGCGAGAGGCTTTGCTTGCAATGACCGAGCGTAGCCAGCACCGGGGCTTGTACCCGGGGATGGCCGAAGAAGAAGGAGGACACACATATGAAGCTCTACATCAACGCGAACCGCACCGGCTACTCTCCCTGCCAAATCCAGCACACCATGACCGTTGGCGAACTGATCGCCGCGCTCGAAGAGTTCGACGAGGATACCCCGGTGTTCCTGAAGCACGACGGCGGCTACACCTACGGCGGGATCAGCTGGGGTGATCTCGAAGAGGGCGACGAAGACGACGAGTAAGCACACGCTACCAAATCGACAAGGAGGTACATCATGAAACCCAAGCACATCCGCGCGTTCAAAGTCCGCGATCAGCGCTTCCACCTCACGGATCGAGGGGACGGCACACTGGTGGTCACCAGCATTCATCCCTATGATGAGACCGAGTACAACTGGGCACTGCAGGCTTCCAAATCACGCTGGCACATCTACCGGTGCGGAAAGATCGTTGCAACGGTTTTCGAGCACAAAGAAGAGATCACCCCGGAACAGATTGCCTTTTGCCTGATGCGGGCCGATCTTGAGGCTGGGCTGATCAGCTGGAACGCGGTCTGGGGACACAGAAGGACTTGACTTTTCACCCGATCAGAGTGATGAATACGACACAACGCTTTTGAATCAAGAGGAGGACTCAAACATGAAGTACATCGCATACGGTTCCAACATGGTCGAAGAACAGATGGCATTCCGCTGCCCCAACGCCCGACTGCTGGGCACGGGCTGGCTCCTGAATCACCGGCTGGAGTTCTACCTTCACGCCACGGTGGAAAAGACACGCTCGAAGGGTGCGCGGGTGCCAGTGGCGGTCTGGGAAATCGACGAGGCCGATGAGCACAGCCTCGACCGGTACGAGGGTGTACCGCACTACTACATCAAACGGACGGCAAAGGTGCATATGAAGGACGGCTCAGAAATCGAGGGGCTGATCTACATCATGAAGGCGATCCGGCCTTACCCGCCGGAGAAGGCTTACTACAACGGCATCTTCCACGCCTACAACCGACTGGGCTTTGGCTCGGAAATCGAGACGGTGCTGGAGCCTGCCCTGCAACGCACATTCCGCCGGGGAATCAAGAGCCGGTTCTACCTCGACTGAGGTTGGGCAACTGCCGCTTCCGAAAGGGGGCGGCTTTTTTGCGTTGTGTGGGCTTCTGAATCAAGGTGGGCACGTGGTCGGAACTGGCGGTAGAGGCGGCACGTGGGGCAAACGTGGGGTGCTGTGGGCAACCGAAAAGCATCCCCCGATATCGAGGGACGCTCGTGAATCTAGTTGGTCTGTGGTTACTTGTCTACCACACCGGCGCTCATTTGAATGGTACCATCCAGCGCGGTGCGGAACTGTACCAGGACACTACCGTCAGCACAGCTGTACTTGGCGTGGAACGGCTCCAGGATCAGATCCGTCAAACCGGCACAGCTTTCAAATGCCTCATTACGATGCCAGGGCGCGTTCTCCTTATCGTCTCGGCACATGCGGAAGGTGCGCTCCAGCTTGTCAATTTGTGTCTGCAGGATTTCCGCCAGCACATCCTTGGCAGGGCGTGCTTTAAAATCAGAATCGGGCTTCTGCGGCTCGAACACACTCCAGCGGTGAAGCGGATGGCTGTGTCTCATAAATGCCAGAAGACCCTCGGCGTTGCCGCAGCTGTCGCAGATGTACAGATCGGCCACGCGGCTCAGGGCGTTGGTGTGAATGGGTAGCTTCATAGTATCTGCGCCACAGCGAGGGCAGCGCATGGGGGTGTCGGCGTCTTGCGCGGCTTTCAAATCAAGCAGGCGCTGGCGGATGGTGTCAGTCATGGGCAACCTCCTCCCGATGCATAGCATGCTGACGCTCGGTCTCAGCACGCACCGCTGCCTGCAGCTTCTGAATCTGCCCGCGCAATGTGTACAGCGCACCGCCGATATCGCTCAATGCCGTCCGCGCCTCCAGTTCGTTGCTCTGCGTGGACAGCCGGATCAGCGGGCCGGTGTCGTTCTCAAATATGGCAATGGACCCCTCGATGATAACGTGCATCTCGGAAAACACATCTGCCGTGATGTCCAGGTAATTGTCGTTGTAGGTCATAGGCTACCTCCGTGTCGTGGGTTTGCAGCTGCATGACCATATACGCTCTGATCACGGGATAAGTCAAGTCCCGGGTGTGCCAGGTAGCCACAGTAGCCACTATTTCTGCATACACATATCAGCTTATATAGAGAAATAATTAATTGTGATGGAGGTGAACTAATCATTGCCCTTATATACATATATACCTGTGGTTACGTGGCTACTGTGGCTACCTTTATCCTGAACCCCTTGATTTTACTGGGTTTGACAGTCCTTGGTGTGGTAGCCACTCGTAAAATATTGTGGCTACCAGTGGCTACCGCTCTCAAATTAAATAGCAAATCGCTATATTAATCGCAAATAGCCTATTGCCAATTCTCCAGAAGTGTGCTATAGTGCAAATGAATAACCCAATTTGCTGTTGGATAATCTGATTTGTGTAAGGGAGCATTACCATGAAGATCTGTTTTATTGAGAATATCACCGTCATCAACCGCGATCGGCACGTTCCGCTGGGGAAGCTGACCTGCGATATGCTCAACGACCAGAGCTGGGATCAGCAGCGTCTGCTGGAAGCGCAACTATGGTTTATGGAGCCTTTGAAAGATGCAACAGTTGCAGAATTCCTTACCGGAATTGAAAATACCGAAAAAGAATTCCGGCAGGTGCAGGAGCGCGTCAGGATGTACAGCTATTATGATCTGAATGATGAAGCTGCTAACACCTTTGCGTCCATTGAGGAGCTGCTGGCAAGCATCCGTTGTCAGGTGGAGGCGAAGATGCGCACCGGCGAAGAACTGGTTGCTGATCTGGGCATTGAGATCGACCAGTACGCCTGGCAATATGCATCCGAGAAATATTCCGCCTTCTGGGGTGCACATGCGGAGGCTGTACGAGTTTTCACGAAGGTCGTTAACGTGGTGATGATCCGCAATGAGGAATATCCCCAGCGTCGTCCGATTGAGCGCCTTCAGGCATTTGGCTTCGACCGCTTCCGGAATCGCATGCAGGAGCTGACGCAGAAATTTGAAACGGCAGCATCTTCTGCATATGCCCCGGACTTTGAAATGCACACCTTCGAGGATGGCTCTGTCCGCCTTGCGCCGGTGGTGAGCATTAACAATGTCGCTCAGCTGATGTACCACGAGCTCATGAATATGATCATGCAGGGCCATAGCATCCGCCGGTGCAAGAACTGCGGTAAGTATTTCGTGCAGTATGGCGATCGTGTGGTGGATTACTGCGAGGAGATTCCCGAAGGCGAGACCAAGCCCTGCAACGTGATCGGCTCTTCCCGTCACTTTACAGCCAGCCTGAAGGACGATCCCATCAAGCAGACCTACACCCGTGCATACAAGAAATATGTGGCCCGCCGGAGACTCAAGACGGTGACCGAGGGACAGTTTACCACCTGGTCTGCTGAAGCCAAGAAGCTGCGTCAGAAGGCATACGATACCGGCATGCATGAAGAAACCTTCCGGCAGATGCTGGATGACCTGATGGCAAAGATTACGGGAAATTGAGTAGCAAAGGTATATTTCTTTACCATATTTGCTATTTTCAAATGAGACTGAATATGCTATAATGCCTAATGTGGTAAGCTGTCTCGATGAGGATAGCAGTTAAGCTTCCAGTCATAACGATTGGAAGCTTTCCTTATCCTCAGAAAGTAGCAAATATCAAACCGCAATAATGATTGGATGTTTTGAAAGGATGTGTGAACAGATGGATGCGGTACAGATGAGGGACCTGCTGGAACACTACGGAAGACTCAAGAGCGGATTGGAAGCCTGCAAAGGAAACATCCGTCGCATCAAGAGCGCCCGCTTTGAGGAGTACATCGAGGAGAAAACCTACCGGAATCCCCTGAGTGAGACCCGGCTGCACAGCGGGAAGCCCTCCAGCCCGACAGAAACACTTGGGATGTACGGACGCAAACAGTTTGAGGCAGAGCGTGACGCCCAGCTTCGCAGTCAGCAGCGCGCACTGGCAGCAAGGCAGGCGCTCCTGTGGCAGCTGGACAGTCTCATCGCTCAACTGGGGGAATCGGAGAAGCAGCTGATCGTCCGGCGTTATGTGCATGGTGAGCGAATCGAGGACGTATATGCCGCTCTGGGCATTTCCAGGGCTACAGCTTTCCGGCGGCTGGAGAACGGCATCTCGCACCTGGCTGCCCTGTATGGGAAGCTATACGAGGTGGCTGCATGACGGAGGAAAGGAGCTTGCAGATGAATGCACATGAGTTTATGGCGGAGCTGTACAAGGGTGTTCCGCCGGAAAAAGTAACCTATCTTTATTCGCTGCCCCGGAAGCAGTGCCTGGCATACCCCATCGGTCAGATGGATCAGATGCTGGCAAAGGCCCAATCCCTCTCCGCTGCCGAAAATGTTTATTGGGGCCTGCATCTGACGGATACAGCGCCGGCAGCAGGCACCCGAGCCAGTGCCGCCACGATCAGCTGCATTTCCTTCATTCATGGCGAATTCGACGTCAAGGGCACTGCACACAAGGAGCAGGCTCTTCCGGATACGCTGGAAGATGTGCTTTCCTTCCTGCACAGCCTGGAATCGCCGCCTAGCATCATCGTGCAGAGTGGCAACGGTGTCCATACCTACTGGCTGCTGGAGTCTCCCCTGACGGTCACCGATGAAAATCGGGAATGGGTCAAGCAGCTTCTTCGTGGGCACGAGAAGCACATCCTGCAGCAGGGCGCGGAGCACGGCTGGAAATTCGATGCGGTGGCCGATCTGGCGAGAATCCTGCGCATCCCTGGCACTTTGAATCACAAGAGCGATCCTCCCAAACGTGTGGAGGTGATCGAGGCCAGCCTGAAGCGGTATCCGCTGTCCGCCTTCGAACCCTACGCCGCTGCCTGTGAAGCACCGCGTGCAGAGCGGATTCCTTTCACACCCGATCCAGAACAGATCGGCCCCGCCGGCAGGATTCTCGACCGCTGTACCTTCATGCAGCACTGCCGGGATGATGCCGACACCCTGTCCGAGCCGGAATGGTTCGCCATGATCACCAATATTGCCCTGACATCGGATGGCGAGGAAGCTGTCCACACGCTGAGCGAACCTTATGCCGGATACAGTCCTGAAGAAACCGGCAGCAGGATCTGTCGGGCGTTGGAGCAGCAAAAGCCCCACACCTGCCGGTATATCTGTGAATGCCTGGGGCACAACTGCCCTGCCGGCGGCTGCGGCGTCAAAGCACCGATCGTGCTCGCACAATACACGCTGGAAGATCGTGTACAGCAGCTGATGGCCAAGGAGTTGACTGCCGAGGATGTGCTTTCGGAGAAGACCGTCGCACTCATGGCATACGCAAAAGAGCAGATGCCCCTCGAATACAGCAGATTCAAGCTGAAGCTTCGCCCGCTGGGGGTATCGATTCGTGACTTTGAGCGTTCTGTGAACCATCAGATCAAGGTCGGCAAGGAGCAAGCAATTGAATTCGATGTGCTGGAAGGAGGCAGGCCGATCCAACTGCCGGGCATCAACCTGCATGGTGCAGTGGAGCCCATTGGGTACACCGTCACCCCGGAGGAAGGCATTCGCAGGGCAGCTACCTCCTTCGGTGAAGCAGTCGAACTGTCGATTGCTCCCGAGCCGGTGGTCATCAGCCGCAAGCTGGAAAACGTGGACGACGGCCAGGAACGGCTGGAGATCAGCTTCCGGCGAAATGGGAGGCTCAAGTCCATCCGCGTCCCCCGGTCCTCTGTGCTTCAAAAGAACCAGATCGTCCGGTACGCGGATAACGGCCTCCCGGTCAATTCCGGCACATCGGAAGCGATGGTCAGTTACCTCGCTGCCTATGAGGCACAGAACAAGGACCACATTCCCTGCGTCCGCTCCATCGATCGCATCGGCTGGGTGGGCAAGGAATTCTACCCGTACTGCACGGACAGCCCGATGGAGCTTGAATCTGATACAGCCAGCGTACAGCAAATGGTCAGCGGCCTGACGCAGGAGGGCAGCTTTGAGGAGTGGCTGAGCGCTGCTGAGAAGGTACGTGAGGGTACCGTTTCCCGTGCCATTCTTGCCGGCTCCTTCGCATCGCCACTTCTGCACTGGCTGCATCATCGTGTATTTCTCACCCACGTGTGGCACGACTCCCGGGGCGGCAAGACGGCCAGCCTGAAGATGGCGTTGTCAGTATGGGGCGATCCGGTTCGGCTGCTGTCCAGCTACCATGCCACTGCCGTCGGCCTGGAACGCAGTTGCGCGGCCATGAAGCACCTGCCCTTTGGCCTGGATGAACTGCAGGCGCTGGCAGACAAGCGCATGACGGTTGAATCCATCGTGTACAGTCTGGGCAACGGATTCGGCAAGCTGCGCGGCGCAAAGGACGGCGGCCTGCAGAAAACGCTGCAGTGGCGCAACATCATCCTTTCCACCGGCGAAATGCCACTGATTCGTGAGAACAGCATGGATGGCGTCGGCTCCCGTGTACTGGAGCTTTACGGCAGGCCGATTGCCGATGAGGGGACGGCACGGGCGCTGCATCAGGTCAGCGAACGAAGCTACGGGCACGCCGGGAAGCAGTACATCGAGTACCTGCTTAAGGAGATTCTCTCGGCAAACGGCGAGCTGGAAGCCCTGTACAGGAGCATGCAGGATCGGTTGCATGAAATGTATACCAAGCAGCACAGCGGTGATCCGGGTGTACATTTCGACAATATCGCCGTCCTGTGCCTGGGGGACTATCTCTCCAGTGTGTCGGTATTCTCCCTTGTACCGGACGACGCATGGGACCAGGCCATGGCGCTGGGGA
The DNA here is from genome assembly GCA_045132495.1 of Christensenellales bacterium. Taxonomy (GTDB): domain Bacteria; phylum Bacillota; class Clostridia; order Christensenellales; family Aristaeellaceae; genus UBA11524. The sequence continues at coordinate 7,104 of JBGUSK010000033.1, read as the reverse complement.
TGGAGCTGCTGGATAACAACCTCCAGCTGCGGGCGGAGGATTCCATTCAGCGGGCATGGGATTTCACCGTAGACTGGATTGGCTCAAACAAGGATCATTTCCGCTCGACGATCTATCGCGGCATCCCCAGGTACGGCTCCATCTCCACCGGCTACGTGAACCTGATCCAGAGCGTATACCGAAAAGCACTGGAGGATGCCGGCTTCAGCTACGCCAAGTCCATCAAGGGCTTTGTCAGCCGGGGTTTATTCGACAGCTTCACCGATGCAGACGGCAAGAAACGCAGCCAATACCAGTGCAAGATTGACGGCGTCAACATGCGAGCTTTCCGCTGCAGGCTGGAGGTTGCCGCAGACGATATCTGCAATGAGGATTTCCTGAATTGAACACGGGGCTACAGGGGCGTACGAGCACTCGGCGCTCCTTTCTTATACCCAAATACAAATTGGAGGTTGAAAACATGAGAAAAAACACCCTTACCGGCTGCCAGCAGGATCTGCTGGACTACTTGGGCAAGCAGTACACCGTCAAGCGTATTGACGGTCTGGACTGCATCTATCGCGATTTCGGTGACTACGATGTGGAGGTCTGCGGCGGCAGAACCATCCGGGCACGGTTCCACATCTTCGTGTGGAAGAAGAAAGGCGGCTATGAAATTGTACAGCGTTTCATGGATCTGCCCCACAGCCTGCCGCTGATGGCGGAATTGCTTCAGCTGATTGCTCGGCTGTATGACCCCAGCACCAAGGAGGATGCACATGCGCATTGATACCAGCTTATCCATCTACCAGAAAGCTCTGTTGAAAGAACTGGGCCCGAATTATCGTAAGCAGCTCTTTGATCTGGAACAGGTGATTTATCGGGATCTGGGTACTTACGACATTGAGATCTCCGGCGGGCATCGCAAGAAGGAACCCTTCGCCATTTACGTTTGGCTCAAGGAATGGCCCAGGATTGTGGAGCGGCATCTCCGCCTGGCTCACGACCACAAAATGCTCAAGGCGTTGCTGGATGATATCGTGAAACGGTACAGCAACATGCCGGTCGAGGAAAGTGTATCCCACATGCCTGAGGAAGTCCGTGAGTTCATCCTGCGTTATTACAGTTCCAAGAAAGCAGCAAATACAGATAACATTGTTGACGATATCGTAATCAAGGAGGAAAACGAACATGAATAATACTACCATTGATCCCCGCACCGCCTGTGACCAGTACCTGCGCCGTGGCATCCAGACTCTAGAAGTCCTCAACGAAGCCCCGTCCGGCATTGGCTACCTGCTGCCCCAGCACCTGGAAACCAAGCTGGTCAACGCCATGAACGCCATCAGCGTCCTGCGTCCTCTGTGCACCGAGGTAACCACCACCGGCGACAGCGCACTGCCCATCGTCAACGGTCACGGCAAAGCTGCTTGGGTGCCTGAAGGCCATCCTATCCCGCTTGTGAAGGATGCCTTTGACCGTGTCAACCTGGATAGCCACAAGCTGGCAGCCATTGTCCGTGTCACCAGCGAGCTGCTCAAGGACTCCGCCATCGACATCGAAGCATACCTGGCTACCACCTTCGCAGACCGTCTGGCGGTCAGTGAGGAGGAAGCCTTCCTTGCCGGCGATGGCGTGGACAAGCCCCTGGGCCTCATCCATCAGGCTGAGGTAGGTTGCACAACGGAAAATGCCGGTACGGTTTCTCTGCAGGATGTACTGAACCTGATCTTCTCCGTGCCTGAGAAGCATCGTCGCAACGGCACCCTGCTTATGAACGACAATACTCTCCTGCATCTGTACCAGGAGGCAATGGTGCAAGGCAAACAGCTCCTGTTTGACAAGCCGGGCTCCTTCTTCGGCATGCCCATCGTCCGCTGTGGCTCCATGCCCGACGCCGCCCCCGGCAGCATCCCGATCCTGTTTGGCGACTTCAAGCAGGTGTACATCAACAACAACGGCAAGCGCAGCATCAAGCGGCTGGATCAGCTGTTCATCGCCAACGACCACATCGGCTTCCTGCTGAGCGAGCGCGTTGGCAACAAGCTGGCTGTGCCGGATGCCGTCAAGGGTCTGAAGGTCGCTTAACGAAAGGAGAAAAAAGAGATGAAGCATATGAATGAAGAAATTACCTGGGAAGATGCCCTGCTGCAGCTGGAGCAGGTGAAGGACGGGAGACTGCCTCCCAAGGATACCCCCACGCTGGCCAATCCCCTGTACGCCCGCGCGTATGACAAATTCCTGCACCACGGCACCATGACCAATACCCTGCGCGAAGGTTCCGACAACGAGGGCGGCTACCTGGTGCCAGACGAATTCGAAAGGCGCATTGTACAGGCGATGAAGGAGAAGAACGTCATGCGCCGCCTGGGCACGGTGATCCCGACGGAACGCACGCTGAAGATCCCCGTGGCAAAAGGTCTCGGCCCGGCAGACTGGGTACCCGAGGAGGGCGTCATTCCTGTTACTGAGGGAGAATTTGACGAAATAAAGATCGAGGCTCACAAGGTAGCCACCACCATCCGCGTGTCGGATGAACTGCTGGAGGACTGCGGCTTTGACCTGGAGGACTTCATTATCAGCCAGTTTGCCGACCGCATTGCACGAGCTGAGGAGCAGGCCTTCCTCTATGGCGACGGCAAGGCAAAGCCGTTAGGCTTGATTCACCAGCTTGAACGCGAGATTGTTACGGAGGCAGCCGGCAAGATCAGCACCGACGATCTGCTGGAACTGATCCATGCAATCCCGCCCAAGTACCGGGATGGTGCCGTACTCCTCATGCATGACAGCACCCTGCGCGAGCTGTACAAGCTGCAGACCGGAAACGGCAATTATATCTGGAATGAGAACCTGAAAAAGGGGCAGCCGCTCACCATCCTGGGGCACAAGGTCATTACCAGCCCTGCCATGCCGATGGTCGAAAGCGGTAAGGTGCCCATCCTCTTCGGCAACTTCAACTTCTACACCATCGGCGACCGCCAGCATCGCCGGGTAAAGCGTCTCAACGAGGTATACGCCCAGCAGGGTCAGGTAGCCTACATCATGAGCCAGCGTGTGGATGCGAAGCTTCTGGACAAGAACGCCATCGCTGCCCTGAAGATGAAATAAGACATGACAACCAGCCTGCCGCCGTGCTTCCAAATCCCATGGCGGTACGGTGGCAGGCAATAAGGAGGTACATATGAACCAATTCAAGAGTATCCGGGAGCTTGCCAAGGTCAGGAACGCTGCCCGGAATCACGACAGCATGAAGATCACCAGCCGCCGGTACCATTCACCGGACGCCGCCAACAAAGCAGAATGGGCTGCACATGCGATGAAGCATGATATGGATCGCGCGTTGATCCGTAATGAGGACAAAGGCTTGCTGGCGCAGGTAGAGGCACAATCTGTATCAGAGATCACGGAGGAAGCCATCATCACCCTGTGGCTGAGTGTCCCTCGCCAGTATCAGGCAAATGCCGCATTCTACATGAACGTGGTGACCCATAACAAACTGCTGGACAAATTCAGAAACGGCCCCTATCACCTGATGAGCAGTGATCGTACATACGGCTTCCAGCTGCTGAACAAGCCCATCGTATTCTCCAACGACATGCCCTGCGGCAGTTCCAGCAACGAAGTGGCTATTCTGTACGGCGATTTCAGCCAGGTGGAGGTGCTGCAGCAGGGCACTGACCCTATGCAGGAGCACGAGTGCATTACCTTCCCGGGCACGGTGGAGGTCAGCATGGATGGCTATGCACAAGTGCGGCTGTTGGACAGACAGGCGGTCAAGGGGATGCGCGTCACAGGGTGAGGTTTGCCCTACATTTTAGGGCGCAGCTTGTCAAAACGGTAGAATCAAATTTTTCGTGTACATACCGCTTGACTTTTCCTCGGGTTAGAGTGATGTATGCTACACCTAGGTCAGGCAAAGCCTGACTAGCAATAGTCAATGCTTGCATTGGCAGAGCGTAGCCAGCGCTGGGGCTTGTACCCAGTGATGGCCGAATCACGAAAGGAGGGGAACCCATGGAAAACACCATTGACCTGAACATGTCTTTCGACTTCGATGCCGCCCAATTTGACGGAGCTAGCCTGCGCAACCTTGTCCACATGATCTACAGTCGTGAGCACCTGCTCAACAAGGCCACCGGCGGCAGCTTCAACGTTGCACCCACGCTCATCAACCTGCTCGCTACTTGCATTGAGTTGGAGACGGTGGAAGATTTCCTGCAGGTGCTTGTAGCTCATGACGCCGTATACGGTCAGGCGCTGCACGGTATCGAGATCACGTCCCAGCATGTGCGCATCAACGGCTTCGGCGAAGCTCCGGACGTCCGTACACTCAAGGCATACGGGCAGCTGGCGGTACTGATGGCTACACGCTCGCGGGAACTGCGCTACGTTTACGCCCGACACATTCCCATCACCAACGAGCTGTTCACCTTCCGTACATGGCTTGTCACGCTGGGCATGAACGGCGCGGACTTCAAGGAGACCCGCGAAATCCTGATGGCTCTCCTGGACGGCTGCATGGGCTATCGCACGCCGCAGACAAAAGAAAAGGCCCTGGAGCGTGCGAAAATGCTCCGGGCAAGAAAGGAGAAGAAACCGCGTGTCGAAGTCACCTTTGAATACGTTGAATGACCAGGTGCTGATGAGCATCATGGCAACCAAGCCGGTACATGCACCGCGTAACAAGAAGGCTGCCGGCACACAAACTGAGCCGGTATCGGCGGAAGCACTGCATGCATCAGCGAATGTTTTCCAGAACACCATGGCTATGCTACTGGCGAGGAACATGCCCGCCGTTGTGCCTCAGCAGCCTACACCTCCACCGGTGGAATCAGTGCCTACCCCAGCACCAGCATCCAGCCAGCCCCGTGACAGGCGCTTGTTTGCCGATTACGCCTGGGAGTGGTTTGAAAGCTACAAGGTCCCCAAGCTGCGCCCCGGCACGGAGATGAACTACCGGCTGATCATCCGCAAGCACTTAGTGCCCTTCTTTGGCAGCATGCGGTTGGACGAGATCACTACAGTGGATGTGCAGCGGTTCTATAACCAGCATGCACATCAATCCCGCTCAACGGTAAACAAGCTGGCGCTGATCTTGCACGGCATTTTTGACTCCGCCATTGAAGACGGTCTGTGCGTCATCGATCCGACCCGCAGCAAGCGCCTGACCTACAGCAAAAAGAAAACCTTCCGTGAGGCGCTTTCCATTGAAGCTGCCCAAGATATCATCGCCAACCTGCCCCGGTTGGAACTGAAGGATCGGCTGCTGGTGGCGCTGCTGATCTTCACTGGCATCCGGCGCGGCGAGGCCTTGGGGCTACAGTGGGAGGACATCGACTTTAACCGGAAGCTGATCAACATCCGCAGGTCGGTACGATTTGCAGGCAACAAGGGATACATTGGTCCCACAAAGAGTAAAGCCGGTGTGCGCCCGATTCCGCTGGAACCGCAGCTGGAGGAAATCCTCACGGCCCTTCCCCATGGTGGTAAGTACATCCTGGGCAACGGCGAGTTTCCTATCACAGAGATGACCTACAAGCGTGGCTGGGAACGGATTTGCCGGACGATCAACATGCACGGCGCTACGGCGCATGTGCTCCGGCACACATATATCACGATGGCGGCGGCACACCTGGACATCAAGACCCTGCAGACCATTGCCGGTCACTCAGATATCAGCACCACCATGAACCGGTATGCACATGGCAGAGAGGATAAGATCATTCAGGCGGGTGGGCTGCTGAGGGATATGTATGGGTGAGCGTTGGTGCCATTGATGCACGCTATGAGGTTGTTCTTACGGGAGCAGCCTCTTTTATTTTGCTGTAATAGCAGGGATATATGACTATCAACAACAAATCACTTACTTTTCACCTTTTTCCCGGTGACGCAATAGGACAGGATGAATCCAGAAATGAATACCTGCAATTAATCCGAGAAGAATGTGTCGATTTTTGCCCCTGCCACCTGCTCGTTGATATACACCAGTTCGAATTCCCCGGTGATCTGCATGTCCTCCACATGGAAGGTCGCCAGATCGCCGCGGCAGTGGCTGATAGGCTCATAGGCAAAGGTGATGGCCTGCTCCATGGCGACCAGCTCGCAGATGACAGAGAAATTGCTGACGGATGAACAGCGGTGGAAGCTGTCCAGCGAATAGCCCCGGCTGGCGATGGCCTGCTCCAACAGCATCCGGGTGCCGGAGCCCTTCTCGCGGACGATGAGGCTTTCCCGCAGCGTGTCCTCCAGCGTAACGGTCTGTCCGGCAAAGGGATGCGAGGCACTGCATATCCCTACGAAGCGCTCCCGTTTGTAGAGCCGGTGGGGATATTTTGCTTTGTCGAAAACGCCTTCGATGATGGCAAAGTCCAGCTCGCCATGCTCCAGCATAGAAAGCAGGTTCTCCGTGTTGTCCACGATCAGCTCCAGCCGGTGATGCTCATCCCGCAGGAACTGCCGCACCGTGGGGACGATCACGAATTCGCCGATGGTCTTGGTGGCGCCGACCCGCAGGAGCAGCGTATCTGTGCTCGAGAAACTTGTACGAAGGTCATACTCTGCTGCCCGGGTGCTGTCGATGTGGCGCTTCAGCTTCTCCGCTTCGGGCGTGCGCAGCAGCTGGCGTCCATCGTACACAAAGAGCTTCACGCCATAGAAGCGCTCCAGGTAGTGGATGTGCTGCGTCACACCCGGCTGTGTCATGCGAAGACGCTCGGCAGTGCGGCGGTAATTCATTTCATCGTACAGGGTCAGGAAGGTTTCAATGCGATAGTCCAGCATGTCGATCTCCATAAATTCAAATTTGCGTGTGATAACAAATGATAATTTCATTTTATCATGCCGGCGTGATATAATCAAGCCGTTCATCACACTAAAGGAGATTCACCATGAAGATCATGAAGCTGCTTCCCGGCATTGTGCTGCCGGTCATCGTGGCGCTGCTGGCCTGCTGGCTGGAAAGCCTGCTGCCCATCCACCTGATCGGCTCGGCTGTTATTGCCATGTTTATCGGCATGTTCCTCAACCAGTTTGTACGCAAGACGGACCGGTTTGCCGCAGGACTGAAGTTCACCTCCAAGAAGATCCTCAAATTCGCCATCATCCTGCTGGGCCTGTCGCTGAACA
>JBGUSK010000032.1:0-3228 GCA_045132495.1 Christensenellales bacterium | reverse complement strand
CCGCCCGGTTCGGGCGCACGGTGATGAAAAAAAACAGCCCCGCCACCCCGATTCAATCGGGGAGGCGCTTTTATAGCGGGGTAATGACTCAGGTGGAACTGTGCCCTTTGTCGAGGTCGTTCCTTGGGGGGAGACGCTGCCATCCGACCACGGGTGAGCTAATCGACACGAAACATCATCTTCATCCGCTGGTCATCGTTGGTATCAAAGCCGAGCTTCTCGTAGAAGGGCATCTTGTCTGGCATGGCGCACAGCTCCACGAAGATCTCTGTGCCTTTGATGCCGTGGTTGCGGACAAAAAGAAGAAGTTCGCTGATGAGCAGCCTGCCGATGCCCTGTCCTTGGTATTCGGGGCGGACGACAACATCCTTGATATAATAATCCAGGCCCATATCGCCAATCATTCTCGCCATAGCGACGATCCTGTTGCCCTCAAATGCAGATATACGGAACAGCGTATGCTGCATGGCCAGGCGGGTTTGCTCCAGGGATGGCGGCTCACCCCAGACAGAGGACCAAAGCTCACAGAACTCCTCTGCGGTCAGCTCATTATGTCTGATGTTCCATTGACTCATGCTGTTATCCTCCTGGCGATTCAATGATGTTCCTGTAAAGCCAACATCCCCGTGCATACCCGCTCCAGGAACACCGCGTCGTGCTCCACCAGCAGCATGCTGGGCGTGTATTCCATCAGTAACCCCTCCAGCTGCACGCGGGAGAGCACGTCGATGTAGTTCAGCGGCTCGTCCCAGATGTAGACATGGGCTGGGTTGCACAGGCTGCGGGCAAGGAGCAGCTTCTTCTTCTGCCCCTGGGACATTTTCTCCAGCGGCCGATCGAAGAGGTCACGGGTGAAGTCCATGTTGCGGAGGATGGCCTTGAACAGCGTGGTGTCGATCTCGCTGTGGGAAATAAACGCATCCATTGTTCCGGTGAGGTTATCGGTCTGCTGGGGAACGTAGGAAATGACGAGGTTCGGCGCAATGGATACGTCGCCTGTCAGACTTCCTCCTGTGCCTGCCAGTGCTTTTAGTATGGAAGATTTTCCGCAGCCGTTGGGCCCGGTCAGAGCCAGCCTTTCACCCTGGCGGAGGGTGAAGTTCACGCCTGCGCAGATGACTCTGTCGTCGTACTTGACGCAGCCGTTGACCACCTTGATCAGCACATCCTTGGGGTGACGCAGAACGGTCAGCTTGAGCTCGCCAACCTTTTCCATGTTGTGCAGGAGGGAACGCTTTTCTTCAATGGCTCGCTCACGGCGGCGCAGGGTGCTCATGGATTTCTTCATCATTGCGGCGGCCTGTGCGCCGACGGCGCCCCGGTCAAAGGTGTGGCTGCCGATCTTGTAGGCTTCCACCTTGTTGCTCCACTCCGCTGTACGGCGGGCGGATTCCTCCAGGTGCCGGATGTCCCGGCGGAGCACTTCGGTGCGTCCCTGCTCGTATTCGTTCTGCTGGTTGAGGCGAGCCTCCCAAGTGTCGTAGTTGCCCTGCATCACCCACACATCCGAGCGGTTCAGGGACAAAACATGGTCGATGCATCGATTGAGGAAGGCGCGGTCGTGGCTAACGAGAAGGAAGCCATCCTTCCGGCGCAAATAGTCAGCGACGAGGAAGCGGCCGTGGGCGTCCAGGTGATTGGTGGGCTCGTCGATGAGGGGGTAGGCGTCATCGCGGACGAAGAGCGCCGCCAGCAGTGCTTTGGTCTGCTCACCCTTGGACAGGGTGGAGAAGGGGCGCTCCAGCACGGAGTCATCCACATCAAGCTGGTTCAGCTCGCACACAAGCTGCCACTCGGCTGCGTCAGGCGCAGCTTGCAGCATGACATCGCGGGTGTTTTGCGATGCATCCGCCACGGGATAGGGAAAATACACCGGCGTCAGCGGCATGTCGATGCGGCCCTGATAGGCGTGCTGATTTTGCAGCAGCCGCAGCAGGGTGGTCTTGCCCTTGCCGTTGCGGCCAATGAGGCCCAAACGCCAGGAGGTATCAAAATTAAGGGAAACATTCTCAAAAACAGGCGTGTAGGAGCCGTCATAAGTAAAGGAAAGATTTCGGATAGAAACTTGCATACAGGTATTTATTGCCTCCAGAATCAAATGGTCGCGGGAGGCGGGAGAAACGTTGAACGCACGCAAAAAGGAGGGCCCATGCCCGGATGCGCACGTGGCGGCACAGGGCCGCATCCCGCTGTTAGCGGGCTCCCGCACAGCAAACAAGCCGTCTTCGCGGACGGATGCTTACTTCCCAATGATAGGGTAAAAGCGGGATCAGTTGCGCATATCCGGGTCAGCCCTCCTTGTCAGTCACATCGGGAACAGCATAGCACATACATGGGAAAAAGTCAACCGCAGGGGCAGGAATGAAATTGTTACAATTGTAAACGACTTTCCATCTTGCACCCCGGACGACCAGCCTATATAATAGTAGGGAAGAACCCCATACGGAGGAATTTCTGACGAAAAAACTGCTTGCATTTGTGATGTTCTTTGCGCTGCTGCCGCTTTCTGCGCTGGCTGGCGTGGATGGGCCCCTGACTTGGGAACGCCAGGAAAAGAAATTTATCGACTTCCCCACGCTGGACGGATGGCGGGGTCATTTCAGCAGCGTGACGAAGTGGACCACTGTCACCCCGGAAAATCTGGAGGAGAACTGGGAACTGGTTGCTGGTCGCGGCGATCCGGAGGAGGAAATCCGTGCCCGCTATGCCGCGCCGACCTTCCTGTTTGAGGGCTATTCTCCCGATTTGCCCCAGGACGCCTGCTTCCGCGCAGAGGTTTTTGAGAACGAAGCCACCCGCGAAATCTGGCATCTGCGCCACTGGTCTACCGCCGAACGTCGGGAGATCAGGGAGTATATGATGTCCGGACTTCTGCTGCCGGATCGTGAGATTTATGATCTGGTCAACGCGGAAACAAACTGGAATGCCTTTGAACGCGGCTACTTCACCAATTATCCTCCGGCGACTCATGAGTCCGGGCGGATCAGGCTGCATATCTACAATGGCAAGCTGTATGTGTTCAGCTACTGCGTCACGGGGCGCATGGCGGGCGCGAAGCGGTGGTATTCTGCCAAGGAGGAGGAGGCTTACCGGAAAACCCCGGTGAACAGTCCTGAAGCGAAGTTCACGGCGGAAGCCCTCCCGCGCATGCCCGAGTACGAGCTGACCAGCGTTGTGCCGGAGATCATCGCACCCGGGTCGGTGACGATCACGGGCACGGTAGAGGCG
>JBGUSK010000031.1:0-8647 GCA_045132495.1 Christensenellales bacterium | reverse complement strand
GATTGCGGCGCGAAGATAAACGGAGGTGCATCCAATGGCTAACCGTAACACCCTCCACCTCAAGCACCTGGACGCCTTCGCCAGCTACCTGACCACGCGCGGCTTCTACCCTCGCCCGCTGACCAACTGCAACGAGCGGCTGCGGATGCGCAACGGCAAGCAGGTCGTGGTGCTCTACCAGCGCAACGCTGCCGAACAGCACCTGACCGTCCCGGACAAGAATATGCCGCTGGTATGGGCTTTCCTGCGAGCGCGAAAGGAGGCGACTCCGCATGCCTGACGTCCGCGAGTTCTTCCTGGCTCCCCTGTACGACGGCATCGACTGGCCGCCCACCACCACCGCCCAGACCAGCGAGATCGGCGTCAACAAAAAGACCGGCAAGCCCTACCTCTACAAGCCCGACCAACTCCTGCAGGCGGAAATCAACATCCGCAATGCTCTGGCCCGGTTCCGCCCTGAGTCCCCCATCACCAACAAGCCCATTCGCCTGACAGTGAAGTGGCTTTACCTCATCACCGACCCCAAGAAGCACCGCCACGGAGAGTACAAGCTCACCCGCCCGGACACGGACAACCTGGAGAAGCTCCTGAAGGACTGCATGACCGATCTGGGCTTCTGGGTGGATGACTGCCTGGTCTGCTCGGAGATCAGCGAGAAGTTTTGGGCGGACACTCCGGGCATTTACATCCGCATTGAGGTGATGGACGCATGATCGCTGTCCACAATGACCCTACCATCGTCTGCTGTGACCTGTGGCCCCGCGACACCCTCACGCAGGCGAAAATGGACGCCTACAAACGCCTGATCGACATCGGTGACATCAAAATCCGGCGCGTCGTCCACCACAAGGCCACGGGCTACACCACCGTTGAATACTGGTCGAACCTCCCCCACGCCTGGACGCTGAACAAGCTCCGCGAGCTGGCGACTGTGCTCGATCAAGGAACACAAACCCGATTGGAGGGGATATGATGACTGCAAAAGAAATCCTTACCAGCTGCCGCGACGCCGTCCTGGAGCTGCGAAAGCTGGATGCTCAGCTGGCCCGCTGTCTGCCGACCGGACAGCCCCCGGGCGTGAAGGCGCAGCAGTACAACGCGGATCCTCCCGGCACGAACGACCCGACAGCTGCAGCCATTCAGCTCTACGATGGGTTGATGGAGCAGCGCGAAGAACTGTTTTCGAAGGTCGACCAGCTCAGAGATACAGCCTGGAACATCGTGCGTGTGGTAGCGAAAAGGGACATTCGTAACTTCGTGATCCTCAACTACTACTACCTGCTGGGCATGACGGATCAGGAGATCGCCCAGGCGCAGGAGCTGACGCGGGTTTACATCACGCAGCTCCGCCACGCGGCCCTCGAATCGCTGTAAGATTTGCAGTGATTATACACGCCTTAGTCTTGAATCAACATCGAACCCGTGATATAATGATATCATCGCAAACTGGGAGGCAAGGCTTAACGGCCCAGCCTCCCTTTTCTATTCGTTGAAAGGAGGCCCCGGCAATGGCCAAGGGCAAGTATGCAACCTGGCTTGAGCCGGAGAACCTCCTCCGCCTGGAGGCCTGGGCGCGCGACGGTCTGACGCTGGAGCAGATCGCCCACAACATCGGCTGCAACGTTGCCACCCTTCGAGAGTGGCGCAACCTCTATCCCGCGATTTCCGCGGCCCTAAAAAAGGGAGCCGACGTCGCGGACATCGAAGTCGAAAACGCGCTGCACAAGCGTGCCGTCGGATACAGCTACGACGAGATCATCAGCGAGCCCTCCGTGGATCCTAACACCGGCAAGGAAGTGCTGAAGATCTCCAAAGTTGTGCGCCGGCACGTTGTTCCTGATGTCACCGCGCAGATCTACTGGCTGAAGAACCGCCTTCCCAAGAAGTGGCGCGACAAGCCCGTGGACGACTCCGGCAAGGGCCCGAGCGAGATCATGCAGAGTCTGGCTGCGCTGCTGCAGTCCCGAGGAGGGCAGAAACCTTGATCACCTACTCCGACAAGCAGGCGGACTTCATCCTCCTCCCATACAATCACGCGCTGGACGTGTGCGAGGGTACGCCCCGATCAGGCAAGACCTTCGCCGGGACGGCGCGTTTTGCGTTGCATCTCATCGTCTCCCGCGATCCGGTGCATCTGGTGGTCGGCTTCTCCCAGGAGCAGGCCTTCCGCCTGATCATCGACGGCGGCGGGTATGGCCTGATGCACATCTTCGGCAGCGACTGCGCGCTGAAGCATGACCCGGATCGCGGCGACTTCCTGTGGGTCAACACCCCCGGCGGCGAGAAGCAAGTGTTCTACAAGGGCGGCGGCAAGAAGGACAGCCGCAAGGCCATCACCGGCATGAGCCTGGGCAGCGTGTACTTCTGCGAGATCGACCTGCTTCACCCGGACATGATCCAGGAGTGCTTCCGCCGAACCTTCGCCGCCCGCGACCGCTGGCACATTGCGGACTTGAATCCGCCTTCGCCCATGCACCCGGTCATTTCGGACGTATTCGAGGTACAGGACACCCGCTGGACGCACTGGACACTGCAGGATAACCCCATCCTCACGCCGGAGCGCATCGAGGAGATCCGGCAGGTCTGCCTGCGCAACCCATACCTGTACAAGCGGGACTTCAAGGGCGATCGCGCCATTCCGCAGGGCGTGATTTACGACAGGTTCGACCCCAAACGCCATGTGCTGGCAGCTCCCCCGGACGGCGCGGAGGCGGTGGAGATGTACTTCACCGGTGACGGCGGCCTGACGGACGCCACCAGCATTGACTGCTGGGTCGTTGCCCGGTTCAAGGGGAAATACCGGCTGTACCGCATGGCCAACTACTACCACGACGGCAACCTCTCCATGAGCCAGCAGGCGCGGCAGATCGCGCGGGAGTTCATCCCCTACTGCCGGAACCTGACGCAGATGCGGGAGTCGGACGTGCAGATCGACCCGGCCTGCAAGGCGCTGCGAATGGAGCTGGAGCTCTGCGGCGTTCAGACCAGCGGCGCGGACAACAACGCCCACGACATCAAGGGCAGCCGCAAGGGCATTGACGTCGGCATCGAGTATCTGCAAAGCGCGATCACCGACGGCCTGTTTTACCTGGTCGAGGATGACCGCTACGGCGTGGAGGCTTTCCTCCGGGAGGTCGAGCTCTATGTCGTGGACGACCACGGCGTGCCGGTGGACGCGCACAACCATCAGATGGACTCGGCGCGCTATGGCAACAACTACTTCTACAAGCATTACGTCCTGTAAAGGAGAATGCATATGCAATGGCTTGACAATCTCAAAAAGGCGGTGAAGGGCTGGATGCAGCGCACTGGTGCTGACACGGGCGTGGCCCGGGAGTACAAGAACATCTTCGAGGTCGGCGGCGTGCCGGCCTTTTCTCAATTCTACGACGTGGGTGTCTTCGTGTGGAAGCACCTGTACAAGGGCTTCTATTCGCCCTGGCATCGGATCCGTGCGCCCACCATCAGCAAGCCGGAGGCCAAGCGCGACATGGCCCGCATGGACGTCCCCAAGGCTGTCTGCGCGGAGCTGGCTTCCCTTGTGTGGGGCCAGGGCGTGGAGGTCAACGTCACCCGGAAGGGCGCAGCGTTGACGGACGGCGCGGAGGATCCCCTGGGCGAGTTCATCACCCATGTGCTTCGCGACAACGCCTTCTCCACGAAGATGCAGGAGCACATCGAGCAGGTCGTCGCCCTGGGCGGCGGCGCGCTGAAGGTTTGGCAGGAGCAGCGGCACACGGAGGACGGCACGCCCATCCCTGAGACGTCTGCCATCCGCATCGGCTACGCCATGGCCGACCAGTTTGTCCCCATCGCCTGGGACAACGCCCGGGTAACGGAGGGCGTGTTCATCTCCCGGCAGGCCAAAGGCGGGTATTACTACACCCGCCTGGAATGGCACCGGCGCAGCGGCTTGACCTACGTCATCGACAACGAGCTGTACCGCTCCGATATGCAGAAGAAGGCGGATGGCTCCGGCGAGCCGCAGGACATCCTCGGCTACCGCTACCCCCTCGCCGAGCTCTATCCCCATCTGGACGAACACGTCGAGATCCCGGTGGAGCATGCGCTGTTCAGCTACTACCGCACGCCCATCGCCAACAACCTCGACGACAACAGCCCGCTGGGCGTAAGCATCTACGCCAACGCCCTGGGCACGCTGCACGCCCTGGACGTGGTTTTCGACGGCTTCGTGCAGGAGTTCCGGCTGGGCAGGAAGCGCATCATCGTCCCGACCAGCGCGATCCGCGTGGTGCATGACCCCATGACGGGCGAAATGCGCCGCTATTTCGACCCGAACGATGAGGCCTACGTCGCCCTGCGCACCGAGGACGCCCAGCAGCTGAAGATTCAGGACAACAGCGTCGAGCTGCGCGTGGAGGAACACGTCGCGGCCCTGAACGCCTTCCTCTCCATCCTCTGCCTGCAGCTGGGTTTCTCACCCGGCACCTTCACCTTCGACCAGAAGGAGGGCCTCAAGACGGCCACCGAGGTCGTCAGTGAGAACAGCAAGACTTACAAGACCATCTGCAGCGTGCAGAACATGCTGCGGCCCGCCATCGAAGCGCTGGTGGACAATATCATCACCGTGGCCAGCCTCTACGATATGACCTGGAACGGCCAGCCCATTCGTACGCTGGCTGCCGGCGGGTACGAGGTCAGCCTTGTATTCGATGACGGCGTGACGCAGGATCGCACGGCCAACATGAACGAAGGCGTCATGCTGGTGGGTGCGGGGCTGCTGTCGAAGTTCACCTTCCTCACCGATCGCCGCTATGGTCAGGGTCTGACCGAGGAACAGGCCACGCAGGAGCTGGCGCGCATCAACGCTGAGCAGCGCGCAGCCATCACCATCCCCGATCTGGATGCGCTGAAAGGATGAGACCACATGAAGAAGTATGTGTGATGAATCATGAAAACGCCTCCCCACTTTGAGACCTACGCGGCCCCGCTGACGAAGGTCTACCAGGAAGTCACAGACGCGCTGCTGGTCAACATCGCCCGGCATTTCAACGTCAAGGCCACTGGTAACACCGGCTCCTTCGATTATCAGGTGAAGATGCTGGCGCAGATGGGCCAGCTGACGCAGGAGAACATGGCGATCATCGCCCGGTACACCGGCGCAAACAGCGAGCTGCTGAAGGAAGCCCTGACGCAGTCCATCCTCGCGGCGTTGGACAAGTGCGAGCCGGAGCTGGCGGCCGCTGCCAAGGCTGGCTTCCTCTCCGGAAACCCGGAGCCGATCAAGCTCAGCCCCGGCGTGCGCAATGCCTTCGAGCAGTACTACCAGCAGGCCTGGGACAAGCTGAACATGGTCAACACGGTCATGCTGCAGTCAAGCCTGGATCAGTACCGGAAGGTCATCACCGACACCATCACCTACGAGACGCGCCTGGACGCCGCACAGACGGCCCTCAACACGGCCACCGGCGAAGTGGTCACCGGCGTCTCCACGCGCCAGCAGGCGGCCCGCAAGGCCGTCCAGCAGATGCTCCGCGCTGGCCTGACCGGCTTTGTGGATGCAGGCGGTCACCGCTGGAGCCCCGAGGCCTACGTCAACATGGACATCCGCACCACCGTGACCAACACGGCCCATCAGGCCACCTGGGCGCGGTGCGATGAGTACGGCGTGGACACCATCGAGGTCAGCGTCAAGGCGGCGGCCCGCGAGGGCTGCTATCCCTGGCAGGGCAAGGTGCTGTCCCGGACGAACAACGCGCGGACGATCACCGACGGCAGCGGTCGCGAGATCGAAGTGATCCCCATGATCGCCACCAGCTACGGCCAGCCGGCAGGGCTGTTCGGCATCAACTGCGGGCACTTCTCCTCGCCCTTCATCCCGGGGTATTCCACCCGGAGCAGGACGGAGGTGCCGGACGCTGAGACCAACGCCCAGCAGTACGCGGAAAACCAGATGCAGCGCGCCCTGGAGCGGCGTATCCGCGACGCGAAGCTCAACCTGGCAGCCGCCAAGGCCATGGAGGACGAAGACGCCATCAAAAAAGCCCGTGACCTTGTCCGCTTTGCACAGGCGGACATGACAGAGTTTATCGACGCGACCGGCCGCACCCGCAGGCGCGACCGCGAGTATACACCGACAACCTTTAAGGAGGAATGGCACAATGAGTAACACCTGCAAGCACCCGAAGGTGGGCCGTCTGGGCACCTTCACCACCGTGGTCTGTCCGGACTGTAAGAAGTCTTGGACGCCTGCTGAGTTCAAGGCGTTCCTGAAGCCGGGCAAACCGAAGGACGCGCCCAAGACCGACACCAAGGAGGACGGCGCCCATGAATGAGATCGACAAGCTCATCCATCAGCTGAGCAACATCCAGAACTGGCTGCGCGCCGGTAAGGAAAACGAAGCCATCCGCGACGCGATGTATCAGTCCGCCGCGACGGTCTGTCATCAGGTCTGCGACCAGATCGACAAGCTGGCCGACCCCATCGACATCGAAGAGGAATAATCCCCATTTCGCCGGCACGGGGCGGCAAGCCGTGCACGTTCGCGCTTCGTCGGCGCGGTATAAGAAAGGACGGTAAACATGCCCATTTTCCAGCGTGAGGATCTCCGCAGCAAGGGTTACACGGAAGACCAGATCAACGACTTGATGGCCATGGTCAACACTGGTCTGCAGGGTTACCTGCCCCTGACCGAGCTGCAGGGCCGCATTGAAGCAGCCCTCAAGGATCACAAGCCCGACCCCATCGACCCCAAGACCACCCCCGAATACCAGCAGATCGTCACCGAGCGCGACATGCTGCGGGCCATCGGCGGCGAGGACTTCACCACCGTCAAGCCCAAGTTCCGCGAGACGGTGTTCAATATGCTGGATCGGGGCGAGAAGGCCAAGCCCGTTGCCGAGCAGCTCAAGAGCATCGGCGAGAAGTACGAGGAGTACTTCCAGCCCATTCAGCAGCAGCCCAAGCCCAACTTCGGCTCCCCCGATCAGGGCAGCATGCCCAAGGGCGACGAGGGTGCTGTGGCTGCCTTCGACAAGGCCTTCGGCTTCATCCCCCGCAAGTAAAACGACAAAGAAAAGGAGAATCACATCATGCCTTTTGAGCAGAAAACTGTCAACTACGCCGCCGAGTACGGCCGCGCCCTGGCCAACGCCTACCCCTACCTGAGCTACTTCGGCGACATCTGGGCCTCCCCCATGTCCGAGATGTTCAAGCCCGGTCATGGCAAGACCATGTACATCCCCTCCATGAGCGTCTCCGGCGCTCGCGCGGCTGACCGCGACAACCTGACCGGCCAGTTCTCCCGCAACTGGAACAACGATCTGGTGCCCTTCACCCTGGAGCAGGATCGCGAGTGGGACACCCTCGTTGACCCCATGGACATCGACGAGACCAACATGGTCGCCTCCATCGCCAACATCTCACGCACCTTCAACGAGCAGCAGAAGATCCCCGAGATGGACGCTTACCTGGCCGCTAAGATCGCCAACATCGCCTCCGAGAACGGCAACGCGGACACCACCGTCCTGACCGCCGAGAACATCCTCTCCAAGTGGGACGCCTACCGCGCGCAGCTGGTCAACGCCCGCGTGCCCCTGAACCGCGTCACCTGCAAGATGACCCCCGAGTGCTACAACCTGCTGAAGAACGCCGCGGGCATCACCCGCTTTGTTGAGATCGGCAGCACTGGCACCGGCGTTACCGTCAACCGCAACATCGCCAAGATGGACGACATCGTCATCCGTGAGGTCCCCAAGGATCTGATGATGACCGCCTACGACTTCACCAACGGCTGGGCTCCCGCTGCGGACGCCAAGCAGATCAACATGGAGATGGTCGACATCATGGCCATCGCCGCGCCCGTCAAGCACGATACCGCCATGACCTCCGCGCCCACCGCGCAGTCCAAGGGCAAGTGGCTGTACTACGAGCGCTTCTACTACGGCGCGACCGCCCTGGCTGAGCGCAAGGCCGGCGTGCTGGCCAACGTCTCCGCCTGATGGCGCTGATCTGCAGCCAGTTCTATTCTTCGGTCTACATGGGGGAGCCCGTCGATCAGGCGGACTTCCCCTCTCTTGTGCGCCGGGCTGAGGATGCGGTGGGCGCTCTCACCGGCTACCAGGTGACCGAGGACAACTTCGACAGCCTGCCTCCCATCGTCCGCACGCTGTACCGAAAGGCCATCTGCGCGCAGATCGAATACCTGCAGGAGGTTGGCGTCAGCGCTGCCATCACCGGCGAAAACGGCACGGCAAATGGCTTCACCGTGGGTAAGGTGCACGTCGCCGGCGCCAGCGGGGCGAAATCCGCTGCAAAGTCCGGCATGCTGATCGCCCCGGCAGCCGTCGCCTATCTGGAGCAGACCGGGCTTCTGTCCCGGCATGTGGGCGTTTTGGGCGATTGTCCCGTCTGGGGGTGGGCGTAATGCTGCCTCCGATCCCTCCGCAGATGCTCCGCAGCACCATCACCGTGGGCGCATGCACCGAGATCGACCGCGACCGGCGCAAGATCGTCACGCCCTACACCGTGAAGCGGGTGCACCTGCAGCCCAGCGCCTCCGTGCGCAAGACGTCCGCCAACACCGACGTGGTGCTGCGGGCGATGCTCTTTGTCGATGCGAGGCTCTCCCGCCCCGCCCTTGACTGGGAGCAGCTGCTGCGCACCGCCCAGCACTGCGGCGGCGAT
>JBGUSK010000030.1:0-8657 GCA_045132495.1 Christensenellales bacterium | reverse complement strand
AATGCGCTGCACCTCGCGGGCCACGCGGTAATGCTCCTCACCCACGATGTCGGGAGACAGGATGCGGGAGGTGGACTCCAGCGGGTCGACGGCGGGGTAAATGCCCTGAGACGCGATGGGACGGGACAGAACCGTGGTCGCGTCCAGATGGGAGAAGGTCGTGGCGGGAGCGGGGTCAGTCAGGTCATCCGCAGGGACGTACACGGCCTGCACGGACGTGATGGAGCCCTTGCGGGTGGACGTGATGCGCTCCTGCAGGGTACCCATTTCAGTGGCCAGGGTGGGCTGGTAACCAACGGCGGAGGGCATACGGCCCAGCAGCGCGGACACCTCAGAGCCAGCCTGGGTGAAACGGTAGATGTTGTCGATGAACAGCAGCACGTCCTGGCCTTCCTGGTCACGGAAGTACTCAGCGACGGTCAGGCCCGCCAGGCCCACGCGCATACGGGCTCCCGGAGGCTCGTTCATCTGGCCATAGACCAGCGCAGTGTTCTTGATAACGCCGGATTCCTTCATCTCGTTGTACAGGTCGTTGCCCTCGCGGGTACGCTCGCCAACGCCGGTGAAGACAGACAGGCCGTTGTGCTGCTTGGCGATGTTGTTGATCAGCTCCATGATCAGAACCGTCTTGCCAACGCCAGCGCCGCCGAACAGGCCGATCTTGCCGCCCTTGGAGTAGGGGCAGATCAGGTCGATAACCTTGATGCCAGTCTCCAGGATCTCAGTGGAAGTGGCCAGCTCGTCATAGGCAGGGGCGGGACGATGGATGTCCCAGCGCTCGCCCTCGACGGGAGCGCCGTTGTCCACCACGTCGCCCAGGACGTTGAAGATACGGCCCAGGGTCTGGCGGCCGACGGGCACGGAAATGGCCGCGCCGGTATCCGTCACGACGGAATCGCGCTGGAGGCCGTCGGTAGAGGCCATGGCGATGCAGCGGGCGGTATTGTCGCCAATGTGCTGCGCGACCTCAACGGTCAGCTTGCGCTCGCCGATCATGACCGTCAGCGCCTGATGGATGGGCGGAAGGCCGCCCTTCTCGAAACGGACGTCCACAACAGGTCCCATGACCTGCGCGACAATGCCCGTATTGGTAGTTGCCAAAGGTATAACCCCCTTTTATTCGTAGGGTGATCATCATCTGCGGAATCAGCTGCCGCTGCCCGCAACGATCTCCGTGATTTCCTGGGTGATGGCGCCCTGACGCGCGCGGTTGTACTGCAGCTGCAGGTCATCGATCATCGCGCGGGCGTTCTTGCCGGCGGAGTCCATGGCCATGCGGCGGGCAGTGACCTCGCTGGCGAAGCTCTCGCGGATGCAGGCCATCAGGATGCCCGCGACATAATCCGGCACGGTGGCATTGAGGATGGTCTCCTCGTCCGGCTCGAAAATGGCGGAGATGGGCTCCACGCTTTCGGGCTTCGTGAGGGGCAGCACCCACTTGACCTCGGCCTCCTGGCTCATCATGGACACATAACGGGTGTACACGATGCCAAGGCGGTCGAATTCGCCGTCCACGAACTCCTTGCAGAGCTTGCGGGCCAGGGCCGTTGCTTCCGCACCTGTGTACTTCTCAGAGGAATGGAATTCCCCCTTGTAGCGGTCGCAGGCGCGCTTGCCGATGGGGATAATCTGGTCGTACTGCATGGTCGCCACCAGGCGGAAGACATTGGCATTGTAGCCGCCCGCCAGGCCGCGGTCGCCTGCGATGACGATCAGCTTTGTACGCTCGCCCGCCGCGCGCATGTAAGGACTGCGCTGGCACTCGTTCACCGAAGCCAGCACGCCGACCACGCGGTCAAAGGCTGCGACATACTGCTTGCCGTTTTGCATCGCCTGGTTAGCGCGGCGCATCTTTGAAGATGCGACCAGGCCCATGGCGCTGGTGGTATGCAGCGTGGAATCAACGGATCGGATGCGGTTTTTCAGGGCTTTGGTGTTGGCTCCCATGCCCGTCACCTCCGCATGGACGCAAGCGCCGCTTCCAGTTCCTTCACGTCGTCATCGGACCACTGGCCCTGTTCCATGCGGGTCAGCAGATCAGCATTTTCAGCCTCGAGCTTCTCGTACAGGCGATCCTCCCATGCCGCCACATCCTTGACCTCAACGTCGTTGAGGTAGCCATGGATGACAGCATACACGATGGCGACCTGGCAGCCCACGCGGATGGGGGCGTTCTTGCCCTGCTTGAGCACTTCCACAATGCGGGCGCCCAGGGCCAGACGGGCCTTGGTGTCCGCATCCAGATCGGAACCGAACTGGGCGAAGGACTTCAGCTCCAGGTACTGCGCGTAGAGCAGCTTCAGCTCACCGGCAACCTTCTTCATGGCCTTCAGCTGGGCCGCGCCGCCCACTCGGCTGACGGAAATGCCCGGGTTGATGGCGGGCATGATGCCGGAGTGGAAGAGCTCGGTCTCCAGGAAGATCTGGCCGTCGGTGATGGAGATGACGTTGGTGGGGATGTAAGCAGACACGTCGCCCGCCTTGGTTTCGATGATGGGCAGCGCCGTGATGGAGCCGCCGCCGTAGTCCTTGTTGACGCAGGCCGCACGCTCCAGCAGGCGGGAGTGCAGGTAGAACACGTCGCCCGGGTAAGCTTCACGGCCCGGAGGACGGCGGATCAGCAGGGACAGGGCGCGGTAGGCCACGGCGTGCTTGGACAGATCGTCATAGACGATCAGCACATCCTTGCCCTGCTCGCGGAAGTACTCCGCCATCGCGCAGCCGGAGTAGGGCGCGATGTACTGCAAGGGGGCGGATTCAGCCGCAGATGCAGACACGATGATCGTGTAGGGCATCGCGCCAGCGCGTTCCAGCTCATTGGCGATCTGCACAACAGAGGTGCGCTTCTGGCCGATTGCGACGTACACGCACAGCACGTCCTTGCCCTTCTGGTTGATGATGGTGTCAATCGCGATGGCGGTCTTACCAGTCTGGCGGTCGCCGATGATCAGCTCGCGCTGGCCGCGTCCGATAGGGATCATTGCGTCGATGGCCTTGATACCGGTCTGCAGCGGCACATGAACGCTCTGGCGCTCAATGATGCCGGGAGCCTCGGATTCAATGGGGCGGGTTTGGGTGGTAATGATATCACCCTTGCCGTCGATGGGCTGACCAAGGGCATTGACCACGCGGCCCAGCAGGTTCTCGCCCACCGGGACGGACAGGGCCTTGCCGGTGCGATACACGGTGGTGCCCTCGCGGATCTCGTCCTTGTCGCTCAGCACGGCGACGGAGACGGTATCCTCTTCCAGGTTCTGGGCCATACCGAAGCTGCCGTCCTCAAAGCGGAGGAGCTCATTGGCCATGCAGGAGCGGAGTCCGTACACGCGGGCAATACCGTCGCCGACGGTGATGACCGTGCCGGTCTCGTTCATTTCGATGCGGGACTTGTAATTCCGGATCTGCTCCTTGAGGATATTCGAAATCTCTTCAGGTCTGTTGCTCATCTGTTCATCACTTCCTTGATTTCGTGCAGCTTATGCTTCAAGCTGCCGTCAATGACCTTGCCGTCCACTTGGACGACCAGGCCGCCCAGGAGCGAAGGATCGACCGCGCATTCCAGATGAATCGTCCGCTGGAACTTGCGGGTCAGTTTCTCGATCAGCGCCGCCTTCTCGCCCGCGGTCAGCTCTACAGCGCTGGTCACGTAGGCGGTGGACAGGCGGCAATGCTCGTCATGGAGCTGTGTGTAGGCTTCAAGACAATCATCCAGCTCGCGGATATGCCCGTGCTGCACCAGCACGCCGATAAAACTCATCACATGCTCGGGCTGGACGTCGCCAAAGGCCTTTTCCAGCACGGCGCAGCGCTCATCTTTAGGGATGGAGGGGGACGCCAGCAGATCCAGCGCACCCTCGGTGGCGTAGATGCCGTTGCGCATCTCCTTGAGTGCCATCAGCGTTTCATACACAGTATTTGTTTCAAGGGCCAGGGAAAACAGCGCGTCGGCGTAAGACTTGCTCGTATCGGTCATCAGTCTTCACCCACGCCCTTCAGGAACTCGTCGATCATATTGCGATGATCGGCGGTGCTCATCTCGCGGCCCAGCAACTTCTCCGTCATGGCAGCGGACACGTCGGTGATATCGCGGCGGATGGACTCCATGGCCTTTTTCTTCTCCATGGAGGCCTCCATTTCGCCCTGACGGACGATCTCGTCCGCCTTCAGATGGGCGTCAGCCACGATCTTTTCGCCCCGGCGGTTTGCCAGCACGGTAGCATCGTGGATGATTTCATCCGCAGTGGTATGCGCTGTCGCCAGCTTCGCGGCATACTCGTCGCGGGCGGCGTTGGCAGAAGTCCGCGCTTCCTCCGCATCAGCGTAGGACTTGGCGATGGCTTCCTTCCGGCCCTCGATGACAGCCTTCACCGGCTTGTACAGGAATTTTTTCAGCAGCAGATACAGGATGGTCAGATTCGCCAGGGAAATCAGAATCTGCCATATGTTAACGGATACGATTTCCAAAGACTGCATTCCGTCACCTGCTTTACACGCCCAGGGTCTTGATGGCGTTGGTCAGGGTGTTCACCAGCATGCCGGGAGCAACGAAGATCAGCAGGATGGCGATGACCAGAGAGTAAATACCGGTGGTCTCAGAAATGGCGCAGCCCATGATCATGGTAGAGGTGACAGCGCCCTTGGCTTCGGGCTGACGGCCGATGGCTTCACAGGCGTTGGCAACAGCGTGACCTTCGCCGACGCCGGGGCCGATAGCGCCGATGCCCATGCAGATACCTGCGCCCAGCGCGCAGCAGCCAAGAATGATACCGATAGCGATCTCCAACATAGTAAATTCCTCCGTTTTCTATTTTGTGTAATGTTAGCCGCACCAGCGGCTGAGTTACTTGGTTCAGGCCATTTTGGCCTTCTTGGCCTTGCGGGCCTCACGCTTTGCAAGCCGCTCTGCGATCGCATCCGCCGGATAAGCGCCGGAAACATTCAGCATCGTCAGCATGGCGAAGATGTAGGCCTGGATGCAGCCGCTGAACACGTCAAAGTAGACGCTCAGGATAGCCGGGATACCAACCTGCAGGAAGGGAATATCGCCCAGGAAGCCGGGCAGCCAACCCAGCACCATCGCCGACAGGTTTTGCAGCGCCCAAGCGATCAGCGTTGCGATAACAGTGCCAGACATGACGTTGCCGAAATGACGGAAGGTCATCGAAATGGGGGTTGCAAACTCGCTCAGGATGTTCATCGGGAGCATCACCGGGATGGGTTCAAGGAAGCCCTTGGCATAGTTGCCAACACCCGCCTTGAGCTTGTTTTTCGTGATCAGGATGAACACGAGGATCGACCAGCCGGCAATGACGTTGACGTCTGCCGTCGGGGGGAAGACGCCGAAGAGCGACATCAGGCTCGAACAGGCGGAAATCGCCAGGATCGTACCGATGAAGGGCGCGTAGGTGGCATGGAACACGTCCTCCATGCTGTTGTGCACCAGATCATCCAGCTTTTCCACGATCCATTCTGCCGCCATCTGCCGCCAGTCACGCTTGTCCTCCTTGAGGCCATGGGTGATGAACAGACAGAAGCCGAGGATGGTAATCAGGATCAACCATGAATTGACCTGCGCCTCCGAGATGATCAGGTCCTGAATCGGCATCGGGATGGTACACAGGATGCGCGCACCTGTTATGGAGATTCCCTCCGACGCGGGCGTGGTCAGCACCTTGATCGTCATCGCGATGACCAGCGGAGCGACCATCATCAGGATGAGCAGTGCATCCACGATGCGAAATTTTTTGCTGTTTTCTTTCACAGGAATTTCACCTCCTTTGCTGCAAAAGGGTTGGGGTGAAGCCAGGGATTACTTGTCCTTCAATGTCAGCCCGCGGATGGTTACGCCAAGGCGCGGGAAAAACTGGGGAATCAGCAGGGCGATCGTATTGAAGCAGCTGAGCGCCGCGCCGATCATACACAGCACCAGCAGCATCAGCAGCCTCCCCTGCTGGGAAAGCTTCATTTTTTTCTTTGCGTCATCAGGCTCGAGGGTCAGGCAATGCTGCACCGTCAATCCCATAAGGAAGAAGTTGCCCACCGCGATCGCTGCGCCATACAGGTTGCCCAGCAGCACGGGATAATCCCACTTGCCGATGATCAGAAACACGGCCTGCATCAGCGCCGAAAGAATCAGCACGACAACCGCAATAAACCGCGTTTCCTTCCTGACTGTGGGATCTACTTTTTTGAACAATGTGAATTTCCCTCCCGTCAGCACGTATAGTCTGTCCACTGCGCTGACTTCCACCTATTATAATTGATTGGCACCATTTTTGCAAGTGCTTACACGCAATGTTAGGTGGAAATACAACAAAGATAAATTTTTAACTATCATACAAATGCGGTACGCCCGCAACACAGAGCGTACCGCACCCATATGAACCAAGTATGTTTACAGTGTGAACTTCTCGCCGTAGCCATAGTGCTCGACGATGTAATCAACATCCTTATCTCCGCGTCCGGACAGGGTCACGAGGATGGAGCCTGTCTTCATTTCCTTTGCCTTCTTCATCGCAAAGGCCACCGCATGGCTGGATTCCAGCGCCGGGATGATGCCCTCGTACTTGGACAGGGCGAAGAAGGCCTCCACCGCTTCCTCATCAGTCACGCAGTCGTAGGTTACGCGACCCAGATCACGAAGATACGCATGCTCCGGGCCGACGGAGGGATAATCCAGACCGGAAGCAATGGAATACACCGGCGCAGGCTCGCCGTTCTCATCCTTGAGCATGATGGACTTGAAGCCGTGCATCACGCCAGGGGTGCCATGCTTCATGGAAGCGGCATGGTCGCCCAGCTTGTCTCCCTTGCCCAAGGGTTCAATGCCGTAGAGCTCCACTGCGCTGTCCAGGAAGGGCACGAAGGTACCCAGGGAGTTGGAGCCGCCGCCCACGCATGCACAGACCACATCCGGCTCCAGGCCGGTCATTTCCTTGAACTGCTCGCGCATCTCCTGACCCACGACCATCTGGAAGTCGCGTACCATCATCGGGAAGGGATGCGGGCCCAGGCAGGAGCCGATACAGTAAATCGCATCCTTGTACTCGCGGGCATAGGCCTCGAAAGCCGCGTCAACAGCTTCCTTCAGGGTCTTCAGACCGTGCGTGACAGGCACGACGTTTGCGCCCAGGATCTTCATACGGGTAACGTTGGGCGCCTGCTTGGCGATATCCACCTCGCCCATGTAAATGTCACATTCCAGGCCAAAGAATGCCGCAGCCGTCGCCAGCGCCACGCCATGCTGCCCCGCGCCGGTTTCCGCGATGATCTTTTTCTTGCCCATGTACTTGGCCAGCAGGCCCTCGCCCATGCAGTGATTGAGCTTATGCGCGCCGGTATGATTCAGATCTTCGCGCTTGACATAGATCTGCGCGCCGCCGATCTTGCGGCTCAGGCGCTCACAGTGGTACACCGGCGTGGGACGGCCCTGGAAATCCTTGCGGATGCGGCGCAGCTCGCTGATGAACTGGGCGCTGTGGGCAATGTGCTGATAAGCCTCAGTGATCTCCGCAAAAGCGGCCTTGAGCTCATCCGGCAACACCGCGCCGCCATATTCACCAAAGTAGCCATCCTGCGTGGGATTGTAACGAAGATAGGTGCGGTAGTCCATAACGCGACCTCCTGAAAACGCTATTTTTTTCATTATAACACATTTTTGCAGAATTTGTTGTATCTATCGTGTACTAAATCCCAACATTTCGATTAAAGTTGCTCCTCTCTGCCCAAATAAAGGCCAATTTCTTCCTTCGCATGAAAAACACCCTGCCGCCTTCAGCAGGGTGTTACACACTTATTCCGTTTGTTCAGCCTGCGCTTTGGGTTTCACGACCCGGCAGATCAGCAGTGACACTTCAAACAGGATCAAAATCGGGATGGATAACATGATCTGACTGACCACATCCGGCGGCGTGAGGAACGCAGCGATCACCACCACAGCCAGAATAACAAACTTGCGCTTGCCGGCCAGCATCTCATAGTTGGTCAGCCCCATCTTTGTGGTGATGTACAGCGCCACGGGCAGCTCAAACGCCAGACCGAAGGGCAGCACGAACCCAAAAAGGAAGCTGACATATTTGTCAATGGCCAGCATGGGCGTTGCCAGATCTTCACCCGCAACGAGGAAAAAATCCACCGCGAGGAAATACACCGCCGCGTAGCAGAACGCCACGCCCAGCAGGAACAGGAACACTGTCGCTGCAAAGGTCAGCCGGAAGGCCCTTTTCTCATGCTCGTACAGCGCCGGCTTGATAAATGCCCAGACCTGCCAGAACACATAGGGGCTGGCCAGCACCGCGCCGGCAATGAAAGCGACCTTCAATTTGGTCATCAGCGCAGCGGACATTTCGGTGTAGATCACCGTGATTCCGCGCTCGACAATGGGCCCGGTGATAAGGGACATCAGCGGGTCAATGGCTGCATAAAAAACGACCACAAAGGCGATGCCAATGGCCGCCACACTCCGCAGCAGGAGCTTTCGCAGCGCGACAAGGTGCTCCCCCAGCGCCTGCTTATTCTGTTCTTCCGCCAAGGAAAACCCTCCTTTTCACGCAAAGCGCGGGCTTATTCCGCCTTGGGTTCTTCCTTGGCTTCCGCCTTATCGTCATCAGACTTGATTTCCTTCTTAAAATCGCGGATGCTCTGGCCCAGGGCCTTGC
>JBGUSK010000029.1:0-16134 GCA_045132495.1 Christensenellales bacterium | reverse complement strand
AAAAAAGCCCTCAAATTCGTCCAGAGAAAGACGAATTTGAGAGCTTTGGGATGCTTTGACATTATTCTATGTCTGAGAGGTAACGGTATCAATTTGGTATCACTCGGCCATTTTTGCCGTTTTTTTCAGTTTGCGAAGCTGAAAAACCTTGTAATACCAACGCTTTTTGGATCACTCCAAAGCCGTTTCCCCTTATTCCCACTCGAGGTTTGATATCTCTCAATATGCTATATTTGTAGCGCACGCGCTACAAATGGTAATGTTTCACAAGGATTTTATCATGGTTGAATTTGACTATCACACTTTTTGTACTCAAAATGCACTCAGGGCATACTCACAATGTTGACGAGAAAATGTGCTTACTACCATTGATAATGTACTTTCAAATGCTGTATATCACAAGGGGCACGACATACGAGTGCTACCGAGGTTCGTGAGCTGCCTAATTGCATTGAGATTGTAAGCCATCCCGGCGTTGACCGTTCTACCAGCATAGGGGCTTGAAGAACTATCGTGCACCCCGCTGCTGTTACCGCAATCGACGCATAGGCGAATTCCTGAAGAAACTGCGATTGACAGAAGGTCGCAACACGCGCTTCCAGAAGATCTGCTGTGTGCAGCAGAGCAACGGATGGCCTGAACCGCTGTTTGAGTATTCGAGACGGATGAAGAACGCATCTTTTTTATGGCGACGAGCTATACACATCCAAGTTTTTTACGTCAAGGCGACGGATTAAGTGACGTATAAAATGACGTAATAAACGATACAAATCAGAAGCTAGAAAACCAGACTGCTGCACAGAATCCAGTGATCACTGTTGCGGATATAGCAACAGTGATTTGTTCATCCGAGACCACGGTCGAATGAGCGAGCTCCTATGTAATGAGTACAGACTACTAAAATCCGTGTTTAAGTAAGTAGTCGATGTGGTTTGTGTATCCCCGTTTTTTTAGATACTGTAACAAGTACTCTCGTGGCGGCCAGTTAGACATATAGGGATCATCGTCGGGGCCGGTATAGAGACCACCACCGGGGCCGGTATAGAGACCACCACCAGGGCCGGTATAGAGACCACCGCCGGGCCCCGTATAGAGACCGCCGCCGGGCCCCGTATAGAGGCCGCCGCCAGGGCCGGTATAGAGGCCGCCGCCAGGGCCGGTGTAAAGACCGCCACCAGGGCCGGTATATGCACCGCCCTCAGGACCGGTATAGAGACCGCCACCAGGGCCGGTATAGAGACCACCGCCAGGACCGGTGTATCTATTTCTAACCCACATAAGATATCCTCCTTGGACATGTTAAAGTAGTTGCGGCAAATAGTTAGTAATGTGTTGAACAACAAGAATTGGGAATTTCAACTCGAACAGGTGAATGTATTCGCTGATTAACAGCGAATACTTCGAGGAGATTTTATTCGAGATAATATCGCTCCATGCATGTGGCGAGTATCTCATAATATTGCATAATGCGCTCATTGTAAGGTAATGCAGACAAAACTCGGGCAAAACCATGCCATCTACTGGCGACTCAATATACCAAAGTTGCCCCTTTACATCTTGGTAAATAGTGGGCATGATATTTGCCATGTTTTGTTGCGGGATAACTATTTTATAGCTTCCTTGGTTTTCACTTATGCTACTGGTTTTGAAACATCTTTCGATTTTGCTTCGGTCTGGTCTATCTATACCATCTCCAATATAGAAATTGTAGTTGATTTGCCCTGAAACCACTTCAACATCAACGCGGAGCTTGTGAGTGCATTTATGATCCGAATCAATGCGTCGATAAGAATCACGCAATTCCGGAACCATGGATAAAAGTGTATCCAGTGATAATTTGGTAGAATGCGATTGAATAAAATCGATGGAATCTACCAATGAATAGTTAATCTGTATATTGTTTTTTGCGATGTGAGCTACAGGAAGGGCGGCAAGCAGATCAAGAAAAGTGCCACTTGGAATATTGCCGCCAAAATCAATTGTTTTATCTAAATGATTATAGGTATGTCCATGAGATCCTTTCAATGAATCAATAGACTTATGCAATGGAGAATTAATCACAATAATCGCATACGCATATGCACAAGCTGCGTAAAAATCTATAAGCGGCTTAGCCAAAAGGTCTGCTTTTACTCCAGCCTGTAGAAGACTTCTTCCTTGTCGAAAACACTGCAAGATGACTGAGGCTTCGGAAGTGTTGAGACCTTTATGAACACGAAGCTTTTTTGTTTTATACACTTCTTTGATATGATCCTCATTCTCTAAAGAGATAAGAAGATTAAAAATGAGGTCGCTTTGAAATACAGTATCGATTGGTAATGTTTCCATTGTTGCAGGACTCTTCAGCCGTTCTGTGATTTCTTCCATCATTTTGCGGAAGTTAGAGTTTAGTGGAGTTAATTCTATGCCTGTCTTTAGGGTCGCATAGTGCTCTGCACCACGATATTTTGCTTTTTCTCCACATGAAAGTCCCGCAAATTGACTTTGAACTTTGCTATATTCCTCATAGTCATACGGTTCAAAGAGCTTAGAGCTGTTAGCGCAAGGGGTTGCATTGGCGTACCACATCTCGACCTCCTATGTAGATTGGTCCCCCGTACATGATGTTTTGAATTGTATGTGCAGGGTATATTTGTTGGGAATATGCGTATTGTTGAGTATTGTATTCAATGCTATTTGTTGACAATAAAGAATTGCGTCACTACTCGCATCATCAATCAACAACCAGTCAAGTAAAAAAGTCCAGGGAAATCAAGCCTTTCAGAGATATAGGACGTGATGTAGTCAAGTACCAGTCAAGTAAACTCTCAAGCCCAATATGGGAGGTATTTTCGATTCTTATCTGATGTAGAATCAGGAGAGATCTTTATCAGTCCCATGGCGCACGTCTCATTCAGCAGACGTGAGATCATTGAGCTGTTTTTTGCATCGACTTTGAAGCGTTCGCGCAAAGACGCGTTGGTCATCACATCACGGTTTACTCTTTTAAGGCATGCATGGAGATAGCAGGCACGGCAACGATCTTCTTTGCTCATCTTTGAAAACTCTTTATGAGCGTACAGAATGACCTTGGTGTGATCGTTGTAGATTTCAATCTCGGGGGCTGGCAACTGATAGAGCTCGGTGGAAAACACTACTTTGTCGTAGCCACTACCGCGCTCCTCACATATACCAATCCGGCGCATGAATGAAGCCAGCTTTTCATTGCGAGAGACAGGCGGATGATCAACAAAGCGAGCGACATCAATCAAAGGGGTGCCAGGGTTTGTGATCTCCAGTCGATCGGTGAAGATCTCAATGAGCGGACTGGTTCCTTGCATAAAGAAGTTCTGATGGATGATAGCGTTGGCAATCAGTTCTCTGACGGCCAGTTCAGGATACATAGGAACCACTTTTCTTAGTGCCTTACCGAGAACCTCGTTATTGGGCAGGAGGTTGTTGATGTAGTCAATGAGTCCCTCAAAACCATTTGCATATCCTTTGCCGCCGACTTGTTCCTTGCTGGCTGCACTAATACGATCCGTTCCCTCGTACTTGATTACACGTACAGCCTTGCGAGTAAGAGAAGGGAAGTCGGCCAATCGCTTTGCCAGTAGGATGGCACCAAGGTTCGTTATGTTATAATTGCCGGTTTCGTGCATGGAAATCATGCCATCTTCTTTCAGGGCTTCCAGGATGCCTTCTTTATCGCTTGGCAGATCCAATGAAAGAAGATCAAAGTAGGCTGCAAAATCAAGTTCACGCAGGACAAAATCTCCTGCTACATTCTCCATAGCAATCATGTTTTCAAATGGTGTCCTGGAGAATATAGCCCACAATTCGCGCTCGGTATCCGGAAAATCTTTCAGCTTCTTTTTATGGGTGTCAATCCGGATATAATCTTCCGAACGGAATTTCACGGGGGAAGCAAATGCGCGCCCGATCTCTAAAAGGATAACCGGCTTATCCTCGATGGTTGTGGTGTGAAAGTAGAACTGTACCTGAGGGTCCAGTTGCGTGGCTAACCACAAATCCAATCCTTGATTGCCAACTTTTTCGGCTTGCGGGTTGAATGTTGTCCCCAGGACATCGTGCGTAGTATCGTCGATGCCCCAGATCATGTAAGCGTGCTCCTGATTAAACAGTGCTGCAGTATTTGCCAAAGCGCTGATGTATTCGCCAATGTCTTGTGCCGTATGTTTGTTATGTTTGAATTCAATCCAGGGAATCTCATAAGGATGCTTCCGGGCTTCTTCGATGATTGAATTGATCATCTGCGGATTATAAGGCATGATTCCACCTCCGATTCAATGGTAGTATAACATAAATGTTTTTACCGATCAACTAAAATTGATGAGATGATCAAGTAAAAGGACATGGAAATACGGGATTATACCAATCTTGTGTCTGATTGATGGAAAATACGATGGTTTTAGTCAAGTAAATTGAGCGGCAATGGTAAAGCGTGAAAGTTTTGCCATTGGAAAAGGACACCCTGCCTAAAGACAGGATGCCCTCGTATTTGTCTTGGATTACTTTTTCGGTGTTTTCGGCGGTGGCATTGGAATTTTTATGGGGATTGTAGGGGGCGTCGCGCTATGTGTGATGTGACCTGGAGAGTTGCTTCCTCTTGAAGGTTGCGGATGTGGCGTTTGTCTTTTGTTGCTCATGTTGCCCTCCTCAAAAGTGTTGGAAATACTCTTGGGTTTTCCGTGTTGCCATTGCGATGCTATCTTGTTCATGTGGCAGTTCGTCATTTTTCATATAGTGGCGCTTAATTTCATCAAGCTGTATACTATATTCTCTAATTTTCTCGGGTATTTCGCAAAATGCATAGTTGTCGTCTTCCATACGATGCCATTCTGTTTCAATATCCCGAAAAATGGGAAGGGTGTAATCTGCAAGGTCTGTTACATCCATGAGTCGACTCTCATAAGGAAGTTTATCAATGATCAATTCTGCAATCTGCATCAACAGGATGACGATGGAACATAAAGAGTAGAGCCATTGTGTTGTATTCCACTGCATCCATAATAAGACGGCGATTGCTGTAATCGTTTTGGGAGCCCATTTACACCATCGTGTGATTTTCAGGCACTTGCGACGGTAAACAATGTAGTACTCCTGTTCAAAACGCACTTGTACCATGAAATCCCAGAATTGCTCTTTTCGCTGTAAAGTGGTCATGTTATCACCTCGTCATCTCCGCATACATGCTTTTCATAAACATTATACAGCGAAGTAGGTGGATATAGCAAGATACCTGCTGAAAAAGCTGGCATGAATACGAATTATGAATGTAGAAAGAGGGGGCTTTGTGTAGCTGTGTGGGAAAGAGAAATGTTTGTCAACAAGCTCTGGGACATTTGCGGCAGATCTTCAGGAACTGCATTTGAGTGTTGTTCATCGTTCTTCTCCTTTCTGTCGTTTGGTCGTGTGCTCTTGTGTAGGAATGGGCTGTGCCAGTAGTTGGTTGAGCTGCTCCTGCCCCAGTAGGTGGATAACTTGGTCGAACTGCTCCACCTTGGTGCGCAGCTGCTGCACGACTACCTCGGCATGTTCTGCTCTACGCTTCCAGATGCCGACATCATGTTCTTTTGAACGTTCCAGCATCTCTAATTGGTTGGTCAATTCAAGATTCTTTCGGAAGAGGCTATGTACCCATTTCACCAGTTTCTTGACCAGTGGCATGGCTTTCTTTTCACGGTAAGAACGTGCAGATTCCAACGCGCCGGCTTCCGGCAGTACCTTGTCCGGATCATCGGGATACCGCTTGACAAGTTCCTCCAACTTTTCAACCTGTGGGGCCAGGTGTTCCATCTTGGCCTCTGCTTTGCGGATATCCTTTTCGGCCTGAGCTTTATCCGCGTCCAGTTGCTCGATTTCTGCTGACACTGCCATCTGTGCTTTCTGAATCTCCGTCAGCCGCTGCTGCTCCTGCTGCACCTTGAATTGCGTGACCGTCAAGTGCTCCTCGGTGCTGCCGCGTTGACCGCGTTCCACGTCGTGGTAGCCAGCGTCGCGTATCGCTTCATAAAATTTGTCTTGCAGGATGCTGTACGATGGCCGCAGGATGGGCTTGCCGTTCTTGGAGAAAAGCTGCTGGCCATTTTCGTCAAATGCGGGCTGATTAGCCCATTTCTTGCTGCGGCTGACCTGCATGATGGTCTCCTTCACTGTACCGCGCAGGGTAGGATCCTTGCAACGCTTCGACCAGAGAATTTGTTTCTCCACTACCGGCACATACACGATGTGCATGTGGTAGTGATACACATCCTGACCTAATGCCTCCGACATAGCTTTGTTCCGTTCGTCGGCATGCATCACTGCGGACAGGATGTACTGCTCACCACCGATGATCTCTACCGCTGCCTGGTAGGCGTCTGCATAGAATTGCTTTGCAAATTCATAGCCGCCGTGGTTGAAGAAGTACGCGGAGTTGACGTCCAGCACCATTTCACAGAAGTGGGTGGCGTCGGCTTTTAGGCCGCGAGTGGA
This sequence comes from Christensenellales bacterium, assembly GCA_045132495.1. Taxonomy (GTDB): domain Bacteria; phylum Bacillota; class Clostridia; order Christensenellales; family Aristaeellaceae; genus UBA11524. The sequence continues at coordinate 9,657 of JBGUSK010000029.1, read as the reverse complement.
GATCGTTCCTGCCTGCTCCATCTGATCGAACATCTCGCTGTATCCAGCAGTCGGCTGCTTGAAGTGGACGTTGAATGGGGTGCGTTCGGGAACGATATCTTCGTTGGAATAGGTTTCGTTTTGTCGTTCGTTGTGCCCCTGGGCGTTCTTGATGTCGCTGCCGCAGAGGTCACGGTTTCTTGCTACGGTATAGTTCTTTCCGTCGTTACGGGGCATGGGACTCCTTTCCGTGGGTATGGGGAACGGGACAACCGGGGGCTCACGGCACTTCTGCGGAAGTGTAATAACCCAGTATGTATGATGTAAAGGAAGGTTTTATCCTTCACATTACATCATGACTGCGGCTCGTTTGTGGTGAATGAGAGTGGTTATGAGGAAAGGAGCAAGAATCCCCCCTGTAACCCTTCCACGAACTGCGAAAGGAGCTGCAACATGAACAATCAAAACGAATCCGCTCTGACAATTCCCTATGTAAAAGTCGGAGATTACTACTTTCCTAACCTTTCCTTGCCTCCGGATGCTGGTGACATCGGCTTCTGGGGACGCAGGCGCAAGGAGTTCCTGCGGGAGCATCGTCTCGTTACCTTCAACCAGCTGGTGCTATCCGGCGAGCTGTTCAAGTACCTCGCCCTGTTCAATCAGGAAGCTACTGAACGACTGGAAAGCCTCATCCAAGACATGAAGGTTGCTCAGGGCATCACGGAAGAACTCAAAGGCCGCGACCAGATGGCATGGGTCGGCACGATGAATAATATCCGCGCCTGTGCCGAAGAAATCGTCTATGCAGAGCTGGTGTATGTGTGATGAACGATCAGCTTAATACACTCAACACCTACTTCTGGAATGTGGGCAATGACATTGCCGACATCCGTCTGCTGGCAGAGGGGGCTTTGTCCCTCTATGAAGGTGACGCAGAACCCCTACATCGGCTGGGCATGAAGAACAACGAGGAAGTCGCTTCCTCTGCCTTTGATACCATCGGTACCGCACTCTATGATCTGCGGGAGCGGATTGCAGCCATGCAGAAAAGCCATCTGCAAGAAACCATTCGACAGAGTATAGACAAATCTGACTCATTAACTCCATAATCACAAAGCCGCTGGCAGCATCGCCAGCGGCCTAATTTCATGTACAGCGATTTGTGATTACACGATCCCCATGCCCATCTCCACCAGCAGTGCCACGATCACCACCAGCGCGGAAATGATGAAGCCGTGGATCATGGGCCGGATGCCTGCCTTCTTCATGCTGGCGAAGGAGGTGTTCAGGCCGATGGCGGCAAGGGCGCAGACCATCAGGAACTTGCTGGCGGTCTTGGTTCCGCTCACCACCTGCGCGGGGATGGGAAGGATGCTCGCCACGACGGACATGGCCAGGAAGCCCAGGATAAACCAGGGGAAGATCTTCTTGATGGAGAATTCGGCCTTGAGCTGGCTGCCGTCCTGCTTAAGGGCGATGGCTTCCTTGCGCTTGAGGTTCAGCTGGATCAGCGCAAAGGTGATCACCGTGGGGATGATCGCCAGTGTGCGGGTCAGCTTGACCATGGTGGCAAAATCACCCGCCGCCTCGGAGAATGCATAGCCGGTAGCCACCACGGAGGAGGTATCGTTCACCGCCGTACCCGCCCAGATGCCAAAGGCCTGATCCGTCATGCCCAGCGCACGGCCCATGATGGGAAACAGCACGATCATCGCCATATCGAACAGGAAGGTGGCGGACATGGCGTAAGCCACGTCGTTGTCGTCCGCGTCGATGGTTGGGGCGATGGCGGCAATGGCAGAGCCGCCGCAGATGCCCGTACCGGCGGAGATCAGGTTGGATAGCTTCCAGTTCAGCCCCAGTGCCTTGCCGATGAAATACCCGCCGCCAAAGCAGGTCAGAAGGGTGAAGACCATCACCGTCAGGGACATCCGCCCCACATGCAGGATGGTGGTGATGTTCAGCGACAGGCCCAGCAGGATGATAGCGAACTTCAATATCTTCTTGGAGGTGAACTTCAGTCCGGTAGCAAACACGTCCGTCTTGCGCACAAACTGGTTGAGGAACATACCGACGAACATGGCGATGACCGCAGAGCCGATCAGGTGGATGGGCAGCAGGCTCTCCAGCCAGCAGGCCACCAGCGCCACGATGACCGGCAGCACAATGCCGGGAAGCAGCTTCATGATCTTCATGGTGAATCTCCTTTAGTGTGATGAACGGCTTGATTATATCACGCCAGCATGATAAAATGAAATTATCATTTGTTATCACACATGAATTTGATTTTATGGAGATCGACATGCTGGACTATCGCATCGAAACCTTCCTGACCCTGTACGAGGAGATGAACTACCGCCGCACCGCTGAGCGACTGCGCATGACGCAGCCGGGCGTGACGCAGCACATCCACCACTTAGAGAATTTCTACGGTGTGAAGCTCTTCGCATACGATGGCCGTCAGCTGCGGCGCACCAAGGAGGCAGAGCAGCTGAAGCGGCACATCGACAGCACCCAGGCGGCGGAGCATGACCTCCGTGCAGGTTTTGTGCAGACGGACATGCTGCATCTGCGGGTCGGTGCCACCAAGACCATTGGTGAATTCGTGATCGTCCCCACGGTGCAGGCGTTTTTGCGGGATGAGCATCACCGGCTGGATCTGATCGTGGACAACACGGAGACGCTGCTGTCCATGCTGGAGCATGGACAGCTGGACTTTGCGATCATCGAGGGCGTATTCGACAAAGAAAAATATCCCCACAGGCTCTACAAGCGGGAGCGCTTTGTGGGGATATGCAGTACCTCGCACCCCTTTGCCGGACAGATCGTAACACTGGAGGCTGCTCTGCGCGAGAGCCTCATCGTCCGCGAGAAGGGCTCCGGCACCCGGATGCTGCTGGAGCAGGCCATCACCAGCCGCGGTTATTCCCTGAACAGCTTCCGCCGCTGTTCCTCGGTCAGCAATTTCTCTGTCATCTGCGATCTGGTCGGCACGGAACAGGCCATCACCTTTGCCTACGAGCCCATCAGCCATTGCCGCAGCGATCTGGCAACCTTCCATGTGGAGGACATGCAGATCACCGGGGAATTCAATCTGGTGTATATCAACCGATCCGTTGCCGAACCCAAAGCGGCGGTGTTCTTCTGCGACCGGCAATAATGCAAGTGTTGCGCTTCTCTCTATCTCTCTGTAACCGTGTAATGTCCCCTCTCAAGAAGAGTGTAAAGCTGCGGCATCGCTGCACAAAATCTGTCGTTTTCTGTCTTTTTGTGCCGATAAAGTGGACACACCGCCATGGACAAGTTATAATACACACGGATCAATCGGGTCTTTTCAAAAATTTTTTTGAAAAAATTTTGATTCGTTGGAAAAAAACAGCCTTTCTCATGCCCATATATTATGAGGGGGTAAGAAAAAACTGATTGGAGGTGACAATATGTCCCTTGAACAAAAGATACCTGATGGCGCGATCGTGATACCGCGCACCCATCCGCTGAGCTGGATCATGATGTTCTATGCCCTGCCCAAGGAAATGTTCGAGAATCTCCCCGAATACCGGCAGCTGCCCCGCAACATGCGAGACATACAGGTTTCAGAGAAATACATGCGCATGATCAATTGCGACGATTTCCTGATCATGATATGGAGTCTGTATGCGTGGATGGTGTGGCACTGCCTGCGTGTCCCCGGTAAGAACGGCGAATACCGCCCCATTTCCGGCGCGTGGGGGCACTATTCCGAGGACTTCCCCATCTGGCGGATTACCTATGAGATCGGGATGCACTTCCGCGAACTCTTTGAGCATTACAGCAACTGGAAGGTGCAGCGGCTGTTCAACCTGAAGAAGGACGAAGAGATGCCTTGGCTGTCGCTGCCTGACTTCTGCACCATTGTAAAGTCAATGACCCAGTTCGTCATCGACAACATGAACCTTCAGCCGCTGATCGATGAGGTATGGTATCATCGCGCAGAGGAGGACTATGCCGGTGAGAATTACGCCTACCGGGACTTCATGCGGTCATGGACACACAGCCGGACAGCTACCTCTGTGTCGATCGACGAGATCATCGAGACCGGCGCACAGGTGGATGGACAGGTCATCTTCGATCTGCCCGATCCGCGCGCAGCCTTTGAGGAGCATGTTGTCTCCACGGTCAAAATAGACCAGTTCAAAGAACGGCTGACTGAGAAGGATCGGATCATCCTGCAGATGCGTCATGACGACCACACCCTGCAGGAGATTGCCGATGCAGTTGGCTACAAGACTGCCAGTGCAGTCAAGAAGCGGATCGACAAGATCGCTGCGGAGTATAATAATTTTGTCTCCGCCGAATACAGTGATTTTCTTGCCACCCACATCAAGTAACAACATCATACGCATATCAGCAGTCACGCTCGCCGTGGCTGCTTTTTGTATGCGGGAAAGGAGCACCATGAGCGATCAGATTGTCAATGATCTGCCGGACATCCTGGATGCCTCGCAGATCGCCTCTGCCCTGCGGATCTCGCGGGCAGGAGCTTACAATCTGCTCAACAGCGAGGATTTCCCTACGCTGCACATCGGCAGACGCAAGCTGGTCATGAAGGATGACCTGATCCAATGGCTGAAGGGCCACACCAACACGACACCAAAGCATTGAGAAAATGAAAGGAAACAAAACAATGATAGACGCCATGAGTGACACGATATCATTCCCATATTTCCGGAAAGAGAGCATTGAATGGAGAAGAAAACCTTTAGTTTCAGCCGAAAGATCGGCAATACCCTTTACCGGGCGAATATCCACTGTTCGTCCAAGAGCACCGAGTCCATTGAGGAAAAACTGATGCGACTGGTCCGGCATGATATGCTGGACATTTTCAGCGGATGTGGTATAATGACTGTACCACAAACGAGCCGTCAGTCTGAAAGGAGCCAATATGGCTATCAGGCAGGCTGACCAGCGGATCACCGCACTCTACGAAAGACTCTCCCGTGACGACGAGCTCGCGGGGGACAGCAATTCGATTGTCAATCAAAAAAGTTATCTCCAAAGCTATGCTGACCAGCATGGCTTTTCAAACTGCGTTCATTACACCGATGACGGCTGGTCAGGCGGCAATTTCGACCGTCCGGCATGGAAACAACTGGTGGAAGACATTGAAGCAGGCAAGGTCGCCACGGTTCTTGTCAAGGACATGAGCCGTATTGGCCGCGACTACCTGCAGACCGGCTACTTCACGGAGGTGCTGTTCCGGCAGCACGATGTACGTTTCATCGCTGTTGCCAACAATGTGGACAGCAACGATCCCGGCAGCAATGAATTCACGCCCTTCATGAATATCATGAACGAGTGGTATCTGCGTGATCAGTCCCGGAAGATGCGCACAGCTATCCGCATCAAGGGTACATCTGGCAAGCCCACCGGTAATCACGCACCATATGGATACAAGAAAGATCCGGAAGATAAGGATCATTGGCTCATTGACGAAGAGGCCGCTGCCGTCGTCCGGCGCATCTTCCATCTGTCCATCGAGGGATATGGGCCATCCGAAATTGCAACGATTCTCACAAAAGATAAAGTTGAGAGTCCCGGTTATTACCTCGCCCAACGCAATCGCGGTACAATGCAGCACCGTATTGATCCAGAACGCAAATATGACTGGTATGGCGGTACCGTGCTGGTGATGCTTGGTAAGCAGGAGTACATGGGGCATACGGTCAATTTCCGCTCGCACAAGCCGTCGTACAAGAGCAAGAAGATCAAGTGGAATGATCCGTCCGAGTGGGTTATCTACGAGAATACCCACGAACCCATCGTTGATCCGGAAACCTGGCAGCTGGCACAGCACAAGAAAGGCACGAAGACGCGAATCGACACGACCGGCCTTGCCAATCCTCTGACCGGTCTCGTCTATTGCGCCGATTGCGGAGAAAAGATGTATAACTCCCGGCATCGCCGGAATTCCAATGATGATTCGGGCGGTCTGGATGCAGACAGCTACAACTGCTCAACGTATTCCCGGACACGCAGTCGGGAAACCAAAGTATGCTGTAACCATTACATCAGCACCAAGGCAATACGCACCCTGCTGCTGGATGCCATCCGAACAATCTGCCAGCGTGCTGTTGCTGATCCGGAAGCATTCGCCAGGCAGATGCGCGCCGAAGCTCAGATCCAGCACGACGCAGCCGCCAAGGAGCTGAAGAAGAACCTTGCCAGGGATCGGAAACGCTGCACGGAGCTGGATGCGCTGTTTCAGAAGCTGTATGAGTCCTACGCCACGGGCAAGATCACGGAGAAGCGTTTCGAGATGATGGCTGCCAACTATGAGGCTGAACAGGCCGAGCTGGAGCAGCGCATTGCGGACGACCAGCAGGAGCTGGACAAATACAGGCAGGATGAAGTCCGTATCGACAAATTCCTTGAGCTGACGAAGAAGTACACCGACTTCACGGAACTGACCACGCCCATGATCAAAGAGTTTGTGGAGAAAATCGTCGTTCATGCTCCTGATCGCAGCAGCGGTCAGCGCATCCAGCAGGTGGATATTTACCTCAACTACATCGGTAAGTATGACATTCCTGACGAAGTGGAGGAGCTGACTCCGGAAGAACAGGCTGCGCAGGACGAACTGGAAGCCAAGCGCGCCGGTTACCGGAAGAAGTATCAGCGTCGCAAGGAGCTGAAGGCGCAGCGTGATGCCGAAGCTGCCCACATAACCGATCAGAAAACAGACGCAACTGCATAACCCGAAAGGTGACCTGCATCCCCACGCAGGTCGCCTTTTCAGGTGCAATCAACTTCGCGCCAACTTGGCGCGAAGTCTGCAAACCCAGTAAAATCAAGGTTTCCAACTTCGTGCCAACTTGGCACGAAGTTCCTGCACCCAATTTAGAAAGGAAAATTGAAATGATGAACATGAAAAACAAGCCCGTTGTCATCGGCATCGACCATGGCTATGGCAACATGAAAACCGCCCACTGCTGCTTCCGAACCGGCAACATGCCCATTGACGGAAATGAGCCTGTATTCAGCAGCGACATCCTGACCTACGATGGCAAGTCCTATGTGATCGGTCAGGGCCACAAGGAATTTACCGCCAACAAAATGCTGGATCAGGATTACTATCTCCTGACGCTGGCAGCTATCGCCCGTGAGCTGCACATCCGCAACCTGACCACCGCCCGTGTGGTGCTGGCGGTCGGCCTGCCGCTGACCTGGGTGTCCGCGCAGAAGGAGAGCTTCCGCGCATACCTCATGCAGCATGAAACCGCCGACTTCACCTTCCGCGAGGCAGCATACCATGTGGAGTTCGCTGGTTGCGAGGTGTTCCCCCAGGGATTCTCCGCTGTGGCTGCTCAGCTTCGTGACTTCTCCGGCATCAATATGCTCTGCGACATCGGCAACGGCACCATGAACGTGATGTATATCAACGACCGCAAGCCCATCCCACAGCGTTGCTTCACGGAGAAATACGGCGTCCACCAGTGTGTGCTGGCCATCCGTGAGAACCTGATGCGAACTTACGGCGTGACCATTGACGAGGCCATGATCGAGCGCATCCTGCGCACCGGCAAGGCTGAGGTCGGAGAAAAGTACATGGCTGTGATCCGGCAGACCGCTGAGGAGTACATTGGCGGCATCTTCCGCAAGCTGCGCGAACATGAGTACAGTCCCGATCTGGTGAAGCTGTACGTCATGGGCGGCGGCAGCTGCATGGTGAAGCAATTCGGCAAATATGACCCAGCGCGCGTGAGCTTCAACCATGACATCTGCGCCACTGCCAAGGGATACGAGCTGCTGGCAACGGAGCGTCTGCGAAAGGCTGGTGAGCTGTGATGAAGCGTATCTTCACCACAACGCTGCGGCTGGACATGACCGATGAGGAAGACCGTCTGACGTGGTCGCACCTTCAGCAGATGGACAAGAAGCAGCACCGTTCCTACAGCAAGGCGATTGTGGCAGCGGTCAACGACTATTTCGGACGGCAGGAGCAGCTGGCAGCAGACCCGTATCTGGAAACCCGTGAGAAAGAAGATGCTTTCCTGCAACGGATTGAGAGCACGATCTGCAACGCTCTGCGGTCTGCACCTGTGCCAATGGCGGCAGTACAGCCATCCGCACCCATACAAACCGAACCAGCACCGCCAGACGATGATCTGTCCACGGCGCTGGACTTCGCTGACAGCTTCTGATACCAGTACTGTCCCTGATTGGTATTGCTGCAATACCAACCAGGGCTGCGCCTGGTACCAACTCAATCACCGACCAACAACGCAATACCAACCCTGCGGCCATCTGGTATCACCCCGATACCGGATGGCCGCTCTTTTGATACCAGAAAGGAAAACGAACATGACTGAACACGAAAAGAAACTGATCCAGGTACGGCACCGCTTGGAGGAAGCCCAAATGCGCGACCGGGACAAGGAACGGAAGGCACGAACCCGCCGACTGATCCAAGCCGGAGCGATCCTCGAAAAGGTCTTTCCCCAGACACGAACCATGACCACCGACGAACTGGAGGAGTACCTGTGCAGTACGCTGAGAACCGAGTAACCAGGCAATCGACAAAGGAGGCGTTCCGGGCAACCGGAATGCTTCCGCTTCTTTTTATCCCCGAAGGGCGCACTGACTCACCACCCGAGGGGCGGTGGTCTCCCCTGGCGGGGCCGTGCGCTCTCCGAGGGGGAGTTTCGCTCTCTGCGGAGAGCGACAGGCTGCGCTGTCATATCCCCATATGCCATCCCACCCTGCGCCTTGCTGTCCCGCCACCGGCAGCACATCTGCGGCATGACGCAACCTGCCACCGGCAGCTTGCAGGTACGACGGGGCTGGGCGATGACGAAGGAGGTGAACGCAGATGGCCATCTATCACATGCAGGCAAAAGTCGTAAGTCGCGGCAAAGGACGATCCGCCGTGGCAGCTTCTGCCTACATGAGTTGTTCCAGCGTGACAAACGAGTATGACGGCGTCCACCATGACTACACGCGAAAGAAGGGTCTGATGTGGGAGCAGGTGTTTCTGCCGGAAAATGCGCCCACCGCGTGGCAGGATCGCGCTGCCCTCTGGAACGCCGTGGAGGACGCTGAAAAGAGCAAGGACAGCCGCCTTGCCCGGGAGTTCGTGGTGGCTTTGCCGCGTGAGCTGAACCCGGATCAGCAGATCGCCCTGCTGACGGAGTACATCCAGCAGCAGTTTGTGGCAGACGGCATGTGCGCCGACGTGGGCATCCACGATCCCGACCCGCCCGGCCATAATCCCCATGCTCATATACTACTGACAATCCGTCCGCTGGATGAACAGGGAAAGTGGCAGTACAAAACAGAGAAGGAGTATCTGTGCATCCGTGGCGATGAGGAGCGGGGCTTCACGGCAGCCGAATTTCTCCACGCGCAGGACGAGGGCTGGGAGAAACAATACCCCTATCTGGTCGGCAAGAAAAAGGTGTACATGACCACAGCTGACGGCGAAGTCCAGGGCTTGAAGCGTGCCTCCAAGCATCCGAAAAGCACCACCTACGGTAGACAGAATCCCATCACCGAGCGCTGGAACAGTGAAAGCCAGCTGATCCTCTGGCGCAGCGCATGGGCGGATATCGTCAACCTGCATCTGGTACGTATCGGCTCAACGGAACGTGTTGACCACCGCAGCCATGCCGAGCGCGGACTGGATGAACAGCCCACCATTCA